>CAVRBS010000014.1:0-450000 GCA_963719235.1 uncultured Bacteroidales bacterium
CGACCGTTTTCCCTTTTTTATAAACCAGGATACCCCGCCGTTGCCATGCCGGGGTTTTCGCCAGGTTGATACCATGGGAGAACATCAGCTCGTGCAGGGCAGGCGAAGAGAGGCCTTTGAGCCTTTTTGCCGCAGCCTTCCTGCTCATTCCCTCGTCAACCAGGGTCGAAAGACAGTACGCATTGATATGGTTTCGCCAGGCCTCTGCCTGGCGCTCGATGAGATACTGGACTGCAATATCAGGGGTGACCTGGATAATCCTGGCATCAAACGAGACGGGTATCTCAGATCGCATCTCGAGCATCAGTACGCTTGCCGTATACGATGCTGCAACCGAATCGATCTTCTCCACCCTCCCGGTAAAGGGAAGCTGTGAGAAATACAGGTTGATTTCATCGGAGAAGGTATAGGCAAAATCAGGGGAAAGGCCGCTGTCTGCCATCAGACGGATACAGACCTTTGTCATCGCCCCGGAGAACCGCTGATCAAAGGGCCGCTCAAGGTCCCATGCCTCGGCAGCACCATGAAAATTTCTTCCGTCAAGCCGTACAAAGACCGGCGGGACACAGCTCAGGCCGCTGAACAGTTCCCGGCTTTTCATCGTGATATCCAGGGTAAAAATCCCGGTGTAAAAAATAAGAGTGTCTGGCAGGTCACACTTCTTCTGGCTTGAATGCACCGCCCAGGTGGCGGATGAGAACGATGTCCCCGATGCTCCTGATGATGCGGAACGGTATCTTGAGGCCCTTGTAGTTCTTGATATCAACGAGCTGCTGGTTGAGCTTGCCTATGACCAGCGACTCCATCTTTTTCGATTCAACATCGATAAGGACATCTTCCACTTCACCGACGAATACGCTCTTCTCTGTATATACTTTCAGTTCGAACAGACTCAGTTATCTGGGTTCTCATCCTAATCAATGAAAGATATATACTCTTCAGTTAAAAATATTCTCTCCTATGAACGGGTCGTTCCGGATCGGGACCATCTACGGGATTCCCGTCCTCCTCCACTGGTCTTTCCTCCTCATTATACCCTTCTTCGCCTGGATTATCGGCAGCCAGATCCTTCTGACCTCTGAACTGATCGAGCAGTTCTTCAATATCGCCATCAACAAATCTTTGATTATTTCCGGATACACTCCCTATATCCTTGGCACGATTGTCGCGCTCGGTCTCTTCCTGGGGGTCTTCATCCATGAGATGGCCCATTCCGTGCTTGCCAAGGGAAAAGGGATCAAAATCAACAGCATCACCCTGCTCATATTCGGCGGCATATCATCCATGGAGGAACAGACCCCGGATCCCGAGAGTCGAGCTCCCCATGGCGCTCGTCGGTCCCCTGACCAGCCTTGCCGTTGGCATCATCTGTATCGGCATCATGTACCTGGGGGATGCCGTGATACAAAACCTGCCGGTTGCCGGTGTCTTTGTCTTTATTTTCGGGTACCTGGGGCTCCTCAACGTCTTCCTTTTTGCATTCAACCTCCTCCCTGCCTTTCCAATGGACGGAGGAAGAGTGCTCCGGGCCTGGCTTGCCCGGGGCATGCCGCTCAACCGGGCCACCCGGATTGCTGCAGATGTGGGGAAGGTTTTTGCCGTGCTCTTCGGGCTGCTTGGCATCTTCCTCTTAAGCCCGATCCTGATCCTGATTGCGTTCTTCATCTATATCGGCGCAACCCAGGAATCAACCGCCATGAAGTATACCTTCCTCCTGAAAGATGTCACGGTGGGTGACATCATGGCCAGGAACGTTCTCATCGTCCCTCAGGGCATGCCGGTCCGGGAGGTCATCGATCTCATGTATTCTACCAAGCATCTCGGGTTTCCGGTCGAAGAACGGGGACAGATCATGGGAATGATCACCCTTGCAGATGTCCATAAACTTGCCCCCCTCGACCGCGAAGCCCTGCAGGTCAGGGATATCATGACCAGGGGAGTGATTTCCCTCCCTCCGTCTGCCCCGGTAATCGATGCCCTCCGGATCATGTCCGGCAGTAATATCGGCCGGATTCCCATCATGGAGGGATCCCAGCTGGTGGGTATCGTCACGAGGACTGATATCATGAAGGTGATCGAGTTACGGGAGATGTGAGAAAGAGAAGAGCGGGTCAAGGGGGGTCTCACCGGCAAGGGACCGGAACTCTTCCAGGTTCCGGACCGGCCGCCTGGCCATGATCATCCCTGCCTTCTTTGCCGTAATGCCCGGGATCCAGGTGAGGGCTCCCCGCGGGAGCTCGTTGACCAGTATGGGGCAGGGGAGGACGGTGACCGAGCGCATTCCATGGTCGACGGTAACAGCATCGAGAACGGTTCTCTTCCGGACCCGGAGCGGTATCCCGCAGAGGATCGGGTATGAGCCCATCTGCCTGCCAAACGAGGTCTGCCCTTCCTCTTCCACCACCACCTCCCGGAGAATGGTCCCGGCCGGAAAAACCCGCCTGAGCATGGGTTGGTCGAACATCTTTCTGGTCTGTTCCTTGAAGGTGCGGAACCGGGCGGTATACCTGCCGAGAGTATTTTCCCTGTAGGCGCGTGTTCCCTCAAACGGCATCAGCTGACGGATGTTCACCCTCCGCACCAGGAGGCCTGAGGGGAGAACACGGGACAGGAACTGCTCGTTCCTGTCGTAGGTTTCCGGGGTCTCACCGGCAAGACCGGCAACAAAGTTCAGTCCGGGGAGGAGCTCGGGGATGCCATCCCGCCGGGACGCTCCGACATCGTTCACCACGGCAACGGCCCGCATCACCTCATCCGGTCCCGCCTTGAGGTTGTTCTCCCTGATCACGACCGGATCCGCGGTCTCCATCCCAAATGCCGCAACATCTCCCGGGGTATGGTGGAGGACGATTGCCTCCAGCGCCGCACGTGCCGGGTCCTCATGCCTGGCGATGGTCCCGGGATTGATGTTATCGATATGCAGGGTCCGTAACCCGGGAGCAGCATTCCTGATTTCGGAGAAGAGTTCGTCGATGCGATCAGGCCGGGGGACGGGGAATTCACCGCTGCCGGAACCATAGACGAGGAGATCAGGCTGTCTCCCCAGCCGGAAATGGCGGGCGCCGGCCCGGGAGAGAGCCCTGACCTCTCCGGCAATAGCTTCAACACTCCTGTACCGGGGCGGGCCGTAGAAGGGTTCCGTGCAGAACGAGCACCCGCCGCTGGCTGAGCGCGGGCATCCCCGTGCCGTCTCGAGCTCGCACATGGTATAGGGAAATGACGGATGCTGCCGGATGATATCACTCCCGCTGATACTCCACGCGTCAGAGCGGCGGTAGTCATGGATTCCGTGGGTCTTCCCGGTCGAGAGGAAGGCATCCAGGGCCTCCGGGGGTGACCCGGTCAGGAGGTGGTCAAAGCCGGAAACAGCCAGACGGACAGGCTTTCTGCCCCCCTCCCGGAGAATACCCAAAGCCGATGGGACCGCAGAGGAACCGCTCCGTTCCCCTGAACATGGAGCCAATCTGCTGGATTTCAGTCAGGCTCGAGGGGGTGCCCCCCAGGTATTTCCCTGGCACGGTCACCCCTGCAAGGAGGACCGCACAGCCTGTCTGCCGGTAAGCAGCAAGGACCGCAGGATCCTCCCGTATCTGGTCGATGGTTACATACACCGGTTCCCTGCCGTGTTCCCTGAGAACCCCGGCAAGGGCCCGTATGTACGGTGAAAGGTATGGCGGGACACCGAGGCAGGCAGGCTCATCGACGTACCCGTCTATGAGGAGGGCTTCAGCAGGCATGGCCTATCAGAAAGAGCAGCCGTCGTGCCCACTGGAGCTTGCCTCTCTTGACAAAATCGACATCCTGGTCATCGAGGTCAAAACCGGCAATGATGATCCGGTCCGCCCCCAGGTGATCTGCAGCAAAAACCGCACGGTCCCCATCAGTGAACCCACCGAAATTATGGAGCGGGGGGAAGGGTTCTGCCTGGGTTGTACCGACCACCGGACCTCTGAACCGGGGGGTCCAGAACCGGACCAGCGGGATATTGTCCCCGTGGGCATGGATAACCATGACCGTACCTTCCTGGTTCATGGCAGCATAATCATCGGTAGCCCCGTCCAGGTCGGTGAAGACTGCGTCCGGCCTGATACCTGATCCGCGGAGGACCAGGGACGCTGCATCAGCAGCAAAGACCATACCCTCGATCCGGCCCAGCTCATCTTTCAGACACGGAGCATTGCCGCAGACGGTGACGGTCTTCTCCCGGCAGAGATCTTCAAGCATCCTGATATCGTCGCGCGGGAGGAGCCCGGCAAGGATCCGGGCAGATTCTTCATCCATCTTCCGGTCAAAGGAGAATGTCTCAAGAATCTGGATATAGTAGGGTTCCCACTCTTCAAACTCCATTCTTCCCCTCGTTCTCAAGGCCGGCAAGAGCGCTGAAGCGGGCGATCAGAGGGTCCATGATGAGCGTGAGCAGCCCCTCCTTGTCCTTCACCCGGGTAAAATAGGCAAGCGGGATGGTGGCCGCGGCCATGCTCGGGTGTCCTCCGGCATCGCCGATATCTCCAAAGGCCTCCCGGAGCACATTGCCAATATGGATCCGGACATCCCGGTTCCGGGCCGACATGACAATCGCCTCATCCGATATCCCGTAGACGAGGGCAGTGTTCACCCCTTCAAGACTGATGAGGAGATCTGCGGCCTGGGGCAGGGCATCGCGGTTCCGGAGGAACCCGACATTCGAGATCAGGTATCCGCTCCTGATCTTCCGGTTCCTGATGGCTGTCCCGAGGATATCAAGGGTTTCCTGAGAGAGTGAAGGGGACATGATCTGGTCCAGGAGGTCCTGGTCGGTGAGGGGGAGGAGAAAGGCAGCATTGTTCAGGTCCTGGGGTGTGATATTTCGTCGGAAATCCCGGGTATCTGACCGGATACCGTAGAGGAGACCGGTTGCCACCCGTTTGTCAACTGATATATCGAGTTCCTGCAGGTACTGTGCCAGGATACTTGCGGTCGCCCCGAGGCCGGGGCGGGAATCGATGAACGTGGCTGCAGCAGCGGATTCCTGGTCATCCCGATGGTGATCGATGATGATATCCACCCGTGTCTTCGGCAGGAGCGAGTTGTTGACTCCTGGTGCAGGTGTATCGACCAGCGCCAGGTAGGTGCATTCCTGGAGGGCCCCGGGATCCGTCTTTTCCATCTTGATCTCCAGCAGGTTTACGAGAGTACGGTTCTCCTGGTGCCCGATGATGCCGTCATAGAAGATCCGGCAGGTCAGGCGGTTCGGGTTGGCGTTCCGTGCAATGACCGAGAGCGCGAAAGCACTGGAGATAGCATCGGGATCAGGGTTATTGTGGGTTATGATCCCGAGGGTCCCCTCCCAGCCGGCAAGGAGGGAATAGAGCCGCCGGGAGATCCTGTTTGAGTGGAATTTGGCGATATGGAGTACCGCCGCCCGTGCGACCACCTGGTGGGGGTGGAGAACCACATCGGCACCCGCTTCCTCCAGCTGGCCGGCATGGAGAGGGTCAGCAGCCCTGGCAAGGATGTGGACATGCGGGTCATGCTCACGGAGAATGCGTACGGCAGCCAGATTTACCGCATGGTCGCCTGACAGGACAAAAGCGATTTCCGGGAAAGGATGACCTGAAAGAAGATCGGGTGATCTAATATCCCCGACAACGGCATCGATCCCCTGTTCCCGGAGTTCCTGCACCCGCCTGACGTTCTGGTCGAAGACGAGGATCCTGCTGCTGTCTTCCCCCAGCTCGCGGATAATATGGTATCCTGTGCTGCCACACCCGAGAATGGCAAATTTTATCCGTCCGGGGGGCTCAATCTGCACCGAATCAGGCATATGGGGAAGTATGGGCCGCCTCTGGATATTAAGGTTACAATATCCATTTTTGAACACAGGTTGAAGCCCGATTCCGATTTAGGGGCTATTGGAAGGGTAATGAGAAAGGTTTATCTCACAGTCGGAACCATTCATATAGGTCAGTCACGCGGGCTTGTAACTTAGTTCGGAAGAGCGACGGACTCTTAATCCGTAGGTCAAGGGTTCAAATCCCTTCAGGCCCGTTTTTTTCTGGTTATCTTTCCCGGTAAGGTTTGATATCTCTCCTGTACTTAACTCAGAGCATATGGCTGTTCGTTTGACCCGCACACAGGCATATGTGCTGCTTTTTGCAACTGTTCTTCTCTGCGGCACCCTTGCAATCATGATCGTCGAGAGGTTGGATCCGTTTGATGCCCTCTACTTTGTCATCGTCACGGTTGCCACGGTCGGATACGGCGATATCGCACCCACCGGGACAGTCGCACGGGCGGTCACCATCCTGGTAATCATTGCCGGGGTCGGGACTTTTGTCGCGGTTTTTGCCAACATCATTGAGGGACTCCTGTCCCGCGAGGAACTCCGGGAACGAAGAAAGAAAGTCAACATGATTATCGGTGTCTTCTTATCCGAATTTGGCAACCCGGTGCTGACGAGGCTCTCCCGTGCTGACCCCTGCATCAGTGTCATCCGGGAGCGCCTGCTCGTCTCAGAGAAATCGACCGCAGGGGATTTTGAGGAATTGAAAAGACAGCTGACCGGACTGGAGTACTGCGTCACTGCGGCCGGGACCGATATGCCGGAACTCAAAGAATTTCTTGAGGAAAAGAGAGGTTTTCTCCTGTCGCTGCTCGAACACCCGGCTATCTTTGAGCATGATACCTTCACCAGTCTGCTCAGGGCTTTCTTCCATCTTACCGAGGAGCTTTCATTCCGGAAAGACCTGAGGGATCCCTCCCCGGCAGATGCTGCCCATCTCGTTGCTGATATCAACAGGGCTTATCGCCTTCTGGTCCTGGAATGGGTCACCTACATGGACCACCTCAGGGAGCACTATCCGTACCTCTTCTCGCTTGCCATCAGGATGAACCCGTTTGACCCCGATGCAGCACCTGAAATCCGGTGAAGGGAGGAAGTCTTCCCCCTTTACCTGCCGATCTTCACCAGCATCTCTTCGAGGCTCGGGAAGTGGGACTCGATCCGTTCGACTGTCCCTCCCCCGGCGGCAATCGCCCGGGTGACAGCATTCATCTCCTCAAGGGTTTCTGCCCTGACACGGAACAGGCCGCCCTCCCGGGTACAAGGCGGGAGGCCGGCAATTCTCCCTTCGTCTCCCCCGGTGTAATAGATGCTGTACTCACCGTGCCAAACAGTGACCGGAGCTCCCCGAGGTTTCCCATGGCCGTGATGTGCCCGCGACGGAGGATCATGATCCGGTCGCAGATAGCTTCCACCTGGGAGAGGTTGTGGGCAGAGAGTATCACCGTTTTTCCACCGTTCCGGAGATCCCGGATATAATCAACGATGAACCGGGAGGTCATGGGGTCGAGTCCCGATGTTGGTTCATCGTAGATGAGGATTGCCGGGTCATGGAGCAGCGACCGGGCAATGGCCACCTTCCGTTTCATACCCTTTGAAAATTCGGCAAGTTTCTTCCCCCCGGTCTGCAGGGAGAGGGCAGAGAAGAGGGCATCACGCCGGGTCGCAATCTCCTGCCGGGAGAGCCCGTAGATCTGTCCGAAGAAGGAGAGGTACTCCTCTGCGGTCATGGTCTCGTAGAGGCGCGATTCCTCGGGGAGGTAGCCGATGAGTTCCTTGATCTGATCAGGGTTCCGGACCACATCGATACCGTGGAGACAGAGATCGCCGGAACTCGGGGAGGATCAGGCCGGCCAGGAGCTGAGGAGCGTGGTCTTTCCAGACTCCATTATGCCCAATGACCCCGATAATCTCTCCTTCTTCAAAGGAAAAGACTAAGATAATCAAGGGCAGGGACACCATGGTAATCTTTGGAAAGGGCATGTGCTTCAATCATTGCTGCCTCTCAGTTATTCATTCCTCCGCGTGCAAAATCTTATAGGTGCTGAACCTACCCTTTTCTTATACACGGGGGATGGATTGACCAGCCTGGCCCAGATTTTCACGTTTGCACACTGGGAGACAAAGAAATCGCTTGCTCTCCCCGGAAAAACCATCCTTCCCCTCGCCATCCTCCTCCTCATTCTCCTCGGTGCTGCCACTGTCTATTCAGCACGGAGCGGGCTCCATCTGCACGACGGGATGTATTCGGCCGGGACCGATGACCCGGAAATCGCCGCAATCGTCGCTGCGGATGCACGGTTCCGGGTAACGCTCCACCAGGAGATCGACCCTGCCCGTTTCCATGGAGCCTATGATATCATCATCACGGACAACAGGGTATATCCGGCGGATTCAGGCAGGGGAGCGGCTGCAGTTGCTGCCCTTGAGCGGGTCCATGAGCAGTACAGGAACTCGGTCTACAGCCAGGAGGAAGACATCTTTGCTGCATACCCGCTCCTGGTCAGGACAGAAGCAGTCAGGAGTGAGCTTGATTTCTCGGTGGCCCGGACCGGCATGCAGGTTGTCTCGCCGGTCCGCTCCTCCCGTGCACCGGAGCCTGCCGGTCCGGTCACCTTTGTTCCTCCACCGGACCCGGGCGCCGGTGTCTCAGCAGAAACATTCAGGTCCGGGATCATCGGGTCACCGGATGAATCATACCAGTTCTTCCATTATTCTGACTATATCGCTGGAAGCAGGGGAAAAGAACCGTATACGACTCCCTCACAGTTCTCCCCCCCCCTTCCGTTCGACTCCCTTGTTCTCATCTTTGTCTTCATCTTTCCACTGTACTTCATCTCCCAGTTCCTGATGATGAGTATCATGAACGAGCGGATTGAACGGAGGGGAGAGGCTCTCCTTTCGACACCGGCAAGGTCCTGGGTGATCATCACTGGAAAGACCCTGCCCTATGGCGCTGGAATGCTGGCCATATCAGCCCTGCTCTCACTCTTCATTGGTGCCGGCCTGGTCCTCCTCCTCCCCCTCATCCCGGTCATTCTCTTCTTCATTGCCAGCGGCCTGATCATCGGGATGGTTGCACGGAGTTTCCGGGAACTCTCATTCATCTCCCTCTTCTTCTCAACCGTAACTACCGTGTACCTCTTCTTCCCGAGCATCTTTGCCGATGTCCATATCATCAGCCTTGTCTCCCCCCTCACCCTGATGATTTACACGCTGGAACAGGAGGCCTACACGGTCTCCCAGTACCTCTTCTCAACATCCCTCTTCCTGGTCACGAGCAGTGTCCTCCTGTATGCCGCAATGGTAAATTTCCGTGAGGAACAATTTTTTCAACGGATACGCTCCTTACCAAAACAGCAGATTTTATTTCATCCGCACTTAGACCCTCGCACCCCTGGCTCTCGCTCTTTTTCCTGGGCATGCTGGTGGTGCCCTTTGTTTTCATGGCCCAGATGCTCCTGCTGGTGCTGGTCTTCAACCTCCCCCTCCCTTTTTCCCTTATCCTCCTCCTGGTGGCAGCCGCAGCGGTCGAAGAGGTGGCAAAATCCTCCGGTATCTACACCTTCTCCACCAGGTATCCGGGATTCCTGACCTGGAAATCCCTTGGTGCAGGGGCACTGGTGACCGCCTTTGCCTTCCTCCTTGCCGAAAAACTCCTCCTGCTGGTGACCGTAAGCCAGATAGCCGAATCGGTCTTTGGCACGGTCCTCTTCTCATCAATCGGTCTCCTGTACATTCCCTTTTCAATCCACCTTGTCGGAATTCTTATCTCGGGAACGGCCCTGAAACTGGGAGGGAAGTCCTGGTACATCCCCGGCCTTGCTCTGGCAGTGCTCGTTCACTGTGCCTGCAATCTCTGGATTCTGAAGGGGTGGCTCTGGTGAAGGGGCGTAATCTCCCGGTTATTGCACGAAAAATCTCTCCGCCCTTTCGAAGGAGAAGACCATACTCCTGGCCATTCTCCTCCAGTTTTTTGTGGCCATGTTCTCATCGTTCCTGATGGTCGGACTGGCCTCCCTCTACGATCCATCCTCGATTTCCGGATATACCGGTATCGAATACCAGGTCGGCTACAGCGGAGAAGAATCACCGCTCAAAGAACTGCTGGAATCCCGGGATGATATCCGGCTCTACCCGATGGACCTCTCAACGGCCATTGCCGCTCTCAAAGAGCGGCAACTGGCTGCCGTTGTATACGTCCCGGACACCAGCCCTGATGGAAAAGAACCCGTTACCATAACCCTCTATACCGTCCAGAACGATATCCAGGCGGCAATCATCAATGTCAAGCTGAAAGAGACCCTCCTGCTGTATGAGGATTACCTCCGGGTTATCCGCGCAGGGAGGCTGGTTGTGCTCCCAGTCGAACTTGAGTTCCCCGATCCGGCAGGCGCACCGGTTTTTTATGAGTTTGTCTATGGCCTGCTCATACCCCTGCTCCTGTTCATGCCGGCAATTATCTGCATTGCGCTGATCATTGATCTTATCACCGAGGAGTACGAGCATCACACCCTCGAGACTCTCCTTTCGGCCCCGGTATCCATGGGAACCATCATCTGGGGCAAGATACTTGCCTGCTTTGTCCTCGTCCCCCTCCAGGCAGGTGCATGGATCCTGCTCCTTACCCTGAACCGGATCCCCATCAGTTCGGTCCCCCTGGTCATGATCCATGTCATGCTGGTCTCCCTCTTCCTGATCCTTTTCGGAGCCCTGATAGCCCTCTACTACCGTGAGCGGACCGGGGCCCAGGTCATATTCTCCCTTGCTGTCGTGGTGCTGATGCTCGTTGTCCTTGCGACTCCCGGCAACCCGTTCAACCAGGTTGCTGTATTGTCCACCGGGGGACCGGGGGCCGGCCAGGTGACGGTGCTGGCACTCGTCACTGCCGGAATAATGGTGCTGGCCGCATTGATCCAGAAATTTGCGAAAACTACTATTCGACTGATCAGCGATTTACGATGGAAAATTCCTGATACAGGGCACCTTGAATATCCGGTTATCGACCCCGCCCAATTCCGGGTCCAGGTTTGACCGATACACTTGAAGACCTTGTGTTTTTTGTGTCTCAATATTTTTTTGCACATTTTTTTCAAAAAAACGGACTTATTTTCGCAAATGACTGGTAAATAAAACATGGACAGATCAATCTATCGCAAAATTTTTATTTTGCGCAAATATTATAAACATAGAGATTTAATAGAAACATGCCCGTAAAATCATTCTAAAAAGGAGTTAACTGATGAACTGTCCCAGGTGCGGAAAAGAGACAGAGCAATCAGGAACTTTCTGCCAGTTCTGTGGTGCCAACCTCAAAGAGTTCCTCACCAAACCCTTCCCACGGAAGAGGGTTGGGGGGATAAAAACCGAAAAATTTGCCGGCCTCGGGGGGAGATTCCTGGGCGGGCTCATCGACCTCTTCTTTGTCCTCCTCTTCGATATCATGGCTGCTGCACTGGTTGGTGTTATCTCCTGGCTCTTTGGACGGCCGGATCCTGTCAGCGAGACCGTCCGGATGCTATACCAGTATTACTACCATGTTCCGAGAACTGATGCCTCCGGACAGGTGGTCAATGCCGTGGTCCCCCCCAGGTCCTCCTCTGTGCAATTATCTTCCTCCTCCTCGTCCCATGGATTTACTCTGCCTATCTCGAGAGCTCCCGCAACCAGTCAACGCTTGGGAAACTGGCAGTGAGGGTTGCCGTTACCGATATGCAGGGAAACCGGATTACCTTTTCCCGGGCCACCCTCAGGTTCTTCGGGAAAATCCTCTGTATATTCACCCTCTTCATCGGGTTCCTCATCATTGCCTTCAATGGATACCGGCAGGGCCTCCATGACATGATTGCCGGAACACTCGTCTTCCGGCAGTAACTCCCTTCCTTTTTCCTGCACTTCTCCGGCCGCTTCCCCCCGGGCGCTGCTCAATCATCCGGATGACGCACTGAAGAAAAGCGGTGAGTGAATGATGAATAAAAAAAGGGTATAGTGGCGTTTCAACCCCCGTTTTTTCACTCATCTAAAGAGGTACCTGGCTAAAGAGACGCTCCTGGGGGTTGCGCCTTTGGCTTACCCCCGCCGCTGTGGCGTCTCCCATAATGCGATGGTGCGGTATCAAGCACACAAATTTCTTCATAGGTCGTGATGGATGGTATATCACTTTTTCAGCAGAGATTTTCAGAAATTAAAGTACGAAATATTTTCCGACGTGCTATATGAGAAAGGGTGGTGGTGAAAATAGTACTATACCCTAAAAAATTCCGGGGATCAGAGGGCATGTACTCTGTCAGTCATATTTTCCTTTGAGCCCGGCCCACCCGGTGAACCCGCAGTAGATGCATCCGATCCCCTCGCAGTGCCGGCACTTCCGGGCAGGGACCTGGACCTGAACCCGTCCCTTCCGGTCACAGTAGATACACCCGAGGCCCCCGCAGTGGTTGCAGACCACATCGGTGTAGTCTTTTCCGGTCAAGGATGATCCCTCCGGGCGTGCCTGGTCATTCCCGACCAAGAACAGCTCCCCTGTCGGCCTGGGTCACGTTCTTCGCATAGCGGGCCAGGATTCCGGTTAGCGACTTTGTCCTCGGTGCCCAGAATGAACTGCGGCGTTTGAGTTCGGCTTTGGAGAGGCGGACATCAAGCCTGCGCTCCCGGAGATCGATCTCGATCAGGTCACCATCATGGATGAGCCCGATCGGCCCCCCTGCTGCAGCCTCGGGGGCGACATGCCCGATACAGGGGCCCCGGGTCCCCCCCGAGAACCGTCCGTCTGTCACCAGGGCCACCTTTGAATACCCGAGCCCGACGAGTGCCGAGGTAGGGGAGAGCATCTCGGGCATACCCGGCCCGCCCTGCGGCCCTTCGTACCTGATCACCACGACATCCCCTTCCCTGATATGGCGGGAAAGGATCGCTTCCATGGCCTCTTTCTCGCTGTCAAAGACGCGGGCCGGACCGCGGTGCACCCACATATCATGGCTGACCGCGGCTGACTTGATCACCGCCCCGTCCGGGGCCAGGCTCCCCCGGAGAATTCTCAGGCCCCCGCCCGGGTGTACCGGTGAATCCAGGCTCTGGATAATTGACTGCGATGGGACGACCGCAGAACGGGCAATGGCGAGGATACTCTGCCCGGAAACGGTCGGGGTGTCGGAAAGTTCGCTGGAAATGATCTTCAGGACTGCAGGGATCCCCCCGGAGCGGTGGAGGGCCAGGACCGAATGCGGGCCTGCCGGCTGCATGTGGCAGAGGTGCGGTATCCTGCTTCCGATCCGGTTGAACGTTTCCAGGTCCAGCGGCACAGCTGCCTCATCGGCAATGGCCATCAGGTGCAGGACCGTGTTTGTACTCCCCCCGAGCGCCATATCCACCCTGATGGCATTCTCCAGGCTCTCCAGGGTTATGATATCCCGTGGCCGGACATCCCCGTTCACCAGCGACAGGATCTGTTCTCCTGAAAGCCGGGAAATCCTCAGTTTTTCGGCATCGACTGCAGGTGTGGCAGCACACCCCGGCAGCGACATCCCCATTGCCTCGGTCATGCAGGCCATGGTGTTTGCAGTATAAAGTCCCTGGCAGCTCCCGCACCCGGGCATAGCACAGCATTCCAGGGTGGCAAGTTCCTCCTCGCCAAGGGAGCCGGCTGCCACCCTCCCCACCCCTTCAAACACATCGATGAGCGAGAGCTCTTTTTCCTTCATCGTAACCTGGCAGCATGGGGCCCCCGGTGACCACGATGGAGGGAATATTGCTCCGGACCGCGGCCATCAGCATCCCGGGGATAATCTTGTCACAGGTGCCCACCAGGACCAGCCCGTCAAAGCGGTGTGCCTCGGCCATGAGTTCAATGGAATCCGCAATATTCTCCCGTGAGGGGAGCGAGTACCCGCATCCCCTCATGACCCATAGCGATACCATCACAAATCCCGATGACCCCGAACTCAAAGGGTACACCGCCGGCAGCGGCTATACCTTCCCGCACCTTCACCGCGAGCGCCCTGAGATGGATATGGCCGGGGACGATATCGTTCCAGGCATTGGCCACCCCGATGAACGGCCGGTCGAGCTCCCCTGGGTGATCCCCAGTGAGCGGAGCAGCGCGCGGTTCGGGGCCCTCTGAAATCCTCGCTTTACCTCATCGCTGCGTAACGTTCGCATGTTCCCTGTCTCCCTGTAAATTAGTATGTATTCTCTCCCCCTTTATCACTTCGCGGGCAGGGAATCCGGCCAGCCCCGGATATACCGGGATTACCCTGAACATGCCCGGTATCTTTCCTTCACCGTTTCCCGTATCGTGCTGCTGCGCTTACAAACGAGGCTGCAAACTCCGGAGTGAAATACGAGTGGGTATAGGTTCCCACCGTCTCGTGGGAATACAGGCCGTCCCTGCCCTCAGATGCCCCGGCCCCGGGAGAGCTCGAATCGAGAACCGGGCATCTCCGGCCAGGTCAAGGAAGGAGTAGTGAAATTCGTGTCCCCGGATAGGAAGTCCCGGCCGGGACAAACCGTGACCCCCCGTCCATATTCCGGCAGAGTATCCCAGGGCCTGGATCCCCGCGGTCATCCTGGCTTCGCCGGGAAGGATTCCTGCCATCCGGAAATCCCGGCCATCTGCGGTAATGGTCCTGCAGAGGAGCATCATCCCGCCACACTCTCCAAAGACTGGGGCACCCTGGTCAGCAGCATTCTTCAGGTCACGCCGGCAGGAAGAATCGTCGAGCGCAGCGGCATGGAGTCGGGGTATCCACCGCCGAAATAATAGCCATCGGTTTTGGGGAGGGGGTCGTGGAGAGGGAGAGAAGAAGACCAGTTCTGCACCCGAGTCTGCCAGTCTCTTCAGGTTGTCCTGGTAGTAGAAGCAGAAGGCTTCATCCCGGGCAATACCGATCCGTGCAGCCGGATGCCGATCCGGCAGTACTGATTCCGGTACAGGGATGGACGGGGCCGATCCGGCAATGTCCCGGATGCCATCGAGATCGCAGGACTCGCGAACGATGGTTCCGGGAAGGGGGTCTTCCCGGACCTCAAAGCCCATCCTGAGCCCGAGGTGCCTGCTCTCCACCTCCAGGCAGGGATTACGGGGGATGAAACCCAGGGCTCGGACAGAGAGCTCCCGTTCAATCAGTTCCCGGTGGCGGGCACTCCCCACCCGGTTGAAAATGACCCCGGCGAGGTCCAGGTCCGGCTCAAAACCGCGGTACCCTGCCACCAGTGCGTGCGCGCTGCGGGACATACCCTTGACATCGACTACCAGGAGGGCAGGTGCAGAGAGAATGCGCATCACGTGGGCGGTTCCCGATATTCCGCTCCCGTCAAGGCCGTCATACATGCCCATCACTCCCTCAATGACAGCAATGTCTGCCCCGGCAGATGCATCCCGGAAAGTCTCCCGGACGCCATCCTCCCCCATCATGAACGGGTCCAGGTTACGGGACACCCGGCCGCAGATAACCGTATGGTGGGTAGGGTCGATGAAGTCCGGCCCGATCTTGAAGGGCTGAACCACCAGCCCCTGCTGGTGGAATGCCTGCATCAGGCCGCGGGAGACGGTTGTCTTGCCGCAGCCGCTGTGCGTACCGGCAATGACAATCCGCGGGATGCTGCAGGTCTTTTCCTGGTATTTCGCCATCCTGTGGTACCGTGGTCTTTCCCGGGATTTATGTCCGATCGGTTCCTTTTGGTATCAGATCAGTTCCCTGGGCAGAACGAACCGGGCAGTTTTTTAAAAGATCCCGCAAATGGTACAGGATATGGGTAACCAGGACGAGGATATCGAAACCCTCCATCTTGCGGGGTGGGATACCCGGTTCTGGGCCTGGCTGATCGATTTTATCCTGGTCAGCCTGGTCTTAAACATCATCTCCAATCCGTTCAATTTCATCCAGGGTCTCTTCTCCCTTGATATCCTGGGCTATACGCTCCGGAGCCTGGGGTTCTGGGTCTACTGGGCAGCCCTGGAGGGGGTGTACGGCCAGTCCATCGGAAAGATGGTGATGAATATCCGGGTGACCGACCGGTCCGGAAAACCGCTCCGCGTGCCGGCGGCAGTTATCGAGAGTTTCGGGAAGTCCTTCATCCTCCCGGTTGACTGCCTCATCGGCTGGCTGGGGATGCCCGGAAAGAAACTCCGCCTGTTCAACCGGATTTCAGAGACCATCGTGGTCAAAACCCATTACCGGGAACCTGAAGGGGTCCGGTACATCCGCGAAAACGGATGATTGTGCAGTGGTGGTTCCCGCCTTTCAACCGATGCCCCACTGGGAGAGGGTGGTCCGCGAGGGATCGATATCGGTCCAGTCCCAGCCGAGGGAATCGATGATCCGGGATATGGGCTGCCGGAGTGTCTTTTCCAGCATCAGCTCCCAGTCCACCTGGAACTCCGGGGGCACCTGGTCACCGTATTCAAAGCAGAGTACATCGGTCTTGGGGTATTTTGCAGTCACATTCCGGATATAAACCCTCTTTGGCTTGCTCCCTTTGGCAAACTCCATGCCGAGATGCCGGTTGGCATACTTTGCCCCCCGGATATGGGCGTCATCGGTCTGGTAATCCGACAGTTCCTTTCCGATTCCCCCCGGGATCCCGATTTCATCGAGCGAGTAGGTGCCTGCCCGGTAGTTCGTGATGATGTCCCCGAGGTATCGTTTGATGGCACCGTAGTCCTCACCATGGAGGATCAGCTCCATCACTCTCCTCTGGACCGTCTTGGTGATCTGGGGGTAATCACTCCGGCGAATCTCGAACCCGACCACATCGATCTCGTCAGCAGTCTGCCCCTCTTTCCAGATGAGGATGAAGTAAGTCGGAATGTCATGAGAAAAATAGAAAATCCCTGCTGCTTCTGCTCCCTCTTTTAGTCGTCGCTCCTTTTATGGGCATGACAGCGTGGGGGCAAAGCGCAGGCAAAACTGTTGATACGTCCGATAACTACCGGGAAAAGCTTTTTATCATCACCGACAGGGAGATTTACATCACGGGTGAGCAGGTCCGGGTAAAGGTGTATGAAATGGATGAGCTTTCGTGCCTGCCGGTCGGTTCAGCAAGATCGTCTATCTTGAAATGCTGAACGCCGGCAATAACCCCGTCAGGCAGGCCAGGATCAGGGTTGAAGGTACTTCGGGATCAGCGGTGTTCAGGCTTTCAGATACACTTAGCTCGGGTAACTACCTGTTGAGGGCGTATACAAGCTGGATGGAGAATTTTCCGGAAAATCACTTCTCCTACACGACAATCACAGTGATCAACCCGTTGAAGGATCTCAATGACCTTGTAACTCAAATCCCGGGGCAGGTAGGTAAACGGCAATGGTCTTCCTTATGTTGAAAGCAATGAATTAACCTGCAAGGAAGCGACTGACGACCAGGTTAAAATAACAGCCAGTACAGACCGGAAGAAGTACGGGATGAGAGACAGGGTAAAAATAGATATTTCTGTCACCGGAACTGACGGAAAACCTGTCGAAGCTAATCTGTCCGTATCTGTTATGAAGTCTTACCTTGCAGGTACTGACCGGAAATATCTTTTTACCGGACAGGCCAATGATGGTTCGTTAAGTGATCCTTTTGGATCAGGGTCTCATCTTCCTGAACTGGAGGGGGAGCTGATCAGGGGCGTTATCTTTAACAGGATTACCAACCAACCGTTAAAGCAAACGGATATCTCTCTATCCTTTGTAGGTAAGACTGCACGATGCCAGTTCACCAGGACGAATGCAAAAGGGGAGTTTATTTTTGTGGTCAAGGACCAGGATGGACTGGCGGAAATTGTCATTCAGCCTCTTATCCCTGATATTTCAGGAAGCTATGTCGAGCTGCATCAGCCATTCAGCAATACTTATTACGGATTTAGTCCGCCAGTATTTGTACCCGACAGCAGCCTCGCTGCGAAGCTGAACAATGCCGTGATAGCCATGCAGGTCAATAATAATTACGAACAGGTCCGGGATAAAAGCACTGCACCTGTTGCTTTTGAAACACGTGACTTTTTTGGCGGCTCCGACCATACTGTTGATGTGTCATATTATATTGAGCTGTCAAACATCCGTGAAGTGGTGAAAGAGATCCTACCCGAAGTGACATTATTCACAAAGGATAAGAAGGCTGCCCTGAAGGTTGTCAGCAGCAACCCGTACCAGATTTTTAATAATCCGGCACTGGTGCTTTTTGACGGGGTTCCGGTATATGATATTGAGGAGTTGATGAAAGTCAGCGCAAAGGAGTTGGAGAGGATAGAGATCATCAATACCAGATATTTTATTCCGATTATATTTTTGAGGGAATCATAAGCTTTATCTCCAAAGAGGGAAGTTAAATGCCATTGAGTTAAGCAGCTCTGTTCTCAGGCAGGTATATGAGGGCTGTCTTAAGGATGAGATTTTTTATTCACCTGACTACAGCAATGACTCTGCAAGGTTAAGCAGGATTTCGGATTTCCGCAACACTCTTTACTGGAACCCGGATGTGGCCATATCAGCCGATGGTGCTGCCGCCGTTGAATTCTGTACTTCCGATGAGGCCATGGAATATACGGTCATCATTGAAGGTTTTACTTCAGGGGGTACCAGGCTGCAATACACCGCTCCGCTGCAGGTTAATTAAGCCTTAAGCCTTGATTTTCTTTGCTTACTTTATTCGGCACTGCTGATTGCATTGCCTCATGAGCTCGGCACAAACTTTTTACAAAGAGGGACAATTTCGAATTGCCTCGGTTCTTGTATCAATGACAAGAACCGTAGGCTGCCACTAATTACCCTTTCTTAACAAATCACTACTGCCGAGCTCACGGAACCCGCGGCAGCGGGAGAGATAAAGTAAGAATCTAAACACAATTGTATCGTATTAATCCCAGAGCTTTTATAAAAATATTATTAATATAGGAAGAGTTTATCCACTAATTTCTTATATATTAGACTTTTAAACAATGAAGAAAACTCTGTAACATGAAAAAGAGAAATGAAATCATTTCCGCACTGATGCCACTGGTAATTACACTTAGCTTGTATCTTGTTTTCTACACCAGAATTGAATGCAAACCAGATCATGCCGGATTTTGGCTTATTCTGGCTCTGGGCGCCTCGATAGGAGTGGTTATAGCCAGGTTGTCACAACGGGCTTTCACTAAAAAAGACTGAAAAATCAGGCCTGTATGCTGGAAGAAATCCGTATAGCGGCATTTACGGTAATCTTGCGTTCAGCATGCCAATTTCCTTTTAAACTGAAAACATGAAAGAGATAGTTAAGATCTTACTGAGAATAATATTACTGCTGGTAATTCTTTTTCTTGTTACCCGGATATTCAGAAGAGCTGATGAGCAAAAAATCTTATCTCCGGCTACAGCTTTTTACTCAGCAGGAAATGCTCCCGACAGTACACGGAAGGAGATAATTGGTCAGTTAAATAAATTTCAGGACGGCTACTCCAAACGTGATACCAGCCAGGTAGACGCGTTTATGGAATCACTTTATTCCATGGAAAATTTACTGATCCTTGGAACAAACCCCAATGAAATTTTCAGCGGTTATGAAAGAGCAACCTCTCTGGTGCGAAGTGACTGGGAATCCTGGGGCGATTGCAAGTTCAATCTCGACAGTGCAAATATTTCATCCGCGGGAGACATTGCATGGTTTTCAACAAGAGGCTACGTGGAATTTGACCTGTCAAAGCTCCTGGTAATACCGTTGCGCCTGACAGGCATAATGGTGAAGGAGGACGGAGTTTGGAAATTCCAACAGCAACAGTTCCAGTTTGATATCGACTTCAGTTTTGCCCTGCTGGCAATACTGATACTGGCTGTTTGGATTCTTGTCAGCTTAGTTGTCCTGGCGGTTGTATCTGTCAGGGTCATAAAAAGCCGGACTTCCTGACGTAATCATTTAGAACTGTTTTCAGGCCATTGAACAGATACTATTATTTCATTTTTTCTGCCAAAAGGCTGGAAAGGAGGATTGTATCCCAGATACCTGAAATTTCCGTACCGGGTGATCCCTTTTTCGTCGAGCAGGGTTCTTAATTTTTCCGAGTATTTCTTTATGTCATTATCTGAGGCATACCCGCCGAAAGTTATTACGGCGACATGTACATCCTCGGTTCTTTCGATAATTACACCAGGATCGTCTGGTTTCGGAAGGTTTTCCTCATTGTATGACGATGGCATAACAAAGCTCATGGAAGATGACGGGCTGTTGATATCCATATGACACACGAAGCACTGTAAAAATAATTCCCATTTTTTATTTGTAATTAATGGCCTTCTATAAAAGGATATTTTAAAATTGATTATGGCTTGTAATTGTTTTAAATTTGATAAGAAAATTATTTCGGGATGTAATTCTTCAATACACCGGTCAGGAAGAAAGTGTATATAATTTTATATCACAGGTTCGAAACAAAATATCTGGGAGATCAGAAAATGAAAAAAGAAATAAAAACACGGAGGGAAGCTCTTGGACTTATCGGAAAAACAGGAATTTTCCTGGGAGCAGTACCATATTTTTTTGTGAGCTTAAAAATTTCTCCTGAAAATGAAACGAATTCCACATCTGAGTTGTCACAGGTACAGCAAAATAAGACGCGGGATGTTCAGGAAAAAGCTGTCATCAGTGGTTCGGGTTCGACATTGGCTGTTACGATTAATGGAAAGCCGGGAAGGCATTATTTCGTGGCTGTAGCCGCTAGTGACGAAAGAGAGAATTACGGTGCATTCCCGAATTCAAAAGGGATCATCAACACCAAAGGATCGGGTTCCGTTGTTGTGGATCTGAAAAACATAGCCAATTCCAGAATTTATGTTAAAGTCGTTACCGGGGAAACAGATAAATTCAATACACAAATGGCAGAGACAGAGGCATTTATTATTACCTTAAAGGAAGGTGCCATTGACACTTTTGAAGGAGTTGTCAGCCGGCCTGTCGTTAAAATGACAACTGTTGCGTCAGCGGCTACAGCTTGCTCCAATATAAAGCTCAGATAACTCCTTAATTAAATTTAAGGAAATTGTTGTTCGCATTTTATTTAATATGCTGAAAACAGACCAGACTACTTCAATAGCCAGGCGGGGCAAGAAATGTAAAATTCGTTTGAAGAACCGGACTGTGTGTTATGCAGAAAATGGTCAGCGGTCTGTTCCGCTTGCAGAAACCATTAACAACATCGAACAATTCTTTCTTAGAAGCCCAATCGAGGTTCAGTTTGCTTTAATTAAAAATAAATACGGGAAAACCAACAAGGCAATCCTGACGTATCATTCACCCTTCGATGTATCACAAGATCAGCATTACTTCGGAAAAGGGCTCAGCACGAATTAAAACATAGCCAGTGCCTGTTTCGAATTCTTCGAGCGATATAACGCCCGGATGAGCCATGATGATGAGATTGTGGAATCATCTTTCGATGAGGTCAGTGATTTTGCAATAGACCCGCAACGTTTCAGTCTTGCCGAAAGTTTCAACTTTCATCGGGCAAAAAAAATTGACTGGATCTGGGGCTATTCCTTTTCACAAAAAGGACCGGTTTTGGTTCCGGCAAATCTTGTCTTTTGTCCTTATATGGCATCCAGTATTGAGAAATACATCGGGATATCTGATTCAAACGGGCTTGCCTCAGGGAATAATATGGAAGAAGCAATCCTTCACGGTCTTCTTGAAGTTATTGAGCGTGACCAGGTTACTATTAGCGAATATAATCGGCTGCCATTTAAAAGAGTCATTCCTGATAGCATTCCCAAAGATTGTAAACCAACAATTGATCATCTGGCAGCCGAAGGTTTTGAGGTTTATATTCTATCTGGAACTACCGATATTCCAGTCCCGTTTATAGCTGTTTTCCTGCACTGCAAAAAGAATCCGTCAGACTGTTCTGTTGCATTTGGTTGTTATCCCGATCCTGCTCTTGCCCTTGAGCGTGCCTTGACTGAGGCAATACAACTGCTTCCACCCTCTGTCAATCATAAGAAATGGCTCAAGTCCGGAGCAACTCAGTATTATTTATCCAATCTCATGGATGAAATTCATTTTGATGCCCTTAAAAATACCGCAACAACAGACATCAAAGAAAATATTGAGATATTATTATCGTGGCTAAAGGAAATCGATTCCGAAGTTATTGTTGTTGATTTAACTCAACCCGATATTCCTTTCCCCTCTGTAAGAATACTGGCTACGAAACTCCAGCCTTGCATACGGAAGGATTCCATGCGGTTATCGCAGCGTCTTTTCGAGGTTCCGGTGAAGCTTGGGCTCAGAAGCGAGCCAATCAGGAGGTCAGAAGTGAAAATCTGGCCTATTTGTGGCTATAAATAAGGTTCTTGATGGCTGGTCTGAGGTCCTGCAAGCATGCAGTTGGCTCTGATTTCAAATGTTCGTTTGTTCAATTAACACTATATTGGTTGTAGCATTTAGGTGAAAAATAACATAGGGTGCACATCATGATAAACGGTCTTACTATTGCGGGGTTTCTTTATGAAATTATTGTGTCAATACCTGGAACGGTTCCGTGGAAATAAATATTCATTATTCCTTATTATGGGAAAGATGAAAGATCTGATATTGGTCTCCTTCCTGCTCTTACTGGGATGTAATAAACAACCGGAATCAGAAAGGCCTGGTTTTCAGTGGCCTGTGTCCACGCCTGCAGCTCAGGGCTTAAACCAGGGTATAATAGATAAAGCTTATCTGGAGGCTGATCAGACGGGTTTCGTTGATGCCCTCCTCATAATTAAGAACGGGTACCTGGTTGCTGAAAGATATTATAACGGGTATGATCGAAATACTGCTCATCAGATCTGGTCAGATACAAAGAGCTTCATGTCAGCCCTGGTTGGAATAGCGCTGCACCAGGGCCTCATTGAGAGTACCGATAAGAAGGTGATGGATTACTTCCCTGAGTATGTTTATGATGGTATGGATCCGCGGTTCTTTGATGTAACTGTCAGGCACCTTCTGACGATGCGGATGGGGATAGACAATGAGCAGAATACCCTGATACCTGTTGTCTCCTCGGGCGACTGGCTCGAAGGCACGTTTAACCTTCCGTTGCTGTATGATCCCGGACAGAAGTTTTCCTATAACTCACTTCAGACCCATCTCCTCTCGGCTATCATCACAAAAACCAGCGGCATGAGCACACTGGAGTTTGCCGTGCAAAATCTCACAGGTCCCATGGGGATAGAGATAATCCAGTGGAACCATGATCCGCAGGGATACAATGTGGGCGGGTATGATATTTATATGAAGCCTTATGACATGGCAGTGCTGGGATATATGTACTTAAATGACGGGATGATAGACAACCGGCAGATAGTGCCTGCCGGGTGGGTCGATGTTTCGCTGCAGAAGACCGCTGCAAAAGACGGTACCTGGGGTGTGCTGACGGAATATAACTATGGCTATCTATGGTGGCTCGGTAAGATGAACGGCTACAGTCTCTTCATGGCCTGGGGGATGGGAGGGCAGTACATTATGAATTTCCCGGAGCTGGATCTTATTGTTGTGACCACCGCGAATCCTGATATAAGCTGGGATAATGAGCAGGAGTATCCGATTTTGGAGATCGTATCAAAATATATTCTGACCGCATTGTAGAAGAAATCGCCTCATCGCCCCCTTCCTCCCTCTTCCTCCCCCCTCCCTTCTTCCTCCTCCCTCCTCCCTCTCCCTCCCCTCCAGTCAATATTATGTGCCGATACTGCCTATTGCCTAATGCCTGATTATATATTCTTCACTGAATTCAGTAACTTTATCCCACCGGATTTCCGGCTGATACTGAGAACTGAAGCTTATAAACATTAAATAACCCGCCGTTGAAAACACTAAAATCTATCGTGGCCATCATGACTTCAGCAACAATGTTAGCTGCTGTTTCCTGCTCTTCAACACCCGCTGACCTTCCCAAAGCATCAACACCCACTGATCTTTCAAAAGCGTATATCATCCCGAAACCGGTATCAATAACACCGGCAGGAGGTTCATTCACCCTTACAGACCGTTTCGACATATACGTTAAAGGGGAGTTGTCCGAGCTGCTGCAGATCGGACAATACCTGGCTGACAGGCTGAATCCCTCAACCGGATTTGGCCTTGAAGTAAAAACAACGAAAAAAGACCTTGTCCGGGGCAAAATTCTTCTTGCACTGACAGAAAATGATCCGGCACTGGACGACGAAGGCTACGAACTGGTTATCGATGAAAAATCGATCAGGCTGACTGCCAGTAAGCCGGCAGGATTGTTTTACGGTGTTCAGACTCTCAGGCAGCTTTTGCCCGCAAAGATAGAGATGTCCACAGTACAGGAAGGCCCCTGGGAGATTGCTACAGGCACGATCCGCGATTATCCGGCATATGGCTATCGCGGCGCCATGCGCGACGTTGCACGCCATTTCTTCGGTGTCGATGATATAAAGATTTTCATCGATCAGATGGCAACATATAAAATGAATATGCTTCACCTGCACCTGTCCGACGACCAGGGCTGGAGGATCGAAATAAAATCGTGGCCCAACCTGACTGCCCATGGCGGCAAGACCGAAGTAGGAGGGGGCGAAGGCGGATTCTATACCCAGGAGCAATATTCCGAAATCGTGAAATACGCTCAGGAGCGATTCATCACCGTTATCCCCGAGATCGACATGCCGGGCCATACCAATGCCGCCCTGGCATCGTACCCGGAATTGAACGCCAGCGGTAAGGCTACGGAGCTGTACACAGGTACCGATGTCGGTTTCAGCTCGCTGGCAACACATAAGGAAGTTACGTACAAATTCATCGGTGATGTCGTCCGTGAGCTGTCCGCCCTGACACCCGGGCCCTGGTTTCACATCGGTGGTGACGAATCACATTCTACCAAACTGGAGGATTATATACCTTTCGTCAACAGGGTGCAGGATACGGTTGCCGCTTACGGCAAGCAGGTGCTGGGCTGGGACGAGATCGCCCTGGCAACCCTGAAGCCGAACAGCACTGTTCAGTACTGGGCCAAGGAGGCAAATGCTCTCAAAGGCATTGCCCAGGGTGCGAAAGTGCTGATGTCACCGTCAAAGTATGCCTATATCGACATGCAGTACGATTCGACCAGCATCTACGGATTACACTGGGCTGCATACATAGAGGTCGACGAGGCTTACAACTGGGATCCTGCCAGTCTCGCTCCCGGAATAAAAAAGGAAAACATCTTAGGGATAGAGGCTCCTCTCTGGGCTGAAACAATTGCTGTCCGCGCTGAAGCTGAATACCTTCTCTTTCCACGCCTGCCTGGTTATGCGGAGATCGGGTGGACACCCGTGGAGCTGCGAAGCTGGGATGATTATAAAGTCCGCCTGGCAAATCACGGCCAACGGATGACGGCCATGGGAATCAGCTTCTACCCGTCAGCACGGGTGGAGTGGATTAAATAGAACGGAAAAGCCCCTGACAGAAGCGCTGACGGGGGTTAATTATCAAGAAATCCCTGAACCAGAGACCGGAGTCTTTGATATAGCGTTCCAGTGTCTTAAAGTCAACGTAGACCAGTCCGAAACGCGGCTTGAAGCCTTTGTCCCACTCGAAGTTATCTGTCGGCGACCATGCAAAATAGCCGGTTACGTTTACGCCTTCCTTCTTTGCCTTTAATACAGCGGCGAGGTGATTTTTATAATATTCTGTTCTCTCCTTATCATGAACCCGTCCATCTTCAAGCTTATCAGGAACGCAGGTACCATTCTCGGTTACGATCAGGTTCCTGATCCCCTTGTATTGGCTGAATTTCTTGAGAATATTGTATAAACCTTCAGGATATACCTCACCTCCCATTTGATTATAAGGGACGTTCCGTTCCGAGGCCGGTATCTCCTTTGCCCTCATTCCGGGGATTATGGATTTTTTAGCTATTGTTCTGTAATAGTACTGGATACCGATAAAATCGAAATCGAAGATCATCTTCTCCTCATCTCCCTCTTCATAGTGCGATTTCAACTTCTTCAGCATCGGTACCGTATCTTCGGGGTATCCCAGACCGAGAACCGGTTCAATGAACAGGCGGTTCATTATCGCATCCATCCGTGCTGCAGCCCCTTTGTTCTTTTTATCCTGGTCAACTGGCTCCACCCAGGTGTTTGCCAATGTGGTACCAATATTTGCATCGGGAACATTTTTCCGGATGATGCGTCCTCCTTCTGCATTGGCGACTACAGAATGATGAACCGCTTTCATGAAGCCACCAATGCTCTTTGCTCCATGCCCTCCCGCTTCGCGGGTCTGCCTCTCCCGCTCAGCGGGATCGCCAGCATGCCTCATTCCATCGCCTGTTGTCGGTTATCTGCAATCGTGAGCGTACAACACAGGGACCTGGCAATTGAAAATCTGACCTTAATCCGGAATTCTTCCTCCGTTTACCCTGAAAAAAGCGCTGGAAACAACAAGAATTCATTCGGTTTCGGGGAATATGGTTAAGGAAACATCGCTAATGACTTAATCCTCTTTTGTTAAGTAAATATTTGTTCTTATTGTCTTTAGTCCTTAAGATATATTTTGTATTCATTAAAAAAACCGTAAATTTATGTATCCAATATCTGAATATACTAGTTATGAAAACATTAGCATTTCTCTTCAAGGCAATACCGGTTATCCTTATCTCAGTTATTTGCCTCAGATGTGATATTCTCCGCACTGATCAATGTGATCATACTTGGGCAACTGAAATAGCGGTTAGTATTACAGCCAATATACATGTTCGAGGTATTAACAATCTCCCAATGAAGGATCAATGGATCATAGTGTACATTTATAAAGAACCATGCGGAGCACCCGCCAAAGGGGAATTTAGATTTGAGGGTTTAACAGATGATGAGGGTAATTTTTATACAACGGTGGCCAATTATAACTTACGCAACCTGGAAGACAAAATAACGGTAGATGTTCTTGGTAAAGATATTGTTGTTGGCGGCATTTCTGATAAAAATTATGATGTTGTTTCCGTTTTGTATGGAAGCTTTATTGTCGGGACAATAAAAAATGTGGATATTACCTTGTTAACAAATCAATAATGGCGCTATTATTTTGATGTAAATAAGGACTTTACGGTCACTTCTCTATTGCCTGATAAATCGACAATCGCAAATCGCACATCGCAAATAACTACTGCCCACTGCCTTATTAATCGACAATCGCAAATCGCACATCGCAAATAATTCTTAATTCTTAATTCTTAATTTAATTTCCCTATATCCCGCCCGTTTCACCCTGGCAGCCAGATCCTCGATATCGTCTTTCCTGGCAAGCGTGTTGATCCATTCCTCCGGTATCGACTTATATCCGTACAACAGCCCCGCCAGTCCGCCGGTAACAGCACCTGTGGTGTCAGAATCTTCTCCGAGGTTCACCGCCTTCAGCACAGCCTCCCGGTAGCTCTCCGTCGTCATCAGGCACCATATCGAAGCCTCGAGGGTATCCATCACATACCCGGTGCTTTTTATATTAGCTTCCGGCTGGTCCTGAATATTTCCCTTGAGCAGTCTGTCAAACAGCCTGCGCTCATCCCTGGAGACGTTGAGCGAGGCAAGGTGGCCTGCGGTGACTACCCGGACAGATTTATAGGCATCAGACTTTTTCATGCCAATGCTGAGGTACCGTGCAAGCTCCAGGTAAATGAAACATGCCGTCACTGACCGCACATGCCGGTGGGTCAGCGATGATACCTGCTGCGTGATGCGGAAACGCTCTCCTGCCGGTCTGTCAGCTATATAAAGCAGCAAGGGGAGTATCCTCATAAGAGAACCGTTACCGTTAGAGCTTTCATCATCGTCACCTGCCGTCTCAGGCTTCACTCCGGCGGCCAGCCGTGCAATAGCTCGTCTGGTTGTGCCTCCGATGTCAAACACACTTCCCCGGGCAGTCCAGAACCCCTCCTGGCGCCATCTGACAAAGTTCTGACCGATGGCTTTAAGGTCAAATCCCTCTGTCAGAGCCTCCGCCAGGCAGAAGGTGAGTGAGCTGTCGTCAGACCAGGTACCCGGAGGCTGGCCATGCTTCCCGTAGCCTGCCATGCCGGTGACCGGATGTGCGCGAAGCTCCTCCCTGTCGCTGAACTCGGCAGAGACGCCCAGCGCATCACCCACAGCCACGCCGAATAATATTGATTTGATTATATCCTGATGTGATCTGCTCACGGTAACGTAGTTTATGAGACTGAAGATATAAAATTATCTGATACCGGAACCTCACCTGAAGTCAATGGATTTTTTCTGTCCCCTGCCGGCTTTGTTCACCGAAGCCGCAGCGAAGATGGACTGCCGGCTGCTTGTTGTTGTCTGTTAACAGTCGTTGATATTATCGGATCCCCGTATCAATATCTATATTAAGAACTGTCTTATTCTGTGAGGTAATTGTCACTTGCACAGGCAGATTGCTGCCGCCAATGGTGTTACCTGTGGTCAGAACCTTAACCAGGTAATTTCCCGGGGTCAGCTCTGTTTTGTAAGAGCCATCCAATGCAGGATTTATCTGCTTAATTTTCCTCATTCCGTTCGCTGTCCAAATGCTGACAGGATAGGTTTTATACGTCTCTGCAGTCGGCAGGCAGGCCGGATCTGGTGGAACTGGCTCAACCGGGCAGATTGGTCCGATGGAAATGACACCTTCAAGGAATCCGGTTTCCTGATTAATTTGTTTATCACAGCCTGAAAAAAGCAAACCGGTCAGGAATGCTAAGCCAGCGATAATGAAGTAACTGCGTCTGATCATGGTTCCGTATGTTGTTAAAAACCGCACAATAACTATGCCAAATACAACAAAATTGCCCATTGAACTATTTATGAGAAAGATGCTGGCGATAGAGACATGTGGAGGCTTAATTATATCAGCGAATTTATTTTGAAACAAATTTGTTACTAACAAAAATGTTTTATAAATTTGTATCATAAAATGAATATATCATGGAGACGCCTTTTGTTTTCGGCAGAATAGCGAAGGACGAAAACTTCACCGACAGGGAGAAGGAGACAGGTCAGCTTGCTGCCAACTTCAGCTCCCTAATCAATACTATTATCATTTCACCACGCAGGTGGGGCAAAAGTTCTCTGGTGGAAAAAGCCGCAGGCATTGCCATCAGGAAAAATAAAAAACTCAGGGTCTGCATGATCGACCTCTTCAGCATCCGTCGAGAGGAAGAGTTTTATGATGCCCTTGCAATGACTGTGCTGAAAGCATCCTCTTCAAAATGGCAGGAAGCGGTGGACTTAGCAAAAAAATTCTTCAGGCAAATCGTCCCCAGGATAGTCCTGAATGCCGATCCGGGGAACGAATTTTCCCTTAGTTTCGACTGGAATGAGATCAGGAAGGATCCGGATGAGATCCTTGATCTCGCGGAGAAGATAGCAACTGAAAAGGGCATGAAAATATTGGTCTGCATTGATGAATTTCAGAATATTGCAGAATTTAGTGACCCGTTATTTTTTCAGAAACGCCTGAGATCTCGCTGGCAGAAGCATCAGAATGTCTCATATTGCCTGTACGGGAGCAAGCGGCACATGATGCTTGATGTCTTTACCAATGCATCAATGCCATTTTATAAATTTGGCGATATTCTTTTCCTTGAGAAGATCGACACCGGATCATGGATCGCTTTTGTTACGGAAAGGTTTTCATCAACGGGAAAATATATTTCCGGGGAGGAGGCAGAGATGATAGTTAAGCTGGCTGACAACCATCCTTATTATGTCCAGCAACTCTCACAGCAAGTATGGTTGAGGACCCCGCGCAAATGCAATGATATCATTGTACAGCAGGCTCATATTTCACTTACCGGTCAGCTCAGCCTGCTTTTTGCTACCATTACCGAGGCGCTTACGGCTTCACAGATCAATTTTCTGAGGGCTATGATATCCGGCGAGACTGCTCTTTCATCGGCCAATGTACTTACAAGGTATCGTTTGATCTCTTCAGCCAATGTTTCCCGCTCACGCAAAGCGCTGATAGAAAAGGATATTCTAGACGATAGGGCAGGTGTGATCTCATTTCAGGACCCCATTTACCGTTTCTGGCTTGAACGGTATTTCTTCGCTGTTAGCACCGGCCTCGGTTCTTGTGTCAAGACAAGAACCGAGGCTACTACATAATGCCCTTACAAAACAATTTACTGCCGAGCTCAATATCCCGACACGTAAGTGTCGGGAGAGCAAAGTAAGAATACAATTCTTGTGTCAAGCCAGGAAAATAACACTACACGTATGGAGAAAATCTTCGGAGCCGGTTCCGAAAACAAATCTAATTTTGGTATGGATCTTGTGGCGAGGTAAATACAATATTCGGATTTAGAAAAAGAAAGAATAATGGAGAAGATTGCCTCTGCTTTTCTGTCAATGCTCTTTATCAGCCTCCTTTTGGCAAGTTGTGAAAGGGAGGCTAATCATATCACAGCCAGCATCATTGATCATTCCGACTGTAAGGGACTGAAATCAGGATCAGGCGAAGAACCTGTTCCCGATACGCTTTCATGCATAAGCTATTCTTACGATAGCTTTTCAAAAACAATGTCATTCATTCATATTAACGCCGGATTTAATTGTTGCCCGGGCAAATTGAGCTGTGATATTGACATTATCGGAGACACGTTGGTAATATACGAGAAAGAGGCTTCTGCAGGTTGCAACTGCGACTGCCTGTACGACCTGGAGATATCCGTTGAAATGGTGGAAAGGAAGCGATATACAGTTAAGATTGTCGAGCCCTTTTGCGGCGATCAGCAGAAACTCATCTTTGAGGTAAGCCTGCCGGATAATCCTGTGGGAACATTCTGCGCCGTCAGAAGGCAATATCCCTGGGGTATGGGTTTTTGACCCCAACCTATAGAATCGCCTTTAGGTTATTTGAAAATAGATACGACGACCAAGACCAGGGTATTGGATCGTAACCAATATTCACTAATCGGACAAGCCTGAGCATACAACAAAGCATCCACCTGGGATCGTTATACCCGAGTGACTTCATATTTTGAATTGGCTTTTTACGTTTGTCGGATTTATTGATTAACTTTTCTCGATAAATCAATAAAATAATCCCTTCAAGATGAAAACACCAAGAAAAACCCGGTCAGGCTTATTATTCCTGATTTTGCTTCTTTCAACTGCATCTTTTGGACAATCAGGCAAGAAACTGCCGGATGATGTGGTCAATAGCATTAATAAGAGAATTGAGTTTGGATTGAATCCAAGCATCGTTGTTGGCATTATCGATAAAGACGGATCAAGCTATTTCAATTTTGGCAGGAAATCAGAAAATGGTCCGGAAGCCAATGAGCATACAATATATGAAATTGGTTCTATTACGAAAGTCTTTACCGCAATCCTCCTTGCTCAGCAGGTCATAGATGGAAAACTTGAGCTGGACGATCCCATCAAAAACTATCTGCCTGACGGGGTAAAGGTCCCTCAGCGTGGAGCAAATGAAATCACCTTTGGGAATTTGTCAGATCACACCTCAGGGTTACCTCGCATGCCTACGAATTTTGCACCCGCTGACCCTTGGAAACCCGTTTGCAGACTATACTGTTGATCAGTTGTATTCATTCCTTTCAGGCTATGAGCTCACACGCGATGTTGGTTCTGCTTATGAGTACTCTAACCTTGCCCAGGGACTCCTGGGGCACATCCTTGCGCTTAATGCCGGCCTTCCGTATGAATCGTTAATGATTAAAACGATAGCCAAACCTCTGCGAATGAAAGAGACTAAAATCACATTGGATGAGAAAATGAAAAAGAACCTGGCCACAGGTTATGACAGTGGTGTTGAAGCAAAAAATTGGGATATTCCCACTCTGGCAGGCTGTGGTGCAATACGTAGCTCAACTTACGACATGCTGAAGTTCCTGTCAGCAAATATTGGATACTTGAAAACTCCGTTACAGACCGCGATGAATAAGACACATGAAGTTCGTCATGATAAAGCTGGTGGCATGAGCGTTGGACTCGGCTGGCACATAATGAAGGGCAAAAATGGAGATGTGATCTGGCATAACGGAGGAACAGGAGGTTACAGGGCATTTGCCGGATTTGTAAAGGAAACAGGCGAAGGAGTAGTCCTCCTGACAAATTCTACACGGAGTATTGATGATATCGGATTTCATTTACTTAACCCGGGATCAGACTTGCTCGCTGTTAAACCCGGTATCGCTGCTGAGCTTCGCAAAACCATTGACGCCAAAGGAGTTGAAGCGGCAAAGACTCTGTTCTACGATCTCAAAGAGAATAAGCCGGACGAATATGATTTTAGCGAAGAGGATTTAAACACGCTGGGCTATTCTTATATGGAGAAGAATTTGGAGGCAGCCCTGGCCATTTTCAAAATGAACGTAGATATGTTTCCGGCTTCATCAAATGTCTACGATAGCTACGGTGAAGCACTCCTGAAGAATGGCGATAAGGATCTGGCAATCGAAAATTATAAGAAATCTGTAGAAATCAATCCGGGCAATTCTAATGGTATTCAGGCATTGGAGAAAATGGGAGTGAAGATCCAGATCGAAGATGTGGAAGTACCGGAAGCAATATTAGACACCTATGTTGGCACTTACGAGTTGGTTCCTGGTTTCAATATAGTGATCACCCGTGAAGGAAAGCAGCTTTTCGGCCAGGCAACAGGACAGGGAAAATTCGAGCTCTTTGCAAAAAGCAACGTGGAGTTCTACCTTAAAGTTGTCAACGCCCAGATCCTCTTTAATGTAAACGAGCAGGCAGCAGTTGAAAGTCTGACCCTGTTTCAGAATGGCCAGAAAACTAAAGGGAAGAAAATTAACTGATCCTGTAATTTGAACAATTTATTAATTTGAATCAATTTACTACCTGTACCTATGAACACAAATAATAATAAAGGTTTTAAAGTCTTCCCGTTCAGCGTCTTCATTGGAATTATCATCACAATAGCTGTTTCCTGCAGCAGCAGATCAAATGATGAGATCACATACCCTGAAACCCGTAAGGGCGATGTCACAGACACAATCTTCGGAACCCCGGTAGCAGATCCTTACCGCTGGCTTGAGGATGACATGTCTGCTGAAACTGCAGAGTGGGTTAAGGAACAGAACGCTGTCACTTTCGCATATCTTGAAAAGATACCCTACAGGGAACAGATCAGGGAACGTCTGACGACGATGTGGAATTATGAGAAGTTCGGCATGCCATTCAGGAAGGGCGATTATACTTACTTTACAAAAAATGACGGTCTTCAGAATCAGGATGTTTATTACAGGCAAAAGGATGGCGGAGATCCTGAACTTTTTCTTGATCCGAATACATTTTCCAAAGACGGAACCACCTCGCTTGACGCGATAGGATTTTCAAAAGACGGGAGCAGGGTCGCATACTCGATCTCCGAAGGAGGATCTGACTGGCGCAAGGTGATCACCATGGATGCTTTTTCAAAAGAGATTCTTGGAGATACTCTCGTTGACATTAAGTTTTCAGCCATTTCATGGCAGGGTAATGAAGGTTTTTATTATTCACGGTATGATAAGCCGGAAGGCAACGCACTGTCTGCCGTGGTTGACCAGCATAAACTTTATTACCATAGATCAGGTACAGGTCAATCAGAAGACAAACTTGTTTTTGGAGGTGATATAAAAAGAAGGAGTGTGCGGGGTTATGTAACTGAAGATGACAGGTATCTTGTGGTGGCTGCAGGAATATCGACAACGGGCAATGAACTTTATATCAAGGATCTTACGAAGAACCCGGGTGAATTCAAAGTTGTTGTTCCCAACTTCGACAGCGATAATTATGTCATTGATAATGAAGGATCAAAACTGTTTATAGGCACCAATCTCAATGCTCCGAACTGGAGGGTTGTGACTGTTGATGCCGGAAAACCCGGACCAGAATACTGGGTCGATTTTATTCCCGAAACAGAAAATGTACTTCGGCCTTCCACTGGTGCAGGCTACATTTTTGCAAATTACATGAAAGATGCAATTTCAAGCGTAAAACAATATGACAGGAGCGGTATCATTGTGAGGGACATTAATCTTCCGGGTATCGGAAGCGCTAACGGATTTAGCGGTAACAAAGAAGATAAGGATATCTATTATTCCTTCACCAACTATACCACTCCATCCGCAATATATCAGATGGATCCTCAGACCGGAGAAACACAGGAATATAAAAAACCTGAAGTATTGTTTAATGCCGGTGATTACATATCGGAACAGGTGTTTTACAGTTCGAAGGACGGAACCCGTGTACCTATGATTATAACTTACGGAAAGAATGTTAAGCTTAATGGAAAAAATCCCACACTCCTTTATGGTTATGGAGGATTCAATTCAAGTGTGACGCCAAGGTTTTCAATTCCTGTTGCAGTATGGCTTGAAATGGGAGGTATTTATGCGGTACCAAATATCCGGGGCGGCGGCGAATATGGTGAAAAATGGCACCTGGCAGGAACCAGGATGAACAAGCAGAATGTATTTGACGATTTCATATCTGCTGCCGAATACCTTATAATCAATAAATATACTTCACCTCAGTATCTTGCCGTATCGGGCGGCTCGAATGGCGGACTGCTTGTCGGTGCAGTCATGACACAGAGACCTGAATTGTTTAAAGTGGCTCTTCCGGCTGTTGGTGTGCTTGACATGCTCAGGTATCATAAGTTTACTATCGGGGCAGCATGGGCATATGATTACGGAACAGCAGATGAGGATCCTGAAATGTTCAGGTACCTGCTGGCATACTCACCTGTTCATAACGTGAAAGCGGAGACTGAATATCCCGCTACATTCATTACCACGGCAGACCATGACGACAGGGTTGTTCCGGCACACTCGTTTAAATTTGCTTCTCAGCTTCAGGAGAAGCAGGCAGGATCCGATCCGGTACTGATTAGGATTGAGACAAGTGCAGGTCACGGGGCCGGCACTCCTGTAAACAAGCGAATTGAAAAGGAAGCCGACAGTTTCAGCTTTACTCTCTGGAACATGGGCATTAAGAAACTGGAACAGTGAAATTTTAAAGGACTGGCCTGAGAGAATTTCCGGAATAAGCGAATTTTTTATTGTTTGCTGCGGTGTTAAGAATCTTTAGGACCGGCCTTAGATTTTTTGGGGAAAAGAGATGGAGACGAAGGCTGTCAGAAGCGAAGGCAATGCGGAGCGTTACTGTCTGAGCCCTGACACAGCCACAACATTCATATTTTATTTGATTATACTATGTCGTCGGGGGGAGTTGTAACGCGCTGGGACAGCCGAAGGAAACATCTCCCCAAAAAATCTTAAGCCTTGATTTTTCTTTGCTTCCTTTCTTTGTATCAAGACAAAGAAAGGAAGAGTAAACACCTTGACTTCCGATCAATCCTGTTGTAACTTTGTTCTATGAAAACAGAGAAAATTCTATCAGTACTGATTTTAATCCTGCTTCTTCAGGCTCAGTCCTGCGGACAGGATTATCCCTATCTCAGTAACCAGGAAGGACTGAGCAGTTTGACATCATCTGACGGTATCGTAAAACCAGTGACTGTCAGAGTTATCTATGACAATTATGCCTGGGTCGACAGTATGAACGGCAGGCTGGGGCTATTCTATCGTTATTGAAGGACTCGAAAAAACGATACTCTTTGACACCGGAACCAAACCCGATATTTTTGCATCGAACTTCAGGAAGATGGGTATTGATGCTTCAGCGATTGATTTCCTTGTACTGTCACATGAGCACGGTGATCATACCGGCGGGATATCTTCTTTTGTTAAGATGAAAACGGATATTCCTGTGATTATCCCACACTCTTTCACGATGGCATTTAAGAAGAAGATGGACAGTCTGGGATTAAAGCCCCTCCTTGTTAAAGAACCCGCCATGATCTGTGAGTACCTCTACACCTCGGGTGAGTTTGATTTTCGTCTGGCTGAACATGCGCTTGTGCTGGACACAAAACAGGGGCTGGTTGTGATGACCGGTTGCTCACATCCGGGGATAGTTGAGATGCTGAAAGAGATAAAATTATCTTTTAACAAGAATATTTACATGGTCTTTGGAGGCTTTCACTTAATGAAGAAATCTGAAGAAGAAATGGATGTGATCATTTCCGGGATGAAAGCCCTGGGAGTTGTTAAGTGTGGTGCAACTCACTGCACCGGTGACGAGCAGATAAAAATGTTCCGCGATGCTTTTGGTGAGAATTACTTTGATCTTGGTGCAGGTAATATCATTGTGATCAACTGATACAGCGTTCCCATTCGTCTGTGTCCGGGCTGGAAGCCTTGATCGAATAAGACCTGCTCCCTGAATTGTTAATTATGGATAAATTGCCATAATTAAAGATTTGACGTAATTCTTGATAAACTATGACCTGATGGAGATGAGCATAGACATAATAAAAACGGCAGAAGTAATTGAGGCTTTGGAGAATTACATTGATGATATCCGGCCTCCTGAAAATATGAGAAGTAAATTGGATATTGCTTATAAAATTGAAAATCAAAGTGTAATTATTTACGAAATCAGACCACGATACGATAAGCCTGAGATCAAAATAGAATCGGTTATTGCTAAGGCTAACTGGGTCAAGGTCAAAGGGTACTGGAAAATATTCTGGAGAAGGTCTGATTTAAAGTGGCATACTTATTCTCCGCATCCGATAGCTAAAACTATTCAGGAATTTGTTGATGTCGTGGAGGAAGATAAATACGGCTGCTTCTGGGGATAAATCTGTCTTCCGGTTCACCCATATGCATTCCCAGGAGCTCACATTCGTCCGGAATAGGAGGCTATTTCTAAGCGAATAAGAATAGAACTCTTGATTTTACCTTTTTACTGGTTTAACTTTGTTATACATAAAACATCAATTTTGAGTAGAAAACCAAAGCCTCGAACAATGAAAAAGATCATTTGCATTACTATCGCCTCTACGGTCATTCTGATGATTGCCTGCAATAATCCTGAAAAGGATGTAAAAAAGATCCTCTTAAAGGTGTCTGGGAAATGACTTACGTTAAGGTTATTGAACCTGATACCACTTATGAGATCAACCAGTTCACCAATCCTTACATAAAAATATTAACGGATAAATACTTTGCCTTTGGAAGTCAGGCAGGAGAGAATCTTGTTGAAGGAGGGGGCGGGGAATATACATATGACGGCGAGAATTATAGGGAATATGTCAAATACCATTCCTGGCAGTATTTCGTTGGCAAAACCAACGATATGAAGTATTCAATAGATAACGATTTTTGGACTATTTCCTATAGTGTGAAAAATGATACTCTTGATATGGCTGTGACAGAGACATGGAAGCGGCTGGAATAATTAACCCTGGGAGAATAGCCATAACTTGATATTATAGCAAGATGCATATCTGTGTATGTGTTAGGAGTCGGTCTAAGAGAATTTCCGGGGTAAGCGAGTTTTTTATTGCTTGCCTCACATATATTCCTTTTTAATGATTAGCATAGGATTTTTAGGTAAAAAGATGGAGCACAGAAAGCGTAGAGGCCAGAATTGAGCTTTTTTTGAGGTCGCAATTTGCGACCTTAAACTTTAAATGGTAATAAGAATGTTTTATCCAATTGACTGGGGACCAGATACATTTTAGACTTTTCAGGCATCAGGAAGCAATTAAACTATCCGGGTTTTAATAAGACCTTACCATGAAGCAACTTACCAACTAGTAAGCTGGTTAGCGATAAAAAATCATGGTTTAAAAGGATTGGCCTTAGATTTTTTGGGGAAGCGAGACAGTGACGGAGGTAAGCAGATGGGAATGGTGGAGGAGCATTACTGTTTGAGCCCCGACACAGGCTGCAAGAAATAAGGAGTTCGGTAGCTTTGATAAATAATTCTGTCTTTGGAATCAATGATTTGACATACTTATCGTCAAACTCAATAAAATCGGCATAATCACCTTTTTGTCGGAGATCAAAAAGATCGCTGAAAAGCATGGCATGTTCCTTTTCAAGCATTCCTTTCTTCACAAAGTGCATCGATAGCTGGGTTCTTACACCTGAATGAGTGTGACTGATGATATCATATTTCGCAAAAATTGCCAAAACCGCATAAAAGCATGCATAATATAGTCGGTTGATAACAGAGTTCCATCGTTCAGTTTCGGCCAGGTATTTTGCATCCTCCGAGTGTTTGGGTAGCCTTTTCGAACCGGTATCTGATATAATCTTCCTTTGATCGCTTCATGATTAGGAAATTCTCAGCCCTTCTCTGGCAATATTTTGATAAAGAGGTGTCATCCAATGCATTGATTTCCACTCCTCCTTATTGTGTACGAAAACTGAAAGGACCGCACCAGTCTCAAGCTCAATATCAAATAATCTGTGTCGAAATTGACTTTCATAATACAGATCTGCCTTTTTGTCAATAAGAATGAGGATATCCCAGTCGGAATCCGGTTTCTCATCACCACGTGCTCTGGAACCGTATAATATTACTTCCGCCGCAGGTTCAAGTTCATTGACAATCTCCTTGATCATTTTCAACACCAGTGACTTATCATATTTCATAAGACAAAGATAGAAAATATCACGGGATCAGGTAAATCTAGTTCAATGCCTGATAAATTATTATATCACTTGCCGCAAAATTCATCAACATACTGCTATGAAACCTTAAGAACTGGCCTGAGATAATTTCCGGGTAGAGCGAATTTTTATTGTTTGCTGCGGTGTTTAGAATCTTTAAGCCCGGCCTTAGATTTTTTGGGGAAAAGCGAGACAGTGACGGGGGTCAGCAGATGGGAAGGGTTGAGGAGCATTACTGTTTGAACCCCGACACAGCCACAATCATTCAAAGTTTATTTGATTATACTATGTCGTCGGGGAGAGTTGTAATGCGCCGGGCTGACCGTAGTTACTGTCGACCCAAAAAATCTTAAGCCTTGATTTTCTTTGTTACTTTCTTGCATCAAGGCAAGAACCGAGGCTACTACATAATGCCCTTTCATAGAGACACTACTGCCGAGCTCACGATCCCGACAAGAAAGTGTCGGGAGAGTAAAGTAAGAATGTGGAACATTTATTCCCTATAGATGTTTCTTATTTACCTTTGAATGACAGTTAATACAACACTATCATGAAAATAAATCTCAATTCAGAAATCCCTTCACCCCTGGTACAGGTGGAAGGTGCCCATAACGTCAGGATGAAGATCCTTATCGGCCCTGAAGACGGCTCGGGAAACATAATCATGCGTCATTTCTTCGTCGCCCCCGGTGGCAACACACCTTACCACCAGCATGACTATGAGCATGTTATAAAGATCGAACACGGCCGCGGAGTGGCCGTAGATTACGAGGGCAATGAGCATGTCGTACAGGAAGGCCAGAGCCTCTTCGTGAGGCCGGGCGACCTTCACCAGTTCAGGAACCCGTATGACAGCGACTTCGAATTTCTCTGCATCATCCCCAACCCGGCTAAACTGTAATCATCTGATAGCACACTAAATCGACTGCTACCTGATGCCGGTCTGTCGATGCGCTGCGTCATCTGAAAAAATATTTGACTTACCTTCACAGATGTCATAACTTTATCATAACTAAATCCTTAAATTAAATGTTATGAAAAAGACTCCTTTACTGATTTTGGTTGTTGTGATGTTAATGACATCCTGCCAGCAAAAACCCGCGACTGTAGCTGTTGATCCCGAAGCCGTAAAAGCTGAACTGGCAACTTTTATGGATGAGTTTAATGCGGCTTATATGGCGCTGGATATCAACAAAATAACTGCATCATGCAACGACAATGCAATGTTTCTTGGAACTGATCCGTCAGAGTTCTGGAACAAGCAGCAAATTACTGATCTTTTCCTGGCACAGGCTGGTGACAGTACCATGAAAATGGAGTTTAAGCTAGACAAACGTGAAATAATGGTTGCAGCCGATGGGAAATCTGCAATTGTTGTGGAGCAGTATTTTGTACCCTTTATAAGTACAAAAATGCAAGTAAGGTGCATAGATAAGGTAGTAAAGGTTAATGATAAATGGATGTTCGATCTCGTCAGCTGGAATATTGTTGCGAAAAATGAGGATATCCCTCTGCTCAACGCGGCGCTTGAGTAAGTATTTGTGCGTTTTTGACTACCGTCCCGACCATGCAGAGCGTCGGGACGCCAGCTCCCTGTATGTGCTGGCATCTGAATATACCGTTGCAAGGAGAGCGGAAGGGTAGAACCTTATCTCAAACTCCTTTTCGGAATGCACAACATCATATTTTTGCTTTTCTGTTTTTGCCATTGTGGTGGATGTTACTGATTTAATGCTTAATATGGTAAGTATTGCTACAAATGTTTTGCTTAATACTTTCATAAGTAATTATCATTTTGTTCCTGATTAGTTAAACAAACCAGTTGGGAAAATATTTGCTAAAACAGCCACATCGGGCAATAACTTTGCTAAATACGCTAAAATTGACCACCGGGCAATTTATAAGCGCTCGGCCCTGTCTGTTCAGATGTTCAAAGAACTCCATACCCCCTGCTCTATGCTCTACGCTCTTAGCATCAGCCTATATAAAACCATCAGTTATTAAAAAAAAGACATGTATACATTACAAAAAGTAATTAATACTTGCATAATTGTAATCTATACATTACATTTGCACTATTAACTAATATAGAAGGCAATGAAAACGAAGATGCTTTTACCAAATCATTTTAAGAGGGTGGGATGGATCCTTCTGGTTCCATCGGCTCTTTTGGGACTATTCATAATTATCTTCGATTATGAATTTAGATTCCTTGATACGAAAGTATTTACTATTTATTCCGGATCCGGAGTTTTTCAGAATCCTGTGTTTTTTGGACTGATCAAGGCTAACCTGACAGGTACTTTGGTTGGTATTTTATTTCTGACCGGAGCGATCTTTGTCGCATTCTCAAAAGAGAAGCACGAGGATGAGTTCATCGCAAAAATCAGGCTGGAATCGTTACTCTGGGCGACATACATAAATTACGGCGTACTTGTACTATGTTTTCTGTTCTTTTATGAGTTTGAATTTTTATATGTTATGATATTCAACATGTTTACCATTCTCATATTTTTCATCATCCGTTACTATTATATGCTTTACAGGGCCAATAAATCGCTTAGTCATGAAAAACAATCTGAAGGTTGAGAGAGCCATCAAGGACATAACCCAGGAGGAGCTTGCAAAACAGATAGCGGTGACAAGGCAGGCTATCAATTCTATCGAGCTTGGTAAGTACGTACCATCAACCATCCTGGCGTTGAAGCTCTCCAGGTACTTTAATAAAGCTGTCAACGAGATCTTCTTCCTTGAGGAGGGTGATTAGTATCAGCCATCCTCAGGCCTGATCATTTGAATATCGAACTCTTATGATCCAGTCTTACCATATCTTCATCAGAAAGCCTGAATGACATCGCACCGACGTTCTCCTTTACATGGATTTCTTTCGTTGCCCCCGGGATTGCGAGGACTGTATCGCCATGATAATTAATTAACCAGCTGAGGGCCACCTGTGAGGGTGTCACATTATATTTAAGGGCAAGCTCCTTTACCAGCATTATCACCGGCCGGCTTTTCTCGAGTCCTTCGGGCTTGAATTGTGGACTAAATTTTCTAAATCCGATGTTTTTAAGCAGTTCAGGATTATCGTGAAACTTGCCGGTAACCAGGCCCTGTGCCAGCGGCGAATATGCAATGATGGAAATGCCGAGTTTTTTTGCGAGGTCCATCACGCCATTAGATTTTATTTTGCGGTCCAACAGGTTATACCTGACCTGGTTTGATGCCAGTGGTATTCCTGCTTTATTGAGGGTCTCCCAGGCGTTTTGCATCCTCAGTGCCGTTAAGTTGCTAACCCCTATACTTTTGATCAGTTTTCTGTTAAACAGTTCAGCCATAGCGGTCATTTCGCTCTTTTCATTTGAAAAGCTCCATGGCTGGTGTACCTGATAGAGATCAATGGGATATGGCATAAGTGCATTCATCCGCTTGTCAATAGTTCTGGTGATGTTCGAGGCGAAGCGAAAGAAAGGCCACCATTTAGTTGCTATGATGACCTCACCGGGCTTCTTCCCAATCGCCACAAGGGCTTTTGAAAGGGCTTTTTCTGACGTGCCGTTACCATATGCTTCGGCTGTATCAAACCAGTTAATTCCTCCTTCAATGGAAAGGGAGACAATTCTTTTGATAAGGTCATCTTCAAGTTCAGGCCAGAATCTCCCTGACAGGTTTTTTTGTTTGCTGAACTGCCAGCAACCAAGACCTATTGGGCTCACCTGAATACCTGTATGTCCCAGGCTACGTAAGTTTTTCATAATATTGTCATAACTAATTGTCATTTTGTTCCTGAATAGTTAAACAAACCAGTTGGGAAAATGTTTGTTAAAACATCCGCAGCCCGGAAATTATCTAAAGCCTTGATCTTCTTTGGTTACTTTACTCGTCCCGCTTTGCGGCGCTCGTGGGCTCGGTAAAAGCTTTCTATAAAGATGAATATTCGAATCTGCCTCAATTCTTGGGTCAAGCCAAGAACCGAGGCTACTACAATTCCCCTTTCATAGCAAATAATGCTGCCGAGCTCACGATCCCGACAAGAAAGTGTCGGGAGAGTAAAGTAAAATTCAATTCTTGTGTCTCACCACTTATAAAGAAACTCCTATCCTTAAGCATTATAAATATATCCCTGACAAAATCAGGAAATGACAGGCTGTTAATGATCCCCTTTCCGGTTCTTACTTGTTTCAGGGAAGGTTGGACTCATCAACGAACTGGTTGGTATAGTGGAGATATATGTAACTGCCTGAGGCATCTTCATTGAGATCCTGAAGGTTATTTGAGTTATGCTGTTTCAGTCCAATAAAGGTATATCCGGCATTGGTTCCTATGGTATACATCCACAAATTGTCATTCCCAACCTTCATTCCGGTCAGAAGCTTGTCGGCGTAATCGTTCCTGCGTCTGAATGCCATGTAAATATAATCACCGCTGGCACCCATGTTGAGGTCCACGTTGATCGGTTGGAAATCTGCGCCAAGTTCTGCCAGGGTCTCATGGTCTGACGTATCGTATAACCCTATCTCAGCAATCGGAGTGATGGTGTCATTTTCCAGTCCCGGGAGGTAGTATATCCACAGGTAGCGGGAGTCGCCCCCGCAGCCCCTGTTAAGATCGAAGTCCAGCTTGTAGTAGTCCCGGTCATTGTACCTATACGGATTGGATATGACGCGCCCTTCGAGTACCAGGATGTCAAGAATGCAGAACCTTGGCTTGGGGTAGACAGTGATCTCCCTGTCGGAAGACCAGCTGTTCATATAGTAATCTCGCAGTTCCGTCTTGCGCAACTCATCATCGCAGAACTCCCATATCGGGATCAGCCCGTTCTGGGTATAGTTGCAAAACACCAGCTTGTTGGGGATGCTGTTGATCCAGGCATCGTAATCATTCTTGGTGATAATGTTATGTCCCTGCTCGCTGTCGCCACCATACACCTCCAGGTGTTGTTCCATATTGGAGGAGAACTGATCAAACTCCTGCTGTGTGATTACAGAGGTATTCAGCGTGCCGGAGCCATATCCCTGCGAGAAGCTTGCTTCAGCATAGATACCGACACTTACTCCTTCCTTGACATCCCGTGTCCGTCCCGAGACGCTGTAGTCTGACCTTGCACCCACGACAACCCCTGAGAGACAGTGCGTTCCGTAGATAGTAAAGATAGACGAAGGCGATACAGCCGGGTCATTCAGCTTTTCCTTCGCCTGGGCGGTGAGGTAAGGCTTCAGGTCAGATGCCTCCCAATCCAGGGGAAGCCGGAGCTGGTATTTGTTTGACAGGATATGGTATGTGGCAAATGAATATGAATCATATGAATATCTCTCTTTGCTGAAGTTCGTTGCCACAGAGCCGCTGAAGAACATGTAGCTTCCTTCCAGTCCTACTGAGGCGCTGAGGGAGCTCGAATATGTGCTTATGCTTGTCCCCGAGGTCCGGATGAACGAGGTGTTCTCCAGGTCTTTCTTCTCGACCAGCCCGTCGGAGTTGAGTTTTTTAAAATCAAGGATGTGTTCTTTTACACTGGCTTCATCTGCAAAGTTGTCAAAGACATCATAGCCGGCTCCCAGATCGGCAAAGCCGTCTACGTTTTCAGGGCTGTTTATCGGATCAAACGGTCCCGGCAGATCATCCTTGGAGCAGCACGTTAGCAGGGTTACCATGGCGAGGGTGGCAGAAGCAAGAAATAGCAATGAAGGATTGCATTTCACTGTGCATGAATTAAGATTTAAGGTTTTCATGGCGAAATTATCAAGTTAGTGAAAAGGAGTTGCTTAATCAAATTTATGCCATTTACATTCATAAATCAAATATTATTTGCCAGCAGCCTTGATTTTTCTTTGCTCACTTTATGCTACCGAAACCATAGTTTCGGTAGCATGAGCTCGGCAGAATATTCCGCATAAAAGTTCAATCCCACCGGCCTCGGTTCTTTGCATCAAGGCAAGAACCGAGGCTATTACAGATTAATTTTCATAGCAAATAATGCTGCCGAGCTCACGAACCGCCATATGGCGGTGAGTAAAGTAAGATGTTGGCTAATATTTTATATCAAAGTCTTTACGCTCTACGCTCTATGCAAATGATAATTTTACTTTTATTGTGGTTTAGAGGCTTTTTTTATTTCAAATTTCATGAATAAGACCGAAAAAACCGGTACAGCAAGAACGATCAGACCAAAGGCGAGTAAAAGGAAATTCCCGGTTTCGATTCCAGGTTCAAGGAGTGCCTTGGAAGGATCCATACTGTTGTAATAAACCTTTATCTCTGAATCCAAAGGATATTTTTTAAGAGCTTCCTCCACAACACTCCTGTTTTTTGTATTATAATTCATATTACTAATTCTGTCTGAAGTGTATACAATACTGTCAACAATGTAAGTATAGCTTACAAAAAGGGTAATATTTCATTACACCACCCACTTCTGAACTTATTACTTTGCCATTAGTTATTGGCCATCTGTTAGTTTCTGCGGCATTCTTTAATTTTACTGAACCTAAAAAAGTTAAGCCTAGTCCTATTATGGCACTTATTACAAGACCCGGTATATCCTGCCTTCCAATTACAGCTTTCATGTTTTCTAAATTTTAAAGTCAAACACTCTATTTGCCTGGGGGTTAATTAAAAAGGAGTTGTAGTTTTAATAATACTATCATTAAGATACCTTTTAAAGATAGGCAAATCTCAAAGTTTTAAGTGATTAATTAAATCATATTTTAATTTATCGGTGGGATTATGCAAGCAGGAGTAATACTGTTTTTTCCAGCTATATCCAGCCTTGAATTCAAAGAAAAACCCATTTAAGCTCCACAGTAATGAAAACCAAACCAGCATCACTCCTGCTTGCATAATCCCACCGATAAATTAAAATATGATTTAATTAATCACTTAAGACTTTGAGATTTGCCTATCTTTAAAAGGTATCTTAATGATAGTATTATTAAAACTACAATTCCTTTTTAATCAACCCCCAGGCAAATAGAGTGTTTGACTTTAAAATTTAGAAAACATGAAAGCTGTAATTGGAAGGCAGGATATACCGGGTCTTGTAATAAGTGCCATAATAGGACTAGGCTTAACTTTTTTAGGTTCAGTAAAGTTAAAGAATGCCGCAGAAACCAACAGATGGCCAATAACAAATGGCAAAGTAATAAGTTCAGAAGTGGGTGGTGTAATGAAATATTACCCTTTTGTAAGCTATACTTACACTGTTGACAGTACTGTATACACTTCAGACAGAATCAGTAATATGAATTATAATACAAAAAACAGGAGTGTTGTGGAGGAAGCTCTTAAAAAATATCCTTTGGATTCAGAGATAAAGGTTTATTACAACAGTATGGATCCTTCCAAGGCACTCCTCGAACCTGGAATCGAAACCGGGAATTTCCTTTTACTCGCCTTTGGTCTGATCGTTCTTGCTGTACCGGTTTTTTCGGTCTTATTCATGAAATTTGAAATAAAAAAAGCCTCTAAACCACAATAAAAGTAAAATTATCATTTGCATAGAGCGTTGAGACTTTGATATCAAATATTAGCCAACATCTTACTTTCTCACCGCCATATGGCGGTTCGTGAGCTCGGCAGCATTATTTGCTATGAAAATTAATCTGTAATAGCCTCGGTTTTGCCTTGATGCAAAGAACCGAGGCCGGTGGGATTGAACTTTTATGCGGAATATTCTGCCGAGCTCATGCTACCGAAACTATGGTTTCGGTAGCATAAAGTGAGCAAAGAAAAATCAAGGCTGCTGGCAAATAATATTTGATTTATGAATGTAAATGGCATAAATTTGATTAAGTAACTCCTTTTCACTAACTTGATAATTTCGCCATGAAAACCTTAAATCTTAATTCATGCACAGTGAAATGCAATCCTTCATTGCTATTTCTTGCTTCTGCCACCCTCGCCATGGTAACCCTGCTAACGTGCTGCTCCAAGGATGATCTGCCGGGACCGTTTGATCCGATAAATAGCCCTGAAAACGTAGACGGCTTTGCCGATCTGGGAGCCGGCTATGATGTCTTTGACAACTTTGCAGATGAAGCCAGTGTAAAAGAACACATCCTTGATTTTAAAAAACTCAACTCCGACGGGCTGGTCGAGAAGAAAGACCTGGAGAACACCTCGTTCATCCGGACATCGGGGACAAGCATAAGCACATATTCGAGCTCCCTCAGCGCCTCAGTAGGGCTGGAAGGAAGCTACATGTTCTTCAGCGGCTCTGTGGCAACGAACTTCAGCAAAGAGAGATATTCATATGATTTATATTCATTTGCCACATACCATATCCTGTCAAACAAATACCAGCTCCGCCTTCCCACGGACTGGTCCGCATCTGATCTGAAGCCTTACCTCACCGCCCAGGCGAAGGAAAAGCTGAATGACCCGTCTGTTACCCCCTTATCCATCTTCACCATCTACGGAACGCACTGCCTCTCAGGGATTGTTGTGGGTGCAAGGTCAGACTACAGCGTCTCGGGACGGACCCGGGATGTCAGGGAGGGAGTAAGCGTCGGTGTCTATGCTGAAGCAAGCTTCTCGAAAGGATATGGCTCCGGCACGCTGAATACCTCTGTAATCACACAGCAGGAATTTGATCTGTTCTCCTCCAATATGGAACAACACCTGGAGGTGTACGGAGGCGACAGCGAGCTGGGACACAACATTATCACCAAGAATGATTACGATGCCTGGATCAACAGCATCCCCAACAAACTGGTGTTCTGTAACTATACCCAGAACGGGCTGATCCCGATATGGGAGTTCTGCGATGATGAGTTGCGCAGGACGGAACTGCGAGATTACTATATGAACAACTGGTCTTCCGACAGGGAGATCACTGTCTACCCCAAGCCGAGGTTCTGCATTCTTGACATCCTGGTACTCGAAGGGCGCGTCATATCTAATCCATATAAATACAAGGACCGGGACTACTACAAGCTGGATTTCGACCTTAACAGGGGTTGCGGAGGCGACTCCCGCTACCTGTGGATATATTACCTCCCGGGGCTGGAAAATGACACCATCACTCCGATTGCTGAGATAGGGCTATACGATACGTCAGATCATGAGACCCTGGCAGAACTTGGCGCCGATTTCCAACCGATCAACGTGGACCTCAACATGGGTGCCGGCGGCGATTATATTTACCTGGCTTTCAGGCGCAGGAACGATTACACCGACAAGCTTCTGACCGGGATGAAGGTGGGGAATGACAACCTGTGGATGTACACCATGGGAACCAATACAGGATATACCTTTATTGGCTTGAAACAGCATAACTCCAATAACCTTCAGGATCTCAATGAAGATGCCGGAGGCAGTTACGTATATCTCCACTATACCAACCAGTTCGTTGATGAGTCCAACCTTCCATGAACAATAAGAACCGGAAAGGGTATCATTAACAGCCTGTCATTTCCTGATTCTGTCAGGGATATATTTATAATGCTTAAGGATAGGAGTTTCTTTATAAGTGGTGAGACACAAGAATTGAATCTTACTTTACTCACCACCATATGGCGGTTCGTGAGCTCGGCAGCATTATTTGCTATGAAAGGGGAATCTGTAGTAGCCTCGGTTCTTGTCTTGACACAAGAACCGAGGCAGATTCGAATATTCATCTTAGTAGAGAGCTTTTGCCGAGCTCACGATCCCGACAAGAAAGTGTCGGGAGAGTAAAGAAACAAAGAAGGTCAAGGCTTAAGTTTTTTTGGGATCGACGGTGACTGATGTCAGCTCTGTGCATTACAACTCTCCCGACGCCAGAAAAAAATTCTAAATCTGATCTAATTTAGTGGCTGTGTCGGGGCTCAAACAGTAATGCTCCTCAACCCTTCCTATCTGCTGACCTCCGCCACTGTCTCTCTACCCCAAAAAATCTAAGGCCAGATCTTGTAAGTAGGGATGCTAAAAAAGATTTGTTTACGCATATTAGCATTACGCAGAATTGCGTAATTAATAGAGCTTAATCTTGATTATACCTGTAACCAATTGGTCTTCTAGGCCCTGTACTAACCTGATGCAATTCATCAATTCTTTCCAACAGAAACTGAAAAGCATTGTTCAATTTCTCCTCAATGATTTGAATCTCTTTCCTTAATTCCTCGTTTTCTCTAAGAATTGCACGATAACGTGCAAAGGCCCTCATTATTTCGATATTGACCTCTATAGCTTTCTCCGATCTCAAAACAGATGAAAGCATTGCCACACCCTGTTCAGTAAAAGCCAATGGATTTACCGAAGAATGACGCAAATTTGCCAACCGGTCACAATTTGTGACCAGTTCCTGCTTTTCTGCCTGCGTTAATTCAAACATGAAGTCTTCAGGAAACCTTGTCAGATTTCTTTTTACCTGCTGTTTGAGCGCTTTTGTTGGTACCTCATACAACATTGACAAGTCTGAGTCAATCATTACTTTTTTACCTCTGATTGTAAAAATCAGAGTTTCATATTCTGCTTTCAATATGTTTCCACTCATATGAAGCGAGATTTAATTACAAGTACTTCAATAATATAGATTTATGCTGCGAGACCTTTACAGGTAATTACCTCATAAAATTAAGAAAATTGAATGAGAAAAGAAATTACAGGATCTACTTTTTTGTTTTACAGTAGTGGTTCTTACTTTCTTTGTCTTGACACAAGAAACAAAGAAAGTCAAGGCTTAACAGAATTTCCGGGCTTATTCTTTATTGCTGTTTCCGGAAATTCTCTCAGGCCAGTCCGTAGCTGACTTAGCAAACATTTTCCCTACTGGTTTGTTTAACAATTCAGGAACAAAATGACAATTAGTTATGACAATATTATGAAAAACTTTCGTAGCCTGGGACATACAGGTATTCAGGTGAGCCCAATAGGTCTTGGTTGCTGGCAGTTCAGCAAACAAAAAAACCTGTCAGGGAGATTCTGGCCTGAACTTGAAGATGACCTTATCAAAAGGATTGTCTCCCTTTCCATTGAAGGAGGAATTAACTGGTTTGATACTGCCGAAGCATATGGTAACGGCACGTCAGAAAAAGCCCTTTCAAAAGCCCTTGTGGCGATTGGGAAGAAGCCCGGTGAGGTCATCATAGCCACTAAATGGTGGCCTTTCTTTCGCTTTGCCTCGAACATCACCGGGAGTATTGACAAGCGGATAAATGCACTGATGCCTTATCCCATTGATCTCTATCAGGTACACCAGCCATGGAGCTTTTCAAATGAAAAGAGCGAAATGACCGCTATGGCTGAACTGCTTGACAGTAAACTGATCAAAAGTATAGGGGTTAGCAACTTCACGGCACTGAGGATGCAAAACGCCTGGGAGACCCTCAATAAAGCAGGAATACCACTGGCATCAAACCAGGTCAGGTATAACCTGTTGGACCGCAAAATAGAATCTAATGGCGTGATGGACCTGGCAAAGAAACTCGGCATTTCCATCATTGCATATTCGCCGCTGGCACAGGGCCTGGTTACCGGCAAGTTTCACGATAATCCTGAACTGCTTAAGAACATCGGATTTAGAAGATTTAGTCCACAATTCAAGCCCGAAGGACTCGAGAAAAGCCGGCCGGTGATAATGCTGGTAAAGGAGCTTGCCCTTAAATATAATGTGACACCATCACAGGTGGCCCTCAGCTGGTTAATTAATTATCATGGCGATACAGTCCTCGCAATCCCGGGGGCAACGAAAGAAATCCATGTAAAGGAGAACGTCGGTGCGATGTCATTCAGGCTTTCTGATGAAGATATGGTAAGACTGGATCATAAGAGTTCGATATTCAAATGATCAGGCCTGAGGATGGTTGATACTAATCACCCTCCTCAAGGAAGAAGATCTCGTTGACGGCTTTAGTAAAGTACCTGGAGAGCTTCAACGCCAGGATGGTTGATGGTACGTACTTACCAAGCTCGATAGAATTGATAGCCTGCCTTGTCACTCCTATCTGTTTTGCCAGCTCCTCCTGGGTTATGTCCTTGATGGCTCTCTCAACCTTCAGATTGTTTTTCATGACTAAGCGATTTATTGGCCCTGTAAAGCATATAATAGTAACGGATGATGAAAAATATGAGAATGGTAAACATGTTGAATATCATAACATATAAGAATTCAAACTCATAAAAGAACAGAAAACATAATACAAGCACGCCGTAATTTATGTATGTCGCCCAGAGTAACGATTCCAGCCTGATTTTTGCGATGAACTCATCCTCGTGCTTCTCTTTTGAGAATGCAACAAAGATCGCTCCGGTTAGAAATAAAATACCAACCAAAGTATTTGTCAGGTTAGCATTGATCAGTCCAAAAAACACAGGATTCTGAGAACCTCCGGATCCGGAATAAATAGTAAATACTTTCGTATCGAGGAAACTAAATTCATAATCGAAGATAATTATGAATAGTCCCAAAAGAGCCGATGGAACCAGAAGGATCCATCCCACCCTCTTAAAATGATTTGGTAAAAGCATCTTCGTTTTCATTGCCTTCTATATTAGTTAATAGTGCAAATGTAATGTATAGATTACAATTATGCAAGTATTAATTACTTTTTGTAATGTATACATGTCTTTTTTTTGATAATTGAAGGTTTTATATAGGCTGATGCCAAGAGCGGAGAGCAGAGAGCAGGGGGTATGGAGTTCTTTGAACATCTGAACAGACAGGGCCGAGCGCTTATAAATTGCCCGGTGGTCAATTTTAGCGTATTTAGCCTAGTTATTGCCTGATGTGGCTGTTTTAGCAAATATTTTCCCAACTGATTTGTTTAACTAATCAGGAACAAAATGATAATTACTTATGAAAGTATTAAGCAAAACATTTGTAGCAATACTTACCATATTAAGCATTGAATCAGTAACATCCACCACAATGGCAAAAACAGAAAAGCAAAAATATGATGTTGTGCATTCCGAAAAGGAGTTTGAGATAAGGTTCTACCCTTCCGCTCTCCTTGCAACGGTATATTCAGATGCCAGCACATACAGGGAGCTGGCGTCCCGACGCTCTGCATGGTCGGGACGGTAGTCAAAAACGCACAAATACTTACTCAAGCGCCGCGTTGAGTTTAGGGATATCCTCATTTTTCACAACAATATTCCAGCTGACGAGATCGAACATCCATTTATCATTAACCTTTACTACCTTATCTATGCACCTTACTTGCATTTTTGTACTTATCAGGGGCACAAAATACTGTTCCACAATAATCGCAGATTTCCCATCGGCTGCAATCATTATTTCACGTTTGTCTAGCTTAAACTCCATTTTCATGGTACTGTCACCAGCCTGTGCCAGGAAAAGATCAGTAATTTGCTGCTTGTTCCAGAACTCTGACGGATCAGTTCCAAGAAACAATGCATTGTCGTTGCATGATGCAGTTATTTTGTTGATATCCAGTGCCATATAAGCCGCATTAAACTCATCCATAAAAGTTGCCAGTTCAGCTTTTACGGCTTCGGGATCAACAGCTACAGTCGCGGGTTTTTGCTGGCAGGATGTCATTAACATCACAACAACCAAAATCAGTAAAGGAGTTTTTTTCATAACATTTAATTTAAGGATTTAGTTATGATAAAGTTATGACATCTGTGAGGGTAAGTCAAATATTTTTTCAGATGACGCAGCTATCCAAAGCGAGAGCGCAGAGCGTGGAGACTATTGATATAAAATATTAGCCGGGTGGGGACGATGCAGAGAAATTCGAATCGCTTTCTACGGTTTGTCTTGACGAAAGTAGGCTAAAGAAAAGTCAAGGCGTTCCTGCACCACATATTCTTACTTTCGTTGTCTCGGCACAAAGACGGCCGTGTTAATCATTATACAAGCTCATAGCAGCTTAAGATGTTTTACGGGGGCGACGAGAAATTACGCCTGATTATGTTTCAGCCTTTCGACCGATGAGGAACTTCTCCCCGACGACTATGTCCCATCAATCAGAATGAAATTTGTACATGATAGTGTCGTATTAACTGTCATTCAAAGGTAAATAAGAAATCATCTATTGGGAATAAATGTTCCACATTCTTACTTTACTCTCCCGACACTTGCTGTCGGGATCGTGAGCTCGACAGTATATCTCCATGAAAGGTTTATCTACTAACCTCCGTTCTTGCCTTGCTTCAAGAAAGAATCAAAGGTCAGGGCTTAAAGATTCTTAACACCGCAGCAAGTAATAAAACATTCGCTCCATCCGGAAATTCTCTCAGGTCTATCATATTAAGCCGGGAGTAAGTAGAATGTTGATTAATTCCACTCTCAACGCTCCACGCTCACCTCTCTACGCTTTCGCTCCGTTTATTTATCCAAAAAATCTCAGGATAATCTTTTCTACCAGACTTGTGTAGCGGAGAACCGGAAGACAGGTTTATCCCCAGAAGCAGCCGAATTTATCTTCCTCCACGACATCAACAAATTCCTGAATATTTTTAGCTATCGGATGCGGAGCATAAGTATGCCACTTTAAATCAGCTCTTTTCCAGAATATTTTCCAGTACCCTTTGACCTTGACCCATGTAGTCCTGGCAATATCCGATTCTATTTTGATTTCAGGCTTATCATACCGCGGTATGATTTCGTAAATTATTACACTCTGATTTTCAATTTTATAAGCAACATCTAATTTGCTTCTCATTTCCTCAGGAGGCCGGATTTCATCCAGATAGTTTTCCAAAACTTCAATTACTTCTGCCGTTTTTATTATGTCTATACTCATTCCCGTCAGGTTATGGTTTTTAAGACTTACCTCAAATCTTTAATTATGGCAATTTAGCCATAATTAACAATTCAGAATGCAGGTCTTATTCGATCAAGGCTTCCAGCCCGGACACAGACGAATGGGAACGCTGTATCAGTTGATCACAATGATATTACCTGCGCCAAGATCAAAGTAATTCTCACCAAAAGCATCGCGGAACATTTTTGTCTGCTTGTCACCGGTGCAGTGGGTTGCACCACACTTGACAACTCCCAGGGCTTTCATCCCGGAAATGATCGCATCCATCTCTTCTTCAGATTTCTTCAGTAAGTGAAAGCCTCCAAAGACCATGTAAATATTCTTATTAAAAGATAATTCTATCTCTTTCAGCATCTCCACGATCCCCGGATGTGAGCAGCCGGTCATCACAACGAGCCCCTGTTTTGTGTCAAGCACAAGCGCCTGTTCAGCCAGATGAAAATCAAACTCACCCGAGGTGTAGAGGTCTTCACAGATCATGGCGGGTTCTTTCACAAGGAGGGGCTTCAATCCCTGACTGTCCATCTTTTTCTTAAATGCCATCGTGAAAGAGTGTGGAATAATCACAGGAATATCCGTTTTCATCTTAACAAAAGATGATATCCCGCCGGTATGATCGCTATGCTCATGTGACAGTACAAGGAAATCAATCGCTGAAGCATCAAGACCCATCTTCCTGAAGTTCGATGCAAAAATATCAGGTTTGGTGCCGGTGTCAAAGAGTATCGTTTTTTCGAGTCCTTCAATAACGACAGAATAGCCCCAGCCTGCTTTCAGACTGTCGACCCAGGCATAATTGTCATAGATAACCCTGACAGTCACTGGTTTATTGATGCCGTCAGATGATGTCAAACTGCTCAGTCCTTCCTGGTTACTGAGATAGGGATAATCCTGTCCACAGGACTGAGCCTGAAGAAGCAGGATTAAAATCAGTACTGATAGAATTTTCTCTGTTTTCATAAAACAAAGGTACAACAGGATTGATCGGAAGTCAAGGTTCCTATTTTTTCTTTCTTGTCTTGACACAAAGAACCGAGGCAGATCCAAATACTCGTATTTTGTAAGATGCTTCTGCCGAGTTCACGACCGAAGGGAGTAAAGAAACAAAGAAAGTCAAGGCTTAAGATAATTTCCGGGCTCTTTTTTCTTGTTTGCCCACGCAATACAACTCGTCTCCGCCAGCTGGCGGATCCTCAAACAGTATTGCTTACTTCAAGCCCCCACAGCAAACAATAAAAAACTCGCTTCATCCGGAAATTCTCTTAGGCCAGTCCAATTAATTTGAGGATGCAAATTCAACAACAGGTCACAATTTGTAACCGTATCGGGACTCACACAGTAATGGGCGGCATACCCTGTTTCCCGGATATGCAGGATAAATAAACACGATTTCAAATAAAATATTGCTTAAATAAGTAATTTATTTTATTTTAGATATATTATTAGAGCTTATTTATGTATATTTACATAAACAAATTATTTATAATATGCTTAACAGAGTAACAAAAGATCAGATTATAGACAGGATCAGGTTTGAAAATCCCTGGTGGATCACTGGTCAGATTGAGGATGATTACAATCAGATGACACGTCGCTTGTATTTTGATTTATTTGCTCCATTGGCCTATGAAAAAGAGATAAGACGTGCTTTAGTACTTATGGGACCAAGAAGAGTCGGTAAAACAGTAATGTTGCACCATCTGGTACAAGACCTATTGGATAATGGCGTCAAGCCCCAGAAGATAGTCTTTATTACAATCGAAAACCCAATCTACAATAACATCTCTCCTGATGATTTATTCACCTACTCAAGGCAGGCTGCCGGAATAGAAGAAAAAAGCGGCTGGTTCATAATTTTCGACGAAATTCAATACCTTAAAGACTGGGAAGTCCATTTAAAATCACTGGTTGACAGTTACCGCGAAAATAAATTCATCGTCTCGGGTTCCGCCGCCGCTGCTTTAAAATACAAGAGCAACGAGAGCGGAGCAGGCAGGTTCACCGACTTTATGCTCCCACCGCTGACATTTACTGAATATATAAAGCTTAAAGATCTTGAACGAATAATTATACCAACCAAAATCAACTGGGACGGTAACATAACCTCTTTTTTTACATCGACACACTTAGATGAACTAAACAAACATTTTCTTGACTACATCAACTTTGGAGGGTATCCGGAAGTTATTTTTTCGGAAAAAATCCAGCAAAATCCCGGCAGATACATCAGACAGGACATCGTTGACAAAGTCCTCTTAAGAGATCTACCAAGCCTTTATGGAATCAGGGATGTTCAGGAGTTAAACACCTTTTTTACCACTATTACATATAATTCGGGAAATGAATTCTCATTTGAAACCCTGAACAGTCAATCGGGTGTACCGAAAACTCTTATTAAAAGATACATTGAATATCTCGAATCTGCATTCCTGGTGAAACAGGTAAGACGGATCGATCAATCCGGAAAGAGATTTAAAAGAGAAAACTTCTTTAAACTTTACCTAACTAATCCTTCATTAAGGAGTGCGCTTTTTGCGCCGTTAAGTCCAAATGACAATTTGCTTGGTAATATGGTTGAGACAGCGATATATTCTCAATGGATGCACCGGGAATGGTTTACACCATGGTATGCAAGGTGGCAAAACGGAGAGGTCGATATGGTTGGTTTAAGTGAGAAGAATCTTAAACCTCTATGGGCATTGGAAATCAAATGGACAAACAGATATTATGAAAAGCCTTCAGAACTGAAAAGCCTTATAAGTTTTTGTAAAAAATGCAAACTAAAGAATGCGTTGGTTACTTCAATTGACAAGGAAGGAATTGTCGGGTATGAGGGTATACAACTCCAATTTGTACCCGCAGCTGCTTACGCTTATACGGTCGGAAAGAACACTTTAGCAAAGAAAATGTTGAAATAGACTCTGCTGCTGCTGACCTTAGTGGCCGTCTCTTACCCCCAAAAAATCTAAGGCCGGTCCTGATAAATTGCTTAACCCGCAGCAAGCAATAAAAAATTCGTTCTATCCGGAAATTATCTGAGGCTCAGTCCTTAAAATTTCATTGTTCCAGTTTCTTAATGCCCATGTTCCAGAGAGTAAAACTGAAACTGTCGGCTTCCTTTTCAATTCGCTTGTTTACAGGAGTGCCGGCCCCATGACCTGCACTCGTTTCAATTCTTATCAGTACCGGATCGGATCCTGCCTGCTTCTCCTGAAGCTGAGAAGCAAATTTAAACGAGTGTGCCGGAACAACCCTGTCGTCATGGTCTGCTGTGGTAATGAATGTAGCGGGATATTCAGTCTCCGCTTTCATGTTATGAACAGGTGAGTATGCCAGCAGGTACCTGAACATTTCAGGATCCTCATCTGCTGTTCCGTAATCATATGCCCATGCTGCCCCGATAGTAAACTTATGATACCTGAGCATGTCAAGCACACCTACAGCCGGAAGAGCCACTTTAAACAATTCAGGTCTCTGTGTCATGACTGCACCGACAAGCAGTCCGCCATTCGAGCCGCCCGATACGGCAAGATACTGAGGTGAAGTATATTTATTGATTATAAGATACTCGGCAGCAGATATGAAATCGTCAAATACATTCTGCTTGTTCATCCTGGTTCCTGCCAGGTGCCATTTTTCACCATATTCGCCGCCGCCCCGGATGTTTGGTACCGCATAAATACCTCCCATTTCAAGCCATACTGCGACAGGAATTGAAAACCTTGGCGTCACACTTGAATTGAATCCTCCATAGCCATAAAGGATTGTGGGATCTTTCCATTAAGCTTAACGTTCTTCCCGTAAGTTATGATCATAGGTACACGGGTTCCGTCCTTCGAACTGTAAAACACCTGTTCCGATATGTAATCACCGGCATTAAACAATACTTCAGGTTTTTTATATTCCCGTGTTTCTCCGGTCTGAGGATCCATCTGATATATTGCGGATGGAGTGGTATAGTTGGTGAAGGAATAATAGATATCCTTATCTTCTTTGTTACCGCTAAATCCGTTAGCGCTTCCGATACCCGGGAGATTAATGTCCCTCACAATGTTACCGCTCCTGTCATATTGTTTTACGCTTGAAATTGCATCTTTCATGTAATTTGCAAAAATGTAGCCTGCACCTGTGGAAGGCCGAAGTACATTTTCTGTTTCGGGAATAAAATCGACCCAGTATTCTGGTCCGGGTTTTCCGGCATCAACAGTCACAACCCTCCAGTTCGGAGCATTCAGATTGGTGCCTATAAACAGTTTTGATCCTTCATTATCAATGACATAATTATCGCTGTCGAAGTTGGGAACAACAACTTTGAATTCACCCGGGTTCTTCGTAAGATCCTTGATATAAAGTTCATTGCCCGTTGTCGATATTCCGGCAGCCACCACAAGATACCTGTCATCTTCAGTTACATAACCCCGCACACTCCTTCTTTTTATATCACCTCCAAAAACAAGTTTGTCTTCTGATTGACCCGTACCTGATCTATGGTAATAAAGTTTATGCTGATCTACCACGGCAGACAGTGCGTTGCCTTCCGGCTTATCATACCGTGAATAATAAAAACCCTCATTTCCCTGCCATGAAATGGCTGAAAACTTAATGTCAACGAGAGTATCTCCAAGAATCTCTTTTGAAAAAGCATCCATGGTGATCACCTTGCGCCAGTCAGATCCTCCTTCGGATATCGAGAATGCGACTTTGCTCCCGTCTTTTGAAAATCCAATCCCGTCAAGCGAGGTGGTTCCGTCTTTGGAAAATGTATTCGGATCAAGAAAAAGTTCAGGATCTCCGCCATCCTTTTGCCTGTAATAAACATCGTGATTCTGAAGACCGTCATTTTTTGTAAAGTAAGTATAATCGCCCTTCCTGAATGGCATGCCGAACTTCTCATAATTCCACATCGTCGTCAGGCGTTCCCTGATCTGTTCCCTGTAGGGTATCTTTTCAAGATATGCGAAAGTAACAGCGTTCTGTGTCTTAACCCATTCTGCCGTTTCAGCAGACATGTCATCCTCAAGCCAGCGGTAAGGATCTGCTACCGCAGTTCCGAAGATTGTGTCTGTGACATCACCCTTACGGGTTTCAGGGTATGTGATCTCATCATTTGATCTGCTGCTGCAGGAGACAGCTATTGTGATGATAATTCCGGCGAGGGCGGTGAACGAGGTAAATTTAAAGCCCTGATTATTATATGTGTTCATAGGTACAGGTATTAATTGATTTAAATTAATAAATTGTTCAAATTACAGGATCAGCTGATTTTCCTCCCGTTATTGCTCTAGAATTGGCAGTAAGTTTACCTGAGTTTGCGGATAAGGGTAGTAAATTTTATCCTCGGTAAATGTTCTTCCATCATAACTCAGCTCTTCATATTTCCCGAGCCGTACCATATCGTAAAAACGTGTGCCCCATTCCATAGCCAGCTCAGCAAACTTTTCGTCAATTACCTGTGCATTCGTTACACCTGACAAAGGGGTTAAACCGGCCCTTACCCTGACAGCATTAACGGCATCATCAGCATGTCATGACAGTACTGGAGGCTCCTTGTGTAAGTGCCTCGGCGTGCATCAGCAGTATTTCGGCATAACGGATACAAGTAAAATTTTTGTTTGCCCCATAGACTGTATGTCCGGGAGCAAGCTGATCGGAAGGAAGATAGTGTTTGCCGCTGCAAAACATTTCACGGATAAAATCATTGAATATGTCTCCCGAACGTGCTGTATTTGAAATCCAGTTGGGCAGGGTTGCGTATTTAGCGTCTTTTTTAATCTCCGCAATTCCCCGGTCTGTAAAGATAACGCTGGTTTCCAAACGGACTGTTTCGCCCCTGTCGAGCATAAACTTGATATATTTCATGCTTGGTTCAAAAAAGCCCCAGCCATCAGTTGCTCCGGCTACTTTTGGTGTCCAATCCATAGGTCCAAAAAAACTAAAAAGATAACCATATCTGTAACCGGAGCTATCTGTATAAATCAGAATATTGCATCTCAAAAAGGTTTTCATTGTTCAGGTTCCCTTTTAGTTTAAACAGTTCATAAAAATCCGGTTCGAGTGCGAATTCATTGGAACTGATAATCCGGGACGTGGCATCCGCCACTGCCTGGTAATTTTTCAATTCGAGGTTGGCCAGTGCTTTTATTGCCAGTGCAGTAAATTTAGTTACTCCACCCCTGATATCGGTACGTTTGTTAGGATTTACAGCCGGCAAGTATGGAAGGGCTGCATCCATCTGGTCCGAAATATGTTTCATTACTTCATCTTTGGTTGATAGTGGTAATGAATACATTTCCGTTTGATCTGAACTCCGGGGAATAAATACCTTTCCCCACATACGCGACAGGAGAAAAAGCTCCCATGCCCTGATGACCTTTGCTTCGGCAATATACTGGTTGGCGTTTGTTTTGTCGATGGCATATTCGCCGTATAATGCAATTTGTTCCATGGTTGAATGTGCTGTATAAATACCTCTGTAAAGGTTACACCAGACACTATTATACATCCAGTATGTATTTTCGACAAAATCGCTGTAAATATCTATATCTGTATAACCTCCTCCCTGATCTCCCATTCCCCCGGCATTCACATCATCGCCCATGGTGGCTATAAGCGGATAATTTTCCCAGGCGAAATTCTGAAATTGCCCATAATAACCAATCAGCGGTAAAATAGTATTGTCAATAATTGTATAATCAACTTTTTTCGGAGACATTTGATTTTCAGCTGGTTCGTCCAAGAGTTCATGACATGCTGTGGACGTTAACAGTACAAGCGCAATTACTGAGATCTTTGGGAATTTCGGTTCACCTTTCATATATCCGTGTCCAAACGTTATGTGCTCATTTACAATTCTGACAAAAGGTAAATTTAATATTTATATTCCCTTTATTATCTTCACTTTACAAAATTTATCGCTAGCCTGAGAAGCCAATTTGTGATATTAAATGGTTTAAAAGAGATATCCATTACAGGGTCAGTTGATTTTCTTCCCTTTAGTTTTCTGGCCATTCTGAAACAGGGTCAGACTTTCAACTGCTGCCTGCTCGTTTACATTAAAGACGATCTGGGCGTTGACAATTTTAAGGTAGAACTCCACGTTGCTTTTTGCAAAGAGCTCGAATTTTTCCTGTCCTGTTGCCTGACCGAAAAGCTGCTTTCCTTCACGGGTGATCACTATATTGAAACCAGGAACCAACTCGTAAGTGCCAACATATGTGTCTAAAATTGCTTCCGGTACTTCCACATCTTCGATCTGGATCTTCACTCCCATTTTCTCCAATGCCTGAATACCATTAGAATTGCCCGGATTGATTTCTACAGACTTCTTATAATTTTCGATTGCCAGATCCTTATCGCCATTCTTCAGTAGTGCTTCACCGTAGCTATCGTAGACATTTGATGATGCTGGAAACATATCTACGTTCATTTTGAGAATGGCCAGGGCGACCTCCGGATTCTTCTCCATATAAGAATAGCCCAGCGTGTTTATATCCTCTTCGCTAAAATCATATTCGTCCGGCTTATTCTCTTTTATATCATAGAACAGAGACTTTGCCGCTTCAACTCCTTTGGCGTCAATGGTTTTGCGAAGCTCAGCAGCGATACCGGGTTTAACAGCGAGCAAGTCTGATCCCGGGTTAAGTAAATGAAATCCGATATCATCAATACTCCGTGTTGAATTTGTCAGTAGGACTACTCCTTCGCCTGTTTCCTTTACAAAACCGGCAAATGCCCTGTAACCTCCAGTTCCTCCATTATGCCAGATCACATCTCCATTTTTGCCCTTCATTATGTGCCAGCCGAGGCCAACGCTCATGTCACCTGCTTTATCGTGACGAACTTCATGCGTCTTCTTCATCGCGGTCTGTAACGGAGTTTTCAAGTATCCAATATTTGCTGACAGGAACTTCAGCATGTCGTAAGTCGAGCTACGTATTGCACCACAACCTGCCAGAGTGGGAATATCCCAATTTTTTGCTTCAACACCACTGTTATAACCTGTGGCCAGGTTCTTCTTCATTTTCTCATCCAATGTGATTTTAGTCTCCTTCATTCGCAGAGGTTCGGCTATCGTTTTAATCATTAACGATTCATACGGAATGCCGGCATTAAGCGCAAGGATGTGCCCCAGGAGTCCCTGGGCAAGATTAGAGTACTCATAAGCAGAACCGACATCGCGGGTGAGCTCATAGCCTGAAAGGAATGCATACAACTGATCAACAGTATAGTCTGCAAACGGGTTTAAGGGGTCAGCGGGTGCAAAATTTGTAGGCATGCGGGGTAACCCTGAGGTGTGATCTGACATATTCCCAAAGGTGATTTCATTTGCTCCACGTTGAGGGATCTTTACCCCGTCAGGCAGATAGTTTTTGATCGGATCGTCCAGCTTAAGTTTTCCATCTGTGACCTGCTGAGCAAGGAGGATTGCGGTAAAGACTTTTGTGATAGAGCCAATTTCATATATTGTATGTTCATTGGCTTCCGGACCATTCTCTGATTTTCTGCCAAAATTGAAATAGCTATGATCCGTCTTTATCGATAATGCCAACAACAATGCTTGGATTCAATCCAAACTCAATTCTCTTATTGATGCTATTGACCACATTTTCGGGCAGTTTCTTGCCTGATTGTCCAAAAGATGCAGTTGAAAGAAGCAAAATCAGGAATAATAAGCCTGACCGGGTTTTTCCTGGTGTTTTCATCTTGAAGGGATTATTTTATTGATTTATCGAGAAAAGTTAATCAATAAATCCGACAAACATAAAAAGCCAAATCAAAATATAACATCAATACACCAAGAGCCTTTGGCATAGTTATTGTCCGGTTTACAACAACATACGGAACCATGATCAGACGCAATTATTTAATTATCACTGGCATAGCTTTCCTGACCTGTTTGCTTTTTTCAGGCTGTGAGAAACAAACCAATCAGGAAACCGGACTCCTTGAAGGTGTCATTTCCATCGGACCAATCTGCCCTCATGAGCAAATTCCACCCGATCCGGCCTGCCTGCCGACTGCAGAGACGTATAAAACCTATCCTGTCAGCATTTGGACGGCGAACGGAATGTGGAAAATTAAGCAGATAAATCCTGCATTGGATGGCTATTACAAAACAGAGCTGAACCCGGGAAATTACCTGGTTAAGGTTCTGCCCACAGGTAACACCATTGGCGGCAGCAATCTGCCTGTGCAAGTGACAATTACCTCACAGAACAAGACAGTTCTTAATATAGATATTAATACGGGGATCCGATAATATCAACAACTGTTAACAGACAACAACAAGCAGCCGGCAGTTCACCTTCGCTGCGGCTTCAGTGAACAAAGCCGGCAGGGGACAGAAAAAATCCATTGACTTCAGGAGAGGATCCGGTATCAGATATTTTTATATCTTCAGTCTCATAAACTACGTTACCGTGAGCAGATCACATCAGGATATAATCAAATCAATATTATTTGGTGTTGCTGTGGGTGATGCGCTGGGCGTCTCTGCTGAGTTCAGCGACAGAGAGGAGCTTCGCGCAAACCCGGTCACCGGCATGGCGGGCTACGGGAAGCATGGCCAGCCTCCGGGTACCTGGTCTGACGACAGCTCGCTCACCTTCTGCCTGGCGGAGGCGCTGACAGAGGGGTTTGACCTTCATGCCATCGGGCAGAACTTTGTCAGATGGCGCCAGGAGGGGTTCTGGACTGCCCGGGGAAGTGTGTTTGACATCGGAGGCACAACCAGAAGAGCTATTGCACGGCTGGCCGCCGGAGTGAAGCCTGAGACGGCAGGTGACGATGATGAAAACTCCAACGGTAACGGTTCACTGATGAGGATACTCCCATTGCTGCTTTATATAGCTGACAGACCGGCAGGAGAGCGTTTCCGCATCACGCAGCAGGTATCGTCGCTGACCCACCGGCATGTGCGGTCAGTGACGGCATGTTTCATTTACCTGGAGCTTGCACGGTACCTCAGCATAGGCATGAAAAAGACTGATGCATATAAATCTGTCCGGGTAGTCACCGCAGGCCACCTTGCCTCGCTCAACGTCCCCAGGGATGAGCGCAGGCTGTTTGACAGACTGCTTAAGGGAAATATTCAGGACCAGCCGGAAGCTAATATAAAAAGCACCGGGTATGTGATGGATACCCTGGAAGCTTCGATATGGTGCCTGATGACAACGGAGAGCTACGGGGAGGCTGTCCTGAAGGCTGTGAACCTCGGAGAGGATTCTGACACTACAGGTGCTGTTACCGGCGGCCTGGCGGGGCTGTTGTACGGATATAAGTCGATACCGGAGGAATGGATTAACACGCTTGCCAGGAAAGACGATATCGAGGATCTGGCTGCAAGGGTGAAACGGGCGGGATATAGGGAAATTAAGAATTAAGAATTAAGAATTATTTGCGTTGTCGATTTATACGGCAGTAATGCTAACAAGGCGCAAGGATCATTGAGCATAGAGGGGCTTCATTTGAGTCTCTTCAGTGCATTATATCCCAAGAGGGACTTCATTTGTGTGATTGCAATTGCGTTGAGTTGGCGCAATCGGTCACACTGGTTTAAGGCTTGATGTATCATAACTGCATTAATACTCTCAAGGTTGGATAATACAACCAGTTGCTCAAGAGTGGCATGATCACGGACATTGCCTTCTGCTTCAGGATTGGCTGATCTCCAGTCTGCAGCAGTGAGACCGAAAAGTGCGACATTTAATAAATCGGCCTCACTGGCATATGTCAGGCTCATCTGCTTTCTCGATACTTCCGGAGGAATAAGGTTTGCCCTGATAGCATCAGTGTGGATCCGGTAATTTATTTTAGCAAGCGTCCTTTGCAGATTCCATTCAAGTTTCAGCCGATTATTCTCATCCTCCTTTAGCCTCTGAAATTCTCTGATCAGGTAAAGCTTAAATTCAGGACTTAACCATGAGCCAAACTCGAATGCTATATCCTTATGGGCATAGGTTCCTCCGCCATATCTCCCAGCCCTGGAAATCATGCCTATAGCTTTTGTAGTTTCAATCCACTTCTTTGGGGAGATCCGAAATCTATTTAGTCCTGCCTGTTTTTTAAACCCCTCGAATTCGAGGGAGTTAAAATCCGGATTATTTAATTGCTTCCCAAATACCAATAAATTCAATAGTATTCCTGTTTCTAAGCCAGTTGGTAATAATGTTTTCACCACCGAAACTTTTCACCATGTCAGTAAGTGAAATGTAATCAAAATCCTGATAATCAATTATATTGATGACGGATCCTTTCACAGAAATAGCTCTTTTCCTTACCATAGCGATAATATTTTTAGTTACAATTAATACAGCGAGACCTGGAAGGTCAGTAACAAGTAAATTTAATTAAAATCAAGCCAATCTCAAATTGATTTCTCCTGAAAATGTCCGATAAGTTGAAGCCAGAAGTGGTTTTTCACCATGGATAGACAGAAGAGGCAAAAGGCAGTAGGCAATAGGCAGTAGTGTTATTGGTTTTTCTGATACATTTGTATAACACATACGACGAACTGAGGTATAAAACTTTCAATTGAAATCATATGGACAGAAGAGACTGGTTAAGAAAAACGGGAATGGCGGGCACAGGACTAATGCTCAGCAGGTATCTGGAAGCCTCTGATATTTTCAGGTATATGCCTGCCAGTTATTTCACCAAAGCAGATTTCGGCAGTGACTTCAAATGGGAGGTGAGGTATATCCTGAAGGTTTATACAATATTCTCAAGAAATTCAGTCAATACAAGGGGATTAGAAACCTAATCGTAACAGAGAATGGTACCTGCGTTCCTGACAAGCTTGAAGATGGACGGGTTCATGATAAGGAGAGAACAGAATATTATAAAAATCACCTCGCCGCTGTATTAAAGGCAAAGAAGGAAGGCGTAAACGTAACCGGCTATTTTGCATGGTCGCCGACAGATAACTTCGAGTGGGACAAAGGCTTCAAGCCGCGTTTCGGACTTGTCTACGTTGATTTCAAGACACTGGAGCGGTATATCAAAGACTCCGGTCTCTGGTTCAGGGAGTTTCTTAAATAAGGTTAGGCGCGCGTCAGACGCTTGTTCCTCGTCAGGCGTTTTTCCGTTCTATTTAACCCACTCCACCCGTGCTGACGGGTAGAAACTGATTCCCATGGCCGTCATCCGTTGGCCGTGATTTGCCAGGCGGACTTTATAATCATCCCAGCTGCGCAGTTCCTTTGGTGTCCATCCTATCTCGGCATAACCAGGCAGGCGTGGAAAGAGAAGGTATTCAGCTTCAGCGCGGACAGCAATTGTTTCAGCCCAGAGAGGAGCCTCTATCCCTAAGATGTTTTCCTTTTTTATTCCGGGAGCGAGACTGGCAGGATCCCAGTTGTAAGCCTCGTCGACCTCTATGTATGCAGCCCAGTGTAATCCGTAGATGCTGGTCGAATCGTACTGCATGTCGATATAGGCATACTTTGACGGTGACATCAGCACTTTCGCACCCTGGGCAATGCCTTTGAGGGCATTTGCCTCTTTGGCCCAGTACTGAACAGCGCTGTTGGGCTTCAGGGTTGCCAGGGCGATCTCGTCCCAGCCCAGCACCTGCTTGCCGTAAGCGGCAACCGTATCCTGCACCCTGTTGACGAAAGGTATATAATCTTCCAGTTTGGTCGAATGTGATTCGTCACCACCGATGTGAAACCAGGGCCCGGGTGTAAGGGCGGACAGCTCACGGACGACATCACCGATGAATTTGTACGTAACTTCCTTGTGTGTTGCCAGCGAGCTGAAACCGACATCGGTGCCTGTGTACAGCTCCGTAGCCTTACCGCTGGCGTTTAATTCCGGGTATGATGCCAGGGCGGCATTGGTATGGCCCGGCATGTCGATCTCGGGGATAACGGTGATGAATCGCTCCTGAGCATATTTCACGATCTCGGAATACTGCTCCTGGGTATAGAATCCGCCTTCGCCCCCTCCTACTTCGCTCTTGCCGCCATGGGCAGTCAGGTTGGGCCACGATTTTATTTCGATCCTCCAGCCCTGGTCGTCGGACAGGTGGAGGTGAAGCACGTTCATCTTATAGGTTGCCAGCTGGTCGATAAAGATCTTAATATCATCCACCCCGAAGAAATGGCGTGCGACGTCGCGCATGGCTCCGCGATAGCCGTATGCCGGATAATCGCGGATCGTGCCTGTAGCAATCTCCCAGGGGCCTTCCTGTAGTGTGGCCATCTCAATCTTAGCGGGCAGAAGCTGCCTGAGGGTCTGAACACCGTAAAACAATCCTGCCGGCTTACTGGCAGTCAGCCTGACCGATTTTTCATCGATAACCAGTTCGTAGCCTTCGTCGTCCAGTGCCGGATCATTTTCTGTCAGTGCAAGAAGAATTTTCCCCGGACAAGGTCTTTTTTCGTTGTTTTTACTTCAAGGCCAAACCCGGTGGAGGGATTCAGCCTGTCGGCCAGGTATTGTCCGATCTGCAGCAGTTCGGACGATTCCCCCTGAACATATATGTCAGAACGGTCTGTAAGGGTGAATGAACCTCCTGCCGGTGTTATTGATACTGGTTTCGGAATGATATACGCTTTTGAAAGATCAGTGGGTGTTGATGCTTTCGGAAGGTCAGCGGGTGTTGAAGAGCAGGCAACAGTAGCTAACATTGTTGCTGAAGTCATGATGGCCACGATAGAGTTTAGTGTTTTCAACGGCGGGTTATTTAATGTTTATAAGATTCAGTTCTCAGTTTCAGCCGGAAATCCGGTGGGATAAAGTTACTGAATTCAGTGAAGAATGCACAATGAGGCATTAGGCAGTAGGCAATAGGCAATAGTGATGGCGATGTTTTTTACAATGCGGTCAGAATATATTTTGATACGATTTCTAAAATGGGATATTCCTGCTCATTATCCCAGCTTATGTCAGGATTCGCAGTGGTCACGACAATCAGATCCAGCTCCGGGAAATTCATAATGTACTGCCCTCCCATCCCCCAGGCCATGAAGAGACTGTAGCCGTTCATCTTACCAAGCCACCACAGATAGCCATAGTTATAATCCGTCAGCACACCCCAGGTACCGTCTTTTGCAGCGGTCTTCTGCAGCGAAATATCTACCCACCCGGCAGGCACTATCTGCCGGTTGTCTATCATCCCGTCATTTAGGTACATATATCCCAGCACTGCCATGTCATAAGGCTTCATGTAAATATCATATCCGCCCACATTATATCCCTGGGGGTCGTGATCCCACTCAATTATCTCTATCCCCATCGGACCCGTGAGATTCTTCACCGCAAACTCCAGCGTGCTCATGCCGCTGACTTTAGTGATGATGGCCGAGAGGAGATGTGTCTGAAGGGAGTTATAGGAAAACTTCTGTCCGGGATCATACAGCAACGGAAGGTTAAATGTACCTTCGAGCCAGTCGCCAGAGGAGACAACAGGTATCAGGGTATTCTGCTCATTGTCTATCCCCATCCGCATCGTCAGCAGGTGCCTGACAGTTACATCAAAGAACCGCGGATCCATTCCATCATAAACATACTCGGGGAAGTAATCCATCACCTTCTTATCGGTACTCTCAATGAGGCCCTGGTGCAGTGCTATTCCCACCAGGGCAGACATGAAGCTCTTTGTATCTGACCAGATCTGATGAGCAGTATTTCGATCATACCCGTTATAATATCTTTCAGCAACCAGGTACCCGTTCTTAATTATGAGGAGGGCATCAACGAAACCTGTCTGATCAGCTTCCAGATAAGCTTTATCTATCATACCCTGGTTTAGGCCCTGAGCTGCAGGCGTGGACACAGGCCACTGAAAACCAGACCTGTCTGATTCCGGTTGTTTATTACATCCCAGTAAGAGCAGGAAGGAGACCAATATCAGATCTTTCATCTTTCCCATAATAAGGAATAATGAATATTTATTCCCACGGGATCGTTCCAGGTATTGACACAATAACTCCATAAGGAAACCCCGCAATAATAAGACCGTTTATCATGATGTGCACCCTATGTTACTTTTTCACCTCAATGCTATAACCAATATAGTGCAAATTGAACAAACGAACATTTGAAATCAGAGCGAACTGCATGCTTGCAGGACCTCAGACCAGCCATCAAGAACCTTATTTATAGCCACAAATAGGCCAGATTTTCACTTCTGACCTCCTGATTGGCTCGCTTCTGAGCCCAAGCTTCACCGGAACCTCGAAAAGACGCTGCGACAACCGCATGGAATCCTTCCGTATGCAAGGCTGGAGTTTCGTAGCCAGTATTCTTACAGAGGGGAAAGGAATATCGGGTTGAGTTAAATCAACAACAATAACTTCGGAATCGATTTCCTTCAAACATGACAATAAAATCTCAATATTTTCTTTGATGTCAGATGTTGCGATATTTTTAAGGGCATCAAAATGAATTTCATCCATGAGATTGGATAAATAATACTGAGTTGCTCCGGACTTGAGCCATTTCTTATGATTGACAGAGGGTGGAAGCAGTTGTATTGCCTCAGTCAAGGCACGCTCAAGGGCAAGAGCAGGATCGGGATAACAACCAAATGCAACAGAACAGTTTGACGGATTCTTTTTGCAATGCAGGAAAACAGCTATAAACGGGACTGGAATATCGGTTGTTCCAGATAGAATATAAACCTCAAAACCTTCGGCTGCCAGACGATCAATTGTTGGTTTACAATCTTTGGGAATGCTATCAGGAATGACTCTTTTAAATGGCATCCGATTATATTCGCTAATAGTAACCTGGTCACGCTCAATAACTTCAAGAAGACCGTGAAGGATTGCTTCTTCCATATTATTCCCTGAGGCAAGCCCGTTTGAATCAGATATCCCGATGTATTTCTCAATGCTGGATGCCATATAAGGACAAAAGACAAGATTTGCCGGAACCAAAACCGGTCTTTTTTGTGAAAAGGAATAGCCCCAGATCCAGTCAATTTTTTTTGCCCGATGAAAGTTGAAACTTTCGGCAAGACTGAAACGTTGCGGGTCTATTGCAAAATCACTGACCTCATCGAAAGATGATTCCACAATCTCATCATCATGGCTCATCCGGGCGTTATACCGCTCGAAGAATTCGAAACAGGCACTGGCTATGCTTTGATTAGTGCTGAGCCCTTTCCCGAAGTAATACTGATCTTGTGATTGATCGAAGGGTGAATGATATGTCAGGATTGCCTTGTTGGTTTTTCTGTATTTATTTTTAACGAAAGCAAACTGAACCTCGATTGGGCTTCTAAGAAAGAATTGTTCGATGTTGTTAATGGTTTCTGCAAGCGGAACAGACCGCTGACCATTTTCTGCATAACACACAGTCCGGTTCTTCAATCGAATTTTACATTTTTTCCCCCGCCTGGCTATTGAAGTAGTCTGGTCTGTTTTCAGCATATTAAATAAAATGCGAACAACAATTTCCTTAAATTTAATTCAGGAGTTATCTGAGCTTTATATTAGAGCCAGCTGTAGCCGCTGTCGCAACAGTTGTCATTTTAACGACAGGCCGGCTGACAACTCCTTCAAAAGTGTCAATGGCACCTTCCTTTAAGGTAATAATAAATGCCTCTGTCTCTGCCATTTGTGTATTGAATTTATCTGTTTCTCCGGTAACGACTTTAACATAAATTCTGGAATTGGCTACGTTTTTCAGATCCACGACAACGGAACCCGATCCTTTGGTGTTGATGATCCCTTTTGAATTCGGGAATGCACCGTAATTCTCTCTTTCGTCACTTGCGGCTACAGCCACGAAATAATGCCTTCCCGGCTTTCCATTAATCGTAACAGTCAATGTCGAACCCGAACCACTGATGACAGCTTTTTCCTGAATATCCCGCGTCTTATTTTGCTGTACCTGTGACAACTCAGATGCGGAATTCGCTTCATTTTCAGGAGAAATTTTTAAGCTCACAAAAAAATATGGTACTGCTCCCAGGAAAATTCCTGTTTTTCCGATAAGTCCAAGAGCTTCCCTCCGTGTTTTTATTTCTTTTTTCATTTTCTGATCTCCCAGATATTTTGTTTCTAACCTGTGATATAAAATTATATATACTTTCTTCCTGACTGGTTTATTGAAGAATTACATCCCGAAATAATTTTCTTATCAAATTTAAAACAATTACAAGCCATAATCAATTTTAAAATATCCTTTTATAGAAGGCCATTAATTACAAATAAAAAATGGGAATTATTTTTACAGTGCTTCGTGTGTAATATGGAAGTTATTAGCATCAAAGTTTAGATACGAAAGTATTAAATACTTTTAGAAGCAGACAGCATTGAAGGTGCAGGGTTCGCGGAATATAGCCCGGGTAAACATTTCACCTGCTGGTTTGTTTAAGTTAAAGATAACAAAACCGTGCCTGGAGATGAAAACAGTTAATGCAACTATTATTACAGTTCTGGCTTTGTTAATAATACAATCTTTCAATACAATGGCTTTCGCAAAAACAGAAAAACAAAAATACACTGTTGTTCATAAGGAGAAGGAATTCGAGATCAGGTTCTATCCTTCCGCTGTCCTTGCAACAGTATATACTGATGCCAGATCATATAAAGAGCTGGCCAACCCGGGTTTCAGGAAGCTTGCCGGATATATTTTCGGCGGCAATGAATCGGACACTAAAATATCAATGACATCACCCGTGCACATGGATATTAACAGCCCGTCATCTTCCATGAGCTTTGTTATGCCATCGTCATACAATGAGGAAAACCTTCCGAAACCAGACGATCCTGGTGTAATTATCGAAAGAACCGAGGATGTACATGTCGCCGTAATAACTTTCGGCGGGTATGCCTCAGATAATGACATAAAGAAATACTCGGAAAAATTAAGAACCCTGCTCGACGAAAAAGGGATCACCCGGTACGGAAATTTCAGGTATCTGGGATACAATCCTCCTTTCCAGCCTTTTGGCAGAAAAAATGAAATAATAGTATCTGTTCAATGGCCTGAAAACAGTTCTAAATGATTACGTCAGGAAGTCCGGCTTTTTATGACCCTGACAGATACAACCGCCAGGATAACTAAGCTGACAAGGATCCAAACAGCCAGTATCAGAATTGCCAGCAGGGCAAAACTGAAGTCGATATCAAACTGGAACTGTTGCTGTTGGAATTTCCAAACCCCGTCCTCCTTCACCATTATGCCTGTCAGGCGCAACGGTATGACCAGGAGCTTTGACAGGTCAAATTCCACGTAGCCTCTTGTTGAAAACCATGCAATGTCTCCCGCGGATGAAATATTTGCACTGTCGGGATTGAACTTGCAATCGCCCCAGGATTCCCAGTCACTTCGCACCAGAGAGGTTGCTCTTTCATAACCGCTGAAAATTTCATTGGGGTTTGTTCCAAGGATCAGTAAATTTTCCCTGGAATAAAGTGATTCCATAAACGCGTCTACCTGGCTGGTATCACGTTTGGAGTAGCCGTCCTGAAATTTATTTAACTGGCCAATGATCTCATTCCTTGTGCTGTCGGGAGCATTTCCTGCGGAATATACAGATGTAGCCGGAGATAAGATTTTTTGCTCATCAGCTCTTCTGAATATCCGGGTAACAAGAAAAAGAATTACCAGCAGTAATATTATTCTCAGTAAGATCTTAACTATCTCTTTCATGTTTTCAGTTTAAAAGGAAATTGGCATGCTGAACGCAAGATTGCCGTAAATGCCGCTATACGGATTTCTTCCAGTATACAGGCCTGATTTTTCAGTCTTTTTTAGTGAAAGCCCGTTGTGACAACCTGGCTATAACCACTCCTATCGAGGCGCCCAGGGCCAGAATAAGCCAGAATCCGGCATGAGCTGGTTTACATTCAATTCTTGGTGTAGAAAACCAGGTACAGGCTGAGTGTAATTACCAGTGGCATCAGTGCGGAAATGATTTCATTTCTCTTTTTCATGTTACAGAGTTTTCTTCATTGTTTAAAAGTCTAATATATAAGAAATTAGCGGATAGACTCTTCCTATATTAATAATATTTTTATAAAAGCCTTGTAATTAATACGATACAAGAGGAATTACTGCATATTTCTGGCCGTGTCGTGGCTCAGACAGTAACGCTCCAAATGCCCTTCCCTCCTGCTGACCTCAGTCGCGTTCCCTTATCCGGAAAAATCTCAGGCCAATCCTTTAAGAATGGGTAATTGGTGGAAGCAAATAGGAAAACTTGCTTCATCCGGAAATTATCTTAGGCCAGTCCTTTAGATTTGAGAACGAAAATTGCTACCTCAAAAAATTTGCCGTATGAAAGTTTGCTCAATCCTAGCCTCCTTAGCGTCAACTGCGTTAAAGCTTCGAGAATGAAGCGGGCACTAGTGTAACTTTAAGGACTTTAAAGACTTACGACTTAATCGACCTGCAGCGGAGCGATGTATTGCAGCCTGGTACCCCCTGAAGTAAAGCCTTCAATGATGACCGTATATTCCATGGCCTCATCGGAAGTGCAGAACTCAACGGCGGCAGCACCGTCGGCTGATGTGGCCACATCCGGGTTCCAGTAAAGAGTGTTGCGGAAATCCGGAATCCTGCTTAACCTCGCAGAGTCATTGCTGTAGTCAGGTGAATAAAAAATCTCATCCTTAAGACAGCCCTCATATACCTGCCTGAAAACAGAACTGCTTGACTCAATGGCACTTAACGACCCTTCTTTGGAGACAAAGCTTATGATTCCCTCAAAAATATAATCGGAATAAAAATATCTGGTATTGATGATCTCTATCCTCTCCAGCTCCTTTGCGCTGACTTTCATCAACTCCTCAATATCATATACCGGAACCCCGTCAAAAAGCACCAGTGCCGGATTATTAAAAATCTGGTACGGGTTGCTGCTGACAACCTTCAGGGCAGCCTTCTTATCCTTTGTGAATAATGTCACTTCGGGAAGGATCTCTTTCACCACCTCACGGATGTTTGACAGCTCAATATAATCTGACATATCAACAGTATGGTCGGAGCCGCCAAAAAAGTCACGGGTTTCAAAAGCAACAGGAGCAGCGCTTTTATCCCTGACCTGTTCGTAATTATTATTGACCTGCATGGCTATCACGGCATTGTTCAGCTTCGCGGCGAGGCTGCTGTCGGGCATAAAGACTGGCGGACTAAATCCGTAATAAGTATTGCAGAATGGCTGATGCAGCTCGACATAGCTTCCTGAAATATCAGGGATAAGAGGCTGAATGACAATTTCCGCCAGTCCATCCTGGTCCTTGACCACAAAAATAAACTCCCCTTTTGCATTTGTCCTGGTGAACTGGCATCGTGCAGTCTTACCGACAAAGGACAGAGAGATATCCGTCTCCCTCAACGGCTGGTTGGTAATCCTGTTAAAGATAACGCCCCTGATCAGCTCTCCCTCCAGTTCAGGCAGATGAGACCCTGATCCTAAAGGATCACTTAACGAGCCATCATTGGCCTGTCCGGTAAAAAGATATTTCCGGTCAGTACCTGCAAGGTAAGACTTCATAACAGATACGGACAGATCAGCTTCGACAGGCCTTCCGTCAGTTCCGGCGACAGAAATATCTATTTTTACCCTGTCTCTCATCCCGTACTTCTTCCGGTCTGTATTGGCTGTTATCTTAACCTGGTCTTCAGTCGCTTCTTTGCAGGTTAATTCATTGCTTTCAACATAAGAAAGACCATTGCCGTTTACCTGCCCCGGGATTTGTGTTACAAGGTCATTGAGATCCTTAAACGGGTTGATCACCGTGATTGTCGTGTAAGAGAAGTAATTTTCCGGGAAATTCTCCATCCAGCTTGTATACGCCCTTAACAGGTAGTTACCCGAGCTAAGTGTATCTGAAAGCCTGAACACCGCTGATCCCGAAGTCCCTTCAACCCTGATCCTGGCCTGCCTGACGGGGTTATTGCCGGCGTTAAGCATTTCAAGATAGACGATCTTGCTGAAACCGACCGGCAGGCACGAAAGCTCATCCATTTCATACACCTTTACCCGGACCTGCTCACCCGTGATGTAAATCTCCCTGTCGGTGATGATAAAAAGCTTTTCCCGGTAGTTATCGGACGTATCAACAGTTTTGCCTGCGCTTTGCCCCCACGCTGTCATGCCCATAACAGGAGCGACGACTAAAAGAGGGAGCAGAAGCAGCAGGGATTTTCTATTGATTCTCATGACATTCCGACTTACTTCAGATCAATCCACCAGTCCGGTTGCACAAAGGATCCCGTCAACTCACAGTCCGAGCATTCGTTAATGACAAAAACCAGGTCTTCCAGTTCATCGGTTTCCTCATTATATATAGGTTCAACAAATGTAAACTCACCTTCGCCGACAAACATCTGATACAACTCATCCCAGGACATAGGCTCATTCATGGAGCCCTCCACCCAGTAATCCAGCGGTGAAACCACAAATCTTTTACAGTCAGGTTTAAACCACGGGAGGTTAAGTTCGTCGAGCTCACCGGGAGTTATATACTTTCTTTCCTGTTTTACAGCTGAGACCTGGAAATAACCCAGCACTTTTTCACCCGGATCATTCAGACAGCTGACGTTGCTTATTACCAGGTAAGGCTGTTCATCAAAGATAGTGCCTCCGGCTTCATTCACCTGTTTAAGATTATTCCAGAAATCATATGCTTCCTTGGAGAGGGAATATTGTTTTACAAGGATACTATATTGCAATATCAGACGGTCGGACTTTGATGAAGCGACGAAGCAGACAGGTGCTTTTCTGATGAAATCATCCTCCCCCGGCACTATAGAACCTTCTACGATAGTTGACGATTTCACTGTCTTCCAGCAGAAATCCTTTACATCATAAATCGGTAAAATCACCGTATCATTGATATAATCATAACGCTTATAATCAGCCAGTTTGAACTTCCAGGTCTCTTCGTACTCCCATCGCAGGTACTGGTTCTCCCCGGAGCCCTCTTCTGTATCGACATAAATTCTTATGCCCTCCAGGATTTCGCTCTGATCGCCGCTGTACTCTTCATCATTTTCATAATAAATATCTTCAATCCCCGGAACGGGAAGCATTAAAGCGGGATCTGACGCATATTCCCTTCCGTCAGCAGTTGTGATATGCAGAGTATACGTTTTACCTGTAACACCCGTGAATTCTTCAGGGTCTGTCACGTATGATCCGTTACCGCTAAGTCCGAGGTACGCTTTATTACCCGATTCATCTGAAATATATACAGTGGCGTCCGTAACTCTTTCAGGATCTGAATCTTCATTCTGAACACTGCGAGTCAGCCGGACTTCATAAGGAACAGCTTCGTCAGTCACCAGACCTTCTACAACAAGAAGAGATTCATAACCCTTAAGAACGGGAGTATAAGGATCAATGCAGGTACTGAATGCCCATGCCACAAGCAGCAATACAATGGCTTTTGAGAACGGCTTTAGCATGAACCGGTTATATATTTTTCTATCACGCCGCGATTTCTTTAAAAGGAAAGCAAAAGTAACACTTATCATTTACTTTTTTCAATTATCGGACAATTCAGGATGAGATTTATTTTCATTTCCTTATAATTAATGTGAGCCTTTGTCATTGTCCGGTGGGAAAAATTTCGTTATTTCGGCATCTTAAAATTGGCATGCCGTTAATGAACAGGCAGTTTTTTATTTTGCAATTCCTGGTATTATCAGTCGCAGTTTCTGGACAGGCTCCTCAGAACAAAGCAGAACGATCTCAGGACATTAATCTTCAGAAGAATTATCTGTACAGCCTATACTATGAGTTTGTTTCAGTTCCGAATGAGCTTATAAACGGCAAAGAGTATCTTCCTTATTTTTTACGCAGCGTTCATAATCCGATGCTGTTTGCAGACGAGAAACCGAATGCGACCCTGAAGATCAACGGCAGGGAATACAGGAGTATCAGGCTTGAGTATGATACATATCTTGACGAGGTTGTTTATACTGATACCTCCAGGATGGTCGACAACGCTTATCCCCGCATTGCACTCAACAAGGATAAGGTCGACGGATTTGAAGTATTTTTCCGGGGTGACAGTATGATATTCAGATATTTAAGATTTCCGGGGAAGGAAATTGACGATGGGTTCTTTGAGATTGCCTATAACGGAGATACAAGGTTCATTATCAGACATAAGTCCTCCCAATACATTTTTGATGCTGTTAAAGAATATAAGTATTCACCTGAGAGATACATCCTGGCTGGCGGAAAATTCCATGAAATAAAAAGCAGCAGGGCCTTTCTGGCGCTCTTCGGAGAACGCTCCGGAGAAGTCAAGGCGTACATGAAGGGATTAAAGATCAAGCTCAGGACAGCTGACAAAAATGACATGATTAAAGTCGTGGCATATTATGATTCCATCATGAAATCAAATACCGGGAGGCAATGAAGAGGCTCGGGATCATAATTCTTCTTGTTTTCTTTTCAGTTGTACTGACAGCCCAGGATAATATTTTATCTCTTCAGTTCAGCAATATACTTTTCAGGGACCTGGCGGATACCATTGAAAAGACAGTTCCCGTAAAGATCTATTACTCTGACAAGTGGGTTGACACACTCTATCTTGATATAAATTCGAGGGGAGAATCGCTAAGCGGACTTTTTGATCAATCGCTTCTGAATACAGGATTTTCATTTTTCATCACTGATGACAATAAGCTGATCCTTTCAAAGGGAAGCCGCATCAAGACAAATTTCAGCAGGGAGCTGCAGGATTATCTCAGTAAGAGAGTGTCTGTGCCAGATACGGTCAGGTATGATCAGCCTTCTGAAGCTGATGAGGAGGCAGCCATAAGTGATGAATATAAGATTTTCAGGATAGGGAGCCCTTCGGCGTTGAAAAAATCCGGGACGGCCTTTTTATCAGGTACGATAAAAGATATTGAAACCGGCGAGCCTTTTGCCGGGACGATAGTCTATGTTGAAAAGCTGAAGGCAGGTGTAGCTACGAATAATGCCGGTTACTATTCGCTTGAGCTGCCCAAGGGTCAGTTCGTGGTTGAATACAGGATGGTGGGGATGAAGACGGCAAAAAGGAATGTGATAATTTATTCTGACGGGATGCTGGATGTGGAGTTGGCGCAAAGCACAAACCAGCTGGGCGAGGTTACCGTTTCTGCAAGCAGGGAGAGCAATGTGCGGGAGATTGAGATGGGGATCGAAAAGATCAATATGAAGATGCTGAAACAGATCCCCATGGGCATGGGTGAAGCCGACCTCTTGAAGACCTCGCTGCTGTTGCCTGGCGTAAATTCTGCAGGAGAGGCTTCAGCCGGTTTTAACATACGCGGAGGAAACGTCGATCAGAACCTGATCCTTTTTGACGGTGCACCGATCATCAATCCTTCTCATTTTTTTGGCTTCTTCTCCTCATTCAATCCCGATATTATTCAGGATGTCATTTTGTATAAGAGCGGTATTCCGGCTAAATACGGCGGCCGGATATCATCAGTGATGGATATTAAGCTGAAGGAAGGTTCCACGGAGAAAGTCAACATCAGCGGAGGGGTAAGTCTCTTTACGGCAAAACTAATGGTGGAGGTGCCACTGCAGAAGAAGAAAAGCTCTATCATCGTGAGCGGAAGGACGACTTATTCAGACTGGGTACTCGGACTGCTTGACGATGTCCAGCTACAGAATAGCAGTGCGGGATTTAATGATATCCAGGGACTTCTGACATTTTCCGCAGGTCAGAAGGACGATTTTTCCATTTCGGGATACCTGAGCAATGACAGGTTCGATTACTATGGAGAAAGCGCTACTAGCTATTCGAACCTTACCAGTTCAGTAAAATGGAACCACAAGTACAATTCCAGGCTATTCTCGCAGGTTGCGGGCATAATAAGCAACTATGATTACGCGGTTGATACCAAACAAATTCCCGAGACATCAAACACCTTGAATTACAAGCTCAGCCAGCAGATACTGAGAACCAATTTCACCTGGCTGCCGCGTGAGAACCATAAAGTGGAATTCGGCCTCGACGCGACGTATTATTCACTGTTTCCGGGAACTCTGAATCCTCTGGGGTTATCCTCCGAGACCGTGCCGAAATCGTTAGAGAAGGAACAGGCTGTTGAGCCTGCGTTATATATAAGCGATGAATATGAAGTCTCACCCAGGCTGCTTCTGTCAGGCGGGCTCAGGTTTACGATGTTCACCTCCATTGGTCCTGAGACGCGATTCATTTATACCGCCGGCCTTCCGAAATCAGTTGAAAATATTTCCGACACGGCATATTACGGGGAAGGGCAGATACTAAAAATATATCCCGGTCCTGAATTCAGGTTTTCAGCAAGATACATTATTGCGCCTGATTTTTCGGTCAAAGCCGGCATTCAGCGTAATTTCCAGTATCTGAACATGGTATCCAATACCACATCGATGTCACCCACAGATATCTGGAAATTAAGCGACAGTTATATAAAGCCCCAGAGAGGCGATCAGGTCTCTTTCGGGTTATATAAGGATTTCCGGAGGAAAGCTATTGAATCATCAATCGAGGTCTATTATAAGAGTCTTAAGAATATTATGGATTATAAAGGCGGGGCAACCTTGCTGATGAATGAACATCTTGAGACGGATATTCTGAGCGGGATCGGAAAAGCGTATGGTGTGGAGCTGATGCTCAAGAAACAATCAGGGATACTGACGGGATGGATCAGCTATACTTATTCCAGGTCGTTCATTAAGGTTGATGGCGAGTTTGAGGAAGAAAAGATAAACGGAGGGGAATATTTCCCCGCAAATTTCGATAAGCCTCATGATCTGAAGGTTGTAGGGAATCTCAGGGTGATCAGGCGGCTGAACCTGACATCAAACCTTATATACACCACAGGTCGTCCCATCACTCATCCTGTCGGGTTCTATAACTTTTACAATGTGACCAGGGTCTTTTATTCGGAGAGGAATGAATTCCGTATACCTTACTATCTCAGGCTCGATTTCTCAGCCACGCTGAACGGTAATCTGAAGGCTAAGAAGTTAAATCACTCCTCCCTGACATTTACCTGTTATAATGTGCTTGGCAGGAAAATCCGTACTCAATATTCTTCAAGGTTGAGGATGGGATGGTCAATGGTTACCAGATGTCTATTTTCGGCAAGCCCATTTTTCTGCTGACCTATAATTTCCATATACGAGGGAATGCGTCAACGGATTTCTGAGACAGGCAGCCGGCAACCGGATCGGAATGAGTGCATGCAACGGACAGAGTAACCGGCCCTTTTTCTGCCGTAACCGCCATACAGACCTGCATCATTGTATGAGGCATAGTAAGTGTGGGCCAGATCAGCGTTGTACTCGGTGCTGGTCCACCATTCGGCATATAAGCCCACAAGGTCGTACTGGCCAAGGGAGCTGCGGAAGCCGGCGGGAACGGCCCCAAAGCCAAAGTTATCAGTGGCGTCTGTATTGGGGCTTTCCCAGTAGGGGTGCGTATTAGGAGCGGTTCGCTTGCTTTTCAGCTTGCCTCCGGCAATATCTTCTCCTCCGAGGAAGGCAACAAGCTCATCCCAATCCTCTTGGGTGGGCACACGGAAGCCTGTCGGGCAAAGTCCTTTGCTGTTGGTTACTGCGGCCCAGTTGTAGAGGTGTCCGTAGGCGTCCGCCACTTCATCCTCATCGTCAAGGCCATCAATATAGGTGGGGTGATAAATGCAAAAAGCATCCCCGGCACTGGCCCATTCATATCCCTCATATAACCAGGTAAGCAGCGGAGTACCGTCGTTGAAGCTCGCAACACGCAGGTTGCTGGTCAACCAGGTCTGATCGCCTATTATCATGGCACCATATTCATTGCCATTAATATCTTTAACAGTGGTTGTGCCGATATTTGGGCCCCCGGAGGGTCTTTGCGGCAATTGCTGAAAACCATTAATAATATGCCCAGCAGGATCAGCTGGTAAATCCTGAGTTTCATTACTGTTTTCATAGTTATAGGTTTTACCGTCAATGATACATTTCAAACAAGGAATGCGGCTGCAGGCTGACAATAAGAAATTAATTCAAACCTGGCAACTATCATACTATAGCAAATTTAAACCGGATTTTTGTCGAAGTCAAGTTTATTTTAGCAGGCAGCAGTAATAATATTCTCAGTAAGATCTTAACTAAATCTTTCATAATTTCAGTTTAACTGTAATTTGTTCTGCTGGACGCAAGGCTGCTTCAAATGCCGCTCTGGTATTAATGCGATACAAGAGGTATTGATTTTTAATTTCTTTGTCTTAATTCAAGAATTGTTACCCGTAACTTTACTCACCGCCATCAGGCGGGGGGAATTCGTAGACATGGGAACTGACAGTTATTTAATTTTTTCAAAGTGCACATTTTGAACGACAAATCCCGATACAATTCCTTCATTTTTTCGCTCGAAGTTATAATCTCCCATATATCCATGGGAAAACACATCCGGATACTTTGGTCTCAGCTGCATTTCAATTCCTCCGGGATCCTTTACAATGAGGCGGGCGTTCAGGACATCAATAACATACACAAATTCTAACTCAGGACTGTAATAAAGTCCTTTAAAAGCCAGAAGATCCTCGTCTGACGGTTTGTACGGTGGAAGTCGACGAAGCGTGAAATCTCCGGCATAATGAAAACTGGCTTGCTTTACCTGTTTGTTCTTATCGAGGTTAAATGTTACGCTGATATCGAGGTCCTCCTTAACAAAATTAGAATCAGAAATCGCCTGCAGAGTAAACGAAGAAGGAAGGAGTTTTACCTGATATTACCTGAGTTGTAAACAGGTTTCCTCCCTGATAAATGTCACGATCATACGGTTATCTTCTTCTGCTGAATACCTTCCGGCGTAAGCATTCAGAAGGGCAGGATCGATATCAGCACCTTGCTTCTCTTTTTCTCCCGGTTGTTCGCTTGCCTTTGCCGGTGTGGAATAATATTCACTGATAAACAGCTCCGACAGCCTCTTTGAAAACTCAGGAAAAATACGAGAATTATTAATAATTATTGTACCGGCATCCAGCTCAGGATAATAGGCCATCTCTGACCAGTTGAAAGCATCAAATCCATCGTGACTGTACCGGTGAATACCATTGCGCTTGTTGATATAGAGACCCAGCGAGCAATTTATTGTGTCACCGCCTGTCAGTATGCACGGGTTCGGTTAATCGGGAGATAACCTCCTGTCCGCCAACTCTGGCATCATTCAAATTAATCAGCCACTTAGACATGTCTCCTGCTGTTGAGTAGATGCTGCTGGCACCGTAGAAAGCTGGCTCATCAGGAGCAGTTCCGTATTCCCCGTAATTATCCATGGTACCCTGAGCACTGTTCGGAACAACCTTCTGGATTTGGCCACGGATCGGGTAGTTGACCATAGTATGCTTCATCCCAAGGGGACCGAAGACATTAGCCTCCATCCACTGATCGAATGCCATGCCACTTACGCGTTCGACTACTTCGGCCATTAATATGTAGCCTGTATTGCAGTAACTGTGCTTTGAACCAGGTGCATATTGAAGTTCACGCTGTTTTTGTATTTGCTTAATGAGATGTTCACGGGTTGTTGATCCGCCGCCCCTGCCACCTCTCATCCCATATGTCAGATTTATTTCGCGGTACCCGCCTGTATGATTCAGGAGGTTCTTAAGAGTTACCGGTTGTCCGAAGTCAGGACATTCGGGAATAAACTTCCGGATATCATCATCCAGCGACAGCTTCCCCTCCTTTTCAAGCAGGGCAATTGCAAATCCCGTAAACTGTTTTGAAACTGATCCTATGTTAGTGGATGTTTCTGTTGTGTATGGTACCATATGAGATATATTGGCCATACCGTAAGCGCGGGAATAAATGATCCTGCCATCGCGGACGACAGCCACGGATCCCCCGGGTCCTTCATCACTGTATAAAGCGTCGATGATTTGATCAATCTGTTTATCAGGAGAATTGCCCAGAGTTTCAGCACATTTAATCTCAATAGTATATTCGCCGGGACCTGTGACAGAATTAGTAAACCTTAAAGGTATAATCTCAATACGATATAAACCGCCACTTGTGGTTTCAAGATAAAATCCTTTCTGCCCCATCAGCATATCTGACCTGCCGATCTGATTTCCCTCCGGATCAATCATTAAAACAGCGATATTAATATTCTTCTGACTGACTTCACCGCACACAAATTGCTTAGCGCCTACATTGAGCAGGTAAATATGTTTCTGGTTGGCAGAGATCTCTTTTACAACTCGTTGACCAATAACGAGCCTGGAAGTATCCTGCTCTTTGCCTGATGCATTAGTGCAAAGAACAAAACTGATAAAAACTGCAAAAATTCTGAGCATGGTTCCCCCTTTCCTTATTAACGCCTTGTCGTCAATATGAGGCTGATTAAACAGCTCTCACTTATAACATGAAAATCAACATGTTACCTGTCACCCGGGCAGATAAATGTATCCTGGGTTTTGCTGTTGCTTTGCAAAGTTAACTTTTGAAAAAGCCAAAGTCAATTATATTTGTAACCAGACAGGTTACAATACATCACATTACGATAATATGATGTCATGTGCACTTTGAAACAAGCATTATGATACCTTTTACTTTATTTAATTCAGGAACCTGTCCAGTCAAAGCGAGAGAGCAGAACGGGGTATGACAGCAGACCATAATTGTAGGTGTCAATTGCTGAAGGTTATTGGCCTGAATTAATATCTATTCGAAGTAAGGTTTCTTTTGAAATACGCGAACGTAATCGATGTCGTGGTACTGCGGAAAGGTTGTGGTTGAATCAGGATTGCCGGGCCAGCTTCCACCGACAGCAGTATTCAGGATTATATAATGGGGTGTATGCGGAATTCCGTCAGAGGCAGAATGGAGCAGATGTCCGTCGATATACCAGCGTATTGAATCAGGTTCCCATTCCAGTGCATAGATGTGAAAGTCTTCAGAATAGTCAACAGTGTCAATCCATTTTCCGGAACTCGATTTCCTTGAACCGTCGAATGAGCAGTAATGAAAGGTTCCATATAGGACATTCGGTTCATGGCCCAGGAATTCCATAATATCGATCTCGGAATACCATGGTCGTTCCTCCGGGATCAGTCGTTCTTTGCCGTTGGCGACAGCGTCTTCCATCGTCTTTTCCATCAGCCAGTCGCGGTTCTGAGGGTAAAGCCAGTGAGCCGGCCACAGACCCTGGCCTTTCGGAAGCCTGGCACGGATCTCAAAACGGCCGTAGGTCGGGGCGAATTTACTCTCTGTATCGAGCCTGCCGCTTGTGTATTCTTTGGAACCGTATTTACGTTCGCGGCTTCTGATGCGGAGCAGGCCATTTTCAATGTACACCTCATCAGGGACATAATATTGAAGTTCATTGTGTTTGCTGGTCTCCCGTATCAGGACATTCCATTTGTTGGTATCGGGGCGCTTTCCGTCAAACTCATCCTGCCAGATTAACTTCCAGTCGTTTTTTGATTCAGTCTTGTTTTGCGACATGCCCATTCCGGGACAGAGCATCAAGAAGCATAGAAAAAACGGGGTTTTACTGGTATTCATAATATTGATTTTTTTGAAACCATGGAATGAACATCGATACCTTTTTTCGATATTCTTCATATTGATTTCCAAAATCCTTTAATAATCTCTTTTCTTCCATTTTCACAACAACAGTCAGCATAAAAACAAAAATTGCACAGACTAATACAACAGCGGTTATTGAATTAAGAAATAGTGCAAAAGCAAGATATATTAAGAACGCTCCAAACAGCATAGGATTTCTTGTGTTTTTATATGGTCCTGATACAACGAGATTCTTTGTTTTCGGACTTATTTCTATATTTCCTATTTCGACAGGACCTCCTTTTCCAATAGTGTTTTGAACAATCAATGACCAAATTCCATATATTAATCCTGTTACAAATAATATTATGATAATAATCCATTTTATTATCGAATTCCGGATGATTTCTATTCTATAAACATTATCAACTAACGAAGTAATCAGATAAATAATTGAAGGTACTAATACAATAACAAGTAATCCGCCTACAATATATCCTAATATCATCTTTTTATCTTCATTCATGTAATACCTCCTTTCAGGTTATTTAGAAATCTGATTATCTATTCAGACGCCATTGATAGCAGCGCTTGCTGGCAAATGTTAAAGTTTCAATGACAATCCGGCATTAAGTCCCAACCACATAAATAATTTTCCGCCTGACCATTCATTTGTATAAACAGAATATGGAATATTCAAAGTCCCATATTCACCATCAACTTGTTCTTCTGTCACATATACGTTAAATGATGGTCCGATCAACAGGGACAATCTCCCGGAAACACTGTACCTGTAATTAAAATCGGCCTTGCTCAACATGTTTGAACTGCCTTCCCATTTGTTATTGTAAACAATCTGGTTGGCCGATAAATCGATACTTATTTTTTGTTTTGCAGTTAAAGAAATATTTCCTCCAAACCCAAGGCCACAACTATAAACAGGGTTATTTTTATAAGAAGAATATCCTGCTTTATAGATCGTGTAAAACCTTTCAACTCCCATTTTGTAGTTCAGGTTAGAATATATTACTTCCCCACCGGTAAGTTCGAATTCGAAATGTCCGTTTTTTACAATGCTGAATATCCCAACCGGTAAACTTTCTGAGCCATCGAGAAGGAAATTTATAACTCCAAGCTGAACACCTTTAAGCTTCTTTGCATAATTAAAAACGCCCAACTGAAATCCCGTAAACTCATCAACATTAATATTAGTTGTCGCTAACTGGAATCCTTTTGCATTTTGCCTTGAATAATTCAGCACTCCTGATATAAACAGGCCAGAAGTCGAATCCATGCAAATATTTGAAACACCTGAAAGCAAAAAGCCTCCTGAGTATCCTGTATTTATATTTGAAACTCCTGACAATTGAAATCCCCTGACTTCGCCTTTATTATAATTCAATATTGAACCGATTTCAACTCCGTTTACACCACCGTTTAGGCCATACAAAATATTGAACGAAAAATTATTTGAGTATTCCAGAGAACTCGTTCCGCTGCTACCAATGGGGTAGGCAAATGTAACCTGAACCTTACGGGTTTTAAGACTGTTATTTTCCTGTGCAACAAGACTTAGTGACATTAAGAAAACCATTATGCTTAATAAAAATGTCTTCGGCATTTTTCTTCTCTTAAACAGAAAAAAGGTGATGCTCTTATTTACTTTGTCCGGGTTAGCGGATGCCCTTATTTTTGTGCTCATTGTTTAATGATTTTTCTTCTTATGAAATTATCTGGCTGGTTAATCTCCAAAATATAAGTTCCTCGAGATAAATCAGAAGCATCTACATTTATTTGGTTGCCATTTAAGTTGTTTTTTTTATAGACAATCTGTCCTAAGTTGTTATATATTTTTATCGATGAATTATGAAATGGTTTACCTGATAAAATTGTTATCTTATCAATGGTTGGATTTGGATAAATACTAATTTCGTCTTCTTCATTTAAATTGGTTATTCCTGATGGATTGCATATAGCTGGCGTTCCATTTGTTTGTCCGATAGTAAGTACACCGGAATTTACAGTCCAGTATTCATAGGTTCCACCCATTACCGTTATCCAATCATTTAAATTTACAGATTTTGTAGCTGCAGGGGCTGCATTATAATTACCCGGTCCTGCTATAACATAAACTTTAACCCCGTTTGTCCAGGTAAGTGGTTGCCCCTGACTGCATGTTTCCGGAGCGGCACACCATTGCCTGAGAAAATAAGCTTTGCCCAACCCCACAACCATTGCAATTCCATTTTCATCAATGCAAACAGCTGTTTTTTCGTTACAAGCAATACCCTTCACATCTACCATTGATGAGTTTGTAATCATACGGGATAAAAATGTCATCAGCCTACCCTGTCTTCCTGTAATGCCGTTACTTGTAGTGCCCCCTTTTGTATTAAAATGAGTGTCGCAAATTGTTTTCTGCAAAAATGGATTATGTAAGAAATCATTATAGTGTATGCCTGTGCCTGATAAGTATGGATTAAGCAGAACTTCATCTGACAGAACGTTTGTAACTCCATCATAATAAACATAACCTTGAATTGCCATGCCAGCACTGGTACCTCCGATAGGAACATGTTTGACATTTGCCAAATAATCCAGAGCCGACCCTAACGCAGTTCCCTTATAGTATGTGATATAATCATTTTGATCCCCACCGGCAAAAAAAACTGCTTCAGCCTTTCTTATTGTCTGAACAATCGCAGAATCATTTGAAAGCGTTATTGAGTTAATAAGAAAGGTCTCAACTGAATTGGCAGACCCTAAACCGTATATATAATTGTTGTAAGCATTTGTGCCTGTGGCACGAATAACTACAAAATCTCCTCCACCTGATTTATTAATCATCCATGTAAAAGCTGCATCAACATCAGCACCTCCACCCATCAGCACCGTTCCGGCCGTGCATGCTGTATTTACATCAGAAGCAGATCCAACTCTTCCTAAACTTTGGGCTTTGGCGCAAATAACTCCGCTCAGGATAAGCCAAATTGCCAAAGTAATTATTTTCATTTTACTCTCTTAAATGTTAAACATTCCCGGAAACCCCTCGAATTCGAGGATGCTAAAATCAGGATTGATCTGAAGTCATTTCAAAAAAGTCTTTGGCCAGTCCTAATAATTCATAAATTTATAAAACAAAATATAATAACGCCATGAAAATGTTATTCAGTCTGATTAGCATGCTTATCACTTACTGTAGCATCGAACCTGAACGGACAGCAGGTATCTGACACAAGCTATAATCCTGTGATAAAGAACCCGGCATATGCCTCCGGTAAGGGTCCTGTGGTATATATTGATGAGGGTCACAATAACTTTCATACGAAAGAGGGCAGGTACCTGCCTTTCGCCAGGCTCCTTGAAAGAGACGGGTACACCGTGGATGGCTATAAGGGCACTTTTGAGGCCGACAGGCTTAAGGGATGCAGGATACTTGTCATATCCAATGCCCTCAATGAGCTCAATACAGAGAATTGGTACCTCCCCACTCCTTCCGCATTCACTCCACAGGAGATAAAGAGTGTCAGGGATTGGGTGAAATCCGGCGGTTCACTGTTCCTCATCGCTGACCACATGCCTATGGGAGGTGCCGCAGCAGACCTGGCATCAGCCTTTGGATTTGCTTTCAGTAATGGTTTTGCAGTTGACACCGCCCGACCGGGACCAATAGCATTCTTGCGTGCTACAGGGGCACTGTGCGATAATATTATCACAAACGGCCGTGATCCGTCAGAGCGGGTTGATACCATAGTGACCTTCACCGGTCAGGCTTTCACGATACCTGATGATGCCTCGTCCATCCTTCGATTTGACGACAGGTACGTGATGCTTCTCCCTGACACAGCCTGGGTTTTTGATAAAAGCACCAAGATGTTCAATATCGGTGGCTGGTCGCAGGCTGCATTTAAGAAGTATGGCAAAGGCAGAGTGGCCGTCGGCGGTGAAGCGGCCATGTTTACAGCACAACTGGCAGGCCCGCAGATGTACAGGGCAGGAATGAACTCACCGGAGGCAAAAGAGAATCATCAGCTGCTGTTGAATATCATACACTGGCTGGACGGGATATATTGAATCGATCCATTTGTTAAGGGTTTGCATCGGACAGGACCTGTTGCAGAGCCGTTAAAAGATAGAGGAAGTATTTTTTGCTATCTTTAAAATGATTGAACAGCCAAAAATACAAGTAAAGAAGTGAGTAAAATTCTGGTGTTAGGTGCCGGGATGGTAGGCAGAGCAATGGCTATCGACCTGGCAAAAAAGCATGAGGTCACACTGGCAGACCTGCATGATAAACCTTTAACAGAGGCAAAGGAGAAATGCAGGCTCCTTAATACACTGAAGCTGGATGTAAATGACCATAAAAGCCTTCAATCGGCACTCAGACCTTTCGATCTCGTCGTTTGTGCAGTGCCCGGATCGCTGGGTTTTCATACTGTCAGGCAGATTATTGAATCAGGTAAAAATGCGGTGGACATCTCTTTTTTCCCGGAGAACGCTCTTGACCTCGATAAATCAGCAAAGGAAAAAGGAGTAACTGTTTTTGTTGACAGCGGCGTTGCCCCCGGAATGGATAATCTCATACTGGGACATTATAACGAAATCTTAAAGCTGACCGACTTCGAATGCCTCGTAGGCGGATTGCCCAGGGTAAAAAAGTGGCCCTTTTATTATAAAGCTCCCTTTTCCCCTATCGATGTAATAGAGGAATATACAAGGCCTGCCCGGTATGTTGAAAACGGTAATATTGTCGTGCGCGAGCCTCTGACAGACTGTGAAATGCATGAATTCGACAGGGTGGGCACGCTGGAATCGTTCAATAGTGACGGGTTAAGGACAATCCTGTTCACCATGCCCAACATCAGGAATATGAAGGAGAAAACACTCAGGTATCCGGGACATGTGGAATATGTCAGGGTGCTGAAGGAAAGCGGCTTCTTTAACAAGGATAAGATAACGGTAAACGGAATGGAGGTTACGCCACTGGAGGTTACCAATAAAATTCTCTTCAGTGAATGGAAATTAGGCGACACAGAAGAAGAGATGACAGTTATGCGCATCACACTGAAGGGCGAAAATTCAACCGGAAAAATTGAGAAGGTGGTATATAACTTATATGATGAATATTGTGCCGAAACGCAAACATCATCGATGGCGAGGACCACGGGCTATACTGCCACAGCGATCGTAAACCTGTTCCTGGAGGGCCTGTTTAACGGGAAAGGGGTGTTCCCGCCTGAACTCACCGGAAAGAACGAGGCGTGTTTCAATTACATTATGGACTATCTCCGGGAGAGAGGTATACATTACGAGAGAACAAGTACGACAGAGCAGTAACCCGGCATTGTAATGTTACAGGCTTATATTATCCCGGAATAAAGAATTAAGATCCCTGGCGCCAACTTATCAAAGCCGGGCAAACATTTGCCGGGGTGGTTTGTTTAAATGAAAGACATACAATTTATGCCCGGGCCAGAGTATTTTAAAAGGAACAATCTTGATAAGTCATCATCGCCATACCTTCTGCAGCATGCAGGTAACCCGATATGGTGGCAGGAATGGAGCAGGGATGCAGTGGAGCAGGCTTTACGGACAATCAGCCTGTGTTCGTTTCCATAGGATACGCAACCTGTCACTGGTGCCACGTGATGGCTGCCGAAGCCTTCTCAGACACTGAGACAGCCTCTTACCTGAACGATAATTATGTCTGTATCAAGGTCGACAGGGAACAGCGGCCTGACATCGACCAGATCATGATGCATTTCATCCAGGCGCAAAGCGGCAGCGGAGGATGGCCCCTGAACGTCTTCCTGACGCCCGGGCTAAGACCGATCTATGCACTCACCTATGCACCGACCAGCTCATCCGGTAACAGGATTTCTTTCCTTGATATTGCAAAGAGCGTTCGCCGGTATTTCGAAACAAACGGAAAGGGAGTTCCCGTATTTAATCCCTCAGAGGAAGAGCCACCTGTTGCAGCAGAAGAGACAATGGTTGAAGAACTGGCATCCTATTTTGATCATGAACACGGCGGCTTCGGCATGGGACAGAAGTTCCCGCCTCATTCGACACTGCTGTTCCTGCTCTACCTCCTGCCGGTAAGGGATGACGCTGAGATCAGAACGCTCTGCACATCGACGCTGGATGCCATGATGCTTCGCGGACTGAACGATCACCTCCAGGGAGGGATCTTCCGCTACTGCGTGGACCGTGAATGGACCATACCGCATTTTGAGAAGATGCTCTACGACCAGGCCATGGCGCTATGGTGTTACTCACTGGGCTATAAGGTGACAGGCAGAGATGATTATAAGATCATGGCTGAAAAGATCGTGAGATGCCTTGACGAGTGCTTTGAAGAGGATGGATTGTACATTTCTGCTTTTAACGCAGATACAGGTCATGAAGAGGGAGCAACATATCTCTGGAGTTTCCGGGAGATTGAAGATGCGCTTGACCCGGAGGATTTTCGACGGTTCTGCGAAACCTATATTATAAGCGAAGAAGGTAACTTTGAGGGATTGAACCACCTGATAAGAAGGAACAGTAATCGTTTAAACGATATCGAAGACAAACTGCTCACTATACGGAATTCGAGGCAGCAACCCACCAGGGATGACAAGATCGTCTGCGGCATCAATGCGCTTGTCGCTGCCGCAATGATACAGGCAGGCCGGATGCTTGACAGGCCTGAGTTGGAGGTGAAGGCTGCGGAGACCGTTAAAAGCCTTCTGAACAGATTCTGGGACAGTACAACTCTCGGACACTCTTACTACAACGGCCTGCTTCAGAAACAGAGCTTCCTGTCAGATGCCGGGGCAATGCTTACTGCAATAACGATGCTGTTCGAAAATGATGAGACATGGGGCGAGAAGATGACCGCGATGGCTCTTTATGTGGAATCATTCAGGGAGAACGGTAAGTGGATTGAGTTGCGGGCTGAAGATTTTCAGACGGTTTATGCATCATGGTTCGATCATCCTGTTCCTTCAGGGGTGAGTTTTGCAGAGACAGGACTGACCCGTGCTGCACTGCTGACAGGGAAGGATTGCAGGCCAGCAGATTACAGGAGGCCGTTCCAGTCAGATTTTTACAATATCAGTGCTTTGATCAGCAACGGCCTGTTTCACGTTTACACCACCGTTAAACCGATCCCCTGGATGCATATCCCGGTCAATTCGATACAAAAGAGAGGTGAGCCGGAGACGGATTGTTACAACGGGGTCTGCAGGATTCCGGATTTGATGGACTTGTAGCACGGGACATGCTGGTGATCCCGCGGAGCGGGAGAGGCAGACCCGCGAAGAGGGAGAGTATGGAGGAGGGAGAAGGCAATAGGCAATAGGCACCGACAGTAGTGTTGGCATGCAAGGTTATACAGGCACATGAACCGTAATAACTACATTCCCCTTTTTGTGACCTTGATCGACATACCTGTGGGCCTCGGCAATTTGTTCCAGTGAATAGTGTCTATCTATGACCGGTTCTATCTTTCCCGCCTCGATAAGTTCTTTCAGGAAAACGAGATTCTCCTTTCTCTCGGTTGCTACTCCACCAATTACTTTCTTACTGCTTGTTATTGAAGTCCAAAGTCCTTGAACAAATGGTGATAATGTCATGTGGACAGCTCTAAGATAGATCCCTCTTTGTTTTAATGATCTTACACAGCCAGAAAACGGGCTTTTACCTGTCGTGTCAAAAATAATATCATAGAACAGGCCACTTTTGGTAAAGTCCTCTTTAGTGTAATCAATCACCTTGTCGGCTCCCAATGATTTAACCAGTTCTACGTTCGCAGTACTGCATACGCCGGTGACTTCCGCCCCAAAGTACTTAGCAAGCTGGATTGCAGCTGTACCTAAACTACCGGATGCACCATAGATAAGCACTTTTTGTCCAATCGTGATATTCCCTTTTCTGAGAAAATGCAATGCTGTATTTCCCCCGAAAGGAATGACAGATGCTTGTTCATAGGTTAAATTTGCCGGTTTTATTGCAAGAGTCCCCTCTTCAGGCAGACATATGTACTCGGCATTAGCACCAAGACTCAATCCTGCCTGTCCAAAAACCTGGTCGCCCGTACTAAACATTTTTACATTTTTGCCCACAGCTTCAATTTCTCCGGCCAATTCATTTCCGAGAACAGTTATCTTTTTTGGTCTTGTGAGGCCATTGATAAATCTTACAGCAAATGGATCAGCCTTGCGCATCCGACAGTCTCCTGACGTTACGGTTGTCGCATATATTTTTATAAGTACTTCATTGTCGCTAGGAATAGGTTTTTCAACCTCTTTGAGCTTCAGAACGTCAGGTGATCCGTATTTTGTAAAGACAGCTGCTTTCATGAGTAATTATTCAAATTCGCCTTCAGGATTACGCCATTTCCATGCATAAAAGACAATTAGTGCAGTACTCGCAATTTCTATAACTGTGAAAAATACATAATACATAGTTGGCTTTGCAACAAAAAGAGTCACTGGCAGTACCACTGTCATTATTGTGCCTGCGATTATGCTCGCCAGTCGACTTGCCCGATACTTTAAAATCCGGGACAAGAGGACCATCGTAATCGGAATCATCATGAATATGGCACCTCCCAACAGGAATCCTTCAGTCATTTGAATCGATCCGTGTTTAACAGGGTCCATTAATGTTACAACATCGCCGTAGGTATAAGTGAGGATTGCAAATAGCCACAGTGCGGAGAGTTCTCACTTTCATGTCCGGTAATTGAGTGGTCTTCTTAACGTCATTCATATTTTTTATTTTTAGTTATCAGTATGGGACTTAGCTTTTATTATTCGTCGCAAGGACTAATCCATTGTATATTAACATTATTAATAAGATAGAGTTCATCATCCAGTGTAATTTACTCTGCGAATGACCAATATTTTTAGTATTTTCCAGAATGCAGGCCAACGTTCGGCGGAACCGATCCCGACACCAAAAGGGGAATCCCGCTTCAGCGTGAAAGCAAAGCAAGCAAGGAAGGTTACGGATCTAAATGATCTCCGGGATAGCCGGAAACTGTTTCAGGCCAGTCCAGGCAGGCGTTTTTTAAAGAATGCCAGCAAAAGCAAAACAGCCACAACGCCCAAGGCAACAGCTGCAACAATGAAGATAGTGCGGTAATCAGCCTGGCGCTTTATCATTATTCCTGCAAAAGCCCATACCACCGATAACCCAATGAATGGATTATCAAGCCACCAGAGAGCCATAACAGTTATCAGGGCACCGACGATGATCATTATGACTGTCCATGTCTCTCCGGAAAGGCCAAAGCCGTTCCAGTTGTATGTAACAAGAAGAGCCGTCACATTGGCTATGGTGGCAATACAGATCCAACCCATGTAGATGCCGAAAGCTGCCTTGATCAGACCGTAGGGCAAGTCTTTGACAATAATGTTTATCCAGATCAGCGATACAAGCAATCCCAGCATAAGGATCAGTGAGAGTGGAAGCCTTTCATAATGCCATGCAACTATCCAAAGTGCATTAAAGAAACATGACACAGCAAACAGCCAGCCTATCCGGGAAATGACTGCCTGATTTGATGAAGTGAACTGGGTGACACAAAAAACCAGGAGCAGCAGATAGATCACACCCCAGATCGAGAAGGTAAGTCCTGCCGGGACAAAGAGGTTAGGGAATGAGTCGGACAGAGCCCCGGTAGTCTTGCCGTTAAGAGGAAGGGCATTGGCCAGATAGTTCATGACTATCATGACAGCGAAGAAGAGAATGTTTATGTAGCGCATCATATGTTGTTTATGTTCCGACGATAAATTTATAAAAAGTAAAACGATTCAAAAACAGAAATGAAAATATCAGAAAGTTTTCAGGACCCTGATAAAGTATTTCTAAAAATTTCTAACTTTAAGAAGTTAAACACATTTTGTTTTAACTCCGATGTTAAAGTAACCCTTGCAAAGCATAGCGGCTTATCACTCAGATCCTATATCAGAAAAACTCAAGAAACATTTTATATAATGAAAAAAATCATTCCACAACCACAATCCGTAAGTACCGCAGGTTTCAGGTTTGTTGTCTGTGTACTGCTTCTTCTGGTTAATGGCGTTTCGTTTGCAGATGGTCTGAAATTCACTCCGAAAAGTCAACAGGAGAATGAGGCTATTTCAGATCAGGCTCAGAAAGAAATACGCATCACAGGCAAGGTTCTGGACGAAGAAGGGAAACCGCTGCCAGGTGCAAGCATATTGCTTGTTGGTTCAGTAAAAGGGGTTATGTCAGATGCTGACGGGTCCTATGTTATTACTGTTCCTTCCACTGCGAGTACCCTCGAGTATTCTTATGTGGGTTATGTAAAACAACAGATCAGGGTCGGAACCAGCACGGTTATTAATGTAACGCTGGTAATGCAGTACAATAGCATTTCAGCGGTGGTTGTCGTCGGATATGCAACAGAGCAGAAGGCTCTTCTGACCGGTTCTATTGATGTGGTCAACTCTGAGGTGATCAGGGATATCCCTGTTATGAATATTGACAACCTTATGCAGGGTCAGGCAAGCGGAGTGCAGGTTACGCAAAACTCCGGAACACCGGGAGGGTCAACTTCAGTAAGGATACGAGGAGTGAACTCGATCAGCGGTTCCAATCAGCCTCTTTATGTAATCGATGGAATCCCTGTTGTTACAGGTGATTATGGACAGGTCGGATATGAAGGACAGGGAATAAATGCCTTGTCCGACCTCAATCCTAATGATATCGAATCGATAAGCATTCTGAAGGATGCGGCAGCCGCATCAATTTACGGAGCGCGTGCATCAAACGGTGTTATTGTCATCACCACAAAAAGAGGCGCCAATCAGAAAACACAGGTCAGCCTGAATGCATATTACGGAGTGCAACAGGTGTGGAGGACACTTGATATGCTTGATGCTCTTGGATGGATGGAATACAGGAATGACCTTGCAGGCACGCCTGTTTTTTCGCAGGAGGAAATGGACAATATAACCATTGACACAGACTGGCAGGAAGAGATTTTCCGCACTGCACCCAATGCAAATTATGAGCTGACAGCCAATGGCGGAAACGAGAAGACAAAGTTCTTTATGAGCGGCGACTACTTCACACAGGATGGTATCCTGATAGGAACAGATTATCAAAGGCTGAACGGAAGATTAAATCTGGACCATAATCTCTCCGATAAAATCACTGTCGGAGCAAGCGTTGGACTGACCTATGCCAAAACCAACCGTGTGGAAGGAGACCAGACGCTCCACGGCCCGCTGCCCAACGGTATCTCCACTCCGGCTATTTATCCCGTATACAATGAAGATGGCTCTTATAACCAGGATGGTCCTTATTCAAATGCGGTATCCATTGCCAATGAGGCAATCAATGAGAACTTTTCATTCCGGGCGCTGGCCAACACTTACCTAACCTGGCAGATCATACCCCGCCTGAGCTTTACAACCAAATGGGGAGCAGACTTTTTAAACTTCCGCGAGCATGCTTTCGAGTACAATACAGTTCAGGGACAAAAATACAACGGACTGGGATTTGAGACATACACCAATGTGCTCAATATAGTCTCAAACAACCTGCTCACCTATGACTTCTCAGCCAATGAGAATAATTTCGGATTTTTACTGGGTTACAGCTTTGAAAAATACCAGGACAGGTCTTCGTTTATCAGGGCCCAGGACTATGCCGATGAAAGCCTTGAATACATCAATTCTGCCACAACAATTGCATCGGCCAGTTCAGATGCAAACAACTCAGGGTTAAGCTCATTCTTCGGAAGGATAAATTATGATTATGATACAAAATACATAGTCTCTCTGTCGGGCCGGTTTGATTCATCCTCAAAATTCGGAGAAAACAACCGGACAGGTTTTTTCCCGGCAGCATCAGTCGCATGGAGGCTGGGCGAGGAAGATTTCATGGATAACCTTTCATCAGTATCCGAGTTGAAAATAAGAGCCAGTTACGGCCTCACGGGTAATGATGACATCCCACCCTTCCTTTATGCCGAACTGTACGGTGTCACCTCTTACAACAGTGCATCGGCGATCTATCCGAGCAGCATCCCGAACCCGGATCTGAAATGGGAAAGCACGGCCCATCTGGATATCGGTCTGGATTTAGGATTTCTGGAGAACCGGATATTCCTCACCATCGATTACTATAATAAACAGACCAAGGATCTGCTTCTTGCAAGGCCATTGCCGGGAAGTTCCGGGTTTTCTTCCATAACAGAAAATATCGGACAGGTCGAAAACAAGGGGCTGGAGCTGAATTTAACAACCAACAACCTGGTTGGCAAATTCAAATGGAATACGATGGCAAACCTGTCCTTCAACAGAAATAAGGTGCTTAAGCTATACAACGGACAACCCATCGATGATATCGGGCGCGGAGGCAACCGTGTGATGGAGGGTCAGCCGATCGGCATATTCTACAGTTATGAATGGCTGGGTATCGACCCCTCAACAGGAGACTGCGTCTATTCCGATTTAAAGAAAGATGATCAGATAACAACCGAGGACCGCACCATAGTCGGAAATCCTCATGCCGATTTTCACGGGTGGCATAACCAATAACCTCAGTTACATCGGTTTTGACCTGAGTGTTTTCCTGCAGTTTTCATACGGGAATGATATATTCAACGGTTCTCGTCTGTTTCTCGAATCGCTACAGGGCGGTGATAACCAGGTTGCTGACATTGAACGCAGATGGCAGGAGCCCGGCGATATAACAGATATCCCCAGGGCAACCTCTGATGCTGTTGCTGCAGCGTCAAACAAGCGCGTTTCATCGAGGTTCATCGAGGACGGATCATACCTGAGGATTAAAAACCTGACTCTTGGATACACTTTCAGTGATAATCTGATACGCAAACTGCACCTCTCAAACCTGAGGATCTACCTCACCTGTCAGAACCTGTTCACATTTACCAACTATTCAGGCCTTGATCCTGAGGTGAATTACCTGGGCGATGACAATACGGTTATCGGGACGGATTTCTTTACATATCCGGAGGCACGTAGTTACAATTTCGGCGTTAATTTAAAATTCTAAGCCATGAAGAAAGCATTATATATAATTGGCATACTTGCCCTCCTGACCGGATGTGAGGTTTTAAATCTTGAATCTGAAGATGCCATTCCTGCAGATGAGGCATTTAAGGATAAGACCGGTATTGAAAAAGGGATATTGGGCAGTTATTCGTCGCTTCAGTACCTTAGTTATTATGGCAGGAATTGCCTTATTTATTCTGACCTTGCCGCTGATGACCTGTCACACCCCACAGATGCCACCAACTCCGACTGTGCTGAGGTTGACAACAACGCCATGCTTGCAGAAAACTCTGCCGTGAGCGGACTCTGGGCTTCTGCTTACGACGGAATAAACGTTGCCAACAATGTGATCGTCAAGGTACCCGGAATGACTGACATGACAGAAACTGAAAAAAATGAAGCACTCGGTGAGCTTTATTTTCTCCGCGGCCTGGGCCATTTTAATCTCCTGAACTATTTTGGTGCTATCCCGATCAAAATCGAACCCACGGTTGGGGTCAGCAATCTTGACGCAGGACGTGATCCGGTGAACGAGGTGTATGCTCAGATCAAATCTGATCTTACTCTTGCTTCCAAATACCTCGATGCTTCCGCATCAACAAAGACCAGGGCATCGAAATATGCCGCCATTGCCTTGCTTGCAAGAGTATGTCTCTATTCCGGTGATTATGAAATGGCCTGGCAGAAAGCTGACAGTGTGATAAAATACGGCGGTTATACTATGCCTGTTAATTACGCAGATGTATTTGCATCTGACGGATCGGCAGAAACAATATTCGAGATTGATTTTAACGAGCTGGACCGGAACAGAATTGCCGAGTATAATTTCCCGAAAACGCTGAACGGAAGAAGGGAAGTCCAACCTGATCCTGGTATTATCAGCGCCTATGAGGCAGACGACGAGCGGAAAGCAGTCTCGATAGCTTATGACGGTGCGCTGGCATATGCCAACAAATACAATGACCTGAGCAAAGGAGCCGATAATGTCATTATTCTTCGCCTGGCAGAGATGTACCTGATCAGGGCAGAGGCTGAAGCCAACCTGACCGGAGGAAACATCTCCTCAGTAAAAGCGGATATAAACACAATAAGGGCCAGGGCAGATCTTGGTCCGACTTCCGCGAATACAGCAGGTGAATTGCTGCTGGCCATTGAGCAGGAAAGAAGGGTGGAGTTTGCCTTTGAGGGGCATCGATGGTTCGACCTGGTAAGAACAGGAAGGGCAATAGACGTTCTGCCTAATGTAACCAAATCCAATCAGACCCTATTCCCCATCCCCGCCGATGAGATACTGACAAATAAAAGTCCTGAAATGATACAAAATCCTGGATATTAATTTTATAATAATTAACTAAACTACTACACAATGAAAGCTACAAAACTTCTTTTACTGCTTGCTGCTGTTGCATTAACCTTTATGGTTTCATGCAAGGATGATGAAGAACCTGAGGTAATTCCATCGCTTTACTTCATGGATGCAAGCGATGAGATCATGGGAAAAATAGTACTCGACGGTACCAATACCTTAACAACTGTAAAAGACCTGGCAGAAATGTCAGGACCCGGCATTGCCTATGACGATGAAACCAAAAAGATCTATTTCAGTGATTATTATGATGCAGACACGCCAGATGGCAAAATATGGAGAATGAAACTGGACGGTACCGGACTTGAATCTATCGTCACCGGTATTCTTGATCCCTATGGTATTGCTATAGATCATGACAATAATAAGGTCTACTGGGCTGATGATGCCGAACATATTTCGAGGGCAAACCTCGATGGCTCAAGCCTTGAGACTGGAATAGTGACCATCACTGACGCATACATGAGGGCAGTGGCCATTGACGAGAAGAACGACAAAATGTACTTTTATGAGGACTGGTATGAGAATTTGTATGTCGCCAACCTTGACGGTTCAAATCCTACGATTCTGATCTCAGGTGTATACGGATATTCAATATTCATAGACACAGAGAACAGTAAGATTTACTTTGACGATCAGAATACTCCGGCACTGAGAATGGCCAATCTGGACGGTTCCGGCATTGTGAATATTGCTGACGTTGATGACCGCGTCTCTGGCATTGACATTGATTATGACAAAAATAAATTGTACTGGTCCGACAGGGGTCTGGGAGAGATTTACGAAGCTAACCTTAACGGTACAGGTAAGGTTACGATTGCTACAGGGCTCTCAAGCCCGAGGGGTATAACCCTGGTCAAATAAAAAGACAGGCAGCTTCTTGCGGACCGGCGTTGCCGGTCCGCAAGGCTTGCCTGACTGTAATACTGACTAAAGTGTCGACCGGTCAGACTGCAACAGGCAGCCTGATCTAATAAAAACAGAAAATATGAAAATGAAGCTTGTTAGTCGGATTGTTATCGTGCTGTCACTTCCTTTAATGTTCAACAGCTGCAAGGACGAGGGATTTCCCGTGCCCCCCGCGAGTACAGTCCCCCGCTTTTCCTACACGGTTGACAACAACGGATTTGCTCCGGCCACAGTTGAGTTTACCAATGAGTTCTATCGTTCCTGAGGAAGCAGGGAACCCATATTATTTCTGGGATTTCGGTGACGGGACAAAGTCCACCGAGGTGAGCCCGGAACATCTGTACTCAGCACCGGGCGTCTTTGCAGCCTCCCTGGTAATCAAGACTGATGTTTCGCTGGAGATAAAGGAGCTTGCAAAAGACATTGTCATACTTAATTCAGAAGCAACGGGGATACCTGTTTTCTTTACAGACGGAAGCCAGGTTTATACCGGATTTCTGAATGACGATAAACCGGTATTTTCTGCACTGCCCATCGGTCCTTTCCAGGATTCGTATGACCTGGCTGTCGATACGGTAAACTCAAAACTGTACATCAGTGATTACGATGCAAGCGCAATTTACCGCTGCGATCTTGACGGTAGCAACCTGTCCGAATTCAGGACCGGCCTGCCAGGACCGGACGGCCTTGCAATCGATTATGCCGGAAACAGACTTTACTGGGATACGGATGATGGTATCCAGAGGGCAGATATTTCGAATTCTGATGTTAACCAGAAAGAGGATTTCGTTATTGGACAGGGCGACGGTGACCCTGAAGGGGTGTCGATCGACCCTGTGCACAGCAAGCTTTACTGGATCAATTATAATGGTGGTCTATGGACAAAGAATCTCGACGGGACAGGTGAAATTGAAATTATACCTCTTGTTGAAGGAGGGAGTACCCTGATCATTGGTAACCGGGTTTATTTTGACCAGTGGGTGGCTTCGGGAGATATCCATCTTAAATCAGCGAATCTCGATGGAACAGCTATCAGCACACTTACTACAGGGATCAGCCGTGTGGTATTTGGTATCGGATACGAATCGGAATATAATAAGATCTATTGGGGCGACCGCACTCCGGGCAAGATCATGAGAGGCAACACTGACGGATCAGGCATCGAGACATGGTACGAAAAATCCGGATCAAGCCCGCGCGGAATAGAGTTTGGCAAGAAGAAATAAATAAGGAACTGTATGTTAAAACCAATAGCTGTACGCATGATGCTGGTGATGGCATTATGCGCTGTATGTCTTTCGTGCCAGAGCAATACCGTAAAAGAAGGAAAACTGTTCATACTCGGAGGAGGAAACCTCTCCTCCTCCATCATTGAAAAAATAATAGCAGAATCAGGACTTGACAAAGGGGGATACGGAGTTATCCTCCCGATGTCAAGTGAAGAGCCCGATACGGCTGTTTTTTATACGACGGCCTATTTCACCAGTCAGGGGCTCGACAATGTCTATGGCCTGCATTTTGTCAAGGGGAAGCCCTATTCACAAGCCCGGATTGATTCTATCCGTAATGCAAGCATGGTCTTTATATCGGGAGGCGATCAGAGCCGCTTCATGGATGCAATTGAGGGCACTCCCATCAAGGCTGCCATTCACGAGGCTTATGACAGGGGAAATGTGGTATGCGGGACCAGCGCAGGGGCAGCCCTGATGAGCAAAACAATGATCACCGGGAATGAGCTGAAACATCCCGAGGCTGAAACTGTGTTCACTACCATGGAAGCAGAAAATGTGGAAACCATTGAAGGGCTCGGGATGCTGGAAAAGGTGATCATAGATCAGCATTTCATTATCCGGAAACGTCTGAACAGATCCGTCTGTGCTTGCATCGAGCACCCTGAATACATGATCGTGGGCATAGATGAGCCGGCGGGTATTTTTGTGGAAGGTAACACAGCTACCGTTCTTGATGCCCAGGTGGTGGTGCTTCAAAATCCGTCAGACCCAAAAACCGAAAACGGTTTGCTGGGAGCCCGGAAAATACAACTGGATGTTTACCTGCCGGGAGAGAGTTTCCAGATAAAAAAATGAGGGATTGGTAAATGACTAAAAAGCGACAGATCCCCCATACTTTTGTCCTTGTCTTCTCTATAATTGTATTAGCTGCCGCTGCCAGCTGGTTTGTCGATGGAGGTGAATATTCCAGGACAATTAAAGTAATGCCTGACGGCACTACCAGGAATGTTATTGACCCCGGCTCATTTCAAAACGTCGAAAACAATCCTCAGACCTGGCAGATCTTTTCTGCCCTGTTCGAGGGGTTTGTATCCAAATCTGATATAATTGTGTTCATCCTGCTTATCGGGGGTGCATTCTGGATCATGAATGAAAGCAAGGCAATAGACGTTTCAATTATTGCTTTTCTGGGTGTTGCCCGGCGACTGGAGAGATTTAAGTTCATAAAATGGATAGGCATAGACAATATCATCATTGCCCTCTTTATGATCATCTTCAGCATTTTCGGATCAGTGTTCGGGATGTCGGAAGAGACCATCGCATTTATAATCATCTTCGTACCGCTTTCGATAAGCATGGGATATGATTCCATCGTGGGAATATGCATGTGCTTTTTTGCTGCCGGGCTGGGGTTTGCAGGCGCAACCCTGAATCCCTTTACCATTGGCATTGCGCAGGGATTATCTGACCTGCCCCTCTTTTCCGGCCTGGAATACCGCATATTTGTGCTGGTTTGTGCTCACTGTAACCGGCATTGCCTATGTATTATGGTATGCGCGGAAGATCAAACGGGATCCGAAGAAATCGGTAATGTATGAGCTTGACGATGTATGGCGTAAAATGGTTCTTCAAAGGGAAACAAAGACGGAATACAGGACACCTGTCTCTGCCTGGGTTGTTTACGCTGTCCTCTTTGCCGTAATGGTTGTCTATTCATTTTTGTATCCTGTTTCGACTATAAATTTCGGACAGGCAGAAATGACAATACCGGTCATTCCGGTTATTGCCGGGTTGTTCTTAATATCAGGATTTGTATCGCTCCGTAAATCAGTACATTTCTTTATCCTTGATATTTTCATTTTCACCATCCTGTTTCTCCTGGTGGGGGTTATGGGCTATCACTGGTATGTGATGGAAATAGCGACCCTGTTTTTCGTAATGGGGCTTTCAAGCGGGGCGGCGATGGGCTATTCTCCGAACAAAATCACGGAGTTGTTCATTGCAGGAGTAAAGGATATTCTTTCTGCTGCCCTCGTGGTGGGCCTGGCCGGAGGAATAATAGTCGTCCTGCAGAACGGCAAGGTCATTGATGCAATGCTGCACGGCATTGCAGGGTCAATGAGTGATGTCGGTAAATTTGGATCCCTCAGTATCATGTACGGGATCCAGACTCTGATCAACCTGGTAATGACATCCGGATCAGCAAAAGCTGCACTGACAATGCCTATCATGGCACCCTTCTCAGACCTGATAGACGTTTCACGGCAGGCAACAGTAGTGGCATACCAGCTGGGCGACGGTATTACAAACATGATCACTCCCACCTCTGCTGTGCTGGTCGGGGTGCTGGGCGTTGCGAAAATCCCTTACGAAAAATGGTTCAGGTGGGCATGGCCCCTGATACTGTTTCTAATGATCCTTGGCCTTCTTCTGCTCCTCCCGACAGCAACAATGGATCTTAACGGATTCTAACTGTTCTTTCATTACAAAAAACTTATTATGAATATGTTGCTCATTAAAAATATTGAAGTGTACAGCCCCGGATTTCTGGGCAAAAAAGATATCCTGATTGCTGGCGAAAGAATAATCGCCGTTGAAGATGAGATCGATGTCAGGTCTCTGAAAAACATCGGGATCATCATCATTGACGGTAAGGGTAAAAGAGTGATACCGGGGCTTATCGATGCCCATGTACATATTGCAGGTGCCGGAGGCGAGGGCGGACCGGCAACCCGGACGCCGGAGATGCAGCTGTCACAGATGCTTGACGGAGGTATTACAACTGTTGCAGGCTGCCTGGGGACAGACGGGTTCACAAGATCGCTGGAAGCAGTTTTAATGAAGGTCAAGTCATTGAAAGCCCAGGGGGTATCAGCTTATATGTATACCGGATCATACCAGGTTCCAACCCCGACCCTGCTGGGTGATGTGGGAAGGGATATCGCCCTGATAGAAGAGGTGATAGGCGTCGGAGAAATAGCCATCTCCGATCACAGAAGCTCCTGTCCGACCACCAGTGAACTTATTCGTCTCGTTGAACATGCCAGGGTGGGCGGCATGCTCGGAGGAAAAGCAGGAATTGCCAATATCCATATGGGTGACGCCAGGGATCCGTTCCGGCCAATATATGATGCCGTTGCAAACAGTGAACTGAAACTGACACAGTTTTATCCAACCCACTGTAACAGGAACCCCTATATTTTTGAAGACGCAAAAGTGTACGGAAAGAAAGGATATGTGGACCTTACAGCCAGCTCATACCCATATGATCCTGACAATGAGATAAAACCCTCCAAAGCCATTGTTGAACTGATGGCCGGGGGAGTACCGCTGGAACATATCACCATGACATCCGACGGAAACGGATCGCTGCCTAACTTCGACAAGGACGGCAAGCTGATAAGCATGGATATGGGATTGCCGAAATCGATCTTCTCAGTGATGATTGATGCGGTAATACAGGAGAACCTGCCACTGGAAAAAGCGGTGAAGGTAGTGACCTCAAATGTGGCTTCCATACTTAAGCTCAAAGATAAGGGAAGCATAGAGCCCGGGAAAGATGCTGATATCGTTATTCTAGATAAGGATTATACAATCTCAGATCTTATTGCCCGCGGACAGCTGATGACCCACAATTACCAACGAATGAAAAAAGGGACTTACGAATAGTCATGGATCTGATTCTATAAGAATAAAATGAAAAGGCTTTTCTTCTTCTTTCTGCTTGGCTGTTTTTCCGCCGTATCAGCCCAGGATTTTCAAACACCGTTACAGAAAAACGGTTTTACCAGGCCTTCTTCCTATGAAGAGCTGAGCGATTTTGTGAAACAGATGGACGCAAGTTCCTCCATGCTCACAGTTGAGACAGCAGGGCAATCGGTGCGGGGAAGGAACATATATGCAATGAAGTTCTCCTCCTCGGTTTTCGGAGAAGATAAGTCAAAGATCAGAGTGCTTGTTTTTGCACAGCAACACGGGAACGAACAGTCAGGAAAGGATGGAGCCTTACTGCTTACGCTGGAGCTGTTAAAACCGGAGAACAGATACCTTCTTGACCGTATTGACCTTCTGCTGGTGCCCCTGGTGAATCCTGACGGATCAGAAGAAAACAAACGACGGAACGGAAATGATGCTGATCTTAACCGTAATCATTTGATTCTTACCGAGCCTGAAACCATTACCCTGCATCGTCTCTTCGATCAGTATCTTTTCGATGTTACCATGGATGTACATGAATACTTCCCATACGGTGAGACATGGAAAAAATACGGTTACCGCAATAAATCAGACGAATTACTTGGAACTGCATCAAACATCAACGTTTCAGAAAAACTAAGAGAATTATCAAATGAAAGTTTTCTTCCCTTTATGAAAGAATTCTTTGATGAGAGGAATGTCTCCAGTTTTATTTACTGCCCCGGAGGACCACCGGAGACAGAGTATATAAGGCACAGCACATTTGATATCAATGATGGAAGACAGAGCTTCGCAATCCTGAATACATTTTCATTTATTCAGGAAGGGCTGAACGGTCAGGATGCTTTTACCGATAATATAAAGCACCGGGCTGAAGGTCAGATGACAGGGATGAAGGGATTGTTAGAGTATGCCTATAAAAATTGCCAGACAATTAAAAAAACTGTCGCCGGTGAAAGGAAGAAGTTGATTCGCGGCACGGCAGGAAAAACCGTCTCGATACAGAATGAGCATGTGAGAAACGGCCGGACACTGGAGCTGCCCTTGTATTCCTATTACTCAAATACTGATACAGTAGTGACAGTGATTGATTACAGGCCTGTCGTCAGGTCACTTTATGATGTTGAAAAACCTTGCGGTTACCTGATCCCAAAAGAGCTGAACGATGTTACCGGCTGGGCTGAAAGACATGCTCTCGTGACAGAAAGCTTTACCGGCGGTGACCGGTATAGAATAGAACAGTATGAGATTTCCGCAATTGATTCTATCGACTTCGAGGGAGATATAATTGTTAATCCGGAGGTGACTTCGCATGACCAGGATGTCAGAATCAATTTCAGCGATTATGTCTATGTTCCCACTTCCCAGTTAAAAGGGAATATGATTGTCATTGCCCTTGAGCCAAAGTCGATGCTGGGTCTGGTGACATATCCGGGATTTGCTCATTTGCTAAGGTCAGGAGAAGAATTTCCGATACTCCGGGTGAGCAAGAAGTAGATTGAATATTATCATCGTTATTATTTAAAGCTAAACATACTCAAAATGCGTATCACACAGGTAGAACTAAGGCACATTAAGATGGTACTGGTAAGCCCATTTGTTACATCAATGGGAACAGAATATGATGAGGAGCACATTATTGTGCGAGTTGATGGCGGAGATATAACTGGCTGGGGTGAAAGCGTTGCTGAAGGAACCCCTTTCTATTCGTATGAAACGGTGCAAACCGCCTGGCATATTCTCCGCGATTTTTTAATCCCCGCAATCCTCGGAAAAGATCTGTCAGGAATTGATGAAGCAATCGCCTCATATTCAATTGTGAGAGGTCACATGATGGCAAAAGCCGGACTGGAGGCAGCCCTGTGGGATGCATTTGCCAGGTCGAAGAACATGTCGCTTTCAAAGATGCTGGGCGGGGTGAGAGACAAGGTGGATGTAGGTGTGAGCATAGGTATACAGCCATCAGAGAAAGATCTGATCCATAAGGTGGAAGGATACCTTGCAGAAGGATATAAGAGGATCAAGATCAAAATTGCACCAGGAAATGACATTCAGTATGTCAGGGCGCTTCGCAAAGAGTTTCCCCGGCTGCTCCTTCAGGTGGATGCAAACTCAGCTTATACCCTCAATGACATTGCCCTGTTTAAAAAACTGGATGAATATAACCTTTCGCTGATCGAGCAGCCTCTTGGATACGAAGATATTTTTGACCATTCAAAACTTCAGCGCGAAATAAAAACTCCAATTTGCCTTGATGAAAGCATTCATTCCCTCGATGACACACGTGCAGCAATTGAATTAGAAAGCTGCAGGATAATAAACATCAAACCCGGGCGGGTAGGTGGATTTACTGAATCAAAACTAATTCACGATTACTGTGCTTCGATGAAAATACCTGTGTGGCATGGAGGCATGCTGGAGTCGGGTATCGGACGGGCAGGGAATGTTGCCCTGGCCTCCCTTCCTAATTTTACGCTTCCCGGGGATATTTCTGCCAGCAAACGTTACTATAAGGAAGATATCGTAATACCTGAGTTCGTGGTGAACAAGGACGGAACAATGGATGTTCCGGTGAAACCTGGCATTGGCGTTGAAGTAGACATGAAAATGCTGGCAAAAGTGACGGTGAGAAAAGAAGTATTCAAATTATAAGTTACCGGTTATTTCCGTTCCGTCTACTTGTTTAATTCGCTCAGTTCCAGACCGTAGTCGTATTGCAGGTCTTCATGCAGGACGAGATACTTTCTTAATGATGGTGTCTATCTGTCTGTTGTATAGGTTCATAAGCGCGGTGTTCCTTTTTATGGACGGGGAGAGTGTTTTCAGCTTTGTACAAAAATAAAGAAGCAACTCTACCTCTGTCTGTTTCTTCTGCGAATACCTGATGTACTTCCTGGTGTTCTTTAAGATCTTCCTGACACTCTTTCTGATATAGTAATAGGTCGTCTTGTTGATCTTTTCAAATTCCTCATCTATCTCCTTCTTTACACCAGCTATATATGACTGCTCGTCGGATGATTCGAACAGCAGATAAGTCAGCAACTCCTTGTTCTCCTTTTTAAATCTCGACAGGCGGAGACAGAGATCGCGCAGTTCCTTTGGCGTGCGATACGTTAATTCCTGGCTTAGTTCTCTGACCGTGACTGTCTTCATAGATAAGACGGTTAAAATGGGTAGCATTGTTACACGCAAAGGTAAAATATAATCCGCTCCAGAGTGGGAGCATCGAAAAGGGACAGACTGAACTGAACTGAGCAATTAAGAATTAATACTTAATAATTTAGAATTCGGCAGTCTTTGAGTTTGTCGAATAATTCGAATCTGAATGACTACATAGCAGCACGACATCAGACTCTTGAAACCTGCAGACGAGCGAAATCCGGTTATTCCTTAATGCAACGGACAGCGTAACCGGATCTCTTTTTCTTCGTAGTATATATACATGGTGGCATCCTCGGTAGGAGACATAATAGGTATAACACTGAAGCTAGTATCGAACACGGAAGTGCACCAGTAGTAAGTGCATAGTAACCCAAATCATCTAAACTCACCGATGAGAGGAGCGATAGCCGGAGGGAAGGGTCGTAAAAACCATGTTATCGGTGGCATCAGTGTTAGGGCTGTCCCAGCGAGGGTGTTAGGATCAGGATCGGTCCGCTGGCTTTTCAGCTTGCCGCCGGCAACTGATCCTCGCCTCCGAAGGAATGTGACAAGATCATCCCAATCATCATCGGTAGGTACACGCCAGCCTGTCGGGCAAAGCCCTCTGCTGGCAGCTCACAGCGTAAAAGTTGTAGAGTAACCCATAAGCGTGCTAATCATATCGGAATCGGAATTAAGGCCATCAATGTAAGGAACATGGATAAACGGTGCAGGCAGCACCGGCGCTGGCCCATTCCATAATCATCATATAACCCTGTTAACATGCCGGTGCCGTCACGGAAACTTATAGTGCGGAGGTTTTCCTTTCATCCAAACCTGATCGTTTATTACCTGAAGTACGATAAACATTACCGCTCCGCGTCTTTAACAGTTTCAGAGTCGTCAAGTCCTTAGCTGCAAGCCGATCAGAAACATTAATGCTACTCCTATCAGGGATTAATGAGATAATCCGGAGTTTCATTTGCGTATTCATATTCTTGTGTATTAAGATTAGTACTCCAATTCAATCAAGTAAATGTCTGTGCAGACTGCCAGGTAAGCAGTGAAATTACAATCATGCTGATTATCAAATTAATGACAATTTACGAATTTTTCAGACTGAAGTCAAATTTTTTTATATCAGGAAACCAGGCTTACCGCGGCTAAAAGAAACAAGACCAGATAACAGACATACGGATCTTAAGATGAAATTGCCGTCGTAGTCCATACGGGGATCAGCATTGGACAGATCGATGACCCTGTGAAAGCCGATATTGCCATTCTTATGGGTCGATGATCCGGCATTGTAACACCGCGGGATACCCCAGACACCGTTATAGATCTTGCCGGCAGTGACAGGATTGACATGATAATGACCGAACAAGAGCATATCGACCTTGTTTTCGATAATCTCCTTCAAATCGTTGCTGTCCTTCAGCTGCATCCCGAGCTTAAAATCGAACGGGTGATGGTGCAGGTAGACAACCTTCTTCCGGCTGATGACCTCCGGCCTGTTCAGTATCCTCTTCAAACGCATTAACTGTGCCACTCCTATCTCACCCTCGGAGAGGAAACGGTCGCGCCAGTGCAGCTCATCGGCTGTTAAGTCAAGCCCGATAAAAGCAATTTTACCAATGATATCCAGCTTTGGATAAGAGATCCTTTTCGACCCGAAATATCTCTCTTTGAACAAAGTGACAGATTTCTCATATCCCCTTGTGCCGGTTCCGTAGTCGTGGTTGCCGGGAACGACCAGCACCCTGTACCCGCGTTCTTCAAGCTGCCTGAGGCCGTCAACAGCCTCATCGGTCTGTTCACTTTTCGTGGCATTGTCAACAATGTCGCCGGTAACCACAATCACGTAATTGTCTGCCGGTTGTTTCAGGAAGGTGATGTTATCAATCAGAGCCCGGAATTTGTCGCCGCAGTCTTCGTGTCCGATATGAAGGTCGGATAAATGAATGATCTTTTTCACGGTACGGTTGTGATGTATAACTGATGTTAAAAATAAGACTTTCTATCTTTCGTTATCTTACTTTCTTGCCCTGTAATAAGAAAGTACAATTTAAAAGGCATCACCTCCCTTTAAATGTCTTGCTGCATCAGGGTGTCGCCCTAATAACGGATAAGGAAGTGCTGCCGATATGGGCTCTGGTAGTGGTTTCGAAGGCTAAAACCCTGTCAGTGATTTTTCTACCTCCATCTGTATCCGTTGAAATATTTGCCAACCCATAACTATAAGCTAATCCAAATTGGATAGTTATAATTTCTATTCCTTCGCAGAACTCATTGCATTACTCCCAATTGGATAGGCAAATGTAACCTGGCCTTAGCGAGTTCTTAAACTGACATTTTCTTGTGCAATAATATTTATTGACATTGAAAATACCAACATGCTTAATAGCATTATTTTTTTTTCTTTTAGGATATTACATTCATAATAATACTTGCTAACGGCCTGGCAATAAAGAGGGCCGAACGTTAAGTCCCGCCATGTTATTTCGGGATAACGGGGAGCCAGCTTGAAGGTGTGGCATGTTACCCGACGACAACACCGTCGTGGTCATGGTATCACCAGTACTAATGTGTCTTAAGTGCGGGAACAAATTACAAAAAATGTGACATCCTGCCCTGCAAGGCGGAAAGCAACTTACCCTGATCGCCTGTGTTAGGTGGTCGTGGCTATTATTTATATGTTTATTTTATTGTATTAATGCTATTTTATATTTGAACATTTACATGTCTGTTTTACGGAATGTTAAAGGCAGAAAACAAATACTATGATGCCAATATGTTTGTCTGAGAAGAATTAGCAACAGCTTGAAGATTATTTTAATTAATAGTCAGGTACTGCGGGAAAAACAGATCTCTAAAATGATCAAAACTTAAGGCAGATTTTTGCTCCATTCCCTGTAAGATTAAGATCCATTGTTACAGCAGTTTTTCCTGATCGAGAGCGCATTTCAGAATTGTAAAGATTTATTGACTTATTAAAATTTGAAGACGACATAAGAAAGAATGGAACGCTGCCAAGCATAACCACGGCACCACTTATTAAAAAGGTACCTGCTGTCTTTGAATATTCATCCGACTGAGCTAGGTCTCCTTCATTAACAGCACTTGCACTCATTATTTCATAAACAAGTCCAACTCCGATAAGAGCCGTTCCTCCAATCATCACCGACTGACCAATGATAGCATTGGTTTTGTAAGCCTTATAAGCACCTTCAGAAGAAGGATTTGATTTAAGCAAATTGCCCAGGTCTTTATAGGCAATTGGATTACCCTCATTAAGATAGGTTTTTTTTAGTCCTTTCTTTTGGGTAGTTAACGGTCCAGTCTCCTGTGCAAAAACAGCAATGGAGAAAACTAATAAGAGAATTGAAGAAATTGCATGTCTTTTCATTTCTATTAAGGTTTAGTTCGGCTTAAAGATAGCTTTCTTCTTGTAAACATTCTATTCTTATTTACAATATTAAGTAATAATTTGATTTGCAATTTTCTTGGGACATTTTATTAATTAAGAGTTTACGATGTTAATTTGATAATTACTAATCAGCAATGACTTTTATATATATTTTTTTTAATAATAATTAGGTTTGCATTGCAAACAACATTATATTTGCAATATTGTTTATTGTTTAAATATGAAAAAACATGAAAAATTCAGAAAGATTAGATCTAAACCAAAGCTTAGATATTATATCTAATGCAATTCAAAAAACTAAAGAAAACATTAAAGAGCAAAGTTTTTATTATTTACTGTGGGGGTGGTTAGCTTCAATAGCAGCTATTATGAACTATATTATTCTAAATTTCACTGACTTTGCAAATCACTGGTTACCTTGGGCCATTCTAATGCCGTTAGGAGGGATTGTTACGATGGTTTACTCAATAAAAAATAATAAGCAGAAGAGCTACGAAACTTATCTGGATATGTTCTTAAAATATCTGTGGATATCTATTGGAGTTTCTTTCATTTTAGCTGTATTCATATCCCTGATATTGAAAATAAGTCCAGCAATAATTGTATTATTATTGGCGGGAATTGGAACTTTGATATCAGGCCTGGCAATGAAATTTAAACCTCTGATTTTGGGAGGAATATTATTCTTTCTGTTTTCATTATCTTCCGTCTTTGTTGACAACTCGTTCAAACTGTTAATATTTGCGATTGCAATTACTATTGGTTATTTAATACCTGCCTATATTTTAAAAAGACAATAATGTAGTTAGCTATGTATGGGAAAATAGATAGTGTACTCAATCAACCAATAAGACTAGCAATTATTTCTATTTTGATAAAAGTTCAATCAGCAGATTTTAATTTCTTAAAAGAGAGCACTGGAACAACTCAAGGAAACCTAAGTCATCAATTAAAAAAGCTGAAGGAAGCTGAATATATTGAAATTGATAAGAAATTTGTAAATAATTATCCGAGAACAATTTGCAGAATAACTAATAAAGGAAAGTCAGCATTTGAAAATTATGTTGAACAAATGAAATTATATCTTAATCTTTAGGATTATTTTCCAGATATCAATATTTAATCCTTACAAATCAATGCATAATAGGATCTATTATGCCCGCCTAAAAATATTCCAGAAATCATTTCTTAAATTTATAGAAGTCAGCATGGCAGCGATAGCAATTGCTCTGCTCATCAGGTCTTGTTTCTTTCGAGATATTAATTAAATCAGCATTTAAAGCGCAACCCTCACTTTTTAAAATAACTATTGCATCTGCTTCACTGTAACGATGTGAAAATCCGGAGTCACTCAATTTACTTGTACCAATTATAGTGGTTACTTAATCTGTTATAATGTCAAATTTCATTTTCTGAACATTACAATTCACATAAGACGAATTTTTCAGATTGAAGTCAAGTTTTATTTAGGATCAGGACTCAGAGTGCTGACTTTGCGGACTTTCGGCTTTTAGGACTTTCGACTGTCTTAAATGAAATTGCCGTCATAGTCCATCCGGGGATCGGCATTGGCCAGATCGATGACCCTGTGGAAGCCGATATTGCCGTTCTTAAAGGCTTTGAATCTTTCATTATCTTACTTTCTTGTCCTGCCAGAAGAAAGTATAATTTTAGAAAGCTTCACTCCCTGTAATCATTATTGCTTTTCCAGTTTTTCGACGACTGCCTTGTATTTCTCGTAAACCATCTTCCGGTCTAATTCTCCGAATTCTGCGAATATGGCCTGGTCTTCTTCATCAGTGAAGTAGGCCCTGGATGCCGGGTAGAATTTCTTATCTTCCTTCTCAATGTGTTTTGGGAAGAATTCGATAATGGTTTTGAGGTTGTTGGCAATAACGATTAAGGCTATATCATCACCATCGCGGTAGCGGTCATTGGCGTTGCTTATTAATGCTGTTGTCTGGCGCACCAGCACATGCTCCCTGATCAATTCATCCATGACCTGCTGATCATCGGCAGATAACTTTTTATTTTTCAATTCCCGCATAAGGATGTCTTCCTCCTTGCCATGATGTGTTTTATCGGCATATACTCTGATGAAATCAACGGCGGTATCTACAAATACCGGGTCTATCTCGTGTTTGAATTCGATTTTGGATAAAGCAGCTTTTATAACAATAAGCATCCGCTCAATAAGACGATGCTCTATCATGAGCAAACCATATGCATGCATTTATAAAACTCCTTCCTGTTAGTAGTGATCCAAAATTCCTTGACCAAGATAAATAAAATAAAATTTATTGTCTGCTAAAAATAAATCCCCATTTGATTTATTATTTCCAGGATTGTGGTGAACCGGCGTTGTCAGGCGAGTTCACGCTCGCGTAAGGCGAAGTGATGTAGAACCTGACAGAATTTATTCTACTTTTATAAATCAAACTCATCATTGATGCCGCAGCTTGGTAAAATATTAATAATCACAGGCATAATTCTGGTCGTTGCCGGGCTGATAATATATTTTGCAGGTAACAGGTTTGCCTGGTTCGGCCATCTTCCCGGCGATATACGGATCGAAAGAGAAAACATGAGACTTTATTTCCCGGTAACAACAATGCTCATACTAAGCATAGTGGCTTCCGTAGTTTTCTGGCTGATAAAAAAGTTGTTTTAGAAAATTCATCCGGCAATAACCATGGACGCTCTCTTTATAAAGACATTCCTATTGCTGCTTCTGCCTGCCACGATCATTGACGCACAGGAAGTTGAGGTTACCATCACCGGGATCAGAAATACAGAGGGACAGATTGTCATAGGTGTTTTCAAAGACAGTGAAAGCTATAAGACAGAGGAGACATTCCTAACCATAAGTTTTAACAAGGATATCAGCCCTGACGGCGAGATGAGAGTTCACTTCAGGCTTGAACCCGGTGTCTATGGCCTCTGCCTGCTGGATGACGAGGACAGAGATGGCATTATGCATTATAATTTCCTGGGGATGCCGAAAGAAGGATTTGGGTTCTCGGATCTTTACTTTACAGGATTAATAAAGCCAACGTTCGACTCGTTCAAATTCACTATTGCCAAGGGCCAGCAGAAGAGTATAAATATCAGGGTGAGATATATTCTTTGAACAGCCAGCAATGTTAAAAAGCAAGGAGCATGCTGCACGGGGCATGTTGACGAACGCAGTGAGGAAATCCCGCGAAGCGGGAGGGCAAGGGGCGCGGGGCATGGAGCAAGGGGTAAGGAGCAGGGGTAAGGAGCAAGGGGTAATGTGAATATCGAACAGGGAACATCGATTTTTGAAGCCTGAAGTGATTGCAGGACTTCAGATCTCAGACAGAATAGACTCTCCTGGATGCAGCCTTCGCGAAATCATCTATCTGCCGCTGCATGTCGGTTTTTTGGTGGCTGACTGAATCCCCGGACTTCCAGACTATTCTGCCCAATGTCTGGATCAACATGTCGATATCTGATTCGCTGTTACCAATACCAATGCTAACCCTGGCGAGACCGGGAAACCGTAACCAGGGTATGAGAATCGCTATCAGTCGTTGGAACCATTCCAGTGCAGGGGGAACACCGACAAGATGCTTGACTAAAATATGAGCGCAATGACAGCCGCATCGTATACCTATCCCACCCTGCTCAGCCAGTTCTCTGGCCACCCTGGGTGACAACATGCCCTTAAGGACAAATGAAATTACACCACCCTTCCGGTCGAACCTGGGCGAGTTTGGATCTTTGATACCGTATATAGTCAGTCCGGGTACCTGTGCCAGTCCGTGAAGAGCATGTGCAGTCAGAGCCTGTTCTTCCTTTATTATCAGGTCCATGCCAATGCGCCGTAACAGCACGATCGCCTTTCCCAATGCGGCAATGCCACCTGCGTTTTCTTCACCTGAATGCCGTATCATCTCCATCTCAGCCGGGCTGTAATTAAGGAGTCCCTTTCTTACTACAAGCACTCCGCTACCGAAGGGTGCATACACTTTATGGGCAGAAAAGGCGAGATAGTCAATACAGCATTCTTCCATATCAACCTTCCGGTGAGCGACCATCTGCGCCGCATCAACAAGCAGTCGTGCCCCATATTGGTGAGCGATACGGCTGATCTCCGCCATATCGTTAAATACACCGAGGACATTAGAAGCACCACAAACGGCCACAAGCCTGATACGTTTCTTCCCGTGCTGACACGCCTGATTATAACTGTTCAGGACAGAATTTAGCTGTTTCAGGTTCACAAACCCCTCACTATCAATTGATAGCCTTATAAGAGGAAAATGGGTGGCAACGCGCCAGGGAAGATCGTTGGAGGAATGTTCGAGGAGTGTAGCAAGCAAAACGGGCTCAGTATCCTGTTCAGAGTTACGACTTAGGCTTTCAGCTGCCAGGTTGATGGCTTCCGTAGTGTTAATAGTAAATATAATATCATAGTCAGTACCTGGTGCACCGAGGAACCCTGCGCATAGTGACCTGACCTCCTCATTTATCTCCTGCTGTACCTCAGGGGTCTGGTGCCATGTCTGGCGGACAGCCTCCCATACCGGCATGAATGTAGGTGTGCTGGCGCTGTTGTCGAGGTGTATATAAGGTCTGGGACCCAGGGTTGTAGGGATCAGTACGGTGCGGCCTATCAGAGTCTGCCTGAGCTCATTAATAAGCCCCCTGCCGGAGTAATTATCCAGTTCATCATGATAAAGAATTTTGTGTGCTGGCAAGCTGTCTGCGGATTTGTTCAGGAAGATATCCTTTCCGTACTGCCGGATCAGAAGCAGCGCTCTGGCAAACGCGATGACGTTAATGATTGCCGGCGTGCCAGCCTCGAACCTGTCCGGAGCATCAGCCCATACGACCCACTCAGGAGAGACAATCCTGGTCGTACCTCCTCCGGTCTGAAAGGGGGTGCCTTTAGGCAGTGCCTTTCTCTTAACAGCCAATGCTCTGACACCCAGTGGCAAACCTGTGTCGAAGCTTGAAACACTGTGATAATCCTTTGACTTCAGCAGCGCCTTAAGAGATGTTTCTCTTCTGGGTGTGCAGAAGATGACAACGTACCTGCCTTTGTCGAGACCCAGATGATCAAGGATAATATCCCTGGCCTGCTCGTACAAATACGTTGATACAACTGAGTTGTGACCGCTGCCGCGGTGAACGTTGGCATAAGTCTCCAGCGCAGCATGCACTCCCCGTTCCAGTTCCGGGAACTTATCCGGGTGGTCTCTTTTTATGCCTGTCATTCCGGCAGATTGAGCCTGCTGACCATATCCTTAAACCGGGGGTCGTCCCACAATATCTTCAGATTATTGTCATACCTTATCCATGGAATAAAATCCTGATGCATCCTGTAGGCTTCCTCGAGGAAATAGATTGCTTTATCCTTATCTTCCAGTGCGGCATAAATTTCGGCAAGTCCCCATACATTCCATGAATCAAGGTTTTTCTCCATCTCAGATGCAACCCCGATCGCATTCTCTTTCTGTCCGGCTCTGGCATATGCAATCCCAAGTCCCAAATTATAGCCTTCGGCAATCTCAAGTCCCTTTTTATGAATTTCGATAGCTTCAGAATACCTGCCCAACTCAGCATATGCTGATCCTTTCACATAATAAGCCATGACATAGTTTGGGTCTAGCTGAAGAGTCTTATCAGCTTCGATAATTGCCTCCTCGTTATGGCCCATCCATAAATAGAGCCAGCTAAGATAACCCTGCATCAACGGATCGGTAGGGTCAATCTCAATAGCGGTCCTCATAGCTTTTGTTGCTTTATCAACATTCCCCGAGAGAGTAAGAAACCATCCATAATGCGTAAAGGCTGTCGAGCTATTAGGATTTAGTTCCATAGCACGTTTCAAGTGATATTCAGCTTTAGCAAAATCCCATTCAGTGTAGAGATATCTTGTAGCAAGAACGACATGGGCATCAGCCATTGTTGAATCAAGCTCAAGGGCTTTCAGGGCATATGCTTTTGCCCTTTTGGAGGCTTCCTCTCCGATGCCTGCAGCGTGACCGCCTTCAGTGTATCCGATGGCAAGTTTAATATAAGGCAGCGGATTGGCCGGATCAATGGCCATAGCATCATTAAGATACTTTACACCCATCTGAAATCCCTCGGGAGTCAGCTGACTCATATAATATTCACCGCGGGCGCAGGCTTTCAGGAGCTCGGGGTCCACGTACTTTTTCCCTGTGATCATGCTCTCTTCCCGGGGAGTGAGTTTGACCTTTACGCCATCGAGGATACGATTTAATATCTCGGGATATATGCCTGCCAGCTCCTTCCATGGCAGGCTGAAAGAAGAGCTCCAGATGTACTTTTCCTCAGGAAATGCTTCAACCAGCCGTACTTCCACGCGCAGGTTATCTTCACTGCCCCTGATTGATGATTCGACAATATGGTTAACACTGAGTTTTTTGGCTATCTGCTGAACGGATTCTTCACTATCCCTGAATTGCATAGTTGACTGTTTAGGTCTTACGACCAACCCGCTTACGGTATTTAGCGGACCTATTATGTCGTCCTGAATTGTTTGGGGGATCCAGCCAAGATCAGGATTGCCGGTGAGGTTAGCGACAGGCATGATCGCTATTGCTTTTCTTACAGCATCTTCTTCCTGTGTCTGGTTCTTCGATTTCCTCAGCCATCCGGGCCAGATGAGCAGCAAAATTGCCAGAGCGGCCACAGCCAGCAATGGCAGGATTTTGGATGAAACTGTCCTTCTCCGGGCAGGGCCAACCTGAATAAAAGGCTTGCGGACGGCGGTGTGATCAGCCTGCTCCCTGGTCTGATAGGTTCTGGTTGCTCTTTTCTTCTCATCTGGGTGCACGCTGTAGATTATCTCCTTTATCGTATTTGCTACCTTGTTGATCTGGTCACGATAAAAAGTCCTATTAAGGTTCTTGTCAGGATTGTCAGAGGGAGTAAGCGGACGGTTCACGCCCGAGGCACTGTAGATAAAATCAATTGAACGGAGCCTGCCGCCCAGTTCTCTTTCAATGAGCTCTGTATCTGACGTATCGAGCTCATGGATCTTAACAGGGATAATCCTGCTGCAGACGTTGCCTCCCGCCAGTTTAACATCTCTTCCGAGCTGGTCCCCGCCTGCCATCTTGTTGAAAGCGACAAACTCATTCTGCCAGGCAAAGCTTTTGGGGTCACAATAGGTTTGTGAAATTACCGGAACAAAGACCAGTGACCTGAGTTTTGCCTCAAGGCTTTTATCCACATTATGGATCTCAAGCAGCCCGTCGGAGGGATTTTCGTCAAAATAGATTGAGACATCTTCCTTGAAAGTCGCATCAAGCTCTCTTTTCAGGTTGTCGACGAACTCGGTCACCCAGCCGTCGTACTTGTTGTCTTTCTGGCGATAGCTGATGAAGATGTCATACTCATAGCCAGGGATAATGCTTGCCATTGCAGTGTTTTTATTAAAAGAACGTTATTGTAAAGTCTTAATGTCAGTCAAATTTAAACCTTAATACCTTTAAAGTCAAGCTGCGGATGATCCGGCGGGCAAAACTTTTATGACTGTCAGATCCGGCGGGCAAAACTATTGTGACTGTCAGATCAGGCAGCAGATTTTACTGGAACAGGCTGCCGAGTACCGAGCCGGCCTCCTTGCCCTTGTTCCTGCCCATGGGTGCCAGGGCTCTTATCAGCTTGCGTATGGGCATCGACTGGAGCCATACCTTACCGGTGCCTCTCATGGTAGCGAGGAATAATCCTTCACCGCCAAAAACCATCGATTTGAGGCTGCCGGTGGTCTCGATATCAAAATCGAGTGACGGCTCAAAAGCAACGACGCACCCGGTGTCTATGCGGAGGGTCTCATTGTTCAGCTGTTTCTCTATTACCGTACCTCCGGCGTGGATGAAAGCTCTCCCGTCTCCCTCAAGCTTCTGGAGGATGAAACCTTCGCCTCCGAGTATACCCGACCCTATCTTCTTGTTCAGGGTGACAGTCAGTTTTGTGCCAAAGGCAGCGCACAGGAAGCCATCTTTCTGCACAAGAAGGGAGTTCCTGACTTCCCTGAGATCGACCGGTATGATCGTCCCGGGATAAGGAGCTGCAAAGGCCACCTTGCTTTTTCCGCTTCCCTTGTTTGTAAAGTGGGTCAGGAAAAGAGATTCACCGGTAAGCACGCGCGATCCGGCCTGGAGAAGTTTTCCCATCACTCCCTGTTCCGCCGAGGCGCCGTCACCCATCCTGGCTTCGAAAGTTATTCCCTGCTCCATGTAAACCATGGTGCCTGCCTCGGCTATGACCGTCTCGTTAGGATCGAGCTCGACCTCAACAAACTGAATGTCATCGCCAATAATTTTGTAATCTAATTCATGTGATATCATAGGATAGAGATTTAAGTGCCGGACGTTTTATTTTGTAACGAAGTTAGGTCTATCGTATGAGAAAATCAAAAAAAAGGAGAAAGGAGAAAGGAGAAAGTCTGAAGGTCTGAGAGTCAGGAGAATTTGCGATTTGCGATTTGCGAATTGCGAATTAGCTGATTCTCAAATTCTTAATTCTAAATTCTTAATTCTTAATTCCTCACTGCTGCCTGCCCTCCAATCTGACAGCTCCCTATCCCGATATACCATGTCGGGACGTTACGGTCGCTTCACTATTGCCAATTGCCTGTTTATTTATAACTTTAGCCCATTCGGGAGCTATGAACGTAAACGAAATCAAATCGAAGACAATACTCTCTGCATCAAAGATTTATGATTATGTTATAAATCCATATGTGGGGTGCCAGCATGGTTGCTCTTACTGTTATGCACGGTATATTAAAAGATTCAGCGGGCATCTGGAGCCGTGGGGACTGTTTGCCGATGTCAAAATCAATGCCCCTGAGCTGCTCCGTAAAGAGATTACAAAGAAGAAACGCGGCAGGGTATGGATAAGCGGGTTGTGTGATCCCTACCAGCCCCTGGAACTTAAATACGAACTGACAAGAAAGTGCCTCGAGATACTTGCAGCCAACGAATGGCCGGTAACGATACAGACCCGCTCACCGCTTGTGCTCCGTGATCTGGATATCCTCAAGGGTGCAAAGGACCTTGAAGCTGGACTAACCATCACCACGGCTGACGATAAGATCAGGCGATTGTTCGAACCGTATGCGACGTCAGTGGAAGACCGTCTTGACACGCTGGAAGAGTTACATCTGAACGGCATCAGGACATACGCAATGATTGCACCCGTGCTTCCCGGAGCTGAAGGGCTCGCCGAAGCCCTGGCCGGCAAAGTCGATCATATCATCATCGACCGGATGAATTATCACTATGCCGACTGGATCTACAGTAAAAACAGGATGGACACTGCCCTGTCAGACGAATACTTCCGGAAGGTAAGCACAGAGATTGCAGATGGATGCAAAAAATCAGGGATAACATGTAATGTTGTGTATTAAAAATTAGTAGGCGACTGCCTCACATTATCCTGCTGCTGACAATTTGCTCTGGCATTACTGCCAATATATTCACCCAGCCATATTATGTGGCCTTTAACGGCACTGACACTAACAACGGTACGCTGGGCAGTCCTTTTCGTACCATTGAAAAAGCCGTGAGCGTGGTTCATTTGCTGTTTCGACAGCTTGACTAAGGACAATATTCTTCGTAAATTTGATATGCCTGAGCAGGGAAAGAACCTGCCCATCGATTTGAGATTCCGGTAGCAGGAGAAATCATATCTAAAACTTATAAGCGGAGGCTAATATCATGAAAACAAGAAGTTCCTTTTCAGGATTGATCTTTTTTGTCATCATTATCATTGGCGCAGTATTTACATATCTCAGTTATAATGCGCAAAACGTGACAGGAGCCATATGGATCGGAGTGATCACCTTTGTGGTTGCCCTCATCGTTTCATCTGCAATAAAGATTGCAGATCAATGGGAAAAGGCAGTGGTGTTACGGTTAGGTAAATTCCATTCACTAAGGGGTCCGGGATTGTTTTTCATTATACCGATAGTAGATACCGTAGCTTACTGGATTGACCTGCGCGTCATAAATACTACTTTCACGGCGGAAAAAACTCTTACAAAAGATACTGTGCCTGTTGATGTGGACGCAGTACTGTTCTGGAAAGTTATTGATGCCAAGAAAGCAGCTCTTGAAATAGCTGAATATAAGAGCGCAATAAACTGGGCCTCACAAACAGCACTGCGTGATGTTATCGGCAAGACGATGCTCTCGGAGATGCTGGAAGGCAGAGATAAAATGAGTCATATACTGCAGAAGATAATTGATGAACGTACCGAACCCTGGGGAATAAATGTAATATCCGTGGAGGTCAAAGATGTCAATATTCCCTCTGCACTGCAGGATGCTATGTCAATGCAGGCCCAGGCAGAGAGAGAACGCCAGGCAAGGGTGATCCTGGGCGATTCTGAACGACAGGTGGCAGAGAAGTTCGGAGAAGCTGCCAAAACATACCATGATGATCCTGTTGCACTTCACCTGAGGGCAATGAACATGCTTTATGAAGGTCTGAAGACCAACTCAACAATAGTTATAGTTCCCAGCTCAGCTCTTGAGACCATGCAGTTAGGTGGCCTGGCAGGGATTTCCGCCTTAACCATGGAACTGAATAAGCAGCCTAAGAAGAAAGAGAGTGAGCCCGGGAAATAGAGATTGACTGAACAACGATGCGAATGACGACTTAGAGACTAAGAGACAATGAAACAGCAGCGCCCCGATCTGCCAGCTGGCAGACGGGGCGCTGTGTCAAGGCAAAAGGTCTGAAAGATCTCAGCCCTTCATCAGGAGCTCTACTGCCTTATGCCAGTCGTCTGCCTGGGTGCCGGTTTCTCCGCGGCTGATACGCTGGTTGTATATCTCATAAGCCTTCATGCTTATCTCTTCAATAGTTGGTTCATGTTTCAGGGCTTTTACTTTGCTGCTCTTCACTGCTGTGCCTTTTGTCTCTTTGCTGCTCTTCACTGCTTTGACGGCCTTAGTCGTCTTCTTTGCCTTGCTGCTTGTCTTAGCTTCTGTTTTTTTCATTATTTCAAAATTTAATAATCCAATAAATGTATTTGAAGCGGCAAATTTACATCAAATATTCACAAGGGAATAACCGAAAGCTCACCATCATATATTAATGCACTCATTATTTGATCTTGACATCCCAATAAAACATTTGCAATTATGTAGAAAACTTTAGATGGAAAACTACTTATCAGGTTTAAGGATCAGCGTATACTTTGCTGAAGAGAGGACGGCTTCATCAGTAAAGTGATCTTTATAGAACTTACCCCCGATATAGGAATCTATCTGTGAGAGGTAGAATTCGCTGTGGGGAACACCTGAGGCACCGCCGGGTATTACAGAATACGACTCGTCCCAGTCGGCTGTGTTGAAGATATGTCTCACCGACGCTCCTATATTCACCTCAAAGCCCGGCTTAAAGGAAAAATAAGGACTGACAGTATGGTCACCCCCTCCTACTTCGTATTCATCAGAATTCAGGTTAAAGAGTAAGTTCAGTATTTTTACTGAACCCAGCGGGTGTACAAAAGTGAGGGTATTGATTTTGCCCCATTTCCAGTTTTCCGGATTCTTGCCATGCTCTTTTATCAATGCTCCAATACCTTCCCTGAAGCTCTGCATCACAATGTCTTCCAGGGTCTCCACCAAATCAGTGTTTACATTATCGATCCATTTACCGGGTTTGTCGGTGATAATTCTATATACGTAATATTCTCCCGACAGGTAGTTCAGGTGCTCATACATCTGGCCCAGTTCGTCAGCGAGGAGATTCCTCTTAAAACTGATCCTGAAGAACTCAAGAACTGTAGGAGCTATCAGGGAAGGGTCCATATTGTAATCCCAATCTGTCAGGGCTGCCAGGGCCGTGATCTCTGCCGGAGACAACTCGGTAGTTCTGTCTTTCAGCTTCAGAACAATGGGAGTGAGCAACGCAGCAAGGTAAGAATGCTGGTCGTTCACCATCCGTTTAAAATCTTCTGTGTCTAAAACTGGCTTTTCATCAAGCATCTGCCTTATCCTGTGTATCCTGTAGGGTACGAAATAGTTCTGACTGATAAAATACGGATAATCGCCGTCCACGGTTTTATTATTAGCCGATGAGACATATCCGTTTGCAGGATTATAGCTGTAAGGAAGCTGTTCAAAGGGGACATATCCCTGCCAGTCATATTCGCCGGTCATCCCGTTACGGATCATAATGCCGTCACCTTTTCTAATAGGGATGCCTCCGGCAGCATTCAGTCCTATATTTCCATCCGTATCAGCATACACAACATTCTGGCTCACCAGCCTGAAGGTGCTCAATGCCGATCTGAAGTCGTCCCATCCCCCGGCCCTGTTAAGCAGATAGACAGACCTGACCTCGTCGCTCTCATCGTATCCCACCCATTTCATGCTTAGAGCAATACTGTCCACATGATGAAAACCATTGAGATATTCGAAACCAGTCCATTCCACCTTGTCTGAAGGATCGGCAGGTTTGAGCAAACCTGTAAGTAATGGTCCCCTGTGAGTGGACCTGATAACAATGGTATCCTTCTTCCCGCCTTTAATGGCAATTATCTCGGATCTGTCAGTCATGTCCTTCCACTCGCCGTTAAAAAGATACTGGTCCGGGTTTTCAGGATTTATTTTCTCTGCATAGATATCAATGTCATCAGACAGGAGGTTAGTCATGCCCCAGGCAATTCTCTCGTTATGTCCTGCCACGATGAATGGTTCGCCGGGTATCATGACGCCCGTGACATTTAGTAATCCCGGGATCACCTGGTGCATCTGCATCCATATACCCGGGTTGGTAAGGGTCAGGTGCATATCGTTTGACAGGATGGGTCTGCCGGTCGCGGTTCTGTCCCCGGATACAGCCCAGTTATTGCTTGCAGAGGAAGCGCTAACTCCAAGATCCCTGACCATGTCAGCCGAGGCAGTAAGTGAAATGACTTCATGGATCAGGCTGTCGCTGATATGAAAATCAGGATATGCGAAATCATTTGCCACATCCCAGTCGGGTATCAGTTCGGAAGCCTTTTCTGCTCCTCCCAGCAGAATAAGGGAGTAATTAAAAATCTCATCGTCAAGGTTTTTTGAACTCAGATTCCAGCCCAGCAATCCTAATATACTGACGATATCCTCCAGGGTCCATGGTTCAGGTTCATAGGAGAGTACCCTGAATTCGAAAGGCAGTTTTCTGCCGGGTGAACTGATAAATGCATTTACGCCATCGGTATAGGCCTGCAGGCATGCGACTATTACGGGATCTTCATCCCTCAGCATAAGCTTTGATTTTTCCTTTATCCGGAGACACCTGGTAAGGATGTCGGTCTGCACAAACGCTTTGCCGAATATCTCAGCCATCCGGCCGGTGGAGCTGCGTCTTACCAGGTCCATCTGCCAGAGTCTCTCCTGCGCTGTGATGTAGCCTGTGGCAAGGTACAGATCATGTTCGCACGTTGCATAGATATGAGGCATGCCTCTCTCATCCCTGAATACCGTGACGCTGTCAGTGAGGCCGGGAATGACAATTATTCCTTCATACTGTGGTGACGACTTGCCGGTTTTATCTGGTGATGGAGCGAGGCCGGATGTCAGCAGAGCCGTCAGAAGCAGGAATCCCGAGAATAGTATTCTTACAGGAGTTTTCACCTGTTGCTTGAGATATCTTTACAAAAGGTAAGAAATTTCAGGGAAACAAAAAAATAATAAAGGCAGTTGGCAATAGAGTAGAGGGTGACCGTAAAGTTGCACTGCCTGCCACGGGATAGCGGAGCATGCAGAGCGAGGAGATTGTACAGAGCTACACTGTTAGGATAAACAGGATATGTGAAATTCAGATTTTACCATGTGAATTCATGGCTTTAAGACTTCAATTTCTGCTTACGTCTTCTCTTCCTGAAATCTCTGATATTAAGGAAAAGGGAAATTGCCAGGGCAGCGATGAAGGAATATAATGTAGCCTTGTCGACCAGGGATTGGTTAACATCAAGTCCGGTGAGACGGTCAATCAGATACTTAATATAAGAGGTTGGCAGGTCGGTCATGCCGAGTTTTTCAAGAATATCGAAGTGCCAGTCAGTCAGCGGGCAGTATCCCGGAACCCCTACCAACAGTCCGAGAAAGAGCCATGAAGCACCAGTCAGCGCCAGGGTTATCAGGTTAGCCAGCCTGGTCTTCTTCCATATCCACCCAAGAGGTTGAAGAGGGTCAGGGAGGTGTGGAAGACCACAAATAATATGTCGAGGATTCTGTATAGCATGGGGCAAGGGGCATGGAGCAAGGGGCTGTTTGAATATCGAACAAGGATTAACGATTTTTGAAGTCTGAATTGATAACTGACAGCAGACTGCAGGACCGCAGGACTGCAGGACCGCAGGACTGCAGGACCGCAAGACTAATTAGACCTCAGCAGCCCAACCCTGACGCCGATGAGTCGCTGATGCTCCTCGTCGCTGGTATTCGGGTCTTTCATCTGCAGGAAGGTGGCGCATGGCAGCTCGGCACACTGACCGCAGTCCTTGAGCCCCTTCTTGTTGACCGAGCAGTCATACAGAGGACAGACCTTTGAAGGCATCATTTCTTTGGCCCAGAAGGTGGAGCCTTTGACCATATGGCACCCGGTGCAGGTCTTGTTGAAGAATTCGCACTCGTCACATTTAAGTCCACAGGCAGAGAGTATCATGGTTGTATGGTTTTGATGCAAGGTACTAATTTATTTTTAAGGGCAGTCAGCAGTCAGAAGCCGGCAGTCAATTTGCAGACCGGGGACTGAAGACTGAGGACCAAGAGTGGATTGGATTTCTGAATAATTTATCATAACTTTGATAATACATAGTGCGTGCGCATTCTTAAAAACTGAACGTATGAAACGCTTCATGAAAATATTGTTTCTGCCGGTATTAGGTTTGCTGGTAATAGTAATGCCGGGGTGCTCCGGCGAGGAAGAGAGCCATTTAGCCAATATAGAAGGATTTGTGCAGAAGGGACCCTTCGTCCAGGGCAGTTCGGTGACAGTATTTGACCTCAGAAACGATCTTACCCAGACCGGCATTTCCTTCAATACCCAGATAAATGACAACAAAGGTTCATTCTCACTGGAAAGCATAACGCTCAGTTCTGGTTATATAACCCTCAGAGCTGACGGTTTCTATTTCAACGAGGTGAAAGGTGAGGCGTCGAAGTCACAGATTACACTTTATGCCCTTGCTGATGCTGATGATGTCAACAATGTCAATGTAAATATTCTCACCCACCTTGAAAAGGCACGGGTAGAATATCTCATCAAAAACGGGAAGAGCTTCTCGGAAGCCAAATCGCAGGCTCAGCAAGAGGTGCTGAAGATCTTCAGCATCGAGAAGAATGATATCACGACATCTGAAAACCTTAATATAACGGAAGGAGGAAATGACAACGCCATCTTGCTGGCGGTATCTGCTATCGTCCAGGGCTTCAGGTCCGAGGGTGACCTGACCGAGCTGCTGTCGAACATCAGCAACGATATCAGGGAAGATGGCATACTGAACGAGGGTAACCTTGGTTCACAGCTGGTGTCTCATGCCCTGTACCTCGATACTGCAGCAATACGTGATAACCTGATCATGAAGTACCAGCCCCTGGGGGTTAATCCTGACTTCGGAGGGTTTGGAGCATACGTAATGAATTTCCTGGGACAGACAGAATTTGACCCGGTGGAATCAATAATAAGCTATCCGCAGACGGGAACATACGGATTTAATGTGCTCTATCTGTCAGGAAATCAGTATGCTTCAGGGATGGACAAAAGCTACAGCCTCGCAGCAGGCCTTCCTGAAAATATTTCCCTGAAAATCAAGTTGACGGCATCTGAGTGCAGATCAGTCCTGATACCTTCCTCAGATTCAACTGCTTCATATCTGCAGATTACACCAAAGATCTGGTACTATGGCTTTGGGAGCGGCGTGAACTGGTCAGTAAGTACTTTTGACACGAGCACATCAACACAGGAATTTACCTCACTAGAACCGGGAAAGACATGTGACCACAAATTGCACTTTGAGAAGGGTAAATTTCTCATTGAATATTTCGAGATGAATTCTGCCACTCCCACCCGCACCAGGGAGATTACTATGAACTGACCACTGAAACAATAAAATATTTATGAGGAAGCCGACTCTTATGCTGGCCATGATCATTCTTATGATCCCGGCGCTGGCACAAAATGACGGAACCTTTCAGTTTGCACTGGTGTCTGACACGCATATCGGCGGGGATGGTGCTGATGAGGATTTGCGGCGGACCGTGAACGACATCAATACCAATGATTCGCTGGCCTTTGTAATAATTTCGGGCGATGTGACCGAGTTCGGCTCCGACCTGGAGCTGCTGCTGGCAAAAAAGATACTTGACGGGCTGAACAAACCATGGTATATTATTCCAGGTAATCACGACACGAAATGGTCGGAGAGCGGAGCCGAAAGCTTCCGCAGGGTCTTCGGGTCGGAAGCCTTTGCATTCCTTCACAACGGGTACCTCTTCATCGGCACCAACTCGGGTCCGAACATGCGCATGGGTCCCGGGCAGATCCCCCGTGAGAACATCGTGTGGCTTGACTCGGTGCTGAATGTGCCTCAGAACAGGGAAGTGAAGATCATTTCAATCAATCACTATCCTCTTGATGACGGCCTTAACAACTGGTATGAGCTTATTGACAGGCTGAAAAAGAGAGATGTGCGGCTGGCGTTATGCGGCCATGGTCACTCAAACAGGGTGCTGGATTTCGAAGGGATACCGGCTCTGATGGCCCGCTCGAACCTGCACGCCAAAGATAGCGTCGGAGGGTATAACATCATTCGCTTTCAACGGAGACACAATGCTGACAGCATGCGGTGAGAATGCCGGGTGTTGTAACGCTGCCTCCATGGACTTCGAGTGAAGATGGCAATGCATGACTACAGCAATGATACAGCCTCCTATCCCCGTCCTGATTTCTCCGTGAACATGAAATACCCTGACGTGAAAGAGTTATGGCGTGTGCAGGAGAAGAGTGATATAGGCACAGGGTCGGTAATGGCCGGAAGCTTGCTAATAGTAACAGGTACCGATGGGTACGTAAGGGCCCTGGATATTGAATCCGGTCAGCAGAAGTGGCAGTTTGCCACAGGAGCAAAGATTTACAGCACACCGGCTGTCAGCGGGAAGAGAGTGATCGCTGCTGCCACCGACGGCAAAGTGTATGCCCTGAAGCTTAAATCGGGGAAAAAGAAATGGAGCTTCGACTCACAGCAGCCGATGGTGTCATCGCCGGTAATCCATGGTGACAGGGTGTACATTACAGGATCCTCGGGCAAATGCTACGCCCTCAGACTGGACAATGGCTCAGTGATATGGAGCAATGATCAGATCGACGGTTTCGTGGAGACCATACCGATCGTCTATAAGGGCATGCTGATCTTCGGAACATGGAACAATCACCTTTATGCCCTGGATACCGGGACAGGTAAGATAAAATGGGACTGGAGCACCGGCCACAGCAACCGTATGCTTTCACCTGCCGCATGTGTTCCGGTTGCCGTCAATGACAGGGTGTTTGTGGTTGCGCCTGACAGAAAGATGGCATGTATTGATGCGATGACGGGGAAGCTGATATGGAATTCTGACCTTGATGGCAACAAGGTCAGGGAGTCAATGGGCATCTCTGCTGACAGCACACTCGTCTACGCCAAGACGATGGACGGGAAGATCATATATGTAAGAACTGACGGCCAGGAAGGTGTCATTTCTGGTAAGGCTAATGTCAGTATGGGGTATGACATAGCTCCAGGAGTTATCACAGAGAGAGACGGGGTGGTCTTTGTTCCGACAGACAAAGGATTCATTTACGCTATAGCCAGGGAGGATGGCAGGCTTCTATGGGCACACAGGATTTCATCATGCCTTATCAATCATATATTGCCGTTAGGCAGTAACTCATTGGTATGCAGCTCAATGGATGGTGTCATCACCCGGCTTTCATTTACCGTTACCGCGAGTGATGATCTTAAGCAGTGGCCTGTGGGATCGTCGCCGCAGGAGATCGGAATGCGCATAGCAAAAAAATTCCTCAGCACTCCTCACTCACAGTTTAGCTATTTACAATATTCAGTCACACCTACTCAAATAACATATTCCGAAGCATGCACCTGGCTGGGCGGGCTCTGGCTCGCCGGTGTTACGGACAATGCTGATCTGCTTGCCAGCCTGAAGCAGCGGTTTGATCCTCTTTTCGACACTGACAAGAGGCTTTTACCTCCTCCCAACCATGTTGATAACAATGTGTTTGGCGCGGTACCCCTTGAGCTTTTCATGCAAACAAAAGAAGAGAAGTACCTTGAGACGGGGAAAAACTATGCTGACACGCAATGGATCCTGCCACCCGGTGCCAGCGAAAATGAGAAAGCATGGCATGATCAGGGTTACACATGGCAGACAAGACTGTGGATCGATGACATGTTCATGATAACTGCGGTGCAGTCCCAGGCGTACCGGGCCACAGGCGACCGCGCATATATTGATCGTGCGGCACATGAGATGGTACTGTACCTCGACAGGCTGCAGCTTGATAACGGCCTCTTTTATCACTCGCCTGATGCGCACTTCTGCTGGGGCCGTGGCAACGGGTGGATGGCCGCAGGCATGGCAGAGATACTGCGTGCATTACCTGTTGATAATATTGACAGACCGCGCATAATGGAAGGTTACAGGGAGATGATGGCCGCTCTGCTTAAATACCAGGCTGATGACGGCATGTGGCGGCAGGTGATTGATGACGAGGGTTTCTGGAAGGAGACCTCATCGACGGCGATGTTCACATACGCCATGATCACCGGCGTGAAAGAAGGATGGCTCGACAGCAAGATCTATGGCAGTGCCGCACGAAAAGCATGGCTGTCGCTGATAACTTACATCAATGATGACGACAATATTACGGAGGTGTGTGAAGGAACAGGCACCAGCAATAATCGTGATCATTACATGAACAGGCGTCGCAACACAGGTGACCCTCACGGCCAGGCGCCGGTGCTGTGGTGTGCAGCCGCACTGCTCAGATAACTGGTCTTGCAGTGTGAGGGTTTGAGGAATGAGGGATGAGGGATAATGATTAGGACTGAAGGCTGTGGACTGAGAACTGAGCGATACTAAATATAAGCACTTAAATATTTTGTTTTTTAATTATGCGTAGCGTAACTTTATAAGTTGACGCGCCACAGATAAACAACTACAACATGAAACAACTGGTATTTTTTCTGTCTGTTCTGCTGGCATTCTGGATAGCTGGTTCCTCCTGGTGGTATGTCTGTAAAGTCAGATGCGACTGCAAGGCAACAGTACAGGTGACGGAGCCCGTACAGGATGTTGTTGAAGTCCAGACAGCAGAGCAGGCTCTTATGGCAGCCGTCGGTGAGGCTAAAACATTCCTCTCCGGTGCTGGCATTCAGAAAGGCTTTTTCGAAAGCTCATCAGCCGTTAGCGATATGAGCTCCGTTTCTGATGAATACATCAAAAACGTGAAGCTGGTTCTGGAAAACAACCCGTCAGCAAAAGTTGAGGTGACGGGGCATACCGACAGCACGGGCACAGATTGGTTTAATAATAAACTTGGGCTTCAAAGGGCCGAGTTTGTCAGGTCATACCTTGTAAATGCAGGGATCAATGCGGATCAGATAGTGACAGCATCGAAGAGCTCCGGCGAGCCAGCCGAGCCGAACAGCACGAGTGAAGGAAGAGCCGCGAACAGAAGAACAGAAATTAAAGTAATAATTTAAAAGCTATGGCAGAACGTTTCACAGCAGATTTGCTGTTTATTATCATCGTGCTGCTTGTTGCAGCATTGTTAGGCTTCCTGATTGGCTACTACCTGGAAAAGGGCCGGTGCAAGAAAAAATGCGATATACTCGAAGAAGAGATAGCATCATTGAAGGCAAAGATCCGCAAGCTGGAAGAAGAGAAACAGACGCTTCAATCAGATGTCCGCAGAATGGACGAAGAGAAACAGGCGCTGCAATCAAATGTCCGCAGGATGGACGACGAGATGGCATCGCTGAAGCTTACTATTGAAAAATTGGAGAAAGAAGACAGGCTGCTGGCAGAGCAGACGGCTCTCAAGGCAGCGGAGGTACCGCATGCTAAAGTGGTGGCTGATGACCTTAAGGTTGTCATCGGCATAGGACCGAAGATAGCAAGGTTACTCATGAACCGCGGTATCACCACCTGGAAGGCGTTGTCAGAGACGTCGCCGGCAGCAATATCGGAGATACTGCTACAGGAGGGCGGAGAGCGTTACCGCATTCATAATCCGGAGACCTGGCCTCACCAGGCTCTGCTTCTGCACGAGGGCAGGTGGGATGAGCTGAAGGAGCTGCAAAGCAGGATCGAGATATAGCATGGGGCATGGAGGTCCAGTCGGCAGTCGGCAAAAATTGGAGACTGAAGACTGAAGACTGGAGACTGAAGACTGGAGACTGAAGACTTCGTGATCAGGCCTAGTAGTACCTGCCGAGGTATTGACTGCCTACTATAAGTTTTTTCATCTGAAGAGGATCGATGGTATCCTGCTTCCTGTATATTATTTTGCCTCCGGGTTCTATCAGCAAAGTATAAGGGAGAGCCCCCTGCCATTCCGGATCGACAGCTTCGATGAGCTCATAGACATTGTCTTTGCTGAAGATGTAGTTCCTGTTTGAGGCTTGTTTCTCTTTCAGGATGCGCAGGGCTTGCGGCTTTCTGTCCATTTTGTCTGCACTGATGGTGACCAGTTCAAACGGCCGTCCCCTGTACATGCGGTCAATGATGACCAGGTCAGGCATCTCAGTGATGCACGGCCCGCACCATGACGCCCAGATATTTATCAGTCTCACTTTACCGGTGTTGTTCCTTATCAGTTCCCTGACGCCGTCAGAATCGATTTCATCAATTGTGACCGGCAATTCGGCCCATTCCTTATAGAGCTTTTTCGTGTATTCATTCTTCCACGCCCATTTGACAGAACACCCGAAAACTTTTGTTACAGGGGTTGCAACCGGCTGACCGGACAGGACAGCATCAAGGGCATTCCTGATATCCTCTCCCCTGCCGGTGCCGGGTTTCTCTGACCCGTCTATGCGGCCTGCATACCGGACTATACGGTCACTGTCAAGAACGAAGCAGTGCGGTGTTGCAACAGGCCCATAAGCGAGGGCTGTCTTCTGATCATCACCGTCATACAGATAAGGAAAGGGAAAGGATTTGTCCTTTGCCCTCTGTTTCATCTCATCAAAGCTGTCGCCCATGTCCGAATATCCCAGCTCTGAATAATTCAGTGCATCGACAGCGTTGGGAGAGATCATCACTACCTCGACGCCTCTGGGCCTGTAGTCGTTCGTAAGCTCAATGATGCGGTCCTCATAGGCCTGTGCGGTGGGACAGTGATTGCAGCTGAAGATGATCACAAGCGCCTTTGCCTTTTTAAAGCTGCTGAGGGTATAAGTTTTACCGTCCACGCCGGGAAGACTGAAGTCCGGGGCCTGCGAACCCGGGGTGAGGGTCTGAGGTTCAGGGTGGGCATCCTGCGACCAGAGGACAGGGGTAGCTGGTAATGAAAGAAAGATCAGTAATAAAAAAAGATTCTTGTTCATGTGAAGGCTTTTAAAATGTTTTGTCTTGCGGTCTGAGGTCGTGCAGTCGTTGCATTCGCTATATCTTTGGTCTTCAGTCCTTTATACTATTGCCTATTTCCTGCTGCCTATTGCCTATTTAACTGTCTTATCCAGCGGCCTGCCCAGGCTCTCGTAAAGCCCGCGGCGACCGGTTTTGTCTTTAGTTAATATCTCAGCAGCGTATTTGGCCACCTGCTCTGCCACAGCCCTGGGCACGACAACGACGCCGTCGCCGTCAGCAACAACCACATCACCCGGGCATACCAGCACTCCGCCTATGGAGACGGGGCGATTGACAAATTCAATCTCGTTGCGTCCGGGACGGATACCGCGGCCTTTCTTCCTGAGGTACAGAGGCACCTTCTCGAGGCCCACCTCGTCAGTGTCGCGTGCGCCGGCGTCAGTCACCACACCAACGGCGCCAAGCCTGTACCAGTTAAGGATGTTGTTTGAACCGATGGAGCCGATATCACGGTCCTCGACATCATCAATGACGATGGCAGTACCGGGCTTAATGAGAGGTGTGAAAGCTTCGGTCGAGTAGGTGTTGTAGAAGTTACCCTCCCACTCCGCGAAGTCTTCACCGGGCTGCAGGGAGAGCAGGTCTCTGGGTCGGCACGTAGCGCACAGTCACTGCAATACCCCTGAAAACATGGGTAAAATCCTTCAGATCAACCCAGTCGGAATGTATAGCCGGGTCAACCAGTCCTGTGCCCGGTAACCCGGCCATATCCATGCCGTCGGACACATCAGCTACGCGGAGATCTTTATAGAGTTCGAGTATCTGCGCATCTTCCCCAGCAGAATAGGTTTTTGTGTGAATTAAATTCACCCCTCCTGCGAGGGTGGCTTTGTCTGGCTGCTGGGAGAAGAGAGGGATTTTTATATATATGTATATTAAAGAATATATTTCTATTTTTTATATAAAAAAATTTAGTAGTACCTGCCGAGATATTGACTGCCTACTATAAGTTTTTTCATCTGAAGAGGATCGATGGTATCCTGCTTCCTGTATATTATTTTGCCTCCGGGTTCTATCAGCAAAGTATAAGGGAGAGCCCCCTGCCATTCCGGATCGACAGCTTCGATGAGCTCATAGACATTGTCTTTGCTGAAGATGTAGTTCCTGTTTGAGGCTTGTTTCTCTTTCAGGATGCGCAGGGCTTGCGGCTTTCTGTCCATTTTGTCTGCACTGATGGTGACCAGTTCAAACGGCCGTCCCCTGTACATGCGGTCAATGATGACCAGGTCAGGCATCTCAGTGATGCACGGCCCGCACCATGACGCCCAGATATTTATCAGTCTCACTTTACCGGTGTTGTTCCTTATCAGTTCCCTGACGCCGTCAGAATCGATTTCATCAATTGTGACCGGCAATTCGGCCCATTCCTTATATAGCTTTTTCGTGTATTCATTCTTCCACGCCCATTTGACAGAACACCCGAAAACTTTTGTTACAGGCGTTGCGACCGGCTGACCGGACAGGACAGCATCAAGGGCATTCCTGATATCCTCTCCCCTGCCGGTGCCGGGTTTCTCTGACCCGTCTATGCGGCCTGTATACCGGACTATACGTTCCCTGTCGAGAACGAAGCAGTGCGGTGTTGCAACAGGCCCATAAGCGAGGGCTGTCTTCTGATCGTCGCCGTCATACAGATAAGGAAAGGGAAAGGATTTGTCCTTTGCCCTCTGTTTCATCTCATCAAAGCTGTCGCCCATGTCCGAATATCCCAGCTCTGAATAATTCAGTGCATCGACAGCGTTGGGAGAGATCATCACTACCTCGACGCCTCTGGGCCTGTAGTCGTTCGTCAGCTCAATGATGCGGTCCTCATAGGCCTGTGCGGTGGGACAGTGATTGCAGCTGAAGATGATCACAAGCGCCTTTGCCTTTTTAAAGCTGCTGATGGTATAAGTTTTACCATCCACGCCGGGAAGACTGAAGTCCGGGGCCTGCGAACCCGGGGTGATGGTCTGAGGTTCAGGGTGGGCTCCCTGCGACCAGAGGACAGGGGTAGCTGGTAATGAAAGAAAGATCAGTAATGAAAAAAGATTTCTTGTTCATGTGAAGGCTTTTAAAATGTTTTGTCTTGCGGTCTGGGGTCCTGCAGTCGTTGCAGTCCTATATCTTTGGTCTTCAGTCCTTTACACTATTGCCTATTGCCTGCTGCCTATTGCCTATTTAACTGTCTTATCCAGCGGCCTGCCCAGGCTCTCGTAAAGTCCGCGGCGACCGGTTTTGTCTTTAGTTAATATCTCAGCAGCGTATTTGGCCACCTCCTCTGCCACAGCCCTGGGTACGACAATGACGCCGTCGCCGTCAGCGACCACTACATCGCCCGGGCATACCAGTACTCCGCCTATGGAGACGGGGCGGTTGACAGATTCTATCTCGTTGCGTCCGGGCCGGATACCCCGGCCTTTCTTCCTGAGGTACAGCGGCACCTTCTCGAGGCCCACCTCGTCAGTGTCGCGTGCGCCGGCGTCAGTCACCACGCCAACAGCGCCAAGCGTGTACCAGTTAAGGATGTTGTTTGAACCGATGGAACCGATATCACGGTCCTCGACATCATCAATAACGATGGCTGTACCGGGCTTAATGAGAGGTGTGAAAGCTTCGCCCGAGTAGGTGTTGTAGAAGTTACCCTCCCACTCCGTAAAGTCCTCCCCTGGCTCAGGGAGAGCAGGTCTCTGGGTCGGCACGTAGCGCACAGTAACTGCAATACCCCTGAAAACATGAGTAAAATCCTTCAGGTCAACCCAGTCGGAGTGTATAGCCGGGTCGACCAGTCCTGTGCCCGGCAACCCGGCCATGTCCATGCCGTCGGACACATCAGCTACACGAAGGTCTTTATAGAGTTCGAGTACCTGCGCATCCTCCCCGGCAGAATAGGTTTTTGTGTGAATTAAATTCACCCCTCCTGCGAGGGTGGCTTTGTCTGGCTGCTGAGAGAAGAGTGGGATCGCACCGGTTACAATAACTATCTGAAATAAAATCAATCGCTTTCTCATTTTTACAGTTATGTTTTTGCTGTTAATTGATTACAAGATAATAAAAATCCAAAATCAAAGCAACGACCCGGTTGGGCGGCTCTATTATCGGAATGACTTCCAAACTGTGCACTCTACAACTGTCATGTCACCCAATACGGACGTCGTTTCTGGCACTGAATTGGAGAAAAATGTTATATTTGTTTGATGCCAGGTAAAATGCCTGCGAAAAGCACATCTAAAAAGAAGGAATGATGAAATATAACGAGGATTTTTTGTACCATCCCCGGAAATTCAATACAATTCCGTTATGGAAAGATGTAACGGCCGGGCAGTGGAATGATCCGTCGTGGCAGAGGAAGAATTCTGTTCGCACCGTTGATCAGCTGAAGATGGTGATAAAGCTCAGCGATCACCAGGAGGCTGAGATAAGAAGGACTTTGGACACGCTGCGAAAAGAGGGCAAAGAACCGCTCAGGATCACGCCATATTATGCTTCGCTGATGCAGGAGGATCCTTTTTATCCGACCTTCTTCGGAGAGCTCTCGGAGAAGAAGCTTGACCCGATCTTCTGGCAGAGTGTGCCCACCCCTGCCAATCTGCTGTTCCCTGATGCAGGTGTAGAGGGAGCCATGAGCGAAGGGTCGCGCAGCTACGGAGCTGCATATCAACGCTATCCTAACAGGGTGGCGCTGTTTGTTGCCGAGAACACCAGCTGTGCCTCCTACTGCGTGCACTGCCAGCGCGCCAAGTCGCTTGACACCACTGCGGACGTGAGCATCAGGGAGGTAGACAAGGGAATCTTTTACATCGGTTACAACAGAAACATAAACGAAGTGCTTGTCACAGGCGGCGACGCCCTGATGATAAGTGAGAAGAGGCTGAAGTACATCCTTGAGGCGCTCAGCCGCATACCGCATCTCAGGGCGATACGGATAGCAACGAGAGTACCGGTGGTGCTGCCGATGCTTATCACCGATGAGCTGCTGGAGATGATAAAGATTTCAGCCAACAGGTATAGCAAAGGTGTAGACAAGTATGTCTATTTTATGACACACATAAATCACTTCCAGGAGCTAACGGAGGATCTGGCGCTGGCGGTGAAGAGGATCACCTCGCACGGTTTTACTATCCGGAACCAGACTGTGCTCCTCAATCATGTGAATGACACGTACCGCGTTCTGGCGGAGACCTTCAGGCGGATGTTCTGGGTTGGTGTACATCCCTATTACCTCCTGCAGTGTCATAAGGAGAGAGGTATAGTGCATTTCATCACCCCCATACAGGTTGGCAAGATTTATATGAAGCACCTGCAGGGCTGGATCAGCGGAATCACCCTGCCGCGTTACGCTGCCAACATCGAGGGAGGGGGCGGAAAGGTGCTCCTTATGCCTTCAGGACATGATACTCTGAACGAGGAAACCAGCATCGACGAAAAGATCTCCGAGAGCTATGCCAATATCTTAACATGGGATCACAAGAAGATCGTAAGATACGAAGCACTGGGAAGAGCCACCAGGGAAGAGTTCGACAGGGCGGTGAAGGTCATGGATTCCTTTATCGGGAGAAAAGGCGTATTCCGGCCTAAAATTATTATTGTCGGCAAAAAGGGAAATCACCTTGAGACCACCAATCGTACAAAGCTGCCTACATTTGAGAGGACCAGGAAGAGCACGCTGCTGGGTTATGAGCTCTTTTCACATGACATGCCTATTACCAATCCTGCCGATGCTTATGATCAGATCGAGGAGGCGTTCATGAAATCAAAATTCAACAGATAATTGCAGCAGAGGCCGGTCTCAGACCAGCCTCTTTATTTGCGATTTGCGATTTGCGATTTGCGAATTATCTGATTTCCAATTTCTTAATTCTTAATACTTCCTGTCAGCTGTCCTTCAATCAGGCAAGGTTTTTTATTGGAGGTCACGCACCACATCGATGACCTCGGGGAAATCCATGCCGATTCGTTTGAGGTGTTCGATGGTGGGGATCCCGTTGTTATTCCATCCCCGGCGTTGATAGACGGCGTCACGCAACAGGTCATATTGTTTCTCCCGGTAAACGCGCAGAGCCTTCATCTTCTCGGCAGTGCTCTTTCCTTCAGGATCGAAGCCTATCTTTTCCTTAAGCTGTTTGTCATACCTCTCCGCCCTTGATTCATATTCTTCAGCGGTGACAGGGCCGCAGGCGCGGTAAGGCTGGTCGTCATCCTTGCGCCGTCCGTAGCCGCGCCGTATATTGAACACTCTCTGGAAATTATATACACGCTCAGAGTCTTCTATCAAGCGGTGCTTGTCGAATGGTCTTCCGGTGACAGCCTTATAGATGGTCACGTAGTTATCGACATGCTCAGGCACTTTTGCAGGCTCGTCGGTAGTGGCGTTGTTCTCCGGTTCAACGTCGTTCCACGGAAGCTTGCAAAGGCCCACGAGGCCGAACCAGGTACGGAACATCGGGAAATAGTGCAGTGCTTCTGCCTTGTTCTCGAAGGTAGGTATATGGTTGTTCACCATATCCATAAAAATGAGCCATGCCTCGTCGTGTTGCGGACCTTTGTTGGTAAGTGCGTATCCGCCCTGCTGTGCCAGCGATTCTTTTGACATATACTGGGAATATTCGAGTCCCTTGTTCTCCATGGCGATATCGTTCATCAAAGCAGGGTCTCCCCATCCTTTTTCAGCAAATATCTTCTTCATGCGACGTATGCCCTGTCCGGCTATGAGTCCAAAACCTTCTCCGCGGGCAACACGGTGCAGGAGCTCCAGGGCATCTGGTATGTTGCCCCATGTCATCTCAAGTCCGCCGGTGCGTTCCTTATTAAGGATACCTTTCTCATAGCATTCCATAATGAAGGCGACGCTGGTACCCCATGTGATGGTGCATATTCCGTATGTATCGCAATAGAAGTTAGCCTCGATGATATAGCGCGGGTCGAAGAAACCGCCGTTGGAGCCGAGGCCGGCAGCGTTCTCATACTCGGGTCCGTCGACCATGACCGACTGTCCCTTGTAAGGCCCTGTGCTGAGCACAAAGTCGTCGACAGCCTTCGAGCATGCCATGTTACAGCCTATCCAGCAGCCGTCAGGGATTCCCTGGGTAAAGAACGACTTCCAGACGCCGGAGTCGATCTTCGGGAAGTCTTTATGGGAGCCAAACTTATAGTTATGTGTCGGCAGCAGGTCATGGTCATCCATGATCTCCATGAGGTGCGCTGTGCCTATCTGGCGCATCTTGCACTGTTTATCGTCAAGCTCGCGCATCTCCTTGTTAAAGCGGCGCCCGCGCTCCATGATTGCCTCGAGGTCAACCACGTTGTTAAGGTTACCCTTCACGCCGGGTATCTTGCATACCAGGGCTTTGATCTTTTTATCGCGGAATACAGTGCCAATGCCACCGCGGCCTGCCTGCTTCATCCTTACCTTCTTGCGCTTGGGGTCATAAAAGCTGAAATTGAGCATGCCAATGAGCGAGTGTTCTGCAGCAGATCCTGAAGAGACTACCCCGATATTCCTCTTATCGGCATCATCGTTTGCGAACATTTCGGTGAGCTGTTCAACCATGACATGGCTGTCCATTGCCTCTGCGGGAGCCTCAAAGATCTCTATATAATGATCCACACCGTTGATGAAGACGATGACATCCTCCTTTGATTTACCCTGGAGCTCCAGGGCATCAAAACCCGAGAATTTCAGGAAGGGACCGAAGAAACCTCCGACGTTGCTGTCCATGATCGAGTCTGTCTGGGGCGAGACGGTGACCACAAGCGACTTGCCGGTACCTGAATATTGTGTTATACCTCCTATGGGGCCTGAGGAGATGACTATCTCATTTTCGGGGTCATTCCATTTTGTCCCAGGGGTGGTGGCATCCCACAGGTATCGCAGCCCGTAGCCTTTGCCGCCGATAAATTTCTCTTTCATCACGAGGGGTACATCCTTCTCTTTAACCTCAAGGGTACCTACGTTGACGTATAGTGTTTTGTCGGTATATCCTTTTGAAAGAGGGACCCATGTGTAATCCCATCTCTTCAGAAGTTTGTGCTGTGACCTGATCTCGCTGATATTCATATTATTTTTTATCTGATTTTTTTCTGGTGCCTCTTACAAAGCAAGTGTATAAAGATCAAAATTATAATGATAATAGTCAATATGCATTTTATTACATGACGGATTGGGGTGTTAACTTTCAGGCAGTAGGCAATAGGCAGTAGGCAGTAGGGGGAATTAAGAATTAAGAATTTATTAATAAGCATATTCGGAAATTGCAAATCGCAAATCGCAAATTCCGTTTCTTTGTCTGTATATTTGCCTCTCGAATACCAGCACTGCAAAGATGGATATCACACTTAATAATGAGCCGCTGACGATTGAAGGTGAAAGCATTACCATAGCCAGGCTGCTTGAGCTTAAGAAGTACACATTCAGGCTCAGGATTGTAAAGATAAACGGGCGGCTGATCAGTCGTGACAGCTATGAGGACGAGCTGGTCAGCAACGGAGACAATGTGCAGGTGATCTATCTGATGAGCGGTGGCTGATCTGAGAAGGAAAAATTAATTGAGAAAGCTTTGAAACCAGATTTCTGGCAACGGTTCAGTTATAAAAGCCTGGTTGAGAAAATGCCGGCATGGATGAAGAACAGGTATGTGCTCACCGTGCTTGTATTTCTTCTCTGGATCATACTGCTTGACCCCAACAACATGATCTCGCGTGTGCGGGAGGCACGCACCCGCAACAGGCTCCTCAGGGAAAAGGAGTATTATATGGGGCGCATAGACGAGGACCGGAGAAAGCTCAACGAGCTGCGGACCAGCAACGAGAATCTCGAGAAGTATGCCCGCGAGCAGTACAGGATGAAAAGGCCGGATGAGGATCTGTTCATAATTGTCACACCCGGCGAAGAGCGTAAGATCAGGCGTGACCGGAAGGTATCAAAAACAGCGAAGCCCGCTGTGAAGCAGGCTCCGGAAAGTTCTAAACGCTGAACCTATTTTTTCTCCTTTTCAGCTTTGTATTTTGTATTCAGTCCTGTGATAACCGCAGCCGTGATATCAAGTGTTGAATCACTGTAGAGGATCGGGCCAGGGAACTGTTTAGCCAGTATATACTGATATCTTCCATCAGCGTTGAATTCAGCAAGGTACAGGTTTATATATTCAAGCACCTGTCTCTGTGCGACGCTGCCTTCCTCGTTAAGGTTATAGGCCATCTGGTCACGCAGAGCTAGCAGTTGCTGCTGCTGCTGTGCAAGGGTCTGCTCCATCTCGGCAGCGGTAGCCCTGGTTATAAGGCCTTTCTGTGCCTTGTTCTGATAATCCCTTACATCACGGTCAAAAGCCTGTGACTTGGCTGTCAGTTCTGCTTCAGAGTTTTTGGTCTTCGCCTCGAGTTCGGAGGTCTTGTCTGTTGCCATATCAAAATGAGCGATGACCGAGTCAAGCTCGATATAAGCGATGCCCTTATCAGCGGTCTTTACAGCCTCTGATCCGGCTACCTGGTTTTTCCCGCAGCCTGTGAATGCTACGATACCGGTGACAGCAATGACAACTGCTATGAGTGTGTTTCTTACAACGGATGATTTGTTCATGTCAGGAAATAGAATTACGGTTTAACAAAATGTTGCACAAACATACACAAATTTTAAATATGACAAAGGGAGAAATGTCGTCTGAATGAGGTAGGAGGTGCGGCAGGCAATCAGAATTCGGGACAGGGTATTGCGTGTATCTTTGCTCCGCGCTGAACCTGTGCTGAGGTAAATGAATAGATAAGTGAAAGCTCGAATGCGCCGCCTGATGATGTTATCAGGTTTGAAACTGTAAAGTCGTAGCTGAATCCGATATTAAGCTGGTCGGTTTTTATTCCTACCATGCCTATAATGGCATCACCGGGCTGTGAGGTAACAAACGGTATACCCCTGTACCAGACTCCGAAAACCAGCGGGTGCTTGTAATAGTAAAGTCCTATATCTGACTGATAGAACTTACCCTGGTACACAAAGTTGGCTGCCACTGACATCACCTCGGTGAGTTTCTTTTTCAGTCTCCCGCGGCTGATGATCTGGAAGCCTCCGTAGAAATCAAGCTTGATCGGTATGGATGTTTCGTCGCCCCAGAACGATGTCTTTGGTCTGAGGAGGTGATCGACGGTGAAGCCTGCCCATATTTTCTCATTATAGATCAGGCCTGAAGTGTTAAAGTCGATATCCGCCACATTGTCAAACGGTGGCGGCACGATTGGTGGAAGCGTTCCTCCGGTAGTAATCTGGCTGTTCCACAACAGTTTGTTCAGGTCAAGCCCGAGATAGCAAAACTTAAAGCTTACACCCGGCCTGATATGCCAGTCGTCATTGATCTGAAAGTCGTATGAATAGAGTATTCCTATGTTTGTTGTGCTCAGGTCGCCTGAGCCTGCCACATCATAAGTAGCAAGGATGCCTATTCCTGAATTGAAATTGGGAACGGCTTTATCGAACGAAAAGCTGTAAGTCTGATAGACGTGAGGTATTGAAGGCCACTGGTCGCGCCAGTTCATGGCAACACGATAATCTTCCGTAGCACCCGCGAATGATGGAGCCAGATACAGCTGATTTGCATAAAACTGAGAGAACTGCGGGTCCTGACCTTTTGCAAAAACAGAAATGAACAACAGCAAACCGATGAAATATTTAGTCCTTGCTAGCAATTCGGTTCCATTTAATTAATATACGAAAGTTGCTAATTATACGGCTAAACTCAAGGAAGGTTACATCTAATAATATTAACAATCAGCCCATTTGGTGGACAAGATATCAACAGATGCCGTACAAGTAACTAAATATCAATAATTTAAAAGGATAACATCGCCGGCCATGACAATCTGCTGGCCATTGCGATATGTGCCTCTCACCTTCCAGACATATACGCCGGGGCTGCATATCTGTCCTTTATAGTATCCGTCCCATCCTATCTCCAGATCGCTGCTTTCGAACACCATCAGTCCGGCCTTGCTGTAAATTTTTAGATTGTACGCAGCGATTCCTGATGCCACCGGGTGGAACACCTGGTTATCCATGTCAGTGAGATGGTTGTAATATCCTCCTGTGGGTCCGCCAGTGTTAGGCATGAAGGCGTTGGGAAACCTGATGAACGAGCCCTTGTCGGTAAAGGCGTCATTGATGGTAAGTGAGTTTGCACATCCGTTCTCTGAATACGCAACCAGTGTCACGTCATAGCGGCCGGGTTGTCTGTACTTATATGAAGGATCAGACAGGGTTGAAAAAGTTCCGTCGCCGAAGTTCCACACGAACTGCACAGCACCGGCAGAGTGGTTTATGAAAAGAACTTTGTCGTCATCGGAGAACTGGTCGTTCTGACTGATCTCAAATGATGCAGTCGGTCCTGCCCATGCCTCAATTTTGGTAGTTGCAGTGCTCAGGCGCCCTCTGGTGTCGGTGACAGTGAGGGTGACATCATATATTCCGGGAAGGTCATAAATATAATCAGGGTTGTTCACTGATGACGAACCTCCGTCACCGAAGTTCCACACTGTTGTCAAGCCTTCAGTCTCAGGGCTGGTGAATCTCACATGCAGAGGAACGCAGCCGGTTTTGACTGAGGCCTTAATGACTGCCACGGGTGATGAAGTCAGAACCGCTGATGCATCCTTCTGTCCGAAGCCCTTGACCGTAATTTCATTTTCTGCCGCCCCGGCCGGGGTGATAATCCCGCCCGGTCTGTCGGTGACACCGCCAGGTGCAGTCTCAGCCTTTACTGCACCTGATGCGGATTTTGTTTCTGTCACCTCAGGAGTTATGCTATCATTCTGCCGGGAAGCCGTCGCTTCTGTGTCATTTACGATCACCGTCATTTCCGGCAGTGATGTCTGATCTTCCGGCGCCACATCCCCGTTACGGGGAGAAGTAAAGACCAGAAGTCCTGCGACTGTGAGGCCTGCAGCAGCAGCGGCAAGATACCAGACATTGAAGCGGGCGGGATTGAACCTGAGAAACTCTTTCCGGTCAAGACGGCGCATAAAACGGCCGGTCAGGTCGCTCCCTGCCACCATCTCATTCTCTTCCAGCTTATTGCGGAAGAGATTCCCGAGGTCAATATCTTTTTCCTCTTCAGTCATTCCCTTTTCAGGTATATACTCCTCTAAGTTTTGCCAGGTCATCAAGTTTTTTCCTGAGTATTGCCCTGGCCCTGCTATATTGTGATTTTGAAGTGTTTACATCAATACCAAGCATTTCTGCTATCTCCTGGTGTTTATAACCCTCTATGGTATAAAGGTTAAAAACCATCCTGTAACCGGGTGAGAGTTCATTCAGCACTCTGTAAAGATCTTCTGCCGTGTAAAAATCCTCCTCAAACCCTCTGCTCCCGGTCTCGGCATTTACATAATCATCTATGTCGGTATGATGCTTATGACGCAGATTCTTATGATAGTAAGTGATTGCCGTGTTCACCGTCACTTTTCTTAACCATCCTTTAAAAGAACCCGTTCCGGAATAATCCTCCAGATTGAAATAAATCCTGAGGAAGGCTTCCTGCAACATATCTTCAGCTTCAGGCCTGTCAGTTGCATATCTCATGCAAACACCCAACAGATAGCCGGAATACTGTTTCCAGAGCATCTGCTGTGCCTTCCTGCTGTGCCTGATGCAGCCGTCAATTATATTTTGGTCGCTCATCATCAGTCAGACACAATATCAAGACATGTAGTGTTTTTAAATGGTTGCACTGTAATTACGGTTTTTGTCAAAATGATTTAAAAATGTGATAAATCAGGTGCTACAAATGATAAACGTCATTTATAGCTGTATTATTGAGGTTTATCTTTGGGAGCATAAAAAAAACAGCTGTAAGATGTTCAACAAATTCATTGCTTCAATCCTTCCATATTTCCCGAAGAAGTTCATTTGGATCTTTTCACGTTCTTATATAGCCGGAGAATCGATGGCTGATGCCATCCGGGAATCGAAGGAGCTGAACGCAAAGGGCATCAGGGTAACCCTTGATGTGCTCGGTGAATTCATCAAGACACTTGATGAGGCTGAAGAGAATAAAAGGGAGTATCTTGAACTGATAGAGGAGATACAGCGGAGCGGCATTAATGGCAATTTCTCACTTAAACCAACAAGCTTCGGCCTCCTGATAGATCAGGAGGTGTGCTACAAGCTCATGCGGGAAATAGTCATGAAGGCTGCAGGGTACAACAGCTTCTGCAGGATAGATATGGAAGACTCACCCTGCACTGATATGGAGATAGCGCTCTACAGACGTCTTCATGCCGAATTTCCGAAGAACGTCGGGCTGGTGGTGCAGGCATATCTCAGGAGAACATACGGTGATCTCGAAAAGATGCTTGACATGAACAGTGCTGGTGTTCCCACCAACTACAGGCTATGCAAGGGTATTTATGTGGAGCCGGCCGCAATCGCATACAAAAAATATGAAGAGATAAACCAGCATTTTCTTGAGGACCTGGAATTCATGTTCAGGAACAAGATATATGTCGGTATAGCGACTCACGACAAGCCTCTTATTGAGGGTGCATACAAACTTATCAGGAAGTATAACGTACCAAAAAATATGTATGAGTTCCAGATGCTTTACGGAGTGACTCCGAAGCTGAGGCAGAGCATTGTTGATGCCGGTCATGCAATGAGGGTATATGTACCTTTCGGAAAAAAGTGGTTCGGTTATTCAACTCGCAGGCTGAAGGAGAATCCGAAGATGGCAAGCCACATTATCAAGGCGATCTTCCATAAAGGATAGAAGGCATCAGGCAGTAGGCAATAGGCAGTAGTGGGGAATTAAGAATTAAGAATTGAGAATTTGATAGATCTGCAAATCGCAAATCGCAAATCTCCTGACCTTCAGACCCTAAGACCCTCAGACCTTAGACCCTAAGGTCGGGGCGATTTGTAGATGAGAGAATCGTGCAGAGTCCTGATGCGGTTCATCTCTTTTGCGGAGATGTACGGTGCAGGGGCGGGAGGATTTTCAGGAAGGCCTTTGGCAAGGACATATATCAGAGGTATGATGGCGAAGGGGCTTAATGCGACCATCTGTGAGGAGGGGATGCCGCCTTTTTCACCTGCTTCTATCGCCTGCATATGCCTGATGACCTGATAATTGGCTGCAGGATCATCAAGCCTGGTGGCAGCCGTAAGCCCCTGATAAGTTGATATCTTCAGATTATTCGTCGCGTTAAAGGTCGCATCATCAATGCCGGGTTTCTCAGCCATTATCTCCGCCCTCATATTAACGAGCCTGGGCATCACCACCACCGCAGGTATCATGAGAGTGTCACTGCTGAGGTAAATACCCAGAACATATTCCTTTGCCAGCAGCGTATCGCCGATGATCATATGAAAATCCTTGTACCCGACACATGAGAACAAGACAGTATCACGGTGTCTGGCATAGAATGATACCATGCCTCTGTCATCAGCAGCGCCCGCGGTATGTTCTCTGACCCTGTAATGGGCGCCAGTCAGGGGCTGACGCGTTTCTGTGTCAAGGATAAGTCCGTGAAACAGTATGGGTGCAGCCTGCTGGGCTGACAATCTCAGCAGCGATGAAGTGACAATGATAAAGAGAAAGGTGAGGCAGTACCTGCCTTTACTATTTGCGCAGGATGATTTCGTCGAGTGTTCTTTTTGGCACGTGATGAACGTGCGCGTCATCTCTCCAGTATTTCACATCGTTATTCTGAATGGTCTCGAGGACCACCTTCTCAACCGGCTTGCCGAGAGCAAGGACAAGGAGCACTTCATATCCATTGGAAATATTCATGGCAGCCCTAAGCTTTTCCTTCTTGACGGAAGCAATGATGCATCCTCCGAGGCCCTTTTCAGTAGCACCGAGCATGATGCTCTGCGATGCGATACCGTGATCCACGCCAAAAGAATCAGATATCTCCTTATCGCCGAGTATGATTATATAGGCTGAAGGTCTCTCGCCGGGGTCAGGGCCTTCCCATGTTGTAAGGTAGCCGGCCCATGAGAGACAGGAATAAACAGCGGCGCGTTGGGCAGGATCATTGACGAGGATATACTTCAGTGGCTGACGGTTGGCGCCGGAAGCCGACAGGCGTGCCAGATCAACCAATGAGACCAGCGTGTCTGTGTCTATTGCGTGTTTTTCATCAAATCTGCGGAATGTTCTCGTTTTCTCTATAAGCTGTCTGATATTCATGCTCTGAATTTTGGCCAAAGATACATAAAAAAATGAGGGAGGTAAACAAAGTTAAATAAACCACCCCGTCCGCCAGCTGGCGGACACCCCTCCTTAAAAAAAGGAGGGGAAATATTTTCCTGACAAAGTTCTATTTACAGTATTTTATGCGGAGATTACCGCTTCAGTGCCTCGTCATACCTGTCTCCAATGACGTTCCAGTCAAGCAGTTCCCAGAAATTTTTTATATAGTCGGGACGCTTGTTCCTGTAGTCGATATAATAGGCATGCTCCCACACATCACATGTCATCAGCGGCACAAGGCCCGAGCGCATTGGGTTACCGGCGTTCGCTTCCTGAGTAATGGTAAGCCTGCCGTCAGGCTTCATGCAGAGCCATACCCAGCCTGAGCCGAAGAGTGTGGTGGCGGCTTTGGTAAAGGCTTCTGTGAAACCGGCAAAAGACCCGAACTCAGATTCGATTGCACGGGCAAGTGTTCCGTGAGGCTCCTTCTTTCGTGAGGGTGAGAAGGTGGCAAAGTAAAAGGTGTGATTCCATATCTGGGCTGCGTTGTTGAAAATGCCTCCCTCAGCTTTCTTGATCATCGTCTCAAGTGAAGCATCCTCATACGGTGTCCCCGGTATAAGGTTGTTCAGGTTATTTACATAGGCGAGGTGATGCTTGCCATGATGATACTCGATGGTCTCCGGACTAATCTGAGGCGCAAGGGCATCAGGGCTGTAATTCAGTGGCGGAAGTTCAAATTTCATGACCTGATCATTTAGTTTGATTAATATACAAAGATACTAAATAGACTCCAGTGGAAAAATACTCAGAGCAGAAATATCCTTTCAGGCATGGCACCTATAACTTTCCGCTCATGAGCAACCGAGTAGAGACGTTCTATTGCCGCTTTTCCCTCCTGCCCCAGTGAGAGACTGAATTCGTTTACAAAGAGGCTGATGTGCTCCTTTGTAACTGCTGAATCAATTTCACGGGCATTCCTTCTGATAAAATCGACAGATGCTGATGGGTCGGCCCAGGCGTACTCTATACTGCGTCTTATTGACCTGTTGACTTTAGCTGCTGTATCCTCATTCACGCCACGATTCACAACGATACCGCCAAGGGGTACGGGCATGCCGGTCATCTTCTCCCAGTATTCGCCGGTATCAGCAACCTTCCTTAATCCGAGCGACAGATAAGTGAACCTCGTTTCATGGATGATGAGGCCTGCATCGACCTCACCTGACATGACAGCTTCAGGTATATCGGAGAAGATATACTCACGCTTTCGCGAAGCTCCTGGCCAGAAGATGCTGAATAAAAGATTGGCGGTGGTATATTTGCCGGGTATGGCAATGAGGGCGTTCTCCAGCTCATCAGGGTACATCTTACGGCGGCTGACCACCAGGGGTCCGTTGTTGTGACCGAGCGCGCTGCCGGAATCAAGGATAAGATAGTCTGATGCAGCCATAGCATAAGCGTGAAAGCTCATCTTGGTGACATCGACGCTTGCCTCCATTGCCCGGCGGTTCAGTTCCTCAACATCGGCAAGGAACCAGTCGAAGGTGAGACCTTCCGTGTCTACCCTTCCGTGCACCAGAGCCTCAAAGATGAATGTGTCGTTGGGGCAGGGCGAAAAACCGAGCGTTAGTTTCATGCTGTCCTGATTATTCTGAGTATCCCTGTCATTTCCTTCTCAAGTCTGCTGAGTGCAAGGGGTATATTCCAGTTCTTCAGGTTGCGTGGTTCGACCATGTTCGACACCGCCCTGACTGAAAGCCATTTAATGTGCATTACCGCACAGGCATAAGCCAGCCATGCTCCTTCCATCGTTTCTATATCGGGGTTCCATGCATCCCTGATACGGTCGATGACCTGCTGTGATCCGGATACCATGTTCACTGTTGCGGCAGTGACCAATGGGTAATCTTTGGCAACGAGATCAAACGATCTGCCCGTGCAGTGTATCCTGCCATCGCTGAATGGCCACCTGTCAGGGTCAGCCATGTTAGCGCTGAAAAGGGAAAGGAAAGTGCCGTTATCATCCACTCCCATATCTGCAAAACAGTCGGAACGCGGTATAACCACATCACCGGGCACAATAGAGGAAGTATAACTGCCGGCGATGCCGGGGTTGATTACCAGCGCAGGCAGTGTACCTGATGTGAACCTCTTCTGCAAAGCCCATGACATAGCTGCTCCGCCGACACCTGCGACCAGTATCTCACAAACACACCCTGAGTCGCTGACGGCTTTCTGCACCGCCTCAGCCTCAGAAGGGTGAGCAACAGCAATCAGTATTTCACCTCGCCTGTTATCCACATTAATAGCTAATAAACTGATAAATATATTATTTTTGAACAATAAACCACTCATTTTAGCAAATCATTTAACTCAGCGTATATGATCTACCTGACAAGAAGAGAGAGGTTCAGCTCTGCACACAGAATGTTCCGGCAGGGTCTCAGTGATGAGGAGAACATGAAGGTCTACGGTAAGTGTTCGAATCCTTTGTGGCACGGCCATAACTACGTGCTGAAGGTGACAGTCAAGGGTGAGCCTGACACTGAGGTAGGTTACTTCATGAATGCCACGCGGTTGAAAGAGATCATCAATGAGAGGGTGATAGCAAAGCTTGATCACAAAAACATGAATGTCGAGACTGACTTCATGGCAGGCAAGGTAGCCACCACAGAGAATCTGGCGATAGCCATCTGGGATGAACTCAAGGCTCCCCTGGCTGCCGAGGGTGCGCTGCTGCATTGTATCAGGGTGGAAGAGACAGAAAATAATTTTATCGAATACTACGGATAATATGGAAAAACTTAACGACGGCAGCGGAAGGCTGTCAGAAAGCTACAACAAGATCGAGAGATGGAATCCCGAAGTCATCAGGGAAATTTCGGAATATTACTACAAGATACTCAAGTTACTGGGTGAAGATCCGGAGAGGGAGGGCTTGCTCAAGACCCCTGAGAGGGTTGCCAAGGCGCTGAGTTTTCTTACGCGGGGATACGGGCATGATCCTGAAGAGCTCCTCCGCAGTGCCATCTTCAGGGAAGAGTACCGGCAGATGGTATTAGTGAAAGACATCGACATCTATTCGATGTGTGAGCATCACATGCTTCCCTTTTTCGGCAAGGCTCACGTAGCTTACATTCCTGACGGAACTATCACCGGCCTAAGCAAGATAGCACGTGTGGTGGAGACCTATGCAGCGAGGCTGCAGGTACAGGAGAGGCTCACGACACAGATACGCAATTGCATCCAGGATAACCTCAAGCCTCTGGGGGTGGCCGTTGTCATCGAGGCGCAGCACATGTGCATGCAGATTTGCGGTGTACAGAAGCAAAACTCCGTCACCACCACATCGGCCTTCACCGGATGTTTTCTCTCAAACCTAAACACCCGTGAGGAGTTTATTCACCTCATAGGCACCAGGCTGCACTGAAAAAAACAGAGTCTAAACAGATTTACCTTCAGTCTATGAAAGCATTTGTATTCCCAGGACAGGGAGCACAGTTCCCCGGTATGGGAAAGGATCTTTACGATAACTTTCCGGCAGCGCGTGATATGTTTGAGAAAGCCAATGAGATCCTTGGTTTCAGGATAACAGATATAATGTTTGCAGGCACGGAAGAGGACCTGCGTCAGACGAGGGTGACGCAACCGGCCATCTTCCTTCATTCAGTGATCCTGACGGCGGTGATGGGAAAGGCTTTTGACCCGGCTATGGTTGCCGGTCATTCGCTGGGTGAGTTTTCGGCCCTTGTGGCCGCCGGGGCTCTCCCGTTCGATGACGGGCTGAAACTTGTCGCCGGCCGGGCCGGGGCCATGCAAAAGGCTTGCGCCATAACTCCTTCAACCATGGCTGCTGTACTTGGTATGGACGATGCAGTGGTTGAAGAGGTCTGCAATTCAATACCTGAGATCGTTGTGCCGGCCAACTATAACTGTCCCGGTCAGGTAGTGATCTCCGGCACCATTGACGGTGTAAGCAAAGCCTCTGAGGAGCTGAAAAAGAGGGGAGGTAAAAGAATCCTGCCTCTCTCCGTCAGCGGGGCATTTCACTCACCGTGCATGGAGCCGGCACGTCTGGAGCTTGAGGAGGCAATCAGGGCAGCACACTTCCGCAGCCCGTCATGCCCCGTGTATCAAAATGTGACTGGGATGCCAGTCATTGATCCCGTTCAGATCATGGATAACCTTGTTGCGCAGCTGACCTCTCCTGTAAGGTGGACGCAGACCATAACAAGGATGATCGCTGACGGTGCGGACTCGTTTGTGGAAGCAGGCCCGGGAAATGTTCTTCAGGGTCTTATAAAAAAAATTAACAAGGATGCGGTTACTTCAGCTGCTGCCGTCAGCTGCTGAAAGATATTACACTCATACCCAGTTGCCCGTCCATGCGGATGACAAGCGGTTTCTCAAACCGTATATGAGTGAAGAACCTGCCGTTGCTGATCACTTTCTGCTCTCTCAGCCTTTTCCACATGATAATTCCTTCGCCTGCATCTTCGTTGATGGAGAGATAACCGATATTCATTGAGGTGACGTTATGGAAGAAATGGGAGCCCTGCGATGCGTCAAGGCGGAAGTTAGGTAGTCCTACCTCAACGATGACCCTGGCATTGGATATCTGCGGCCATGCCACGGGAATACCCAGGAACCTGTCTTTAGTGCCCCATCTGCCCGGGCCGATGAGCACATACCTCCTGCTTTCGAGCATCATCTTCCTGTTGATGGCATCGATCTCATCGACCATCTCGGCAGTCTTCAGGTTGTCAAATCTATCCGGTTCGATATAAATAAGGTCGGTTATATCCTCTACCAGTCCGTTGCCCATGCTCTTTCGTGAAACAAGGATCATATCCTCGGCAGAGACGCTCTCAGGGTCTATTGAATATCCTGCGCCGCTGCCCACAAGGGGCTTGACCTGCAGCAGGAAGAACGCTGCCTTGTCATTTTCATCTTTGGTGAGGTCAACGGCAAACTCAATTTCCACCGGTGCACCAAAGGCTTCCCTGGTCACTTCAAGCACTTTTTTCAGCGTTGATGCCAGAGGTATGAAATCATATTTAAGTATATCTGCAAAATTGACCACCCTGGGTCCGGGGTTATACAGCCCCGGGGTAAGAGTGTCATTATCGGCGCTGAGCACCGATGCAGAGTGCTGCAGGGTGCCGTCGGCCTCTGCCCGGCTGATATCGAGCTTCACCAGGCTTGCACTCTCACCCTGGAGCAGATCAACATCGCTCTGCGCCATATTAAGTGCATAGAAATCAAGCTGCGAGTGGCTCGAAAGGTCATCAATTGAGACAATATCAAGAGAAGGAAATGAGGGGGAGAATCTGAAGGCTCTCTCACCGTCGAGAACATACTGGCCCAGACCCACGGCCACGACAGCAAAGCCATCATGGGGTGTCATATTTGCTACAGGATAGAAGTTAAACGACTGGGCGGTGCCGCTTATATGAGGGTAAAATATATCACCGTACCTGTTACCTACAACTGACTGTATCACCACCGCCATTTTCTCCTGTTCCACCTTGAAGTTTATAGCTTCAAAATAAATGCGCGAGTTGTCCGAATATATAGAAGCAAAGACCAGCTTGACAGCACCAAGCAGCTGTCTGAGTCTGACCTCCGGATCAGGATGATTATTCGGCAGAATATAAGTCCCGAAGATTCCTGAGAAAGGCTGACTGAGAGAATCTTCAAACAGGCTTGATGACCTCACTGCGAGGGGTCCGGTGATCCGGTTTATATAGACCCGGAGCTTTTTCTCGAGATCGCTGCTGAGGCTTCCGGCGAGGAACAGCTTCTGAAGGTCAATGAAGTGTTTATCACTGTTCACCTCCTTCCACAGGTGGTTACTCTCCATGAAACGGTCAAACTCATCTGTGCCGATAATAGCAGTGACTGGTGTCTTAATGTTGATGCCAGGCAGCAGGCGACCCAGCTCGAAGCTGTAAATCAGGGTGTTGATGAATGCGAGGCCGCGGCCTTTGCCTCCCAGTGATCCGCTGGCAAGGCTGACAACATTTGATTCATCAATGACAAGTGACTCGTCAAAATTGACCACCTTTCCCTTGTTCATTTCAATCCTTCTCTTTCTGATGATATCAATCAGAAACTCCCTCAGATCCTTCAGGCTGTCGAAATCGGACAGCTTAACGGGGTTGATCATTTTTGCGATTTTCACCTCACCCCTGGCCATAAGCCAGAGTGAAAAATGGTTCTTCATCCCGTGGTAGACCAGGGAATCTTCAGGTACAGTCTGAAGATAAGCCTCAAACTCCTTCATTGACCTGGCGACAGCTATCTGCTTGCCATTTGTGTCGCGATAGACAAAATGGCCAAAGCCGAGGTAATAGGTTATGAATGATTTGAGATCCTGCAGCAGGGTCTCTGAGGTCTTGTTGATGAAGTTTGCTCTCAGTTCGGTTGCATACCTCGCATTTTGAGGGTCAGATGACTGAAGCACTGTAGGCAGGTTGGGCTGCTCGTGCCTGATATGCTGGATAAGTTCGTAGCCTGCCATGTCATAGAGTACACCATCCTTCGGAAAACGCATATCGGAAATGATTCCCAGAAGGCTGTCTTTGTACATGGTGTAGACTGACATTGCCTCTTCCCATGTAGTTGCCAGGAGAATCTTAGGCCTTGCCCTTAGTTTAAGCACTTTATAGAGTTCATCAGATGAGACATCCTCAATAAGACTGCGGGTCTGTTCAAGGATAAGGGTGTAGAGCATCGGCACATATTCGGAGTAATAGTCTGCCGCATCCTCAACCAGGAGTATGACCCCGGTAAGTCCTTTTTTTGTGTCGTTTTCAACATTAACCTTATCCTCAAGCAGTTTGGCCATGGCAAAGAAAACTCTTGATTCACCGGTCCAGATAAAATAATTATCAAAGGGCACGCCCAGTTCTTTCTGGTTCTGGACAAAAGGTATATCGGAAGGATTATTCAGAAGAAGCAAGGTAGGGATATAGGGATATTTTTCCTTGATCTTCCGGCAGAGCGTCATCGGGTTTCTTTTGTCAACGCCCACCATGATGATGATCATGTCATAGTGTCTTATCTCGAGGCGGGTAAAAGCCTCATCCTCTCCCGAGACGCCTGTGACTCTGGGTATAGAGGTAAGGCTCATCTGATAATACTCGCCCAGCATATGATCGGAGAAGCGTCCTTCACCCTCTATGGAATATGCGTCATAGAGGCTGGCGACAAGCAATATCTCCCTAACCATGAAAGGCATGAGGTCATGAAAGACATCTCTTTCGGCATTATGGCGGTCGAGAAACTTCTGAAGCAGTTTCCTGCTCGAGAGACCTGTTATATTATCATCCTCACTGTCATCATCGCGTGATGAAACCCTTAAATTCCCGGCTTTAACACTATTGATATAACCGGTTATCAGTCCCGAGATATTTCTTATCAGGTCGCGTTCCTCTTTCAGGAACGGGCCTTCATATTCTTCCAGGAATTCACGTGAATAATAGATCTCAACTGATCCGTCGCCGTCAACGGTAGTAAAATCCTGTATCATTTTCCAGGCAGTCTCTTTCAGGCCCGGGGTTTCAAAGGATTTGTCGCGGTATCTTATGCGGGCAGCCGCAAAATCAGGATACTGCCATGCGGCAGGGAGGGTCAGCACAAGATGCATGAGCGTTTCGTCAACAGGTTTCCTTTCCTTAAGGATCTGTGTCGCACGGTTAATGCATGACAGTTCTTTCAGTCGTTCCTGCTGTTCATGTATGAAGCGGATGTAACCCGCATCGTCTTTAGGCTGTTGCACCAGATGTGAATATTATCAGGATCGAACGGTTACTTCACCTTCCATGTCGAGCCGCTGTTCAGGAGGTCATCCATGCACTTTATCTTTGATGCAGCCTGAACCCTGACATGCTGTTCAAGCATGGCTCCGTCATAGGTCTGTGATTTTACCGCTCTGATAACTCCGAGGGCCACAGGGTATTCAGGGTATTTCATGCCTGCAAGCATGTAATGGATACCCGGGTCTGTCTCCTCTGCGTCATGAACAAGAAGATCCTTTTCCAATACGCCGCCCTCTCCGATCTTCACCACTTTCAGCCTGAGGCCGTCAAGGATAAGGCCTTTGTCACGTTCCTTTCCGAACACCATAGGCTGGCCATGATGCAGCACAATAGTCCTTTCATCCCTGGTCTCCTTGTTGGTTATGTTGTCGTGCACCCCATCGGCGAAGATGACGCAGTTTTGTATGGCTTCTACCACGGCTGTACCATGGAAGAGAGCGGTTGCCTTATAGACCTCGGCTGAGAGCTGGAGGTTATAATCAACTGTACGCGCAAAGAAACGGCCATGGGCACCAATGACCAGCTGTCCTATTATGAAAGGTTCCTCGATGGTACCGTAGGGAGAAGTCTTTGTCACCAGCCCCTTTGACGAAGTCGGTGAATACTGTCCCTTGGTCAGGCCGTAAATTTCGTTATTGAACAGGAGGATCTTGATGTCTATATTACGTCTTATAGCATGAATAAAATGATTTCCCACCGATAGCGAGTGCATCACCGTCGCCGGTCATCTCCCATACCATCAGGTCAGGATTGGCAATTTTGATACCGGTAGCTATTGCTGCAGCCCTTCCGTGAATACCGTGAAAGCCGTAAGTATTCATATAGTAAGGCAGTCGTGAAGAGCATCCGATGCCCGAAACGAACACATATTTTTCCTTTGGTACGCCCATTTCGGCAAGGGTTTTCTGCAGTGAGGCAAGGATCCCGTGATCTCCGCATCCCGGACACCATCTTACTTCCTGGTCACTTTTAAAATCTTTTGCAGTGTACTGCAATGTATTTGTGTCGGCCATGTTACTTACCCTCCAGTAATTTTATGCAATATTCCTTTATTTCCTTAACCGTGAATGGCAGGCCCTGAATCTTATTATACTGATGATAGGTGAACTGCTGATATTTCATCCTGAGGTAGTTTGCAAACTGTCCAGCGTTAAGCTCACATACAACCAGTTTTTTAAACCCTGCAAACACCTTTGCGGTGTTTGCGGGCAGGGGCCTGATATAGTTGAAATTGACAGACGAGACTTTATACCCTTCTTCGTCCAGTTCGGTCACAGCGCTTATCAGATGTCCGTATGTACTGCCCCATCCGATCAGAAGAAGGTCTCCGCTCTTATCTCCGGTGATCTCCAGGTCAGGCACCTCTGAAACGATGCGTTCAACCTTCTCATCTCTCAGCTTTACCATGACCTCATGGTTTTCGGGAGTATATGACACACTGCCCTTTATTGTCTTCTCGAGACCGCCGATGCGGTGTTCCATGCCCGGCATACCAGGTACGGCCCAGCGACGAGCGAGTGTCTCAGGATCCCTCTCGTAGGGAAGATAATCTTTATCTGTTTTAACAGCCCACGGAACCTCTATGGCTGGCAAATCCTTCATTGCAGGTATCTTCCATGGTTCTGACCCGTTAGCCAGGTAACTGTCAGTCAGCAGTATCACCGGGGTCATGTGTTCTATGGCTATTTTTCCTGCCTCGAAAGCAAACCTAAAGCAGTCAGAGGGTGTACCGGCGGCAATGACCACCACGGGGCTCTCTCCGTTGCGGCCGTACAGCGCCTGCCACAGGTCAGCCTGTTCGGTCTTGGTGGGCAGGCCTGTGGAAGGGCCCGCTCTCTGAACGTCAATTATCACCAGGGGCAGTTCAGTCATGACAGCCAGGTTGATGGCTTCTGACTTCAGTGCCAGCCCCGGTCCTGAGGTGCTTGTCACTGCCAGGCGGCCTGTGTAGCTTGCGCCTATGGCGGTGCATATTCCGGCTATCTCATCTTCTGCCTGAAGGCTCTTGGCGCCAAGGTCCTTGCGCAGTGCCAGTTCTTCGAGTATTCCAGTTGCAGGCGTGATGGGGTATGAGCCTATAAACAATTTGAGGCCTGCTTTCTCAGCTGCAGCGAGGAGCCCCCATGCAGTTGCCTGGTTGCCGTTGATATTACGATAGGTGCCTTCCTCTATTGGGGCAGGACTTACATGGTAAGAGGGCGTGAGGGCCTCGATGGTCTCGGCATAGTAATATCCGGCCCTGAGAACCCTGCTGTTTGCCTCTGCAATAAGCGGCTTCTTGCCAAATTTATCATCAATAAATTCTTCGGTATAATTAAGCTTGCTGTCAAACAGCCAGTAAACCATTCCCAGGGCAAACATGTTCTTGGTCCTGAGAACAGTCTTGGGATCGATTTCCATATCTTTAAGGGCTTCCTTGACCAGCGAGGTAATGGGAGCTGGGATCAGGTTCAGTGAATCAAGCTTGTCTTCAGCAAAAGGATCTGCCGTATAGCCGGCACGCTGTATGGATTTCTCAGTGAAATTATCACTGTCATAAATAATCGTTGAATCCTTTGTAAGACAACTGGCATTGGCCCTTATGGCGGCCGGGTTCATTGCCACCAGGACATCGGCAAAATCACCCGGTGTATTGATATGTCTGTGCCCTATGTGAACCTGGAATCCGGAGACACCTCCCACGGTGCCCTGGGGAGCCCTTATCTCGGCAGGATAATCAGGAAAGGTGGAGATATCATTCCCGAAGAGGGCCGAGGTGTTTGAGAAGAGCGTGCCTGTAAGCTGCATCCCGTCACCCGAATCACCTGAAAACTTGATCACCACAGCGTCCTTTTCAATGACCTTCAATCTTTTTGACATGATAATTATCTGGTTTTTTGTAACAATAAAACGGTGTAAAATTAACCAATTTAACGAGGTTAAGTTCAGTATAACACTCTTATATGAGCATGATTTTGGTCATGTTTGACATGGCTGCATAACTAATTTAACTCCAGGGAAGTAAATATAAAGAGACTGATAATGGGAAAGGGCGTCAGAGCTGCTTCACGACCATATGTCGGCCTTCTGCAGGTTGATGTTGCTTTCGAAAAACATCCGTGCGATCTTTTCGAAATAATCGGTATAGTCAGAGACAAAGAAGAGGTCTTCCCCTGCCCTGCCGCTGTTGAGCAGGTTATGTTTTTCAAGTACGTCTCTCAGCCTGGCAGCAACTATCCTGGCAGAATCGACAACCTCAACCCTGAAATTGAAGAACTTGGTTATCTGGTTGCGTATTATCGGGTAGTGCGTACATCCCAGTATCAGGGCATCGATATCGCTCAGGCCTTTGTCAGAGAGATATGTACGTATGATGGCATTGCTTATGTCATCAAAGATGAAGCCCTCTTCAATCATCGGGACAAGCAGGGGTGTGGCGAGAGAGAAGACGCTGGTAGAAGGTGATGCTTCACGTATCTTCTTTTCGTAAGTGCCTGAGCTGACAGTTCTCTTGGTGCCGATGACGCCCAGCTTCTTGTAATTGCCGGTGGCCACATGTTCAACGACCGGATTGATAACATCGAGGATAAGGGCCCGGTCACCGTATTCTTTAAGGAGGTTCTCATAAGCTGAGGCGGAGGCAGAGTTGCAGGCAATGAGAACCAGTTTGGCATCATAGCCAAGGAGGAATTCAGTTATGCGCCTGGAGTAGTTGCGTATCGCCTCTTCAGATTTATCTCCGTAAGGAAGATGGGCCGTGTCGCCAAAGTAAATGATCCTTTCTCCCGGGAGAGTCTGTCTGATGGCGTGAGCCACTGTCAGACCGCCGACACCTGAATCAAAAACACCTATCGGGCGATTTCCTGTTTCCATAATGTCTTTAAAAGAAAGGCTGTCAGCCGGTAGGCGGACAGCCTTCTGACTATTTAGCTTATCTTATTTAAGTCCGAGCTTGGCTTTGACCAGCGGAGCAACATCAGTGCTTTTTGCTGCATCAAAATAAATGAGAGTACGGACATCATATACATATACGAAGCCTTGAGCTTTGGCAACATCATTGATTGCGGCGGTGACCTTTTCAATGATAGGATTTAGCAGTTCCGCCTGTTTATCCTGAAGCTGAACCTGAGCCTGCTGCTGGAAATTAGCGATACGGTTCTGCATATCTGCAAGCTCCTGTTCCTTGTTGGCTTTCACCAGGTCGGTAAGGGTCTTGCTGTCCTTTACATACTGGTCAAGCTTGTTATTGTACTCAACCTGCATCAGCTCCAAAGCATTGGTCAGCTCCTGTCCATATGCATTATAAGCTTTCATTGCCGTATCGTAATCAGGCATGGCCATGATAATATCATCCCTGTTTATATGGCCTGTCTTGAATGATTGTGCAATACCGTCCTGAGCTGTAAAAATAAGTGCAGCGGTCAGGAGTAATCCAAATACTTTTTTCATTGTTTTCATTTTCAAATTAATCGTGCAAATGTAATTATTTATTTTTTATAACCGAGTTTCTGTAACACCTGGTCCGAGAGGTCATATCTCGGGTTGGCAAAGAGGATATTTGAACCAGCCGAGGTATCAAATATGACGGCGTAACTGCCTTCGACTGAGATCTCCTTAATTGCTTTCAGAATCTCATCCTGAATGGGTTTCACTAATTCTTCGCGTTTCTTATATAGTTCACCCTCCATGCCGAAATATGTATTCTGCAGGTCTTTTATTTCCTTTTCTTTGGCAATGATTGCCTCCTCTCTTTTCTTCTTCTGGTCCTGTGACAGAAGCACAACTTCTGCCTGGTAATCCTTGTACATCTTCTCAACGGCCGCATAGCCGTCTGCAACTTCCTTCTCCCATCCTTCAGACAGTTTGTCGAGCTGCTGTTGGGCAGCAGTGAAAGCGGGGATATTATTTCTTATATATTCGCTGTCGACAAAAGCGAATTTCTGGGCTGTGCCGCTTAATGTAGCTGCGAGCATGAACACTGCTAAAACAATAATCTTCTTCATACCTTTCTTGTTTGTTTGTTATCTATTAAAACTGCTGGCCTATTACAAAATGGAACTGGCTTCCGTTAGCATCAGGATTTCCGGGGACAGGATCAAATCCGTAACCCCAGTCTATGCCTAGAAGGCCAAACATAGGCAGGTTTGCTCTCAGGCCAAAGCCTGCAGAGCGGTTCATCTTGAACGGGTTATATTCTTCCAGGCTGTACCATGCTCTTCCGGCCTCAAGGAACGTCAGCCCGTAAATAGTTGCCTGAGGGTTCAGGGATATCGGATATCGGAGCTCGAGGGTCAGCTTGGAATAGACGTTACCCGCCTCCACCAGCATTCCGTTCTTGACAACTGTTGGTGTCAGTGACCCGTTGGTATAACCTCTCAGGGCAATCACCTCGCGGCCGTAGAAACTGTATCCTGTCATACCGTCTCCTCCGACATAAAAGTTCTCGAACGGTGAAGGGCCGATATCAGGGTTATAATAACCGAGATAGCCGAACGCTGCCTTGGCGTTAAGGATGAGCTTGTCATTTGACGACAGCGGAACATAGTAATCTGCCTTAAATACGACCTTATAGAATTCGATCCATTTGTATTTCACCTGGTCGCTGGTCACCTTGGAAAAATCCTTGCCGCTCAGTAAAGAATAGGGCGGTGTTGCCTGCAATGAGAGGGAGAATGTTGAGCCACCGCGGGGATAAATGGTATTAGGTCCGGCGGAGAATCTTGTCAGCCTGGCTGTGAGTGAACCGAGATTAGCGATTCCGTTATCGAACAGGAACCTGTACTGTGTATAATTGTACATGTTGTACCTCTGGTAACTGCCTTCATAATAGACCGAGAAATAGTCGTCAGGCCATTCAAGTCTCTTTCCGAAGCCTACCGAGGCGCCGTCAATGATCATGTGCTGTCTTCCGTCTGAATTCATGGTCATGCCGTTGGTCATGAGCGAGCGGTAATAAGACAGTGACAGTGTGTTTGGTTTCTTGCCACCAAGCCACGGTTCGATGAAAGAGATATTATATGACTGGTAAACACGGCCGTTGGTCTGAAACCTTATCTGCACCGACTGACCGTCGCCGGAAGGGTACGGTCTCCATTCCTTCCATTTGAAGAAATTCCGCATTGCGAAGTTGTTGAATCTCACTCCGACAGTTCCGACGAGCATGCCGGCACCCCATCCTCCTGATATTTCGAACTGGTCATTGGCTCTTTCTTCAAGCTCGTAGAGCAGGTCAACCGTACCGTTAACCTGGTCAGGAAGAGGCAGCGGGTTTATTTTTTCAGGGTCAAAATGACCAAGCACAGCGACCTGCCTTACGGAACGGATGATATTTTCCTTGCTGAACAGGTCTCCAGGGAGGGTATAAAGCTCACGCCGTGCCACATGCTCAAAGGTACGGTTATTGCCGGTGATCATGACATTGTTAAGATTGGCAGGGTCACCTTCATAAATACGCACTTCAAGGTCAATCGAATCGCCTTCAACGTTTTTTTCCACAGGTGTGAGCCTGGAGAAGAGATATCCGTAATTAAGGTACAATGAGTTTACCGCATCTTCATCATCGATGAGTCTCTTGTTGATCATCGTCTGGTTATATACATCACCGCTGGGGAAGTTAAAAACCCTGTTGAGCTGGTCCTTCGTATAAATACTGTTACCCACCCAGTCAACATTCCTGAGGTAATACTGGTTGCCTTCGTTTACCCTGACCACCAGTTTCATTTTGCCTTCATCGTCAGTAAAGGTATATGACAAATCCTTAACGATTCTGAAATCGCGGAAGCCATTCTCATTATAGAACTTAATAAGGTTCTCACGGTCTTCCTTATACTTATCCTCGATGAATTTGGACCCTTTAAAAGGATTTAAGTCTTTCTGCTTGGTCTCTTTCAGCTGTCTGCGCAGTTGTTTATCGGTGAAGAACTCATTGCCTTCGAATTCAATCTGCTCTATCTTGACCTTTTCGCTCTTGTCGACGGTGAAAACAAGTATCACATTGTTAGGCATGTCAGGATCATCTTTCTGAACGGTGGTCACCCTGGTGTTGAGGAAGCCTTTTTCAACATAATGGTCAGCGATGGTTCTCTCAGCCCTGTTGAGCAGGTGAGCGGTTACCTGTGATCCGGAGGGAAGGCTGAGTTTTTCAAGGAGGTCTGTCTCTTCCGCTTTTTTGATGCCTTCGAACTTCACTGATGAGAGCCTTGGTCTCTCCTGAAGATAGATATCAAGCCAGACGTTTTCTTCATCCTTATTTACTATGGTGATCCTGACATCTGAGAAAAGTCCCTGGTCCCACAGTTTCTTAACCGAAGCTGTGATCTGCTCACCCGGTATTGTAACCTTCTGCCCTATTCGCAATCCTGAAATACCGATTAGCGCATTGGGTTGAAGAAATCTTACTCCCGAAACGGTTATGCCGGCAATGGTATAGTCCTCAGGATAAAGGTAGCTGGCATATTTATCTTCTGTTTGTGCTGTGGCAACAGCGCCCGGCACCAATATAATGAAAAGGAAAAGTATCCGCCTGAATTGTTCTTTCATCATCTCAGTTGTTTTCAGCAATCTGCTCACTGGTCTTCCCATATCTTCTTTCCCTTTTCTGGAAATCTGCTACAGCCTTGTAGAAATCCTCCTTACCAAAATCGGGCCAAAGTTTTTCCGTAAAATACAGTTCAGTATAAGCAAGTTGCCAGAGGAGAAAGTTGCTAATCCGCTTTTCTCCGCTCGTTCGAATCATCAGTTCAGGATCAGGAATAGCTGAGGTCTCAAGGTTTTCAATTACGGTATCCTCAGTAATATCACCAGGATTCAGCAGGCCTTCCTTCACCGAACGGGCTATTTTGCGGCATGCCTCTGATATCTCCCATCTTGATGAGTAACTCAGGGCAACGACAAGCTTAAGCTGAGTACATCCTTCAGTGATCCTTATGGTATCACGAAGCCTGGTCCTGACTTCCTCCGAGAGACGGTTAAGGTCACCTATCACCATGATGGATATATTATTTTTTAGAAGTGTATCCGTTTCGTTGTTCAATGATTCGACCATGATATCCATAAGCGCGGATACTTCGTCATCAGGTCTGTTCCAGTTTTCAGTGGAGAAGGCGTAGAGAGTAAGGTATTTTATGCCCAGTTCTGCCGCAGCCTCAATGACTTTGCGTACAGCTTTGACACCCTGATGATGGCCAAAAATCCTTTCCTGTCCTCTTCTGCGTGCCCAGCGGCCGTTGCCGTCCATAATAACAGCAACATGTACCGGGAGTCTGTTTATGTCTATTTTATCCTTAAAAGCCAACTTACTTCTTTCTTTTTTTCTCCTTACCCATTTCTGCAAACGCCGGACATCCAGCAAGCTTGTTATACATTTTCCAGGTTACTGAAACACCCAGGAAGCTGTACCAGTCGTTGTTGTGTGTCCATGTCTGACTGCCAATATTGTCCTCATCGGTTTGGCCGTCAAATTTATCATTAAAAGTCTTACGAAATCCATATTCGAGTTCAAGGCCGATATTATTTGCAACATTTACCTTGAATCCGGCAGAGAATGGTATGGATAAAAAAGGGTTAAAGCTTTTTACGGCTTCCGGGTTATAAACTGTAGAGAAGGCTGCGCCAAGTGCAAGGTACGGGGTATAGTCAATGCGTCTGCTTCTCATTGTGGAATACGGGAAGAAATTATATTCATAAGTAGCGCCCAGCTCACTTACAAAGGCATTCATTAATGAACTGGAATTGCTGAAACGGAGGGAGCCTCCCAGTAAATTTGCCCTTACAGCCTGCCTGGGATTGAAATTATACCGGTAGAAGAACTGTGCAGCCGGTCCCGGGCCACTGATAATACTGGAAGGGTTAATCTCGCCAAGGTAATTGGTAGCACCAACGGAGAAGCCAAAGTCGGCGCGTCTCTGTGCCACGGCTGGCAAAGCCAGACTAACTAAAATTATCAGTATTACTATCCTTTTCATGCTGTGGGTCATCTGAACATTACCTGTACGATCGTCTGAAAGAAGGCAATCCGTTACGGGCTGTTCTGATCCTGTAATTAAAGGTTACGCTGAAGGTATGATAGACATCATTTCTTTCAGACCATTGTGATGTATACCCATCGATGTAATCAGAAAAGGCATATCGTCCGGTAAGCTCTATCCCGAAAAGAATATTCGGATCAAAAGCCAGTTTGGCACCCACACCTAAAGGTATTATGGCGGTAAAACCGCTGGTTGAAAGAGCACGGGCTTCAAGGGCATCATTGGGGTTAACGCTGAACCACGCGCCGCCAAATCCGGTAAGCGCATAAACGTCAACGCTTCTGAAGAAATCCCTGATCCTGTTCCTCGATGTTCCCCTGTAATTCTGGAACAGAAAACTGTTTCGTTCACGGTTCCTTATGAAATAATACTCACCGATAAGAGCGGGCTCAAAGAGTGAAGTGACTGCTTCATATCCCCTGTCCTCGTTAGAACCTCTTTCGTCTGTGGCGTGAAGCATGATATATGACAGGTTGAGCCGGGCGGCAATATTATCAGCGAAGAAATACCTGAACGCGCCGTTGACGTTAAAACGTGTCTGCTTGAATGTTATGTCTTTCAGGCCCAAGGCGTTCGCTCCGAGAGTATACCCTCCGACATCACCATAAAACTGGGAAGTGCCTGCTCCTCCGGTGACTTCATATCTCTTCATTTTCCAGAGCTGGGCCCCGGAGTATGGTGCACACAAAAAGATCACCAAACTGAAGATAATAAACCGTCTCATGAAAAGTTACCCAGTAGTTTTGCGTACAAATATAAGGTATTGTCTAAATTAAAAACTTAAATATTCCTTAATTATTGTCAGTTACGGCGGTCTGCGCCCCACATCAGCTTATTCCTCAGGGTGCTGAAAAAGTCGTTTCCACGGGTGGTTACAGTAGGCAGTTTAAGCTTCGCCTGTCTTATTTCTATGTTTATGCCCAGGGGGGCCCTGACAGCTTTCGAATCGCATGTGATCAGGCACTCATTGCTTCTGCCCCCTGTCTCCATCGTAATCGTACTGCCTCCGGTAACGATAATGGGTCTCATGGTCAGGTTATGCGGTGACATGGGAGCTATGATAATGCTTTCGTCCGAAGGAGAGAGTATGGGCCCGCCGACGCTGAGGTTATATGCTGTTGATCCTGTGGCTGTTGAGATAATCAGACCGTCAGCCCTGTAGGTGTTCAGAAAGATTCCATTGACCCGCACAGTTATTGTAATCATGCCCTGGTCGGTCTTCTGAATCGTCACCTCATTGAGAGCCAGGGAGTTATTCTCTCCGAAGAGATCTTCGGGGGTAACTACCTCCAGCATAGACCTGCTGATCACATCATAGTCTCCTGAGAACAGCATTTCAATGGCTTTAACGATATCGTCATCAGGTATATTGGCCAGGAAGCCAAGACGCCCGGTATTTATACCTGCGACAGGGATGCCTGTTTCGCGCACCTGCATGGCCGTTTCAAGAAAAGTGCCGTCACCGCCCACGCTCATTATCAGGTCTGTATCCGTAGGCAGTTCCGAGACATTCTCAAACAGAATAACCCTGGTGTCGGAGGCAAACTGGTTGCTGCCCGATTCCATGATATGAAGATAAATAGCTGCGCCGCTGGAATAAAGGGCGTCAATGAGGCGTAACAGCCCTGCCATGGTCTTCTCTGTCAGACCCTTACTGTATAAAGCAATTTTTTTTGACATGCATCGAACAGTTACATGTTGAGGTATTTCATCAACAGGTTATACCTGTCGGTATAGAAACGGTCAAGCTCATCATTGTCAGTGACCCAGGTGGTGACCTCGTATGAATACCTTTCAAAAGTCTTAATGATGGAGGTCAGATCAGTGGTATTTACCTTTAATGTTATCTCAAGGCTTGTGGAATCAGGATTTGACGTGATATACATGCTGAGTATCCTTGCATCGTTGCTTTCCACTATCTGTGAGATGCGGCTCATTGAGTAATCATGTGACAGGACCTTCAGTACGATCAGTCCGCCAGGCTGCTCGACGGATGAAAAGGACGCTATGCCGCTGATGATCTCGTTATAGGTGATCACACCCCTGAAATGATTCTCTTCATCGAGTACAGGGACCACGGTGAGTTTGTGCCTGGCGGCCAGGGCTAGCACTTCGAAGATATGCTTGTTGCTTGTCACATAAGGCCTTGGCAGGGAAAGGGAATGATTGCCTATTGCTTCTTCAGGCTGGTTCAGGTCATAGATATCACTGTCGGAGATAAGTCCCAGGTAGTCGTGCTCATTCACTATAGGCAGGTGTGATACGCGGAAAATCTCCATCCAGTTCAGGGCAGTCTGTCCTGTGTCGGATGTTTTCACCGCCGGGACCACATCGGATATCATCTCTTTGGCAAGCATTCAGTCATTCATTTCACGATAAAAGTACAAAAAACTATGGATCGTTATAACTTTGCATGGCAGAACAGTCAAGAAAGCCATGACGAGATTGAGCGTTAATATCAACAAAATTGCCACGTTGCGGAATGCCCGCGGCGGTAATGTTCCTGATGTAAGACTTGCAGCCATCAGATGCCAGGGTTTCGGTGCCGAGGGCATCACCGTGCATCCGAGACCTGACGAAAGGCATATCAGGTACAGTGATGTCTATATATTAAAGGAGGTTGTCACAACGGAGTTCAATATCGAGGGCAATCCGGGAAAAGAATTCATCAGCCTTGTGCACGATATCGTACCTGACCAGGTTACACTTGTACCTGATGCTCATGATGCAGTGACATCCAATTCCGGATGGGACACCAGAGCCAACCTCGCGTTTCTTACTGATGTGATTGCCGGTTTCAGGGAAAAAGGAATTCGAACTTCGATTTTTACCGGCACTGATCCGGTGATGCTGGAATACGCTGCCAGGAGCGGTACTGACCGTGTTGAACTTTACACCGAACCCTATGCCTCAATGTTCCCGGCAGACAGGGAGGCAGCTGTTGCGCCGTTTGTAAAGGCAGCTGAGACAGCCCGGGACTTAGGGCTGGGGCTGAATGCCGGGCATGACCTGGATCTTGGTAACCTTGCGTGGCTGCACAGCAGAATACCCTGGCTTCTTGAGGTGTCAATAGGGCACGCGCTTATTGCTGATGCACTGTATTTCGGGCTTGAGAACACCATACAGATGTACCTCCGCGAGCTCAGGCGAATCTGAATTCTTATTTCAGGTGTTTTTCAATGATTGTCCTGAGCACCTCTATTGCCACAAGGTTCTCTCCTCCTCCCGGAACAATGATATCTGCATATCTTTTTGATGGCTCAATGAACTGAAGGTGCGATGGCTTAACCGTCTCGTTATACCTTTCCAGCACCTTGAGCACCGACCGGCCGCGTTCGACTATATCGCGCATGATAACCCTTCCCAGCCTGTCGTCAGCATCAGCATCGACAAAGACCTTGATGTCAAGCATCGATCTCAGCCCGGGGTCAACAAGCACCATGATTCCTTCCACAACCACCACGTCAGCAGGTTTTACCGGTATAGTCTCCTCCGACCTGATGCAGGTAAGGTATGAATAGACGGGCATTTCTACTGGTCGTCCGGCCTTCAGCTCGGCCAGGTGAGCCATCAGCAGCGGCCATTCGACCGAATCGGGGTGGTCAAAGTTTATTTTCTGCCTTTCTTCTATCGGAAGATGACTGTTATCTTTATAGTAGCTGTCCTGAGGAAGTATCACGACCTCATCACGGGGAAGCATCTCAATCAGTTTACGGACAACGGTTGTCTTTCCTGAACCTGTTCCCCCGGCAATCCCGACGGTAAGCATAAAATGTTTATTTTTGTATCAAATGTAGCAAAAAACTCCATGATAAAGCACATAGTCATTTTCAAGCTTTCTGCCCCGTACACTCGTGAGGAGAAAGAGAATTCGATCAGGAAGCTTAAAGAGATCTACGGGCCACTGGGGAATAAATTTGACTATATAATTGAATACAGGACCGGCATTAACATACTTGAGGCGGATCACGCCGGCGACTTTGTCATCGATTCGACTTTTGCTTCCCCTGAAGATCTCCGGCGGTACCAGTCGAGCGATCATCACAGGCAGGCTGTTTCGGTGTGCTCGGTAATCAAGAAGGCCAAGATTGTCATTGATTACGTGATCTGAGCATGAATTCACTCTATCCGATAAAGTTCAGGCCTGTGCTCAAGGAAACGATCTGGGGGGGCAGCGCTCTCAGGGAGCGTTTCGGCAAGGAGGGGAAAGGCGGTCCAAAGATTGGAGAGAGCTGGGAAATTAACGGCATGACAGGGGCAAGCTCCAGGATAGCTAACGGCTTTCTCAAGGGCAACACCCTGGAGGAGGTGACCGAAATATATATGGGTGATCTTGTGGGCGATTCCGTCTTTGAAAGATATGGCAGTGAGTTCCCCCTGCTCATCAAGTTCATCGATGCCAGGGACACCCTTTCCATCCAGGTCCATCCCGGTGATAAGCTTGCATCAGAGCGGCACCATGCCTGGGGAAAGACTGAAATGTGGTATGTCATCGACGCAGCACCCGGGGCAATGATATATACCGGATTCATAAAAAAGACTACCAGGGAAGAGTATCTCGGATATGTCGACAGGAAAGAACTTGCCAGCCTCATCAATGCAACGCCGGTATTACCCGGTGATACATTCTTCATACCGGCAGGTATGGTACATGCCATAGGCGCAGGCGTTCTCCTGACAGAAATACAGCAGACTTCCGATATCACCTACCGTATCTATGACTGGGACAGGGTTGACAGCAAGGGCAAAGCGCGTGAGATGCATGCGGAGCTTGCTGCTGATGCAATCAACTTCGATCTTGACCAGCCTAACCTGATAAGAAAAGCTCCCGAGACAAACCGTCCGGTAATGCTTGCCACATGTGAATATTTCCATACCAGCCTTCTTCAGCTTGACAGGCCTGTGATAAAGGACTGCAGCATGATTGACTCTTTTATAGTATATATTTGTACGGAGAGCATGGTTGTCGTTGACTGTTTCGATCACAGTGAGGAGCTGAGGGCCGGGGAGACAATTCTCATACCTGCCGCTGCTGACAGCGTGACTCTCATTCCCCGGGGAGAGGCCAGGCTACTTGAAGTATATATACCACAAATACACAATTGACATGAAACAATTTGCATCTATCTTACTGACACTGACATTCCTTATTGCTGTCTCATGCGGGAGCGGTACCGGCGATACCGGAGGGCAAAAGAAAAAAGGAAAACATGAGGCTGACACGGGCTATACAGGTGTAAAGAGCTATTTCAAGGATGACATAAAAGTCAAGGAGGTTGCCTTTGAGAATGGCATCAGGCAGGGACTGTCGCGCTCATTCAGCAAATCAGGCGTTCTCGAACAGGAGATCATATACCGTCGACGGCCAGAAAAACGGAGAGGCAAAATGGTACTACCCTGACGGTAAGCTTTTCAGGGTCACACCATATCTCAATGACACCATCAGCGGATCACAGATACAGTACTATAAGAGCGGCCGCGTAAAGGCCAAACTCGATTATGTAGATGGCAGACGCTTACCCGGACTCGAGGAGTTCAATATGGACGGGTCAAAAATAACCGGATACCCGACACCATATTACAGAATAGAAGATCAATACAAGGCACGAGGTGTCTGCAAGTTATTCATTGAGATGTCTGATCTGGCTGAGAATGTCAAGTACTACAGAGGCGATTTTACGGACGGTATGGTTGATCTTACCGTCCTGACACCTCTGCTGCAGACGGCCACCACGGGTTATCTCGATTTGAAAAAGACACCGGGACACAGTGCAGACTCTGTCACCGTCGTGGCTGGCTATCTTACCGGCTTTGGAAACAGGCTGTATTACCGGCTGTCAATACCTTTACCGTATAAAGATTTAAATTAACCACGCTATGTCACAGATACTTGTGCCGGGCATCAAGCTCACAATTACCAAAACGGTCGGTGAAGGTGACACTGCATCCGTTTACGGTTCAGGTCTCCTCGATGTGCTTTCGACGCCGGCAATGATCGCTCTCATGGAGCAGACAGCAATGAAAGCCGTGGAGGCGTGTCTCGACGACGGGGAAGGCACTGTAGGGACAGAGATCAGCGTAAAACACATCAAAGCCACCGCAGTGGGCAAAGGTGTGACATGCACTGCCACCCTGAAAGAGGTTAATGGCAAAAGACTTCTGTTTCATGTCGAAGCGAGCGACGATGACGGAAAGATAGGAGAAGGCCAGCATGAAAGATTCATTATTGAGAACGAAAAGTTCATGGCCAAAATAAAGAAGTAATGATCATCAGATCTGCTTCTTATGTCACCAGCAGCGCAAAGATCAGCCAGTTACCCGCGCCTGACCTGCCCGAGTATGCTTTTATCGGCAGGTCAAATGTAGGAAAGTCGTCACTGATTAACATGTTAGTGGGAAAGAAGGGGCTTGCCAAAATTTCCGTCAATCCGGGGAAGACGCAAACAATCAATCACTTTCTGATCAATGAGAGCTGGTATCTTGTTGATCTCCCGGGTTACGGCTATGCACGCCGCTCACAGAAAATGAGGGAACAGTGGGACAGGCTATTCAAGTCATATATCACCCTTCGCGAGAACCTGATCTCCCTGTTTGTCCTTATAGATGTCCGGCATGAACCCATGCCTTCTGACATGGCCCTGATGGAAAGGCTGGCTCTCAACGGTGTGCCCTTCGCCAGGGTATTCACCAAAACAGATAAGGTTGGGCCACGCGTGGCGGAGAGAATCAGGCTCCTTCATGATAAAACGATGCTTGAAAACTGGGAGAGCCTTCCCCCGACGTTCGTCACTTCGGCCACAAAAGGTACAGGCAGGGACGAACTGCTTGATTACATAAAAGAGACCATGATATTTTATGAAAGGAAAAAATGATTGAACCATTAATATTATTTTTGTATCAGCGTTCAGTGAAAACCACCTAACACCTCCAATATGATCGGCAGAGCTCCTTTTAAAATCTTTTCGTGTACATCATCATTAAGCATAGCAGAAAAAATCGCAGATCATCTTGGCATCGAATTGGGCAAGAGCTCGCTGCTGAGCTTCAGTGACGGAGAGTTTCAGACATGCTTTGATGAATCTGTCAGAGGGTGCCATGTATTCATCATACAGTCGACCAATCCGCCTGCAGAGAATCTGATGGAGCTTCTCCTGATGATCGATGCTGCCAAGAGGGCCTCGGCGTACAAGGTCAATGCGGTGATCCCCTATTACGGTTATGCCAGGCAGGACCGCAAGGACAGGCCACGTGTCTCATTGGGTGCCAAGCTCACTGCCGACCTGCTTACAAAGGCAGGTGTTGACCGCATCATCACCATGGACCTTCACGCCGACCAGATACAGGGTTTCTTCGATGTTCCCGTTGACCACCTGTTCGGCTCGGCGCTCTTCGCACCCTTTATAAAGAACCTGAGGCTGCCTAACCTGACTGTTTCAGCCCCGGACATGGGAGGTTCAAAACGTGCCAATGCCTATGCACGCTACCTGCAATGTGAGATGGTGCTCTGTTACAAGCTGAGAAAGAAACCCAACATAGTGGAGGAGATATCTATCCTGGGTGAGGTTGAAGGGCGTCATGTCGTCATTATTGATGACATGGTTGACACGGCCGGCACGCTGACCTTTGCTGCCACGATGATGAAAGACCGGGGAGCTCTCAGCGTCAGGGCTGTTGCCACACACCCCGTACTGTCAGGAGACGCCATTGAAAAGATAGACAGCTCACCCATAGAGGAGCTGGTGATCACCGACAGCATTCCCCTGACCAGATACTCACCTAAAATCAGGATTCTGTCCGTAGGCGAATTATTCGGTGAGGCAATAAAAGCCGTTTACACCAACAGTTCAATAAGCACAGGTTTTGTTTTCTAACCTTTTTCGCTATATTTGCAGGCCAAATTTTTAAAAATGTCGAACGTGTAATGGGAGATTGCCAGGCAAGCAATCTTGAGTAGCACAACAAATTAAAGACTGATGAAGACCATTGAGATTAAAGCCGTCTCGCGCGATCATTTCGGTAAAAAGAGTTCAAACGCACTGCGCGCTGAAAATAATGTACCCTGCGTGATGTACGGCGGAAAAGAAAACCTGCATTTCTCTGCACATGAAAACGTATTCCGCGGACTGGTTTATACTCCTGATGTATTCCTTGTTAACCTGCTTGTTGACGGGAATGAATATAAGGCAATAATGAAGGACCTGCAGTTCCATCCGGTAACTGATAAGCTGCTGCATATCGATTTCATACAGGTAACTGAAGACAAACCTGTAATTGTTGACATGCCGATCAGGATCACCGGCGAATCAGTTGGCGTTAAAGCCGGCGGAAGGCTCAACCTCAAACGCAGAACCCTCAAGATCAAGGGAATGACAAATGACCTGCCTGAACATATCACGATTGACATCACCAACATTGAGATCGGACAGTCAATTAAAGTAGGTGATCTTTCATACGATAAGCTGGAGATCATTGACAACAAAAAAGCAATGATAGTTGGTGTTGCAGTATCACGTATGGTTCTCAAGGAAGAGGAAGCTGCTCCGGTTGAAGGAGCTGAAGTTCCGGCTGCTGAAGTTGCCGGTGCCGAGAAAGAAGAGGCAGGCAAGAAGGATGCCGGACATAAGGATGCCGGGCATAAGGATGCCAGTCACAAATAGTTAAAGTCTTGAAATATCTTATCGCCGGTCTTGGCAACATAGGCGAAGAGTATAAAAATACACGGCATAATGTCGGTTTTATGGTATTGGATGCGGCCGCAGCTGCATCCAATATCTCTTTTACGGACCGCCGTTACGGTTTTATTTCAGAAATGAGGTACAAAAATGCTACCGCGATCCTGCTCAAACCATCTACCCTGATGAACCGGAGCGGCAACGCGGTGCGTTACTGGATGCAGAAGGAGAAGATACCACCGGAGAACCTGCTTGTCATAGCCGATGATATAGCCATTCCCACTGGCAGCATGCGCCTGAGAGCCAGGGGAGGTGACGGAGGACACAATGGACTGGCAAGCATAAGCGAGATCCTCGGGACAAATGACTATGCCAGATTGCGCATCGGTATCGGGAATAACTTCGGCAGGGGCGGACAAATTGATTATGTCCTTGGCGAATGGACGGAAGAGGAGCTGGCAGTTATCGTTAAAAGATTGTCTCTCTCAGTTGAGATTATCCGCTCATTCGTCACTGCCGGGTGCGAACTTACAATGACAGCTTTTAATAAAGCAGGCAAACTGACAGTCGATGGCGACACCAAAGGGGGAAAGGATCGATAAATTCCTCTGGTCAGTAAGGCTGTATAAATCACGCAGCGCTGCTACGGAAGCATGCCGGAAAGGGAGGATCACACTGGCAGGCCAGCCTGTCAAACCGGCTCATATGGTCAGTGAAGGAACAACGATCCTCGTCAGAAAACCACCTGTGACATATACCTATCTTGTCACAGCCATCCCATCCGGCAGGGTGGGCGCCAAACTTGTCAGCGAATATATCAGCGACCTTACTCCCGAAGAGGAAAAAAACAGGATCAAACCTGAGAGCGGAAAGTTCTTCGGCTTCAGGCCGCACGGCACCGGCCGGCCGACAAAAAGAGAAAGACGGGATATTGAAAGTTTCCTGGAATGAATTTTAATGCCCCCACTGATGAGGGTGGTATAAATACCTAAAAGCGCCAGATTTCTGTCAATAATACCGGATTTTAAATTCCCGGGGGGAAATCTTTTTTTAACTTCGAGCAACGTAGAAACTTAGCTTTCCGGATTTTAAGATTGTAGATTACAGGCTTTTCAGCTATGGGCAAGGAAAATATTGAGAAGTATGATTTGTTTTATCTGCTTCTGAAAAAATATGCCGATTTCTGGCATAACAACATATTCTACCGCAAGGTCATTGTTTACGGCAAGGGATCATCTTGACTTCTCAGTACCTACTATCTTTGCTCCCAATCATCAGAATGCGCTCATGGATGCCATGGCGATCATCTGTACCCTTCACAGGCAGCTGGTTTTTCTTGCAAGAGCCGATATCTTTAGAAAGAAGTTTGTTGCAAGTCTCATGTACCGGTTTAAAATTCTGCCCGTGTACCGGATCAGAGACGGTTTTGAGACCCTGAAACAAAACGATGACACCTTCCATGACACTCTCAGGGTCATGGAAAACCGTAACGGGCTTGTCATTCTTCCTGAAGGAAGTCATGACGTTTACAGAAAACTGCGTCAGCTTAAAAAAGGCATTTGCAGGATTGCTTTTCTGACAGCGGAGGCCTCTGACTATAAAAAAGAGATCAATATTGTTCCTGTTGGACTTGAGTATTCCCACTATTGGCTCTTCAGACAGGTACTGACTGTTGTCTACGGCCATCCCATACATGTCTCTGAGTACTACAATTCATACAGGCAGAACCCGAACAGGGCAATAGTAGAACTGCGCGACAGGCTCTCTTCCGAAATGAAGAAGGTAATGGTACACATAGAAGAAGAGCAGGACTATGAAGCTATTAACGAGCTGAGAAGCATCATCAACGAGAAATACAGTGACCGCATAAGGTATCCTAAGCTGTTCCGTGACACCAGACTGATCAGTAAGGTTAACGAGCTGCATCAGAAAGATCCTGAAGCATATGAACGGTTATGCAGTGACAGTCTAACTGCCAGGGACCTGGCTAAAGAACTGAAGCTGACTTACCGCCAGCTGAGAAAGAAAAAGCACCCTCTCGGGTGGCTACTTGCTTCATCACTCTTTCTGCTAATCACTCTGCCGGTTTTTCTTGTAGGCGCACTTTTAAATTTCTCTATTTTTAAAATATCTGAAGTTCAGTCACTTAAATCGAAAGATCCGGCCTTTATCAGCACGGCAAGGTTTGGATTCTTCATGGGATTGGGCTTAATATTTGCACCTGTTTTTCTGGTTCTTGCCCTTGTTTTCATCAAGCCATGGTGGCTGGCCATAGCTGCTTTCCTTCTCGTCCCGGTACTGGGTATTCTTGCATGGAACTGGTCTCTTCTTTTCAAAAGGACGGTGGGAGGATTCAGGATCAGAAGACTTATCAGAACAAAGAACTCCATCTATATCAGGTTGCGAAATACATATAGCAATCTCATCCAGACCGTTTCAGGGCTTTAACCATGAAGGATTTTTTCGCTGAAAAGACAGTCTGGATAACGGGAGCCTCCTCAGGTATCGGCGAGGCACTGGTCAATGCATTCACGAAGGGAGGAAGCAGGGTAATTGCCTCATCAAATGATGAAGCCGGACTGAAGAGAGTGGCTGAGAGCTGCTCTGCCATGAAGGGCAGTATCGCCACCGTTGCATTCGACTTGTCTGACACCGCCGGTATTGAAGAGACGGTGGCTGATATAATAAAAAAAGAAGGCAGGATAGATCTGCTTCTTAACATAGGCGGGATCAGCCAGAGGGCGTTGATAAAAGATACCCCGCTGTGGCTTGACCGCAGGATCATGGAAATAAACTATTTCGGGACCATTGCACTTACGAAGGCTGTACTGCCCTATATGATCAGTAACGGCGGTGGTTATATCGTGGCAACGAGTTCCATATCGGGACGCTTCGGATTCCCTCTCAGGTCGGCATATTCAGCATCAAAACAGGCGCTGCACGGTTTCTTTGAAACACTCCTGCTGGAACACAGGAGTGATAACATCAGGGTTTCAGTGCTTATACCCGGAAGGGTAAGAACCAATATATCATTTCATGCCCTCACATCAACAGGCAAGGAGCACGGCAAACTGGATGAAGGGCTGGCCGCCGGCATCACCCCGGAAAAAGCAGCTCAGCAGATCATAAGGGGCATCAGAAAAAACAGAAGAGAGATACTTGTTGGCAGCAGCGAATTGCTGATGCTCAAAATAAGAAAATACATGCCCTGGCTGTTTTTCAGAATTGCAGGCAGGGTTAAACCAATGTGACAAAGAAGCTATTATGAAAGGGTATATAGTAAGCGGGATACAGCAGGTAGGCATAGGTGTGAATGATCTGAAAGAAGCCTGGGAATGGTACATTAAGGTATTCGGAATGGACTGCCGTATATTCGAGGAAGAGGCCGAAGCAAAGCTGATGCTTCCTTATACAGGAGGACAGCCGCGCAGCAGGCACGCTGTGCTTGCACTCAACCTGCAGAGCGGCGGTGGTTTCGAGGTATGGCAGTACAAGGGAAGAAAGCCTGAGTACCGTGACCGCGAGACAAAACTGGGAGACATAGGCATTTTTGCATGTAAAATGAAGGTCAGGAATGCTGAGACTGCATGGAAGCAATTCCTGGATATGGGAGTTGATGTACTGGGAATGCCCGCTTTCGATCCCTCAGGAAGTAAGAGCTTTTATGTCAGGGACCCGTTTAAAAATATCTTTCATATTGTTGAGGCCACCGATTGGTTCATGAACCTGAAGAAAGTATCAGGAGGGTCTTACGGGGCGATAATAGGGGTCACTGATATTAACAGGGCGCTTAAAGTTTACTCCGGCATACTGGGATATGATAAGGTAGTATATGACGTCACCGGTACATTTGATGACCTCGCTCCTCTTCCGGGAGGCAGCGGTAACTTCCGGCGTGTTCTCCTGGCTCCTTCAAAGCCTTTTCATGGAGGCTTTAGTCCGGTGTTCGGACAGAGCACCATCGAGTTGATACAAGCTAAAGACATCAAAGGCACTAAGATCTATGAGGGAAGGTTCTGGGGTGATCCCGGCTTCATACACTTATGCTATGATATCAACGGCATGGACAACCTCCGCAAGTACTGTGACAACGCAGGGTTTCCGTTCAGTGTTGACAGCATGCAGAGCCATGACGGCCAGAGCTTTGACATGGGTGAAGCGGCAGGTCACTTCTCTTATATAGAAGATCCTGACGGGACTCTCATCGAGTTCGTTGAGACACACAAGGTGCCTGTTATTAAAGCATTGGGTTTATATCTTAACCTGAGGAAGAGGGACCCCAGCAAGCCTCTGCCCTCATGGATAATCAGGATGCTGAGGTTCTCAAGGGTGAAGCAGAAAAAGGGCAATAGGCAATAGCCAATAGGCAGTAGTGTAGCGACGCCAAATTTGGGCGTCGTTCCGGTCTGATCAACAAATTGATTTATTCTGCAATGTTTTGCACTTCGCGCATGACGCGCATGGCGTTCTTTCCCCAGATCTTTGCGATGTCCTCGCTGTCGTATCCCCGCATGATAAGCTCTCTGGTGATGTTCTTCATCTGAGAAACATCCCTGCAATCGTCCAGTTCACCTCCCCCGTCGAAATCGGAGCCAATCCCTACGTGATCAATCCCGATAATATCAACAACATGCTGTATATGATTAACAGCATCAGCGACAGTCGCGAGTTTCTCATATTTGTTTTTCAGTGCCTCATACTCATCCCATATCTGCTCCTTCTGCTCTTCGGTGGCGTCAGGACCCAGCGCTTTCATTCTCTGTCGCAACGCCTTTCTGAGAGCATCAAATTCCGGGTTCGGCTCGGGCTGCTTAAGATATTCGCTTAACAGGCAGATCTGTATTACCCCTCCGTTTTTCTTCAGCGCCTGGAGCATGTCGTCGTTTAGGTTCCTGGGATTCTCGCATAATGCCCTGCATGATGAATGCGAGGCAATCACCGGTGTCTTTGATGCCCGGAGCACATCATAAAAAGCTTCGTCAGAAAGATGCGATACATCAATGATCATGCCCAGACTGTTCATCTCCTTCACCACCTCTTCTCCGAAAGAAGAAAGGCCGTTGTGCTCCGGTCCCTGCGGGTCGGTTGAAGAATCACATATATCGTTATTAGCTGAATGACATAGCGTTATATAGCGAGCTCCCAGGTCGTAATATTCTTTTACACGTGACAGATCCTTGCCTATAGCATAGCCGTTCTCTATACCGATGAACACAACGACCTTGCCTTCAGCTTTAAGCCTGTACGCATCATCAGGGGTTAGCGCAAGTCCTGCCATCTCCGGATAACGTGCCACATTGCGGTGAATGGAGTCAAAAATGGCAAGAGTGTTCAGGTGATTTCTGGTCAAATGTCTCAGGATTCCTGTGGTCCCTGGCCGATGAAGATGGCGAAGAACTCGGCATCAAGGCCTCCCTCCTTCATCCTCGGGAAATCGACACACCCCTTTTCATTTTTACTGCCGAGGTCAAAACCTGTCCTGGCCAGACGCATAGGAGTGTCGCAGTGCGTGTCTACGGTAAGCATGTTCAGATGAAGCTTATCAGCCTTGCGGCTTGCCTTTTCTTCCTCAGAGGCACATCCGTTGAGCAGGAACAGGGCGATCAGGATTGAATATATAAATTTCATTGCGGGCAGGTTTATTGCAGGCGCTAATATAAGGATATCACGAGCTGGTTATCCTTCCTTAGAAGGAGGGAAAATATAAAAAAGGTTAAATAGCGTGGAGCAATGCAAGCAAGGTGCATGAGAAGCATGTATTACTACTAAAGCCTTAAACCACTATTTCAACCTCCTCAACCCTTCAACTTCTCAATCCTTCAACCCTCAGATTTAAGACCTGAGACAAAAAAAAGCCCCTGATAGTAAACATCAGGGGCAGCCATGAAAAGAATGGAAAAATTGCTTTTGGACAGTAAAAAGCAATATCAAAGATAATAATAATTGTTCTTTTGATCAAAAGAACAGATATTTTTCAGCGGGACGCAGCCGGAAGAAAAAGACGGGACAAGATAAAAAATGCTGTGATCGTGCAACTTCAGTAACTTTGCAGTGTCTTTGAATCATAATGATCTGAGCTTGGCTACACCGGACATTCATATTCATGATGCTCTTATTGAGGAGTGCCGCCGGGGCAGCCGGAAAGCCCAGTTCAGGCTCTATGAACTCTATGCCAAGGCTATGTTCAACGCTGCATACCGCATTGTCAACAACAGGGAAGAAGCAGAGGATATGCTACAGGAAGCCTTTACCGATTGCTTCAGGAACATAGGGTCATACAGGTCTGAATCGACCTTCGGCGCCTGGCTGAAGACGATTGTGATCAATAAATGCATCAACAGGCTGAGGAAGAGAGAGGCGGAGCTGGTATATGTCGATGACTACCGGTCCGTTGAGAGACCCGCGGACGAAGCGGAGGAAGTGTGCTGGCCTGACACATCTGTAATTGCGAAGGCGGCAGAAAAACTACCTGACGGATACAGGGTAGTCTTCAGCCTTTATCTTCTCGAAGGGTATGATCATGCTGAGATATCCCAGATAATGAATATCTCTGAATCAACGTCGAAGACCCAATACTTAAGGGCAAAAGACAAACTGAAGAAAATTCTCATAAACATGCAGAAAGATGGATGAGTTCGAGAAACATATTAAGAATGGCAGGGAAGGGATGGATATTCATGATCCTGGCCCTGGCTTATGGAGCAGGATTGAAGCGGAGCTCCCCCGTCGTGAGAGGCGTATAGGAAGCATTCTCTGGAAGGCAGCTGTGATCCTGATAGTTTCAGGAGCAGGCCTTACCCTTATACTCAGGACAATAGATGGACCCGTGAGAAATGATGACCCGCACGTCACAGCTGTCAGGGAAACCTATCTCTACTACAACAGCCAGATCAGTTCACTGTATGAAGAGGCCAAACCACTCCTGACGGACAATCCTGATATAAGCATGGAACTGGAAAAGAGCATGGGGGAGCTTGACAGTCTGTCAGTTGAGATAAGGAAGGATCTCAATGACAACATCGCCAACGAAGAGGTGGTTGAGGCCCTTATCCGGAATTACAGGCTCAGAATTGAGCTGCTGGAAGATATGCTCGTGCTGATGAAAAAGAAAGAGGCAGGAAATAAAAATTACTCAGATCATGAATTATAGAACCCATCTGATTGCGCTGATGCTGTCTCTCGGCACCCTGGCACTGCAGGGGCAGCAAATGACTGACAGCAAGACCTTCATGAAGTCATTCAGAGCCGGTAATGATGCTGTCGTCGAGGTAACAAATAAATACGGCAATATTCATATCAGTCACGGCAATGCTGATTCTGTCTCTGTAAGGGTTGAGGTGACCGCCTCATCAGATAAGGAAAGTAAACTCAGGTCAATGATGTCTGATGTTGATATAAGCATAGTGATGATCAACAACAGGGTTCAGGCACAAACCACCTTTAACAAAGGTGTCACCCCGCTCCTTGAAAGTCTCAAGGGTCTCACCAAAAACATCATTAACTACGGTTCAAGGCTGAATATCGATTATTTCATCGAATGCCCGCCTTCAGCCGTCCTGAGGCTGACCAACAGCTATGGGGACGTTTATATCGGTGATGAAACACCGGAGCTGACGCTGACGCTGTCAAACGGCTCGCTCGATGCCGGAGTGATCAATAACGCCGGGCAGATTGATCTCACCTTCTGCAAAGCCAATGTAAGAAGTATCACGGAAGGAAATATCACCCTATCCTTCAGTGAATTGAGAATGAAAGGGACTGAAAGCATTAACATTTACTCATCGTCGTCGAAGGTGTGGATAGACAGTTGCGGTACACTGGATATTGATTCCAAAAGTGACGATATCAACCTTGGAAGTGTATCTGTCATCACGGGAAAAACGCACTTCAGTGACATCAATGCCGAAAAAATTACGAAGGAGTTAAGTCTCGTGATGAAATATGGCAATCTTTCCTGCGAGAAGGTTGATGAGAAGTTTTCCCTTATTGATATCAGCTCTTCATACACTGATGTTGATTTTCTCCTGCCGGAGAAGGCAAGTTATGACCTGGAGATACGTCACGCCAACGCGTTTGTCTCTCTTCCGGGAATAACACCTGCGCCTGAGCGCACAACGGTTAATGAAGAAGATAAGATATACATCACCTCCGGCAGGTACGGCAGTTCTCCCGATTCATCCAGGATCAGGATAGATGCCACCAGGGGAGAAATAAGAATTCTGCAGAAGTGATAAGCTGTTTATACTTAAAGGAAACATTACTAATGTCCAAATAATCAAAAATCACCATTAATTATGAAAAGGCTATTAATTACTATGATTGTGATCCTTGTTGTATCTGTTTACACAGGGTCAGCACAGGAACAACCTGGCGAGATGAAGACACTTTCAGGGCCCGAAACCTCCTCAGGTGGTTACGGTGCTTTCACTATGGGTTATTCTGTCATTGACGACAGAAGCGCATTTGAATTCGGATTCCGTGGCATGTGGATTATGAATCACACATTTGCGATGGGTATGGGAGGTTCAGGCTTTATGAACCAGCCTGTTTACGATGCAGTTGACGATACTGATAATTTCCTCACGGGGGGATATGGCGGTCTTATCATTGAGCCGATTGTAATTCCGTTGGAACCGGTTCATGTTGCATTTCCTATCCTGATTGGCGGAGGAGCGATATCCAGCGTAAAAACTAACTGGGATGACTGGGATAACTGGGATGAGTTTGAGGATTATATCCCGCCCACACAATTCTATATGCTTATACAGCCCGGAGCGGAGGTTGAGTTAAACGTTACCCGCTTCTTCAGGATGAGTCTTGGTGCTTCGTACAGAATTCCAATTGAATTATATAATACAACACCTGAAGTGCCGGAGCTTAGTCCTCAGGCAGTGAAGGGTTTCGTTTTTGGAATGTCATTCAAATTCGGCAAATTCTGAAAAAAAAGGAGGGTGTATCATAAGTTACCTCCTCCCCCTGACGCTTACGGTCAGGGTACTCCTCCTTATCAAGGAGGAGAAAGTTAAAATATTAAAAATCAGATATTTCCCCTCCTTATTTTAAGGAGGGGTGTCCGCCAGCTGGCGGACGGGGTGGTGAATATACTTATGATACAGCCTCTGCTATGCCAGATCTATTTCATTTCCATCGCGGTCAAAAAACTCATATTGCAGGAAGTGGTACGAGGGCACAGCCTGAACTTTAATGCTGACGTCGTGCTTCTTGTTGATCTTCCCTATCAGGGTAAAGAGTCCTTCCCTGAGGTAAGCTGCAACGAAAGGGTGCGTACGCAGCATCAGCTTGCGGGTCTTCACTTTTTCAAGGATAGACACAAGAGTACGCTCGATCTCATCAGTGATGAGAATGGTTGAGGCCGTTTTACCCCCTCCCCTGCATACGGGGCATTTCTCATCGGTGACGATGGTCATCTCGGGTCTTACCCTCTGCCGCGTTATCTGCATCAGTCCGAACTTACTCAGCGGCAAAATATTATGCTTAGCCCTGTCCTCGCTCATCAGTTCCTTCATCTTGTCAAAGAGCGCCTGACGGTTTTCATTCGACTGCAGATCGATGAAATCGATCACAATTATTCCGCCCATATCTCTCAGGCGCAGTTGCCGTGCGATCTCTCTTGCCGCCTCAAGGTTCACAGAAAGAGCATTGGATTCCTGGTCACTGCCCGTTTTTGACCTGTTGCCGCTGTTCACGTCTACAACGTGCAGGGCCTCTGTATGCTCGATTATAAGGTATGAACCGCCCTTAAATGAAATGGTGCGGCCGAAAAGCCCCTTGACCTGCCTGCTTATCTGAAAGTGATCGAAGATCGGGAACTGCTCCTTATATACCTTTACTATCTTTTCTTTTTCAGGGGCTATCTCCCTGATGTAGCTTTTTACTTCGCCGGCTATGACTTCATCATCCACGATGACGCTGTTGAAGTCGGCACTGAGAATATCCCTGAGGATGGTCGTTGTACGGTTCATTTCCCCCAGGAGCAGCCGCGGCGATTTCACGTCCTTGTGGATCGAGTAGAGTGCCGTCTCCCATCTGCTGACCAGTTCTTTGAGCTCTGTGTCAAGGGCGGCAACCTTCTTTCCTTCGGCAACAGTGCGTACTATCACACCGTAATTCTTGGGTTTAATGCTCTGTATGAGCAGCTTGAGTCGGTTTCGTTCATCATTGTTCTCTATCTTTGAGGAGACAGAGACCTTGTCTGCAAACGGCATCAGCACCAGGTTACGGCCTGCTATGCTTACTTCTGACGCCAGCCTCGGGCCCTTGGTTGAAATGGGCTCTTTGGTTATCTGCACTATCACTGTCTGCCCTGATGTCAGGACATCAGATATCTTGCCCTCCTTGTCGATGTCAGGCTCAGGCTTGTACTTTGAAACAGGCGGCATCTTGCCCCTGTTCTGTGTAGCCTGCGCATAATACTTGTGAAGAGTCCTGAACTGAGCGCCCAGGTCAAGATAGTGCAGAAAAGCATCCTTTTCGAAACCTACATTGATAAACGCTGCGTTCAGCCCCGGCATAATCTTCTTCACCTTCCCCAGGTAAATGTCGCCGACAGAGAACTGAATATTGCGTTTTTCCTTATTTAACTCGACAAGCTGCTTATCCTCAAGAAGTGCAATGGATATCTCAGAATCACTTACGCTGATTATTAGATCCTTACTCACATTCTGAAATTTGTTAATTTGCTTATAGCCCTTTAAAAATGCAACTAACCTAAAGACGACGTGTCTTTAGGTTAGATTTAAAAAGTATGGACTATGCATTAATTGCTATTTCTTCTTCTTATGCCTGTCTTTCCGCAAACGCTTCTTGCGTTTGTGGGTAGCCATCTTATGCCGTTTTCTCTTTTTACCGCTTGGCATATTGTTACTTCTTAACGTGAGATTTAACCTTGGTTATGAAGGTCTTAGCTGGTTTGAAGGCCGGGATGTTGTGTGCGGGAATAATAATGGTGGTATTCTTAGAGATATTCCTGGCCGTCTTCTTTGCGCGTTTCTTCACAATGAAGCTGCCAAAACCTCTTAGATAAACATTATTGCCGGAAACCATAGAGTCTTTTACTGATTCCATAAATGCCTCAACGGTTTTCTGAACAGTCACTTTCTCAATTCCGGTGTTCTTGGCAATTTCGTTAACAATGTCTGCTTTTGTCATTTTGCAAAAATTTTAAATTCAACAAATTATTTTATGTTCTGTTTTTTCAGTTGTGCAAATATAAAATATTATTTCTCAATTATGATTGAATTATCTTTTTTTTCACTCCGAATACACTGATTTTTTGACAACTATAAAAAATCAGCAGGTAAACAGCATATTTTTGCCCCGGGTCTGAGCCAGGGACAGCAGCCGCGTTGACCAGCTTTAATACTCTCAACAGATTTTTTCGTAACTTTACATTCTTCGTGTAACAAAAAATATCATTAAAGTTATGTCATTCAATAAAGTCATATTGGTTGGTAACGTCGGGAAGGACCCGGAGATAAGACGTTTCGAGAATAATATCAAAGCATCATTTTCACTTGCTACAAGCGAGACCTATACCCCAAAGGGAGGTGATAAGGTTACTCAGACCGAATGGCACAATGTTGTGGCATGGAGGCGGCTGGCCGAACTCGCCGAGAACTACATCCGCAAGGGCTCACAGATACTTGTGGAGGGCAAAATTCGCTACCGTTCATACGATGACCGCGATGGTAACAAGAAGTATATTGTTGAGGTTGAGGCAGATACAATACAGCTCCTCGGACGCAAGCAGGACAGCCAGGGCCAGCAGACTGCTTCAGGTCAGCCGATGCAGAACAATTCAGGGAGTTATTCTGCGCCATCACAGCCTTCCGGACCGCCCGACAACAACATCAGCGAAGATCTCACTGCACGTGAGACAGCAGATGACCTGCCGTTTTAGATAATCAAATATCCTGATTTTGGAGACACTATTGTCATGCTCACATGCAGGTTTTTTTCCACAGACGGCTATTACCGGAGTTGACTTCGCACTGGTAACCGAAATCATCTTTCTTATACTCCTGATAATAGCATCTGCTTTTATTTCCGGTTCAGAAGTTGCTTATTTCTCCCTTACACCTAACGATCTGGAGGACCTCCGGGACAGGAAGGGCAAGCGTCCTGCAACAACCATACATCTGCTCTCAAAGCCTGACAGACTCCTCGGCACCATCCTGGTGGCAAACAACATGCTCAATATCGCCATTATTATCCTTGCAGCCTTTATCAGCTCAAGGGTTTTCGATCTGAGCAATAACCCGGTCGTGTCGTTTATCATAGAAGTGGTTGTAATCACTTTCATCCTCCTCCTCTTCTGCGAGGTGATGCCAAAGGTGTATGCTTCCAAAAACCAGCTCAGGTTTACCCTGATAATGGCTCCTTCACTTGCTTTGGCGACACGAGTGTTCAAACCTCTTACATCTCTCCTGTCGGTCTCGTCGCGCCTGGTCAGGCAAAGCCCCAGGCAGAGAGACGGCAGTACCAGCATAAATGATCTCTCAGATGCTCTCGAGCTCACCTCTTCTGAGATAAAGGATGACAAGGAAATACTCAAGGGAATTGTCCGCTTTGGAAACATAAACGTCAGTGCGGTTATGTGTCCGCGTATGGATGTGACAGCGCTGGACATTCACAGGGGTTTCAGTTCAATCATGCCAGAGGTGATCGAATCCGGATTCTCGAGGATACCTGTTTACTCCGGCTCATTTGACAATATAAAAGGAATACTGTTCATAAAGGACCTGCTGCCGCATCTGGGCAAGCCTGACACCTTCAAATGGCAGTCACTTGTCAGGCCGCCGTACGTTGTCCCCGAGACAAAGAAGATAAGCGAACTGATGAAGGAGTTCCAGGAAAAGAAGATACACATGGCCATCGTGGTTGATGAATACGGAGGTACAAGCGGGATAGTGACCCTTGAGGATGTCCTTGAAGAGATAGTAGGCGATATCACGGACGAGACAGATGAAGAGACCCCTCTCTACAGGGAGACAGGCCAGGGGAGCTGGATATTCGACGGCAAGATACTGATGAACGATTTTTACCGCATCACCGGCAGCGACAGTGACCTGTTCGCCGATGTCAGGGGAGACTCGGAGACCCTTGCAGGTCTGCTCCTGGAGCTCCTTGAGGAGATTCCTTTAAAAGGCCGTGTAATATCAGCAGCAGGATTTAAATTCACTATTGAAACGGTAGAGAAACGACGGATAAGGGAGATCCGCGCAGAAAAAAAAGAACCCGGTTTATGAAACATACAATCCATATCGCACCACTGGTTGCAGCGATCATATTAACTGCCTGCGGTCAGCCTTCCGTGCCAAAACCGGCTGGCTATTTCAGAATTGATCTGCCGGAAAAACAATACATCCGCTATGCCTCTCCATGCTCATATTCGATAGAGTATCCTGTATACGGTAAAATCAATCTCCGGCCGGCAGTGGCCACCGATACCTGCTGGATGGACATTGAATTTCCCACGCTGAAGGCAAAGGTACACCTCACGTACTTTAACCTTCACGGTGACCTGGCCAGTCTGACAGAATCGTCAAGAGAGCTGGCTTACAAGCATACCATACGGGCTGATGCCATAGAAGAGAAGCTGTGGTCAGACGAAACTTCCCATGTATACGGAATTCTCTATGATCTTAAGGGCAACACTGCTTCTGCGGTTCAGTTCTACGCCACTGACAGCACGCAGCACTACCTGCGCGGGTCGCTCTATTTCATGGCTCAACCCAATGAAGACTTCTCTTTTACCTGTCATCTCTTTCCTGAGGGATGACATTATCCACCTCATGGAGACACTCACCTGGAGATAAGTATGGGCTGCATCACCAAACACTTTCTGAACAAGGACACCATTATCGGAGTTTGGAAGATCGAGGAAGATCTGCCTACCCTCCTGTCCATGGTGGAGATGAGTCCTGAAGACAGAAGAAGATACTCCATATTCAGGAGCACCTCACGCAAGATGGAGTTCCTCAGCGTCAGGGCTCTGCTTGCCGAGCTGCTGGGAAAGGAAGCAAGGATAGTATATAATAAGAACAACAAGCCATTCATCAAAGACGGTTCACATTTCATCAGCATAACACACTCGAACAAGCTTACAGCTATACTGATCAGCAGGGATGAGAGAGTCGGCATTGACCTGGAATATATGCGCGTCAACATAAACGCCTTCGCATCGAAATTCCTTAACAAGAAGGAAAAGATAACGCGCAGATGGGCTGACCGCACATATCACCTGTATATCCACTGGTGTGCCAAGGAATCTATATACAAGATTTGCGACAAGGAAGGAATAAACATTGTACAGGATATTACCATTGAACCTTTTAATGTTCAACCGAACGGAGAGATAAAAGGATACGTAAAGAATGAGAGGATCAATGATCAGTTCACGCTTTACTACTCCAAATATGATAATTACACAATAGTCTGGACGAAGAAGAAGCATGAAAATTGAGATACCTTACAGGAAGAGGAAGGTAGTTGCCCAGCTTATTGATCCTGACAAATACGGTGATGACTCACTTATTGCCACGGCAAGCCGGGCGGCTGAGGTAAGGGTCGATTTCTTCCTTGCCGGGGGCAGTCTTACCGGCTCGCCTGTCAGTCACCTGATTGCCAGGTTGAAGCAGCTATCGGACATCCCTGTTGTCCTTTTCCCCGGCAATCTCACCCAGTTAACTGATACTGCAGATGCTGTTTTCCTTCTGTCGCTTATCAGCGGCCGTAATCCTGAACTGCTTATAGGCAATCATGTGGTCGCTGCGCCTTTCCTGAGGCATATAAGAGAAAGCGTCATCGCGGTGGGGTATATCCTGGTTGATTGCGGCGGCCGTACCTCTGTAGAGTACATGAGCCAGACCTCTCCTGTGCCGCGCGACAAGAATGATATTGCAGTGGCTACGGCACTGGCCGGAGAGATGCTGGGCATGAAGGCTATCTACCTTGAAGCCGGAAGCGGGGCAGCCGCTCCTGTTGACCCTGCAATGATAAGGGCAGTGAGATCTGAGATAAAGATCCCCCTGATCACAGGCGGGGGACTGAATTCCGCTGAAAAGATCGATGAAGCCTTCTCCGCAGGAGCAGACATGATCGTTATCGGAAACGGATGCGAGCAGAATTCACTGCTTGTCGTTGATGCATGCCTGATCCGGGACACTTACAACAAGCGTGAGCTGAGCGTCTGACCTGGTATCTTCCCTTTAACTACCTGAAGAGTTCGTGCAAGGGGTCTCCGCTTGATGCATTGGGAAGGGGGATCTTACACAGTACAGAGAGTGTTCCGGCGATATCCCTGGTACTGACACTGCGTGTGACCGATATCTTGCTGGCCGTCCACCCAAACCATATCAGCGGCACATGACCGTCATATTCATAAGGTGAATTATGACCGGTGACGAAGTCAGTCTTTTCCACCCATCCCGGGTTCAGTGCTATCATCACGTCACCGGAGCGTTGCGGGCTGTAGTTGTTATTCATCTTAACCAGCAGGCCCCCGGTAAAATCGCTCATCTCAAAGGCTGATGTCGGCACTGCCGCAGCAATACCGGAGAACTGAACCATGAACCTTGCCACCTTTTTCTGGATATCCTCAAGACTGATGTTTGCATCTTCAATCAGCCCCCTGTTGAGGAAGATCTGGTTATCGAAGAAGCCCTTGACCCAGTCACCCTGACCATAAATGGCATTGAGGTAGCTGCGCAGGAGCTGCAGAGACTGGTTAAGCCGGAAATATCCCGAGGGTATGCGGCTCTTCTCAAGCACCGCCGGTATCTCTGATACACCGTGTGTCGAGACAAGGTAAACAAGAACGTTTTTTTTGCCCAGGGTCTTGTCAATTTTATCGAGCAGCCTGCTGATGTTCCTGTCAAGCCGTGCAAGTGCATCAGAAGCTTCAACGGATGAAGGTCCGAAACGATGCCCGATATAATCAGTTGCTGAGTACGTAATTGCAAGATAATCAGTAATATCATCCTGACCCAGCTGTTCGTTGTCTATAAGGCGCAGGGCAAGCTCAGTGGTAAAATCATCGGCAAAGGGGGTCTGACGCAGAACAGCATAGTCACGGGAAACATTCACCAGCTTCCCTTTGGTGGAGAGAGCTTTAAGGTCGTATGGAAACCAGTTCTGATTATTGAAGCCCAGCTCCAGTCCGTTCGAATCAGCCTGGCATCCCGGGTAGAGTAAAGGATCCATCAGGGTATTCCACGGTTGGTTCAGATACTGGCCCGGCAGCAGCATGGCATTGAGATCCATGAGCCAAACCGGGAGCCTGTCAGCATAGTAGGTGCTGCTCATCCATGTTCCCGTCCGGTCATCATACCAGAATGCACCATCGGCGGCATGACCCGCCGTGAGTATGGCGCCCATCTCCCTTATTCCTATTCCGTATATCTTTGAAGCACCGCATGTAGCCATCTGCAGCTCATCAGCAAACGTTGAAGAGAGCAGGTTGACCGGAGAAAAGAGCCCGGTCTCAAAACTGCCTCCCACGGAACTTGCATTCGGATCCTGAACACAGAATATCATCTGATCATTAAAGGGGTGAAACCATGTGTCAGAGGTTATGCCATGCACCGCCGGGGCGGTGCCGGTCGATATGGTTGCAAAACCAGGAGCAGCCTGCGTTGAAAGGTAATCAAGTGAAACATTCCGGTAGTAAGTGCCTTCATTGATCATCTTCTTCAGTCCGTTGTCAGGCAGGATGTCCCTTATGCGCTCCAGCTGATCATACCTCAGCTGCTCAACAATGATCCCGATGACAAGTTTTGGCTTGTCAGGCGGAATGTATGCTGACTGTGCACTTACCAAAGCAGAAACGGCGAAGAAATATATAATTGTGAGTGTCCTTTTCATTTTGACTTTTATCAGATAATGAACAAGCCCCAAAAATACCTGTTTTGGATTTCCCTGCAAGAGGATGCAGCAAAGATATCAACCAGGATCATCCGGATATCAACCGGGTGATTATCACTTTCCCCCTTAAAAGCGGCCCGTCAGGGAGTTTTCTGACTGAAATGATGTAAACCCCCTGCGACAGTTTGCTGTAATCACAGATGACAGGGATGCCTGACTGGGCCGTGGTCTGGTACGTATCAATTACAGATCCTGTTATACTCAGGAGAGTGACGATGATATCTCCTTCGACCGACGCGGGAGGCAATACCATAAATTTTCCGGATGAAGGCACGGGATAAATCAGCAGTCCGGATACCGGAGGATCTGGATATATTACATTTTCTTCCGGTTCAAGCCGGACATCTGCTGACAAAAAAGAATTCCAGTCAGCAATTTCATAGTCGGTAGACCAGGATTCGTAGCCGGGACAGGTGAATGTAAGATTGTATGTCCCGGGAGCAAGGTACCTCCTGAATTCACCGGTAAGGGTGTCGGAGTATACATGTGATGAATCAGAGTCATGTCCGGTTATAAATACTTTTGCGCTGAGCGGGTTGCCTGTTGAGGCATCAGTGACAGTTCCCCCGATGCCATAAAGGGCTTCTTCGATGTAGTGCAACAGTGACCGGCTGTTCCAGTTCCACATTGCTTCCAGGTTAGTGCCCGGGGTTAGTTTTGTATCGTCAAGTTCAATGGTCACCTCTCTTCCTCCAAGACCATATGTAATATAATCTTGTCTTCCGCCCCTGATGACATACCACACCGAGCCCCTGGTAATCCCGTTGTCAAGGAAGTTCATATAATCTGATCCGGCATATATATGAACCGTATCTGCATAACGCCGGCTGATCCCTTTGAACCAGCTGTTATCAGGATGAAGCCTCGTCCATTTGTCCCACGGATAGTTTACCACCTCAACTCCTGAATGAAGGTTTACGGACAGGGCAAAACGGTTTTTCTCCATAAATGACATCATGTCAATTGTCTCAATCTGAAGTGGCGGAGGTGATACAACCTCGGGGTCCGGGAAGTTGCGATTCAGGTCATAACCGTTGCTGTTGGATCTTACCGGGTTGATTATAGTGTCATTGTTCCTGTACATGCCGTCAGGATTTGCCAAAGGGTTGATCCATATTTCCAGTCCGGAGGTAAGTGATGCCGCAAGACCGCCGTTGCTGCTTTCTGAGGCGAGATACTCAGCCAGTCTCATCAGCATGACAAACCCTGCCAGCTCATCACCGTGTATCGATGCGCTCAGCATCACAGCAGGCTCCTGTTCGTCGGCAGCAGGGTTATCGGATATCTTAAGTGCCAGAACGGCTTTTCCCCTGACGCTGAACCCGATAGTGTCAAGCAGGCATACCTCCGGCCACGATTGAGCAATCTTATGCATGATGGTATCATAGTGCTTCCATGTGGGGTAGGTGTGCCACTGCATTGCTTCAGCGACTGAAGAGGCTGTGTAAAAACCTTTTGTTTCCTCAGGCAGCATGATCTTATAATTAATACCCGTACTTATAAAATCAGAAGCTGTGATCGGCGAAAGAGTCAGCACCGCCTCCCTGCCGTCGCATGAAGAGACGGAAAATCGTTTTGCCAGCTCAGACATGGCTCCGAAGCCCGGGTAATCAATCAGCACTTCAGCCTGGCCAAACCTGTCGATCGCTTCCCTGATGTCATTACCCCTCCCCTGTTCCTGTCCGTGTACTGCAATACATGCCAGAAGCAATAAGGATGCAGATATGACAAACAGGCGTTTCAACGGTCTTTTTATAGGTTAAACGTTAAATCTTATATTAAGTATATCGCCGTCGGAAACCACGTAGTTTTTGCCCTCGACAAAAAGTTTGCCTGCATCCCTGCAGGCATGTTCTGACCCGAGGCTTATGAAATCTTCATATTTCATTACCTCAGCCCTTATAAATCCTCTTTCGAGATCTGAATGGATTACTCCTGCAGCCTGCGGAGCAGTCATGCCGGCAGTAATGGTCCAGGCTCTTATCTCCTTTGGTCCCACGGTAAAGAAAGTCATGAGGCTGAGCATGCTGTAGGCGGCTCTTACAAGCTTGTTGACACCCGGCTCATTCAGTCCTGCTGCCACCAGGAATTCCATCCTGTCAGCAGGATCAGAGAGGGTTGCTATCTCCGCTTCCAGTGCGCCGGCGATGACCAGGGGTACCGCGCCCCGGCCGGCGAGGAAAGCTGACACAGCTTCAACATATCTGTTGCCTCCTGCAGCCGATTTTTCATCGACATTGCATACATAAAGCACAGGTTTCATAGTGAGAAGAAAGATGTCATCGACGTACTTCTTCTCTTCAGGCTTCAGATGCAGGCTGACCGCATTCTGAAAACCTTCAAGGTGCACTTTATACCGGTTAAGAATTTCAATGCCGTGCTTTGCTTCCTTGTCTCCTGTCCTGACCGCCCGCTCAAGCCTCTGGAGCTTTTTTTCGACAAATTCAATATCTTTTACCTGGAGCTCAAACTCCACATTCTCAAGGTCCCTGACAGGGTCAACCGAGCCGTCTATATGAGGAAGCTTATCGTCGTCAAAGCACCGCAGGACATGTATAAGAGCATCCGTATTCCTGATCTCACTGAGGAGCCGGGCTCCGGAGCTGTCACCCTGCCCTTTTACCAGGCCGGGGATATCGACAATATCAACGGTCGTGTGCACGATACGCTGCGTGGTCTGATGCTTCTCGAGCTCGTACAGACGCTGGTCAGGTACCTGTATCACGCCCAGATTGGCTTTCACACCGGTACCGTAGGTATTTGTTTCACCACGGGTGTTGGAGATACAGTTGAAAATAGTTGTTTTCCCAACACTGGTGATCCCAATTATTCCGCATTTTAATGGCATGGGTCTGCTCTGTTTTGGTGCAAAGTTATCAAAAAGAGGCAATAGTAAATTGGCAATAGGCAATAGTGGCTACGGCTGGCAGTTTTTGCTATTTTTGATTTGATTATTAAACCTTCTCCGGGAAATGGCGTCTGAGTTATAATTACGCCGGTGAAGCTGATGTCACAGATCGCTGAGGACGATATAAAGAAACTGTTGCATACGGATGACGAAAAAGCCTTCCGGATAATGGTTGACAGGTATGGGTCAAAGCTTTACTGGCACATACGCCGTATCGTCATCATTCACGATGACGCTGACGATGCACTGCAGAACACTTTTATCAATGCCTGGAAAAACATCCGGGCCTTCCGGAACGAGAGCTCATTATTTACCTGGCTCTGGTCTATTGCCACAAACGAAGCGCTCACGCTGATCAGAAAGAGAGAGAGGAACAAGGGAGTGTCACTTGACGATCTTGGCAGTATCTTCGCGCATTCGGTTGAAGGGAGCACATATTTTGACGGTGAAGAGGCGTCAGTTAAACTGCAGAACGCTATCCTCAGGCTTCCGGAAAAGCAACGTATAGTATTTAATATGAAATACTTCGGCGACATGAGTTATGAAGAGATGAGCGAAGCGCTTGGCACCTCTGTAGGAGCGTTGAAAGCATCATACCATCACGCAGTAAAAAAAATTGAACAATATATACAGACTGATTAAACCTCTGCACAGTGCAGGTATCTAAGAATTATCATGAACACCGATGAAGAAATAAAGAAAAAGAATCCCTTCAAAGTCCCGGACGGTTACTTTGAATCACTGACAGAAAGAACAATGTCAGCCATCAAGGCTACCGGGAAACTGGAAGAGGCAGAGAAGCATGAAGAGAGACCTGTCCGCATGCTGAATTTCAGGCCTTTTATTGCCCTGGCTGCCGTCATCACTGCATTCGCGGTAATAACCACTATAGCAGTCAGGCTGGTCACAGGCGACAGGGATAACATGAAGCCTGTTGAAGCAGGTGAGTTATATGCTGAACTGGCAGTTGAGGATATCGATATTTACCTTATCGAGAGCGAATGGAACCGCGCAGAAATGCCTGCCACCCGGGAAGTGGAAGAAACAATTTCCACTGATGCGATCATTGATTACCTGACAATGGAAAATATTGACCTTACTGACATATATGAACTTTTATAACAGCACCATGAAAAAAGTATCTTACATAATGATCTGCCTGATACTGTTCTCTATCAATGCGGTCAAAGGACAGGAACAGAGTGACAGCGAGAAACTTACAGCTTACAAAATCGCATTCTTCACCCAGCGGCTTGATCTGACCCCTGCAGAGGCTGAAAAATTCTGGCCCGTGTACAATGACTATTCAGCCCGGAAGAGCAAGCTGCAGATTGACCGTGTTTCAATGATACGTTATGCAACGCAGAACGAAGCCAACATGAGTGAAGCCGAGCTTTCTGCCACTGCTGACAAACTTGCCCGGACATTTGTAGACGAAGCCAGCCTGACTGCCAGTTTCAGCAATGAGTTGAAGAAGGCACTCCCTCCGGCGAAGGTTATCAGGCTCTATCATATTGAGAATCAGTATAAGCAGCAACTGCTCAGGGAGCTGAACCAGCGCAGGCAGACACAGCCGACAAGGTAAACGTCTCAGGAGACTTTTCCTGACTTGATATATACCGGGAGTTCAGACAGGGGTACGGTAGTCTGTACTCCCGTTCTCATATCTTTAACCGTGGCTTTCTGTCCTGCAATCTCCTCGCTGCCTGCGATGATCACCCGGGGTATTTTCTGTGCATCGGCATAGGCAAACTGCTTCTTCAGTTTTACGGCATCAGGGTAAATCTCTGACGGAATGCCTGCCTCGCGCAGGGAACGGATTATCTTCAGCAGCTCCGGCAGTTCATCACGGCCGAAGTTGACCACCAGTGCTTCTGTAGCAGCACCCGCCTGTTCCGGGAAGATGTTCAGCATGAGCATCACATCATATATCCTGTCAGCGCCGAAAGAAACGCCCACGCCGGAGACACCCGGCAGGCCGAAGATGCCTGTCAGGTCGTCGTATCTCCCTCCACCGCATACACTTCCGATTGCTGCATCCTCAGCTCTCACCTCAATGATCGCACCGGTGTAGTAATTCAGTCCGCGCGCCAGTGAGAGATCCAGCTCCACTGGTGATGACACCGGTTCCATAGCCAGGTATCCGAAGAGCTCCTCCATCTCTGCTATGCCCTTCACTCCTTCTTCCGATGAGGCGAGCACGTTCCTCAGCTCCCGGAGCTTTGATGACGTCGGTCCGCTGAGGCTTATCACCGGTTCAAGCTTTGCGACAGCCTCAGGTATTATGCCGCGCTGAAGAAGCTCCTGCCTTACGCCTTCCTTTCCTATCTTGTCAAGCTTGTCAACAGCCACAGTAATATCGGTTATCCTCTCCTTTACTCCCGCCATATCTGCTATACCTGCGAGTATCTTGCGGTTATTGACCCTGATTGTCACCCTGATCTTCAGCTCACCGAAAATGCGGTCAATGATCTGTATAAGTTCTAGCTCGTTAAGAAGAGAGTCGCTTCCGATTACATCCACGTCGCATTGAAAAAATTCCCTGTATCTCCCCTTTTGCGGTTTGTCGGCCCTCCAGACGGGTTGTATCTGGTATCTTCTGAAAGGAAAGGTGATCTCATCACGATGCTGAACCACAAACCGGGCAAACGGAACGGTAAGGTCGTACCTGAGTCCCTTTTCGGATATAAGTTGTGAGATTGCCGCGCTGCCGGCTGATGACATATCTGACGGATTAATATCCGCAAGGAAATTTCCCGAATTGAGTATTCTGTAGATAAGCCTGTCTCCCTCCTCTCCGTACTTGCCCATCAGGGTTGAAAGGTTTTCCATGGCAGGAGTTTCGAGCGGCAGGTAACCGAAAAGGGAGAAGTTACTCCGGACCGTATCGAAGATAAAATTACGGCGCAGCATCTCAGCTGGGGAGAAGTCACGTGTGCCCCTCGGTATTGAAGGTTTCTGAGACATGATGATTTAATTTCCCAACAAAAATAGGAAAAACCACGGGATCAAGCGTTAATTCCCGGCATGTTGTGCCGGGATAGCGAGGAGACAGACTGCAACGGGGGTGCAGACTCTTATTGTACGAACGGTATCGAGAGAGGGTATTTGAAAACCTCCCCCTTTGAGGCCTTGATACTTGCCACGATGATGCAGACAATCTTGAGAACAACAAGTATCAGGATTATGGGTATCCCGATGATTATAAAACACAACGGTACCGCAAGGATTGTATAAAGCAGCATTGAGGCCTGGAAGTTGATTGATGATTTTCCGTTTGTATCTATCCACGCTGATGTGTCCTTTCTCGATATCCAGCAGATAAGCGGGCCCAGGATTCCACCGAAGGGGAAGAAGTAACCAGCCAATGCGGAAAGGTGGCAGAACATGGCCCAGTCACGTTCCGACTGTGTGTATGTTTTTATCTCTTCCATAGCTTTTTTCTAAAAGACGGTCTATTAACCAAAATGCTGCATGTTAAAGGAGCCTTACACAGTACTGAACCCGCTATCATGACACTCAGGCAAAGCAGGTCAGAGAGAAGTGCTTTTTTCATTTATGGCATTATTTTTCGGTAGGAACAAAAACGGGATGCTTTTCGTTATACTTACGCAGATAAACAAACATCATTTTCTTCTGGTTCTTATTGTGCATCGAGACAAATTCCTCATACAACTCAGGGTCACGCATCAGCAGTGACTCCAGGTTTGCAAGGTCATACTCATATTCCTTGCCTGTCTCAAAATCGATCATAAACATCTCAAGATTGGTTCTTGTCGAATTACTGTTGTAGGGATAGCCCCCGGAAGAGTATGGATTATAGTAGTTTGAATACGGACTGTAGTAGTTTGAGTAGGGCGAATAGTATGACCCATACGGTGAATAAGGATTATAGTACCCGTAAGGATTATAGTTCGACGTGGTGGTTGTAACATCAGCCACGAAGTGGATTATCGATCCGAAGAAGGTGATCCTGTTGTAGTTATCCTGCACTTTGATATAGAGGACCCCATTCCTTGCAAAACCCCATATTGACGACTTTTCAATCTCCTGCCTGACGCCAATGCCGTCATAAAAATAGATCTTGTCGGATGAGAGCACCTGGTCAAAGAAGTCCTTGTCGCTATAATCTACTGAGGTAAAGAGTTTTGCCTTGGGAATTGGGCTGTTGTTCTTTACCATGTCAAAGTTAAGGTAAATGCCGTCCTTGAATTTGAAGTCAGGCGTATACTGAACAAGAGTATCACCCCCCTGTGCCCGGGTAATGACGGAGGCAAGAAGAACTGCAATCAGTGTCACAACGGTCCTTTTCATTATAAGCTTTTAAAATCTACTTCAAAAATTATACCGTAAAGCAAATTTAATATTTTATAATCATGGAATTCATCCCGTACTCTATCTTTATTGAAATTCATGTATCTTTGAAATCCATATTTGCTTCTGCAATATACAACATGTCAAAGAGATCAAAACCTGTTGCCATTCCGCAATCAGATCTGATGACCCGACGGACAAGAGATCACATTCTTCTCCCGGTGGCAGTTGCGTTGCTTCTGGTCATCATCGCCATTACCACGGCTGTGGCAAGCCTGGTATATGTACCTCTGGCGGCAGGGATATTGTCTGTCGTGCCCCTGATCTTTGCGATTATTGGTATACGGAACCTGATCGCCGATAACAGGACGATCATGAGAGAGCTCTCATCAATTGCTGAAAGGAACGAGGATGTCATCAACTCTTTCTCGCACAAGATCAGGGAACCGCTTAACAACCTCGTGCTTCTGGGAAGCATGCTTGGTGAGACGGGCACAACACCCAAACAGCAGGAGCTGATAGATACCGTTCTGGCTTCAACCGGCACAATGGTGGAGGTGGTCAATGAGCTTACCATGGAGACAGCAGGTAACATGACATCTGAACCAAGGGGAGAGATACGGTTCAAACTCGGACCGACCATCCAGGACACCATAGAGCTGATGAAGCTCAACAAGAGGCACCTGCAGAGCCTGATAGTATATGATGACAAGGGTGAAGGAGCAAAGGAATACCACGGTGACCCGATCATCATCAAACAGATACTTATCGATCTCCTGAGTGCTGCCATCTCGGACACCAGCGGCAAGATCACCATCAAAATACAGGTCAGGGAGGCAGGTATTCACAACGGCCTTCAGAAAGTAGAGTTCACGCTGTCGTCAAACAACCCTGTGGTGTTCATAGGTGAAGGGCGTCAGCCCTTTCCTCTCGCCGGCAGGCTTATACGCAGCAGCGGTGGCAGCTGGCAGGAAACATCTGCTGGCTCAGGTTCATATTTTGTATTCTTTGTCAACCTTCGTCCGGGCATAAAAATTCAGCCTCCGGCAGCTGCCAGCACCCTTATTAAAGGGTTGCCACTGGAAAAGAAGAAGAAAGAGCTGAAGGACCTCAATATTCTCCTCGTTGAAGATAATCCGATCAACCAGCGCATTACCCAGCTCATGCTTGAACCGCTTATAAAGAGCGTTGAGGTGGCACGCAACGGCAAGGAAGCTCTTGATATGTTCGGCACCTCACGATACGATCTTATACTGATGGATGTGCAGATGCCGGTGATGAGCGGGCTGATCGCAGCAGAGAAGATAAGGGGCCTGGAGATGAGCACACAGCTTCATGTTCCAATTATAGCCATTACGGCTAACGCCATGCTGGGCGATATGGAACAGTGTCTTGCGGTGGGTATGGATGATTATATCAGCAAGCCGATAGATCCCGAAGTGCTCATAGAAAAAATCAGTGCCCTCATCTGATCTCAGAAAGGTCTGATCCCAAGTATCATCATATCGTCTATCTGATCCAGATCACCCATCCATGTCGCGATGGTCTCATCCAGAATCCTCTGCTGGTCACCAAGCGGGTATTTGCTTATGGTCAGCAAGATATGACGCAGTCTCCGGTACATGAACTTTTTATTGTCGGGCCCTCCGAACTGATCGGCATAGCCGTCTGAGAATAAGTAAAGTATGTCACCCTTCTGAAGCGTGAAACTGCTGCGGTTAAATGTTGCCCCGGGAACCGACTGAACGACGTTCTGCTTATCTCCCTTTATCTCAATAAGCTTGTCGTTACGCACAATATAAACCGGGAGAAACGCACCTGAGAACTCCATCTGCATCGACTTGCGGTCAATGACGCAGATACTCATTTCAACACCGTCCTTGATCAGGGCTTTGCCGTCCTCTTCCTTGAAAAAGGCTGATTCCAGCTCCCGGTTCAGAGTTAGCAGAATACTGTCGCTCGCATCAACCTTCATCTCATTAATAATCTTCTGAAGCAATTCAAGTCCTATCATAGACATGAGAGCACCTGGCACACCGTGTCCTGTACAGTCAGCGGCGGCGATGAAGTATTTTCCGTTTCTTTCACTGATCCAGTAGAAGTCTCCGCTGACGATATGCTGCGGGCGGTAATAGATAAAGTAGTCCGGAATGACTTTCCTGATATGGTGTTCGGCAGGGAGTAATGCGGTCTGTATCCGTCTGGCATAGGTAAGGCTGTCCGTAATATCCTTGTTTCTCAGTTGCAGCTCCTCCCTCTGAAAATCGATCTCGTCATAGGCAGCCTTCATCTCCTTCAGGTGCTTCCTGGTTCTTAAAAGCACCCAGTACTGCAGGACGGCAAGGTAAATCAGTGCCGCAACGATGAATACGGCGATTGCATAATTAATGACCAGGTTATCCCTCAGGCCCTGAGCCATGGCAAGAGCTGCTGCCGGTGTTATGACATTGTTCAACTCCTGACAGTGTTTCCTGTTTCAACAGAGGCCAGTCCGGGCCGGAGCAGAGGTAATACTCTCAGCGAAGGGGATTTGCGGAATTCTCCGATATTATAATCCTTCCACCGCCGGTCAACAAGGTTAATAGTATTATTATCAGAGCATACCACATTCGGCCATTCCCTGGGGAATGCCGGCAAGGAACCAGGTTTGGAGGTGGCATCGATGAATATTGCGCCCCCTTCAAGACGGTAGAAGTCACGCGACGGATCACTGTTGCCAGTGATAAGCCACATAATCATCGAAGTATCTTCAGCATCCGCTCCATCATCAACAGCCACAGTTACCGTTCCCGGGTTGGTCAGGGGGGCCTTGAGAGACTTTACCAGGCTCCGCATGTCAAGCCCTTCCGGGGGCTTTTTTATTGTCAGCACTACCACCGGGAGAGACCACTCAGCCATCGTCCTCACGCCAGTGATGACCTCGTTTGTGATCTCCGCATCAATCAGCAGCAGAAGTGGCGCTGAGCCACGTGACGCTGAACGTTCTTCCGGGAGCTTGACAGTAGCGTCGATGCCCAGCTTGCCTCCCATACTGAACTTTTCGGAAGAATGATCAAGGATATCAAGAGGACCGTGAGTGAGCAGGAGGTCAATGTTATTCCTGACATTGCCAAACACGGCTTCCGCTACTCCGCGGTAATCATTTGCCGCGGTAGGGCTGCTGACCACTATGATGTACTTGCTGAACATCATCTGGCCTGCACCGAACAGGGCATTAATAACCTTCATTCCCTGTCCGGGGTATGTCTTGTCGATGCTGATTATGACAAGGTTATGTGCCACTCCTTCAGCAGGCATATGCATATCTCTTATCTCCGGTGCGATGGCAAGCCTTACGGGTGCAAGGAAAATCTTCTCGGTGGCTTTGCTTATCCAGGCGTCCTCCATGGGAGGTACACCTACTATGGTAGCAGGATAAATGGCATTCCTGCGGTGGGTTATGCAGGTGACATGAAAGCGCGGATAGAGCCCGGCCAGGGAATAAAAGCCGGTATGATCTCCAAAGGGGCCCTCCTTTACTAGCTCTTCGGCAGGATCGACATACCCTTCAATGACAAAATCCGAGTCAGCCGGGACCCACAGATCATTCGTGAGACATTTGACCATGGTTACCCTTTTACGGCGCAGGAACGCAGCCAGCAGGTACTCATTAATTTCCTCAGGCATAGGGGCTGTGGCAGCATAAGTATATACAGGGTCTCCTCCGATGGTCACGGTAACAGGCATGCGTCTGCCTTCTTTCTTCCAGGCTTCAAAATGACGTGCCCCGGTCTTGTGACGGTGCCAGTGCATTCCTGTTATATCACTTCCCATAACCTGCATGCGGTACATGCCCAGGTTGACCTTGCCTGTCACAGGGTGCCGGGTATGCACCAGGGGAAGGGTTATGTACCTGCCGCCATCATGAGGCCAGCACTTCAGGACAGGCAGGATACCCAGGTCATTGACAGGGGCTGTTACCTCCTGGCATTCACCCCTGCCTAGCCGGCGACGCGGAGCAAGCTTAAGGTAACTCAGCAGGTGTGGCAGGCGTGCGAGCTTTGCAGAAAGCCGGCGAGCCCCGCTCATGGATTCTGACAGGGCAAGAATTTCCTCTCCTGCATCCTGAAGTGACTTCCTTCCGATGGCAGCAGCCATGCGATCGTCAGATGCAAATGCATTTATGAGCAGGGGGAAACCAGTGCCTGTATTCTCAAAGAGCAATGCCCTGCCGCGGTTTTTGACCATCCGGTCAGCAACCTCTGCTATCTCGAGGACGGGATCAACACGACATTTCACACGGTCAAGGTCGCCATGCGATTCAAGATAGCTTACATACTGAGCCAGGCCGTTAAACGACATTGAGTTGCAGATTTATGCAAAGATAAAAAATAAAGGCTGTCCGTGAAAACGGTCAGCCTTATGTGTACAGAGACCCGGATTGCCAGGTTTCTGCAATTATTCGCAACCGTAAACGCCGTTGTTACCCAGCTCTTCTTCAATACGAAGCAGCTGATTATATTTGGCAATACGGTCTGTACGGCTCAGGGAGCCCGTCTTTATCTGACCTGAATTGGTAGCAACAGCAACATCAGCGAGGGTGGTGTCTTCAGTCTCACCTGAGCGGTGTGACGTGACCGTTGTATAACCTGCCCTGTGAGCCATCTCGATGCAGTTGAGCGTTTCAGTGAGAGTACCTATCTGGTTCAGCTTGATAAGGATTGAGTTTGCACATCCCATTGATATTCCTTTTTCGAGATACTGAACGTTAGTCACAAAGAGGTCATCACCAACGATCTGTATCTTCGATCCGAGTTTATCAGTATGGAGTTTCCATCCATCCCAGTCGTTCTCCGCCATACCGTCTTCAATTGAGTCTATAATAGGATATTTCTCAACCAGTGAAGCCAGGTAGTCTGACTGCTGTGCCGGTGTAAGCTTCTTTGCCTTTGATCCTTCGAATTTGGTATAGTCATATTGGCCATCCTCAAAGAACGAGCTTGCAGCGCAGTCGAGTGCGATGGTGACATCAACGCCCGGTTTATATCCGGCAGCGGTGATGGCCTGGATGATGCTTTCGAGGGCATCTTCCGTTCCTTTAAGTGCAGGGGCAAATCCACCCTCATCGCCTACGGCAGTGCTGAGGCCGCGCTCTTTAAGAACTTTCTTCAGGGAATGGAACACCTCGGCGCCCATCCTGAGGCCTTCTGCGAATGTTGTTGCGCCTTTGGGGCGTATCATGAACTCCTGGAATGCTATGGGAGCGTCGGAATGTGCTCCGCCGTTTATGATATTCATCATCGGTACCGGCAGCACGCGTGCGTTGGTTCCTCCGATATACCTGTAAAGAGGCAGTCCGTGAAATGCCGCTGCAGCCTTGGCACAAGCCAGAGAGACGCCCAGAATGGCATTCGCTCCCAGGGTGCTCTTGGTCGGTGTACCGTCGAGATCGAGCATCTTCTGGTCAATGCCTATCTGGTCGGTGACATCCATACCCATTACCTCTTCCGAGATAACACTGTTAACATTATACACAGCCTTAAGGACTCCTTTACCGAGATAGCGGGTTTTATCACCGTCTCTCAGTTCGAGGGCTTCATTCTCGCCTGTTGAGGCTCCGGAAGGTACTGCTGCCCTGCCTGAAGCACCGCTGGCTGTTACCACTTCAACTTCAATTGTAGGATTGCCCCTTGAATCAAGGATCTCCCTGGCGTGAACACTAACTATTTGACTCATTGTTTTCTATGTTTAATTGAACGGATTGCAATATAAAAAAAAGGATATGGCCGGAACGGCAATATCCCCTTAATTCATCAGCATATTATGATGCTATTCTTTTGTTTCATTATCAGTTTCCGGAGCCTTTTTCCTGGCTGCTTTTTCAGGTGCTGCGGGAGCGGCAACGTCTTCAGCGGCTTTCTTTTTAGGAGCCCGGCGGCGGCGTGTTGTCTTGGCTTTGGCAGCTTCACCGGCCTGCATGGTTTCGTTGAAATCAACAAGCTCAATAAGGCACATCTCAGCTGCATCACCCAGGCGGTTTCCCAGCTTAAGTATGCGTGTATAACCGCCGGGACGGGTTGCTATCTTCGGAGCCACTTCCCTGAACAGTTCCGAAACGGCACTCTTGTTCTCAAGATAACTGAATACCGCTCTGCGTGAGTTGGTTGAATTCCTCCTTTGACTTGGTCAGGAGGGGCTCAACATAAGACCTCAGTGCACGCGCCTTGGCTACAGAGGTGGTGATACGCTTGTGCAGAATGAGTGATGATGCCATGTTCGCCATCAATGCCTTCCTGTCAGCACTCTTTCTTCCAAGATGATTTATAGTTCTTAAATGTCGCATTTCTGTTTATCCTTACCAGTTATTAATCTTTGTCGAGTTTGTACTTTGCCACATCCATGCCAAATGAGAGACTCATGGTTTCAAGAAGCTCGTCAAGCTCGGTAAGCGACTTCTTGCCGAAGTTGCGGAACTTGAGGAGGTCATTCTTATTGAATTTTACCAGGTCACCGAGAGACTCGACCTCTGCTGCCTTGAGGCAGTTGAGGGCTCTGACGGAAAGGTCAAGGTCAACAAGCTTTGTCTTAAGGAGCTGACGCATGTGAAGGATCTCCTCGTCAAACTCTTCATTTGCCATCTTGTCTTCATAATCGATGGTGATCTTATCTTCCGAGAAGAGCATGAAATGGTAGATCAGTATCTTGGCTGCCTCTTTGAGGGCGTCCTTGGGATGAATTGATCCGTCAGTACTTATCTCAATAATAAGTTTCTCGTAGTCGGTCTTCTGTTCAACCCTGTAGTTCTCTATTGAGTACTTCACATTCCTTATGGGTGTGAAAATGGAGTCTATTGCTATCACTCCGAACTCAGCTTCGGCAGGCTGGTTTTCCTCAGCGGGAACATATCCCCTGCCCTTGCTAATGCTGATCTCCATCTGCAGCTTGACATCATGTTCCAGCCGGCAGATAATGAGCTCGGGGTTAAGAACCTCAAAGCTGCTCAGCGCATTATTGAGGTCACCGGCCTTGAAAACATCCTGGCCGGTTATTTTGACGACTATTTTTTCACTGTCAACATCCTCAACCATTCTCTTAAAACGAATCTGTTTAAGGTTCAGGATCACTTCAGTGATATCCTCCATGACTCCGGTGATGGTAGAGAATTCATGGTCTACACCCTCTATTTTGACGGTTGTAATTGCAAACCCTTCCAGTGATGATAGGAGAATTCGTCTCAGAGCATTACCAACGGTTATGCCGTAACCGGGTTCAAGCGGGCGGAATTCAAACTTTCCGTACTGATCGTCCGCTTCAAGTAATATTACTTTGTCAGGTTTCTGGAATGCTAATATGGCCATATGGACAGTATTACTTTATTACTTGGAATATAATTCAACGATAAGCTGTTCCTTTATATCTTCCGGTATTTCAGAACGTTCAGGGACACTCATGTATTTGCCTGCCATCTGTGTATCATCCCACTCGAGCCATGCCAGTTTTGAACGGCGGTTTGCACCAAGGCATTCAATGATAGTTTCAAGTGATTTGGATTTTTCGCGGACACCGATAATATCACCGGGGTGCAGGATAAAAGAGGGCACGTTCACCACATTACCGTTAACGGTGATATGGCGGTGTGACACGAGCTGGCGTGCAGCTGCTCTGGTTGGAGCCACGCCAAGACGGTAGACGACGTTATCAATGCGCGATTCGAGCATCTGCAGCAGCACTAATCCGGTAATACCTTTTGCTGAAGAGGCTTTCTCAAAGAAATTGCGGAACTGGCGTTCAAGGAGACCGTAGAGGTATTTAACCTTCTGCTTCTCGCGCAGCTGAACACCGTATTCAGAGGTTTTTTTCCTCTTTTTGGTCAGGCCATGCTGTCCGGGGGAAAGTTTTTACGGTCCAGGTATTTGTCAGGTCCGTAAATGGGCTCTCCGAATTTCCTGGCTATTCTTGATCTGGGTCCTGTATATCTTGCCATTGAATTGAATATTTTTCGTTATAAATAAATATTATTAAGAACCTGTTAAACCCTTCTGCGTGACGGCGGACGGCATCCGTTGTGCGGCATAGGGGTGACATCAACTATTTCGGTCACTTCGACTCCGCTGTTGGAGATAGCGCGTATAGCTGATTTACGGCCTGACCCCGGGCCCTTAACATAAACCTTTACCTTACGGAGGCCAAGCTCAAAAGCCAGCTTGGTGCACTCCTCAGCTGCCATCTGCGCGGCATAGGGGGTGTTCTTCTTTGAACCCTTGAACCCCATCTTCCCGGCAGATGCCCATGAGATAACCTGCCCGGTGCTGTTTGTAAGGCTGATAATTATATTATTGAATGATGAATGCACGTGAGCCTGTCCCACGGGTTCCACCTTTACGACCTTCTTCTTTAACGTCCCAGTCTTCTTTGCCATATGTTAATTATTTAGTAGCTTTTTTCTTGTTAGCAACAGTCTTCTTGCGACCTTTACGGGTACGGGCGTTATTCTTCGTGCTCTGCCCTCTTACGGGAAGTCCGATCCTGTGACGGATACCGCGATAGCAGCCTATATCCATCAGTCGTTTAATATTAAGCTGTGTCTCCGAACGAAGCTCACCTTCAAGTTTGTAGTTTTCAGAGAGGATCTGACGGATAGTGTTAATGTTATCATCATTCCATTCTTCAACTTTCTTGTTCCGATCAACGCCAGCCCTGTCAAGCACTTTCTGTGCTGTGCTGCGTCCGATACCATAGATATAAGTCAGAGCTACTTCGCCCTGCTTATTCCTTGGCAGATCTACGCCATTAATACGTGCCATATACCTCTTTTAATTTGAAGTGCAAAGTTAATTAATTTTATCCCTGCCTCTGCTTGAACTTGGGATTTTTCTTATTTATCACATACAGACGCCCGTTCCTCCTTACAATTTTGCAGTCGGCTGAGCGCTTTCTTATTGATGCTCTTACTTTCATCTCAATAGTATTTTCTATTTAAATCTGAACGTTATTCTACCTTTTGACAGGTCATAGGGTGACATTTCAACCTTCACTTTATCGCCGGGCAGGATTTTAATGTAATGCATTCTCATCTTGCCTGAGATATGAGCGGTGATAATATGCCCGTTTTCGAGCTTGACTCTGAACATCGCGTTTGAGAGCGCCTCGATGATCGTTCCGTCAATCTCTATTGATGGTTGTTTGGCCATATGCTTACCTCGTTTGTAATACTTCTTCTATAAACTCAAATGTTGTGAGCAGGTCGGCTTTCCCCTCCCTGACCGCAACAGCGTATTCAAAGTGTGCTGACGGTTTGCCGTCATCTGTTCTGACTGTCCACCCGTCACTCATAACCCGAGTGTGTTTAGTTCCCATGTTGATCATCGGCTCAATGCAGATGACCAGGTTTCTTTCCAGTCTGGCTCCTGTTCCCCTCTTTCCGAAGTTAGGCACTTCAGGTCCTTCATGCAGGTGCTTTCCGATGCCATGCCCCACCAGTGAGCGTACTACCGAATATCCCCCGCTTTCCGCCTTAGACTGCACCGCGTGTGAGATGTCACCCAGGCGGTTGCCTGTAACGGCTTCTTTCACACCGGCATCAAGTGAAGCCCTGGTATATTCAAGGAGACGCATGACCTCAGGCCTGACCTCGCCGACAGCGAATGTAAAAGCGCTGTCACCGTAATAACCGTCGAGTATCACCCCGCAGTCAACCGAAATAATGTCTCCATCCTTAAGGGCATATGCTGAGGGAATACCGTGAACTACCTCGTCATTGACAGATGTGCAGAGAGTGTTCGGGAAACCGGCATAACCCTTAAAACCGGGCAGCGCGCCGTGATCGCGAATGAATGTCTCAGCGACGGTATCGAGCTGCAGGGTGGTAACTCCCGCCCTGATATGTCCGGCTACTTCCGCAAGAGTCTTTGAGACCAGCATGTTGCTTGCTCTCATTAACTCTACTTCTGCATCCGTCTTAATATAAATCATCAAAGAACGTAAACCTGTTAAATAGCCGTTGCGGCTCCGGTCCTGCCCTTAACGCGGCCTGACTTCATAAGACCGTCATAGTGACGCATAAGCAGATGACTTTCGATCTGCTGCAGGGTGTCAAGCACAACGCCCACAAGGATAAGCAGCGATGTGCCTCCGAAGAACTGTGCAAACTCCCCGCTCACACTGAAGTTAACGGCAAAGGCTGGCATGATCGCTATTATTGCCAGGAATATCGATCCCGGCAGTGTAATACGCGACATGATTGTATCAATAAACTCGACGGTCTTGCGTCCGGGTTTGATACCGGGAACAAAACCACCGTTTTTCTTCATATCTTCAGCCATCTGCACCGGGTTAATTGTAACTGCGGTGTAGAAGTAGGTGAAGACTATTATCAGGATGGCGGTCACCAGGTTGTACCAGAAACCGTACATATTTGAAAACGCAACCACAAATCCCGAACCTGTCTCCCTGAATCCTGCCAGGATGACCGGCAGCATCATGATGGCCTGTGCAAAGATGATAGGCATCACACCGGCTGCGTTGACTTTCAGGGGTATATACTGACGAACTCCGCCGTACTGTTTGTTGCCGACAATGCGTCGTGCATACTGAACAGGAATGCGCCGTGTGCCCTGTACAAGAAGTATTGAAGCCAGAATGACGGCAAAAAGGAACACCAGTTCAATCAGGAGAGCTACAAGCCCGCCGGAACCGTTTATACGCGTGCCTGCTTCGAAGACGAATGCTACCGGGAAGCGTGCAATAATACCCACCATGATTATTAGCGAGATACCGTTGCCTATACCCTTGTCGGTTATTCTTTCACCGAGCCACATTACGAATATCGTACCGGCTGTGAGGATGATCACCGAGGAAAGAGTAAAGAATGTACCCTGGAGCACAAATGCCTCCGGAGGCAGCACAGCGTGCAGGTTGGCAAGATAGGTAGGAGCCTGGAGGGCGAGTATGATAACCGTGAGGTACCTTGTATACTGGTTCAGCTTCCGCCTGCCGCTCTCTCCCTCCTTCTGCATCTTCTGGAAATATGGAAATACGATTCCAAGCAGCTGGATGACGATAGAGGCTGATATATAAGGCATTATACCCAGGGCAAAGATGGATGCCTGCGAAAAGGCTCCACCCGAAAACATATCGAGCAGCCCCATGATTCCCGAAGAGGTCTGACTGCGCAATCCTTCAAGCATTGAAGGGTCTACACCGGGCAAGGTGATATATTTCCCCAGACGATAAAGGGCTACAATAATCAGGGTATAAACGATCCTTGCTCTCAGATCCTCTATCTTGAAGATATTTTTTATTGTCTGTATAAATTTCATTCCTTACAGTTTAACTGCGGTTCCCTGATTAGCTTCAATTGCTGCCTGGGCTGATTTGCTGAATGCATGGGCATGGACCTCAAGTTTGTGTGTGAGGGTGCCGTTACCCAGGATCTTTACCAGGCTGTTTTTGTTGATCAGACCGGATGTCATCAGTGTCTGAAAATCGATACGATCAGTTTTCAGTCTTGTTGCCAGTTCCTCAAGAGTGCTCAGGTTAATACCTTTGTACTCGATGCGGTTGATATTTTTAAAGCCGGACTTTGGTACTCTTCTCTGGAGGGGCATCTGGCCGCCTTCAAAGCCGATCTTTTTGCTGTATCCCGAGCGTGACTTGGCGCCCTTATGACCGCGTGTTGATGTGCCACCGTGGCCCGAACCCTCACCACGACCTATGCGCTTATCTCTCTTGATCGATCCCTTGGCAGGTTTTAAATTACTCAAATCCATAGCGAAATATATAATGCTGTTATTACCTTAAATGTTCTCGACCTTCACCAGGTGCTTCAATTTATTGACCATACCCATTATCTGAGGTGTGGCTTCGTGTTCAACAGTCTGATGCATTTTTTTTATACCCAGGGCAATGAGTATCCTCTTCTGCCTTTCGGGTTGTCCTATCCCGCTTTTGAACTGGGTTATTCTTACTTTTGCCATAACTGAACTATTTCTAACCGTTAAACACTTTCTCCAACGCAACGCCCCTGTTATCGGCCACTGCGCTTGCATCGCGCAGTTCAAGCAATGCAGCTATCGTGGCTTTTACAAGGTTATGGGGGTTTGACGAGCCTTTTGATTTGGCCAGCACGTTCTTCACTCCCACGCTCTCAAGCACGGCGCGCATAGCACCACCGGCTTTTACACCTGTTCCCTCGGTAGCAGGCTTGATGAAGACATACGCTCCGCCAAACTTGCCATACTGTTCATGAGGTATGGTGCCTTTGTGTACCGGGACCTTTATAAGGTTTTTCTTGGCGTCTTCAATTCCTTTGGCAATGGCAGTTGTCACTTCACTTGCCTTCCCCAGGCCGTGGCCGACAATACCTTTCTCATCGCCGACAACGACGATAGCCGAGAAGCTGAATGTACGTCCGCCCTTGGTTACTTTGGTAACCCTGTTGATGCTTACCAGTCTGTCGGTAAGTTCAAGATCGCTGTTTTTTATTCTCTTTGTTCCGTATGCCATCTGATTAGAATTTTAAGCCGCCTTCGCGAGCTCCGTCAGCTAATGATTTCACTCTGCCGTGATACTGGTAACCGCTTCTGTCAAAGACAACGCTTTCGATGCCTTTCTCTTTGCAGGCAGCAGCGAAGTGCTTGCCAACCAGGGCTGCCACCTCACTCTTCTTTTTGCCCGTGACGGATGCTATCTCTTTCTCCTTCGAGCATGCTGAAGCCAATGTCAGGCCATTGACGTCGTCGACTGCCTGGACATATATCTGCTTGTTGCTGCGGTACACCGAAATTCTTGGTTTTTCGGGGGTTCCCTTGATCCTCTTGCGGATCCTCAGTTTAATCTTTACTCTTTTTTCTGTCTTTGATAAGGCCATGACTTCAATCTTTAATCATGTTACACACCAGCCGATTTACCGGCTTTTCTCCTGAGCTGTTCACCCACGAATTTAATACCCTTGCCTTTATAAGGTTCAGGCGGACGCAAAGATCTGATCTTTGCTGCGATATGGCCAATAAGCTGCTTGTCGATGCTTGAAAGGGTAATGACCGGATTACTTCTCTTTTCAGTTTTTGTCTCCACCCTGACTTCCTTCGGCAGTTCCATGACAATTTCATGTGAATAGCCGAGGCTCATCTCAAGGCGCTGACCGTTTGCTTCAGCGCGGTAGCCTACTCCAACGAGCTCGAGATCCTTCCTGTAGCCTTTTGAAACGCCCACGACCATATTGTCAATAAGGGCTCTGTAGAGTCCATGAAGCGACTTAAGGCGCTTCTCATCATTAGGTCTTGAAAGAATGATCTCGTTATTCTCAACCTCCACCCTGATGTCACTATCAACCTTCTGTGACAATGTTCCCAGGGGGCCTTTAACACTGACCACGTTAGCGTCATCCACTGATATGGTGACGCCTGATGGCAGGTTTACAGGTAATTTTCCTATTCGTGACATTTAATCTCCTCCTGTTTAGTAAACATAACATATAACTTCTCCCCCGACATTTTCCTTCATAGCCTCTTTCTCGGTCATAAGACCCCTGGAGGTTGAAAGGATTGAAATGCCCAGTCCGTTAAGGACTCTTGGGAGTTCATCAACACCTGCGTACTTTCTGAGTCCGGGACGGCTCACTCTCTGTATCGACTTGATAGCCGGCAGCTTGGTCTTGGGATGGTACTTCAGAGCGATTTTTATCTTACCCTGCAGATCATCATCAATGAACTTATAGCTGAGGATATATCCTTTTTCGAAGAGTATCCTTGTGATGTCCTTTGTCAGACCGCAGGCCGGTGTCTCAACAACTTTATGTCCAGCTTTCATGGCATTTCTTACTCTGGTAAGAAAATCTGCTATCGGATCTGTCATTTTGTATTCTGATTAATTGTTTATTACTCTGTCGGTGTGGTTACCAGCTTGCTTTTCTAACGCCCGGTATAAGGCCTTTTGAAGCCATCTCCCTGAAGGTTATTCTGCTGACGCCAAACTGTCTCATGTAGCCTCTTGGTCTTCCGGTCAGCTTGCATCTGTTGCGCAGTCTGATTGAGCTTGAGTTACGAGGCAGCTGGGCCATGGCAATAAAATTGCCGTCAGCTTTCAGCGCAGCTCTTTTAGCTGCATACCTCTGTACAAGTTTTGCACGTTTGACCTCACGGGCTTTCATTGATTCCTTAGCCATATTCCGATCTGTTTACTTGTTTTTAAAAGGAATTCCAAATTCTTTAAGAAGGGCAAACGCCTCTTCGTCGCTCCCGGCGTTTGTCACAAAGGTCATCTGCAGTCCCATGATCTTGGCAATCTTGTCAATATCAATCTCGGGAAAGATGATCTGTTCAGTGATACCGAGGGTATAGTTTCCGCGGCCATCGAGCTTTGCACTCACGCCCTTGAAGTCGCGGATACGCGGCAGGGCAACGGAGATGAGTTTCTCGAGAAACTCATACATCTTGTCTTGGCGCAGTGTAACCATGACACCGATAGGCATTGCTTTTCTCAGCTTGAAGTTTGAGATATCCTTCTTAGAAACTGTCTGAACAGCCTTCTGTCCGGCTATATCAGCCACCTCTTTGAGTCCCATCTCAAGGATCTTCTTATCGGCAATAGCCTGTCCCAGTCCCTGGCTGATAACTATCTTTTCGAGCTTCGGCACCTGCATCACAGTTTTATAGTTAAACTGTTTCATCAGTGCAGGTGTGATCTCTTTCTTATACTTGGTCTTTAATGCAGGCGTGTACATTACTTGATCTCCTCTCCTGATTTTTTTGAATAGCGCACTAGTTTATTCTTATCGTTCAGCCTGCGGCCAATGCGTGTTGGTTTGCCGCTTGTGGGGTCTACCACCATGAGGTTGGAAATATGAATGGGGGCTTCTTTTTTAAGAATGCCGCCCTGCGGGGCCTTGGCGTTGGGTTTGGTATGCTTTGATACCATGTTAACTCCTTCTACCAGTGCCTTGTTCTTATCCCTGTTAACTTCAAGGACGCGACCCTTCTGGCCTTTGGACTTACCGGCAATGACGGTCACTGAGTCTCCTTTTTTGATGTGTAATTTCTTCTGCATCGGGTGTCAGTTTAAAAATTATAACACTTCAGGTGCAAGTGAAACGATCTTCATGTACTTGTCGCGCAGTTCCCTGGCGACGGGGCCGAAGATGCGAGTGCCGCGAACCTCATCGGTGTTGGTCAGCAAAACAACTGCATTGTCATCAAAGCGTATATAGGAACCGTCAGCGCGGCGTATCTCTTTCGTTGTTCTTACCACAACTGCCCTGCTCACTGTACCTTTCTTTGCTTCACCGGATGGCAGAGCACTCTTCACGGAGACAACTATCTTGTCACCCACGCTTGCATACCTTCTCTTGCTTCCGCCGAGAACCCTGATGCAAAGTACCTCTTTGGCACCTGTGTTGTCGGCAACGGTCAACCTGCTTTCCTGCTGTATCATAATTACTTAGCTCTTTCAATTATTTCAACCAATCTCCAGGATTTGTTTTTACTGAGAGGCCTGGTCTCTGCTATGCGCACCGTATCGCCTATGTTAGCAGTGTTCTCTTCATCATGAGCCATTAGCTTTGTCGTTTTGTTGACGAACTTGCCATATATGGGGTGTTTTACCTTTCTCCTGATGGCAACAACAATGGATTTTTCCATCTTGTTGCTGACGACAACACCTGTACGTTCTTTTCTAAGATTCCTTTCTTCCATGCTGATAACGGCTATTTTGTTTTCTCATTCATCTCTCTCTTGCGCTTCTCTGTCATGAGCCTGGCAATTGTCTTCCTGCTCTCCTTGATCTTCTGGGGATTTTCAAGCGGTGAGATCGCGTGGTTTAATTTCATGCGCACGAGACTGGTCTTCTCGTTGTCAATATGTTCGAGAAGCTCCTGGTTGCTTAACTCTTTTATCTCTGAACTCTTCATCACTCTTTTGTTTTATTCATTGATGTAATCACGGCGCACCACGAACCTGGTGGCAACGGGAAGTTTCTGTGCTCCGAGGCGCAGTGCTTCCTTGGCTACATCGAAGGGAACACCTTCAGCTTCAATGACTATTCGTCCCGGTGTGACTGGAACAACGAATCCTTCAGGTGCACCTTTACCTTTACCCATACGCACCTCAGCAGGTTTCTTTGTAATGGGTTTGTCAGGGAAGACGCGGATCCAGATCTGTCCTTCACGTTTCATATGACGGGTGACAGCCTGACGTGCAGCCTCCAGCTGACGGCCTGTGAGCCATGCCTCCTCAAGGATTTTGATGCCAAATGATCCGAATGCCAGCTGGTTTCCCCTCTGGGCATTACCCTTCATCATGCCCTTCTGGGCCCTCCTGAATTTGGTCTTCTTCGGTTGTAACATCGCTTAATTATATTATAGTTTTATTACCTGTCGCGGCTATCTTTCTTGTTTCCGCTCTTTTTCCTGAAGCCTCCTGCCGGAGACTTGCCTCCCTTGGCGTTCTTTGCGCCGATGTTGGGACTGAGGTCACGCTTGCCGTAGACTTCACCGTTGCATATCCATACCTTTATACCGATCAGGCCCACTTTTGTAAGGGCTTCGCCCAGGGCGTAGTCAATATCTGCACGGAAAGTATGAAGCGGAATTCTTCCGTCCTTATATGTCTCATCACGGGCCATTTCAGCTCCGCCGAGTCTGCCTGATATCACTACCTTGATACCTTCGGCGCCCATGCGCATCGTAGAAGCGATAGACATCTTGATAGCGCGGCGGTATGATATCTTGCCTTCCACCTGGCGTGCAATATTACCGGCAACGATAGCGGCGTCAAGCTCCGGGCGCTTCACCTCGAAGATGTTTATCTGAACCTCTTTCTTGGTGATCTTCTTGAGCTCTTCCTTCAGTTTGTCAACTTCCTGGCCTCCCTTACCGATAATGATACCGGGGCGTGCCGTATTAACCGTAACGGTAATGAGCTTAAGGGTGCGTTCAATGATAATCTTTGAAAGACTGGCCTTTGCGAGCCTGGCATTCAGGTATTCCCTGATTTTGGTATCTTCAACAAGCTTGCTTGAGAAGTCGCTGCCACCGTACCAGTTGGAATCCCATCCTCTGATGATTCCTACTCTGTTGCCTATCGGATTTACTTTTTGTCCCATTTTTTACTCTGAAATTTTTTCAACTTCCTGTTTCCTGCTACCCAGCTCAAGGGTTATATGGTTTGATCTCTTGCGGATACGGTATGCCCTTCCCTGTGGCGCAGTCTGTATCCTGCGCAGGATGCGGCCACCGTCGACCTGTACTTCCTTGACATACAGGTTGCTGTCCTCAAGGCGGCTGCCTTCATTCTTTGCCTGCCAGTTGGCTATGGCTGAGAGAAGGAGCTTCTCCACCCTGCGTGAACTTTCCTTGGTACTGAACTTAAGGATATCAAGGGCCCTGTTGACCTCCTGTCCCCTGATCATGTCAGTTACCAGTCTCATCTTACGCGGTGAGGTGGGGACGTTACGCAGAACGGCTCTGGTCCTCTCTTTTACGGCTTCCTTCCTGACGCCGGCGCTAATTCTTTTTCTTGCACCCATTTCTGATAGTTTTTCAGTTATTAAGATACATTACCTTATTTCTGTTTCCCACCATGACCGCGGAAGGTGCGGGTAGGGGCAAACTCACCCAGCTTATGACCAACCATGTTCTCGGTAATGTAAACAGGTATGAACTTGTTTCCGTTATGTACTGCCAGTGTATGACCGACAAAGTCAGGAGAAATAACTGATCTTCTTGACCATGTCTTGATCACTGTCTTCTTTCCGCTATCATTCATTGTGTCCACCTTTTTGCCCAGGTGGAGAATCGATGAAGGGGCCCTTTTTAATAGATCTGCTCATCGTATCAGTTATTTTTTCCTTCTTTCAATAATGTGCTTATTCGAATACTTGGTACGGCTTCTGGTCTTGAAGCCTTTGGCGGGCATGCCGTTGCGTGAGCGCGGGTGACCACCGGAAGCCTTGCCCTCGCCGCCACCCATGGGGTGATCAACGGGGTTCATTGCAACACCCCTGGTTCTCGGCCTGCGACCCAGCCAGCGCTTACGGCCGGCTTTACCTGACCTCTCCTGCGAATGATCAGCATTTGAAACAGTACCAATGGTAGCACGGCAGGTGATAAGCACCATCCTGGTCTCCCCTGAAGGGAGCTTCATAATGGCGTACTTGCCTTCACGTGCAGCCAGCTGGGCAAAGGTGCCGGCACTGCGTGCCATGGCTGCACCCTTGCCGGGCTTAAGCTCAATATTATGCACTATCGTTCCGAGCGGAATGTCTGCCAGGAACAGCGTGTTTCCGATCTCGGGAGTGGCTGTCTTGCCTGACATAACTGTCTGCCCGACCTTCAGGCCATTGGGAGCGATAATATATGTCTTCTCGCCGTCAGCGTAGGTGAGAAGAGCGATCCTGGCCGAACGGTTAGGATCATATTCGACAGAAGTTACATTAGCGGCTACGCCATCCTTGCTCCTCTGAAAATCAATCACACGGTACATCTTTTTGTGGCCGCCGCCAATGTACCTCATAGTCCGCCTGCCGTTAACGTTCCTTCCTCCTGTCTTACTCAGCGGTGCGAGCAAGGATTTCTCCGGCACGTCACGAGTAATCTCCTCGAAGGAGCTCGCGACCTTATGTCTTTGTCCTGGTGTTACAGGCTTGATCTTTCTGACTGCCATATTCTGTTAAATGTTGCTGTAAAAATCAATCGTCTCCCCCTTGGCGAGCGTGACAATAGCTTTCTTCGTAGCTGCTGTCCGGCCGGCCATTACACCTGATTTGGTGTAACGTGACTTGGTTTTGCCACCGTAGTTGATGGTGTTCACTGTTTCAACATTCACGCCATAAAGCTCTTCAACTGCTTTTCTTATCTGCAGCTTGTTAGCTTTCCGTGATACCAGAAAACCATACCGGTTGAACTTTTCGCCCTGACTGGTCATTTTCTCGGTTACTATGGGTTTAAGTAATATATCCATATCTCAATTCCCTGGTTTTAAAAAGTTGATTGCAAAACATCAACTGCGCTCTCTGTCAACACAAGAGTTGAAGCCTTCATAATGTTGTAAGTATTTAAATCACTGATAGTTACAACTTCAACTCCCTGTAAATTTCGAGATGACAAATATATGTTTTTATTTTCTTCCGGTAAAACAAATAGGGATTTTTTATTCATTATGTTGAGGTTTGTGCTCATACCCGCCATTTTTGACGTCTTCGGAGCTTCAAATGAAAAGTCCTCAAGAATGATAATTTTGTTCTCTTTTGCCTTGTAAGACAGTGCTGATTTTCTTGCAAGCTGTTTTACCTTTTTATTGAGTTTGAACCCGTAGAATCTTGGTCTGGGGCCGAATATACGTCCGCCGCCGCGGAATTCAGGGTTCTTTATGCTGCCGAAACGGGCTGTTCCGGTGCCTTTCTGTCTCTTGAGCTTGCGTGTGCTGCCCATGATCTCATTGCGTTCCTTTGACTTGGCGGTACCCTGTCTTTTATTGGCAAGGAACTGTTTGGTATCAAGGTAGATCGCATGATCGTTTGGTTCGATGCCGAAGATAGTGTCATTGAGATTGACTTTTCTTCCGGTCTCTTTACCCTCTATGTTTATTACTGCAACTTCCATTACTTTGTTATTATTACGTAACCACCTTTAGGACCGGGAACGGCTCCCTTAACAAGCAGCAGGTTTGATTCGGGGAAGATTTTAACGACCCTCAGTTCCGTTTCCTGTTGTCTTCCTCCCGTACGGCCTGCCATACGCATTCCGGGCATAACCCTTGAAGGCCATGATGAGGCGCCCACTGAACCGGGAGCCCTGAGTCTGTCATGCTGGCCGTGGGTTGTTCCGCCCACACCGCTGAAGCCATGACGTTTGATAACACCCTGAAAACCCTTGCCCTTGGTCCATCCTCTGACATCAAGGTAGGTATCATCATTGAAGAGATCCACGGTGATGACATCACCTCTCTTGTATTTTCCTTCTTCGAACCCGGCGAACTCAGCTGCTTTCCTCTTGGGTGCTGTGCCGGCCAGTTTGTAATGTCCTATCTCAGCCTTGTTGCTTGCTTTTTCCTTCTTATCGCCAAAGCTGAGCTGCAATGCTGAATATCCGTCAGTCTCTTTGGTCTTGACCTGTGATACAACACACGGGCCTACTTCCAGGACTGTACATGGGAGGCTCTTTCCGTTTTCATCGAAAACGGTTGTCATCCCAACTTTTTTTCCTATTAATCCCTGCATAATTCAGTATTTTACCGGTTTCACACTTTGATTTCAACTTCGACCCCGCTCGGCAGCTCAAGCTTCATGAGAGCATCAATGGTTTTGGGTGTCGAGCTGTAAATATCAAGCAGGCGCTTGTATGAAGACAGTTCGAACTGCTCTCTTGCCTTTTTGTTTACGAACGGTGAACGGAGTACCGTATAAATTTTCTTATGGGTGGGCAGCGGGATAGGACCGCTTACGACTGCACCCGTCGATTTCACTGTCTTAACGATCTTCTCAGCCGATTTATCGACGAGGTTATGATCATAAGACTTGAGTTTGATGCGGATTTTCTGACTCATCTTTAAAGAATTTTTCCTGTTGTTACTTCAATAATTTTCTTCGATAATTCTGCAGGCACCTGTTCAAAATGGGAGAACTCCATTGTTGATGTTGCTCTTCCCGAGGTAAGGGTACGGAGTACTGTAACATATCCGAAGTTTTCTGCCAGAGGTACTTTTGCTTTTATGACCCTTGCACCTGCTTTCGATTCCATACCTTCCACCTTGCCCCTGCGCTTGTTAAAGTCGCCGACCACGTCGCCCACGTATTCTTCGGGGGTGACCACTTCGGCAGACATTATCGGTTCAAGAAGCACAGGCTGGCATTTTGATGCCGCATGGCGGAATGCCTGTCTTGCTGCTATCTCAAACGAAAGCAAATCGGAGTCGACCGGATGGTACGAACCGTCCTTGAGGACAACCTTGAGGCTCTCAAGGGGGAAGCCGGCCATAGGGCCGTTCTGCATAGCCTCGCGGAATCCTTTCTCCACAGCCGGGATATATTCCCGGGGCACCCTGCCTCCCTTGATTTCATTCACAAAGGTCAGACCGGGAACACCGTCCTCGGCCGGCATAAGCTCAACGGTAATATCCGCGAACTTGCCTCTGCCGCCTGTCTGTTTCTTGAATAACTCCCTGTGATTGTATGATGCAGTGATTGCCTCCTTATATGCAACCTGTGGTCTCCCCTGGTTGCATTCAACACCAAATTCTCTCTTAAGGCGGTCGAGGAGAATTTCAAGGTGAAGTTCTCCCATGCCGCTTATTAAAGTCTGTCCACTGTCGGGATCAGTCCTGACCTGGAAAGTGGGATCCTCCTCAGCAAGTTTGCCGAGCGCCATTCCCAGCTTGTCGATATCAGCCTGTGTCTTAGGTTCAATGGCTATCCCTATCACCGGTTCCGGGAACACCATTGATTCCAAAACTATCGGTTTGTGGATGGCACAGAGAGTATCGCCTGTCTTAAGATCCTTGAACCCCACTCCGGCGCATATATCTCCTGCGGAGACGCTATCGACAGGGTTCTGTTTGTTTGCATGCATCTGGAAGAGGCGGTTGATCCTCTCCCGTTTTCCGGTTCTGATATTCAGTACGGTGTCACCCGCATTGATTGTGCCTGAATAGACTCTCATGAAGACCAGCCGTCCGACGTACGGATCGGTGGCAATCTTAAAGGCGAGGGCTGCGAAGGGCTCATCAGCATCGGGCTGGCGGGTAACCTCCCTGTCATCGCGGGGATCTTTGCCTTTAACGGCACCCACGTCTACAGGTGATGGCAGGTATGCCACCACACCGTTAAGGAGACGCTGTACGCCCTTGTTCTTGAATGCCGCACCGCAGAAGACAGGGACTATCACACCCTCAATGGTTTCACGGCGCAACACGGTTATCAGCTCTTCTTCCGTTATGCTTGCATGATCTCCGAGGTAACGCTCAAGTATGGAGTCATCCATTTCGGCACATGCCTCTATCAGCTTCATTCTCCACTCCTCAGCCTCCTCGATCATGTCGTCAGGTATTTCCTGCACGGTGAAGTTGACCAGGGGATCTTCGCTATCCTCGAACATGATTGCTTTCATCTCGAGCAGGTCGATGAGGCCGATGAACTTATCTTCAGAGCCAATTGGTATCTGAACCGGTACCGGGTGCGCTCCAAGCTTATCGATCATCTGCTGAACCACGCCATGAAAGTCGGCGCCGGAGCGGTCCATCTTGTTCACGAAGGCCAGGCGCGGCACTTTGTACTTGTCTGCCTGCCTCCAGACGGTCTCCGACTGCGGTTCAACGCCTCCCACGGCGCAGAAGACAGCAACGGCGCCGTCAAGTACCCTCAGTGATCTCTCAACCTCAACGGTGAAGTCGACGTGACCCGGGGTATCAATAAGATTGATCTTGTAAAGCTCGTCCCTGTATTTCCAGAAAGTGGTTGTTGCAGCAGATGTGATGGTGATCCCTCTCTCCTGTTCCTGCACCATCCAGTCCATAGTGGCATTTCCGCTATCGACTTCGCCGATACGATGGACACGACCCGTATAATACAGAATGCGCTCGGAAGTAGTTGTCTTCCCGGCATCTATATGGGCCATAATGCCAATATTCCTGGTATATCTGAGATCGTTACTCATCTTTAACTGCTGGTTGTTCCCCACGTTTCCGGCCCGATCAGAATCTGAAGTGAGCAAAGGCCTTGTTGGCCTCGGCCATACGGTGGGTATCCTCTTTCTTCTTATAGGCTCCGCCTTCGTTGTTATACGCAGCCATCACCTCGGCAGCAAGTTTCTCGGCCATGCTGTGGCCGGTACGTTTGCGGGCGAACAAAATGAGGTTTTTCATGCTCACGCTGACTTTGCGGTCAGGCCGTATCTCGAGGGGTACCTGGAATGTGGCACCGCCTACCCTGCGGCTTTTTACCTCGACATGAGGAGTGATATTGTCAAGAGCCTGCTTCCAGATCTCCAGTGGAGACTTCTCGGTGCTCTTCATCTTGTCACCCACTATATCAAGCGAGTCGTAAAAAATCCTGAAGGCAACGGTCTTCTTACCACTGAACATCAGATTATTGATGAACCGGGTAACGTACGGATCGTTGAATTTCGGGTCCGGTAATAGGATCCTCTTCTTTGGTTTAGCCTTTCTCATATTGTGAATCCTTTAACTGTTACTTCTTTGGTCTTTTTGTTCCGTATTTTGATCTTCTCTGCATACGGCCATCGACGCCTGAGGTGTCAAGTGCGCCACGGACAAGGTGATAACGGACACCCGGGAGGTCTTTTACCCTGCCGCCCCTGATAAGTACTATAGAGTGCTCCTGCAGGTTATGTCCTTCACCCGGAATATAGGCGTTGACCTCTTTCTGGTTTGTAAGCCTTACCCTGGCAACTTTTCTCATGGCTGAGTTAGGTTTCTTTGGCGTGGTAGTATATACACGGACACATACTCCCCTGCGCTGCGGGCATGAATCAAGGGCAGGTGCCTTGCTCTTGTCAACCAGCTTCTTGCGGCCTTTTCTAACTAACTGCTGAATTGTTGGCATAATTCTTTTTTAATTAATTTCCTTTTAAAGTTTGATCTGCAATAATTATATTATATCTCTCAAAATGCAGCTATACACTGCTTGAATTTCACGTAAATTACCCCAATCATTGTAGCAACAACAAGCCGCTACAGTGCCACAGGGCAAAGTTTTCTGAAGATGTAACTTATGGTTTGTAAGTTAATTACAGGATTTTCTTCCCGACCTCTCTTCTGGATCTCTTTTGTAAACTTACGTTTGGAAAGAGAGACCGGTACTCCTGTTTTTCAAAAAACCGCTGCAAAGTAAATAAATATTTTTCAAACAAAGGCAACTTTTATGTACTCTTTTGGAAAATTGTTATTTTTGCGCTCCCACCGAGACGAATATACATATATAATATAATAACAAGCCGCAGATGAAGACATACACAACAGACCACATCAGGAACATTGCTCTGCTGGGGAACTCAGGCTCAGGTAAGACAACCCTCGCAGAAGCAATGCTTTTCAACGGTGGTGTCATCGAGAGACGGGGTACAGTAGAAGCAAAAAACACTGTATCCGACTATAAACCTATAGAGCAGGAAAACCGTAACTCGATATATTCCGCAGTACTCTACACCGAGGTCAAGGATAAAAAAATAAATATTATTGATACTCCGGGGCTGGATGATTTTTCGGGCGGCGTTATCTCGTCGATGTATGCTGCTGATACTGTTTTGCTTTCCATAAATGTCCAGAATGGTGTTGAGGTAGGCACTGAGATCCATTACAGGCACGCCGACAAGTTCCACAAACCGCTCATCTTCGCTGTGAACGGTCTTGACCATGAGAAGGCAAACTTTGAGAAATCAATGGAGATGCTTCATGATCGTTTCGGTAACAACGTCACCCTGGCACAGTTCCCGGTCAATGAGGGACTCGGATTCAACGCAATAGTTGACGTCATCAGCATGAAGATGCTGCGTTACGGCAAGGACGGCGGCAAAGCCGAGATCCTTGATATACCTTCTGATCATATAGCCAGAGCTGAAGAGTTGCATGCCACCCTGACAGAAAAGGTTGCAGAGAGCGATGAAGCTCTGATGGAACTCTTTTTTGCAAACGATAAACTGACAGAAGAGGAGATCAATAAAGGTATGCGGGCAGGATTGCTGAAGAGAGGCATTTTCCCCGTCTTCTGCGTCTCATCAAAAGGCAACATAGGTGTTGACAGGCTGCTTGACTTTATTGCCTCTACAGCTCCGGCTCCGTCTGAGTTACCTGCCCCGAAAAACTCGAAGGGCGCCGAGGTCAAATGCTCTGCCTCCGGCCCGGCATCGGTATTCGTCTTCAAGACAACCGTTGAGGAGCACATAGGCGAGGTCAACTACTTCAGGGTAATGTCAGGCAAGATCACCGAGAATCTTGATGTCATAAATACAAGCAATGGAACAAAGGAACGTCTCTCGCAGATCTTTGTCTGTGCAGGCAAGAACCGTACGCGTGTCCCCGAGATACAGGCTGGTGACATCGGCGGATTCGTCAAGCTTAAGAACACAAAGACCAACCACACACTGAATGCACCGGGCAACGACTGGACCTTTGAGCCTATGATGTTCCCGGCCCCTAAGTACCGCACTGCCATCAAACCTGTCAGTGAGAGCGATGAGGAGAAGATGGGTGAGGCACTCGGCCGCATGCACCAGGAAGATCCGACAATAATTGTGGAGTACTCCAAGGAACTGAAACAGATAATTATTCACGGTCAGGGTGAATACCACCTCAATATTCTGAAATGGCATCTTGACAACCTGTACAAGATAGAGACACAGTATATTGCACCCAAGATCCCCTACCGTGAGACAATCACCAAATCCTCACAGGCTGACTACAGGCACAAGAAGCAGTCGGGCGGCGCCGGCCAGTTCGGTGAGGTTCATATGATTATTGAGCCTTATGAAGAAGGCTCTGAAGCCAAGTCAATGATGAAGATTGCCGGCAAGGATGTCAAGCTGGCGAACCGTGACAAGCAGGAGATTGAACTTCCCTGGGGAGGCAAGCTCGTTTACATGAACTGCATCGTAGGCGGATCTATTGACGCCCGCTTCATGCCGGCAATACTGAAAGGCATCATGGAAAAAATGGAGGTTGGTCCGCTCACCGGCTCTTATGCCCGTGATATCAGGGTCTATGTCTATGACGGCAAGATGCACCCGGTTGACTCCAATGAAATATCATTCCGTCTGGCAGGTCGAAATGCCTTCAGCACTGCCTTCAAGAACGCCAGTCCGAAGATCCTTGAGCCGGTATATGATGTTGAGATCATGGTTCCCGGTGACCGCATGGGTGATGTCATCAGCGACCTCCAGGGCCGTCGCGGTCTGGTGCTCGGCATGGCAAGTGAAAAAGGCTTTGAGATCATCAAGGCCAAGGTTCCCCTTGCCGAGATGAACAGGTATTCCACCGCGTTAAGTTCCCTAACTGGTGGCCGTGCAATGTTTTCGATGAAGTTTGCCGAGTACACCCAGGTACCGGGTGATGTTCAGGATGCCGTCATCAAGGCATACGCCGGAGAAGAAGAAGAGGAATAGGACGCGGTCTACAACCCGTCATATTTTGCACGTAAAGACAGGTCTCAGACCTGTCTTTACGGTATTATACGGTACGATTCCGGATCCGTTTTATTGGGATTCGGTCCTGGTTATTTTACCCGGCTCCGGGAAGCGGAAGGGATTTGCCATCTTACCGGTGCGGCCGTCGGAATAATGGAACAGCAGAGTGTCGGCATTAAGGTAACCGAAAATATTCTCCGGCGTGGTCAGTGAATCGACGTACCATACCGTTGCGACCTCCTCGTCATCCTGGCCCAGCGATGTTTCAAAACCTACAACCCCCTTGTCATTCGAGAGATGGCTGATGAGGTAGCTGTACCTGGCCTTATATTCGGCATTTGATCCCACAGGAAGGACATAACCGCTCAACACGTCGGGAGTGTAACCGGCAAAGCCGTTAAACATGGAGGAGGTGGGTGTGAACATCTGCCGGACATACTCCTGCCTCGAAATCTTCACAGCCGGTTCATCAAAGGAGACGACCCGGTAAGGCAGCTGGACATTGAATTCAGTGCCGGCCGAGACAAAGCTGAGTTTCCTGGATTCTATAACGCGTGTAAGCGTCTCCCTGTCAGGTTCACTGCCTGCCGGGAAATAGATGCGTACTATAACCGGGCATGCGAAATCACTCTGGTAACCAATGGCGGTTGTCTTCTGGTCAAGAAGGTGCTGCAAATAAATTGCGTCAAGGGGATCAAAGAACTTATCAATTGCAATAGTATAGAATGCTGCCTCATTTACCTCACCAGCCACAGGTTCGATAGTCTTCTTAACCGGTACGAAAAGAAGTTCCTGCAGCTTAACATCGTCATACATTGTTGTGTCATACAGGATGTGAACCGTATGGCTGGCCACGTATGTCGATACACCGTAAACACCTTCAACCTGTCTCATCTGGTTTGCAAATGCCGTTGAGCTGCCAAAGCATTTGATATTCTTCAGTCCGCTCATCTCAAAGAGACCTGCACTTTCAACCTGATCAGGCGTTCCCCACTTCTGGTTTATGGTAGGCAATTCAAATAATGTCCCTGCGGTGATACCAAGTATTATCAGTGCTCCCAGGACAATTGCCGGGAGCCATTTCATGTTCCGCTTATTGATCTGCAGTGTATCTTTTTCGGGACAGGCATGGAGGCAGTCGCCGCACAGATTGCAGTCAGTATGTGTGACCTTCTCCATTGAAGAGACGTCAATACCCTGTGGACAGTTTAAGGAACAGAGGCCGCATGAAGTACATGTATCTGTGTTGCGTGTGATATGCACCGGATCGGGCCTCACCCTATCCATCCGTGCCACCTCCAGGATATAGCCACCGGCCGTGATGATTATCAAAGGCCAGATATAGGGAATGTCAAGCCCTGCAAGAAGGAGTATCACGTAAAGGGCCATCGTCCCAAGGAACCACCATGAGAACTTGAATATCGCCGAGAGAGCTCCCAGGGGGCAGAGATAGCGGCACCAGAAGAGCCTGAAGAAGACTGAGCCTATCACAAGTGTACCTATGGCTATCAGCGCCCACCACAATACCACATCTGAGTCAAATCCGGATACGGCGGCATAATAGGGGTCGAACTTCTTGCAGAAGAGTTCGCTGGATTTAAGAGTGAAATAGAATGTAATGAAGAGAAGCGCATACTTGAGCAGTCGAAGCGCATAATCGACAAATCCTTTCGGGGTGATCCTCACCTTCAGCCTGTCTCCCAGTTTACCAAGCCATTCACTTATTGTCCCAAGCGGGCAAATGTAACCGCAGAAAAGCCGTGAGAAAAGGACTATACCGATGAACAGCACCACTCCCATCATGATCTGAGTGCTTGTCATGGCGCATGAAAGGGAGTCCATTGTGAAGAAGCTGCCCAGGGCCTGGAGACCGCCAAACGGACAGTAAGCTTCGAAGTCAGGGGCATATGCTTTGTCGATCAGGATGCGGAAACCCATGAATACCAGGATGCCTATAATGGCGAATTGATAAATGAGCTTGTACCAGTTTTGCTTCTTCATGCCACGAATATATTTATAACATCCAAATATATCATTTTTGATGAATTCATATAATGATAAAAAACAGTAGAGACGCCCGGATTGGGCGTCTCTGCATGGAATAATTACTTCATATCAGAAACAGGTCAGACCGCCTGTTCCACCTCCCAGACGAATGCCCTGATACCAACTTCCTTGTTTATTGCATCGATATGCTTCACGGCCTCCAGGAGCAGCGGTACCTTATCGGCATCGACAAAGGTCAGCGTCACACCGTTTATCTCAGGCCAGGTGTGTGTGCCAAGGTGAGGAACACCGGTCACTGAGCCTGTCCCTTCCACGTTATCCCACTGCGTATATCCCCTGATACCGAAATGTTCGAGCGTGTATTCGACCTTCTCTGTCAGGGCCAGGTTGTATATTATCATTACTGCTTTCATATTCATTCTTTTACTGATTTTTCCTGTATGTCATCCAGAAATTTCATATCCCGGAAAGCCACCTTGTGCTTCTTGTCGCGTTCACCGTGGCGTGCGATTAGTACATAGCCCACCGGCACGAGCACCATTGTCACAATGGTTGAGAAGATAAGTCCTCCGATCACTGCTATACCCATCGGCTGCCACAGCTCTGAACCCTCACCCGGGTTTATTGCCAGGGGGAGCATTGCGAGGATGGTTGTCAGGGAGGTCATAAGCACAGGCCTTAACCTTGAACGGCCAGAGACCAGCACTGACTGATAGAGTTCCACACCCCTGTCACGGGTAAGGTTTATGAAGTCGACCAGCACAATAGCGTTTTTGACTACGATACCTATCAGCATGATTGCCCCGATTGCGGCAATAAGGCTGAGGCTGGTTCCGGTAAGGAAGAGTGCTATTGCCACCCCTGAGAATGCGAACGGGATTGAGAGCATAATAATGACGGGCATCTTGAGAGATTCAAACTGTGATGCCATAACCAGATACACAAGTATCAGGGAGATGACCATAAGAAGCCCGATATCCATGAATGATTCGCTCATATCCTGGAATGCTCCTGATATTTCCACCATTATGCCAGACGGTATTTCTATGCTGTCAAGCTCTTTTTGAATATCAGCAACTATCTTGTTAAGCGGCCTCTTGTACGGTGTCACAGAAACAGTCACTATGCGTTCCTTACGCTTCCTTTCAATATTCGGAGGCGACCAGTACTCCTTGACCGTGGCGATCTCTCCCAGCCTGATTATCCGTCCGTTTGGCAGCGATACGCCTAGGTTCTGCAGTTCGGTAATTGAGTTACGGGCAGATTCCTTATACCTGACAATGACATCATATTCATCTCCGAACTGACGGAGGCGTGTTGCAGTAAGCCCGTCCACCCTGTTTCTTATTGCTGTAGAGACCTGCGCTGTCGTCAGGCCGTACCCCAGGAGCTTGTCCTTGTCAAGGATGATCTGAAGCTCAGGCTTTGACTTATCGCGACTGATGTCAACGTTTGTGGCGCCCTGGATCTTCTTGACCTTCCCGGCAAGCTGCTCGGCCAGCAGGTTGGTCTGGGTAAGATCATAACCGTAGATCTCGATGTCAATAGTGTTTCCACCGCCCATGGCGCCCATGCCACCGGACTGTGAAAGCACTGAGAAGTTTATCACTTCAGGCATCGGGGAAATGATCTGACGTATCACCTCCGCAATATCTTCGGATGACCTCGACCTCTCATTCACGTCAAGCAGTATGAAGGTGTACGTTATCACATGTGTGCCTCCCTCGCTGAATAGCGCTCTGAAGCCGCCTGTGTCATCAGTGCCGGCTGACATTGAGATAAGGGTGACTTCGGGTACCTGTTCCTTCACTATTGAATCGATCCTGTCAGCAACCTTCTCCGTAACATCGACCCTTGTTCCAGTCTGAAGTTCAACTGTGGCTGAGACTTGTGACTCGTCAGCTGCCGGCATGAATTCCGTCCCTATGAACTTGAAAAGTGACATGGAGACAGCGAAAATCAGCACAGCTAAGATTATCACGAATTTCTTGTGATGGAGCACCCATGACAGTGTTTTGACATAAAAGTTATCCATCCATTCCAGGAACTTATGGATGGATCCATCCCATGTCCAGAAAGGTGCATCTTTCTTTACAGGCCTGACTCTGAGCAGTATTGCGCTTAGTGTTGGAGTAAGGGTGATGGCTGCCGCTGTTGACATGATAATGGTTATCGATACTATCCACCCGAGCTGTGCGAAGAGCACGCCGGTCAGTCCCTTGACAAACGTCAGTGGCAGGAAGACGGCTACAACCGTAAGGGTGGTGACAATCACCGCCAGCCACACCTCGTTTGTTGCATATATGGCTGCCTCGCGCGGCCGGCTTCCCCGCTCAATATGCTTGGTGATGTTTTCGAGCACCACAATGGCATCGTCGACTACCATTCCTATAGCGATGGACAGCGATGACAGCGAGATGATGTTGACTGAACTTCCTGTCAGGAATATATATACAAAGGCTACCAGCAGGGAGATCGGAATTGTCAGGATTATGATGAGTGTGGCGCGCCACCTTCCAAGGAAAAAGAGAACAACCAGTACAACAAAGATGGCGGCGTACATCAGTGTCTCGGTCAGGTTATTGATTGAGCCCTTAATGAACTCCGAAGTGTCCATGATTTTTTCTATTTGGATATCCGGAGGCAAATCCTTCTGGAGCCTGGTAATCTCACGGTTGACATCGTCGCAGATCTGGACGGAGTTTGCCCCCGACATCTTCTGCACGAACAGTGTCATGCCCCGTTCACCGTCAATCTTTGAGACGAGCTTGGTCTCCCTGATGGTGTCATTGACTGTGGCGACATCCCTGAGGAAGATATTGTTGCCGTTGTAGTTTCCTACTACGATGTTAGCAATCATACCACTTTCGGCAAACTCACCCTGGATCCTAATCGGGTAATCGGTCCTGCCCATCTCCATGTAACCGGCCGGCATGTTCAGGTTCTCCGCCCTGAGTACATTTCCTATCTGCTCAATAGTCAGGTTGTAAGCTTCCATGCGCCTGGGATCGACTTCGACGTAGATCTCTCTCCCGGGCACACCTGCCAGGCCTACATTACCTACACCATCAATGCGGTTAAGGGGGTTGACAATCTTCTCGTCGAGAATCTTTTCAAGTCCCATGTAACTCTCATTGGCAGTGATGGCATAGAAAATGATCGGCATCATGCTCGAGTTGAACTTGAATATGGTAGGATCTTCAGCATCTTCCGGAAGGAAGCTCTGTATGAATGAGAGGGAGCTCCTCACATCATTGGACGCTTCATCGAGGTTGGTCTCGTACTCGAACTCCATGAAGATCACCGAGACGTTGTCACTAGACCGGGAAGTTATCTCTTTCAGTCCTGACACTGAGTTCAGAGCATCCTCCAGCGGTCGGGTGATGTTTGTTTCAATATCTGCCGCACTGGCTCCGGAATAGCTCGTATAGACCGAGAGAAACGGGAGCTCGATCTCAGGATAGAGGTCGATTGGCAGCTGCGTCAGGGAGTAAAGCCCAACGACCATCGTAATCACGAAGATCAGAATAGTGGTTACGGGCTTCTTTACTGCACTCGCATAAATACTCATAGTAATCTTTGTCTCTTGTTTATTATCAGTTTACAATCTTCACTGCCTGGCCGTTTGAGAGGCGTGCCTGGCCGTCGACCACAAGGCTTTCACCCACCTTCAGGCTGTCACCGGTAATTTCGAATCTGTCATCAAATCTCTGACCCAGTGTAACCAGTCGCCTGGTTGCGGTCCCATTCTCAACGATGAAGACATACCTTTCATTGGTGCCCTCCTGCAACATCACAGTGCTGGCAGGCACAACCAATGCCTCCATCTGCCCCATGTCAATGAGGACCCTGGCAAACATTCCCGGGCGCAAAACCTCACTGTTGTTTGGTATGCGGATCTCGGCACTGAAAGTGCGTGACATGGCGTCAATGGTCGGATGGACCCTGAAGATAACTCCCTCAAACTCCTTCCCGGGATAGACATCGGCTATGATACGGGCTTTCATCCCGTTCTTGATCAGGGGGAAATACTGTTCTGAAATACTGACGGTTACCTTGACAGGGTTGATCTGCATAAGGGTGACCACGGCAGCCTTGCCTGACATCCCCGGAGCACCCGAGTAGAGCTCACCGTCTTCAAGGTACTTGCCTGTTATGATCCCGGAAAACGGAGCCTCAAGCAGGGTGTTTGCCTCCATGAAGTCCACATTGGTTTTGGTTACCTCATACTGTGCCTTTGTCTGATCGTAAGTCTGCGCCTTTATGCTTCCTACCTTCATCAGCGTATCCATCCGGGCAAGGTCCTTTTCGAGATTGGCCAGCTGAATTTTGCTGGCATAGTACTGTGAACGATCCATCAGGAAAAGCTTTTGTCCCTTCTGAACCCTGTCACCCACTTCGACATAGATATTGTCAACGCGGCCCGGTGTCGAGGGAGCCATGTTCACCTCTTCATAAGCCTGAATGGTACCTGTATAATCAATTGTACGGGCAATCCCGGTCTTTGCGACAGGCGAGATCCTGACGGGTATCGCTGCAGCAGTGTCAGAAACAGATGCTGCCGCTGTGCCTCCGGCAGGTTTTTCCTTGGGGGCGCAGGCCGTAAAGAGCATGCCGCCGGCGAGAATTAATGATAGAATGTTGCGGTTCATTGTATGAGGTTTAATTATTGTTCTTTCAGTTTTTAAAATTTACTCATAAGCTTGTCAAACGACACCTTGGTCTGAAGCAGATTTATTATGGCATTGAGGTAATTGCTCTGAGATGTCAGGTAGTTGTCATTAGCCTGGGTAAGGTCAAAACTCGAGGCCATTCCCTGGTTGTATTTATTCTGAATGCTATTTAACACCCTTGCTGCAATCTCCACATTCTCCTTCTGGCTTTTATACTGTTCATTGGCACTTAAAAGATTGTACCTCAGCTGTTTTTCCTGCAGGAGGAGCTGGTCAGACACCATTGACTTTGTGTTCTGAGCTTTTTCATAATTTATCTGCGCTTTCTTTATCTTCGTGTACCTGGAACCTGATCCGAATATCGGAACCTGAAGCTGTAGTCCAACAGCTGAATAGGGGTAGTACTGCATGCTTTTAAGCTCGTCCCCCATTCCGGTCCTGTTATAGTATATTGAACCTGAAAGGGTAGGAAGAACAGTAGCTTTGACTCCTTTGAGTGACAGCTCTGACATCTTAAGCTGGCTGTCAATAAGCTGGTAGTTTATGTTTTCTTCGATGTTAAATTCCTCAGTGATAAGCGCATCAACATTGACTCCGGCTAGAATACTATCAAGAGATTCAGTCAGAATGATTTCAGTTCCCCTTTCCACCCCGAGAAGGAACCTGAGCATGTTATAATTAAGTTCGACGGAACGCTCCGCAGAAGATCTGGTGTTAATTAGCATTGAAACATTTGATCGCATCTGGTCTACATCGGTAGCTTCAGCCATACCCACACTGTACATTGCATTTGTGGAGGCAAGTATTTCATTAAGGTTCGCCAGGTTCTGGTCTATCACCTTAATAGTCTCCGTTAAAGTGAGAATCAGGCAATAAGCATTTACAACACTTTCTTCTGTTTCAATTTTAGTCAGGGTCAATCCCTGGCTGGCAAGGGTGTATGCCAGTTTGGAAGTCTGTATCCCGACAAGCCACGGGGCACTGAAAACCAGTGTGGAAGCTGATGCGCCTATCGCGTCATCATATGTGGTGCCGAACTGAAGCGGCGTTTGCACCCCGCCAATGCTAACGATCCTGGTCATAACGGCAAGATTATTATTTAATGAGGCGCTTCCGTCAATGGTTGGCAAACCGGCTGCAATTGCCTCCCACTTTGCCTTTTCAGACGCAAGCAGATCATATCTTGCGGATGCTACGCTCTTGTTTTTATCAAGAGCATATGCCACAGCCTGATCAACAGACAGGGATAGGGCCGCAGGTTTTTCCTGGGCAAAAAGACCCGGTATGGCTGCAAAAAAGAACGAAATGACAAAAGCAATAAATCTTCTTTTCATATAGTCTCTTTTTACTGTTTATTTTAATTTTCTAATCCGGACTCCACTTTGTCTATAAGCCTAATTCCCTCACCGGTGGCGATGCCCCTCAGATAGTTGATTATCACATTTTTTATCAGGTCCCGGTGAAGAAACTCATCAGTCGGGAAAACTTTATTGTCTCCGATCACAGTTTTCAGTTCGGTAAAAAACCTGCTTACAATCCCGTCATCGATGTCTTTTCTGAAAAGCCCCTGTTCCTTGCCTTTTAATATGATCTTAAGGGCTCCCTCATAATCAGGATTATCACACTTTTCTTTTATGCGTACAAGAACTTTGCTGTGATATTTCCTCAGGTCTGAGCCAATCACCGGGTTCATTGAGGCAGCATGGTCCCTTCCCAGATTGAGCAGAGTGAAAATTGCAGAAATTATATCAGGAGATGATTCAATTATGCTGTCGATCCTTTCCTTTTGTCTTGTTATCATTGAATTCATAACTGCAAAAAGCATCTCGTCCTTATCCCCGAAACGTTCATATATCGTACGCTTGGAAATACCCAGATGCTCAGCTATCATATCCATGGTAACAGCCTTAATGCCGTACGTACGAAATAACTCTGCCGCACCGTCAATAATTCTGGCATCATATTCTTCTGACTGACTCATGATTGTTTTATAGACGGGGACAAAAATCAGAAAACTATTTTAGTTTCGCAAGTTTTATTTCGTTAATTATTCATAATTTTGACTGAGCAGCGGAAATCTGCCGGTCAATAGCAGGCAGCAGGCAATAGAGGGGCGAACGTTAAGAAATGAGGTTGTATCAAAAGTATATTTACCACCCCGTCCGCCAGCTGGCGGACACCCCTCCTTAAAAGAAGGAGGGGAAAGGTCTGATTTTTAATATTTTAACTTTCTCCTCCTTAATAAGGAGGAGTACCCTGACCGTAAGCGTCAGGGGGAGGAGGTAACTTTTAAGACACCCTCATTTTAGTGAGCAGCCAGTCTGAAGGGGAGGAGGAGACTACGTAGCATTAGGCAGTAGGCAATAGGCAAGGAGAACAAACGAACATTTGAACAAACGATTTTTGAAGTCAGAACCGATAACAGAAAACGGATAACCGACAACAGATCAGAGATTTCAGACCCGAAAACTGAAACCCAATATCTGTTCAGCGGTAGAGATATAGTGCTCCTCTGTACTCCCGGCCTTCGTATTCCTTGTCGTCATAACCCACCGCCCTGATCACGTAGTAGTAGGCTCCGGGTTCGGCATGCCGCTCAGAGGAGTTGATCTTGCCGTCCCATCCCTGCCAGCTCTGGAGATCTTCACCGTCACCCTCGTAATAATATACCCTGTGCCCGCTCTTGGCGAAGACCTGGAGGTTGAGAAACTTCAGAGATTTCTTGTCAGGGATGAAGAAGTCGTTGATACCGTCATCATTGGGTGTGAAAACGTTTGGCATCTGCATCAATGAAGGATCAACTTTTATAGCTACACTGTCTACATCACTGCAGGTGAGTTCGCTCTCAATTGTAAGTACGGCGTAATAAGTACCGGGGATATAATAAGTATGTGTTCCGGGATCAGGAAGGACTGATATCGAATCATCCCCGAATTTCCATGTATAATGAAACCCTCTTACCGATTTGTCAGTGAATGTTACTTCAAGGGGTGCTTCACCATCAGTAGGTTCAGCCGTGAATTCGGCCTTCACATGTATGGAAGTGTAGGGAAATGATGACGCGCTGGAGCATCCGAAGCTGTCAGTCACCTGTAGCATATACTGAACATCTACAAGGGGCGGTGAAGATATCATGGGATCAATCCTGACATCAGGAAACGGAATTAACGATTGAGGCGTGGAAGACCACAGGAAAACAACTCCGTTGGGCAGCCTTTTTGAAGCGCCCGTTGACGGGTCATAATAGTTAAAATGATCAGGTGCCGCAGTGCCGTCAAGAGCGACGTAGTCACAGGTGAAGTTCAGCAGGGCGGCATTTGCCACTGGCTTGTCTATGTTTACCCAGGCATACAGTTCGGTACTGTAACCTCCTCCGTCTGATATACTGACCCTGTATCCTCCCTCGGATAGTGCGCCGGCTGTTGAAGTCACCCCCGTCTCCGTCTTCACAGGTATCGAGTAGGTTCCTCCGGTCTGGTCGTACATCGTCCATACAAACGTGAATGGTGCCGTTCCACCCGGACTGGTGGCTGTGAGTGCACCTTTTTCACCTGCATCGGCTACGCAGAAAATAAAGACAGGATCGTGCCGTGATGTCACAGGGTAATCTGTCATGCGCATGGTGCGGCTTTCAGGGGCAGTAATCTGCGCCTGCAGAGCAAGCGGTAAAAACACGATTATGATGGCCAGGTATCTTGACACGCTTACTAAACGGATTAACTACCGGAAATGATATGCAAACCTAATAAAAAAATGCCGTTCTTTGAGACAGGAAAATCTGCTTTCTCTTACATGTTTCGCGACTATCTGAAAGAGCTTAATGAGGCACAGCAGGATGCTGTTATTAATACTGAAGGGCCGGCGATGGTCATTGCCGGTGCCGGATCGGGCAAGACACGGGTGCTGACCTACCGCGTGGCGCATCTCCTCAGCAAGGGAGCCCCTGCGCACCGCATCCTCGCACTGACGTTCACCAACAAGGCGGCCGGAGAAATGAAAGAGCGGATAAACAGGATTGTGGGCCCGGAAACAGCCCGCAGCCTGTGGATGGGTACATTCCATTCCATCTTCGCACGTTTCCTGAGATATGACGGCCACTACCTCGGCTATAAAAGCAATTTCACCATCTATGATCAGGATAATTCCCGCAGCCTGATCCGCAGTATCATCAAAGAGATGAACCTTGATGATACCGTCTACAAGCCTGCAGCGATCGCTGCCAGGATCTCGCATGCAAAAAACAATCTGATAACGGCACAACAATACGGTGAGACCGGACAATTCACCGAAGTCCGATAAGGCATCAAGGGTGCCCGAGCTTGGGACAATTTACAGGAATTATGCCGCAAGATGCTTCAAAGCCAACGCAATGGATTTTGATGATCTGCTGATGAACATCAATATTCTCTTCCGTGACTTTCCCGCAGTGCTTGAACAATACCGTAATCGGTTCGATTACGTTCTTGTCGACGAATACCAGGATACCAACTATGCCCAGTACGTGATCGTTCATAAGCTCTCGGAGCTTCACCGCAACCTGTGTGTGGTGGGTGATGACGCTCAGAGCATCTATTCATTTCGCGGTGCACGGATAGAGAACATTCTCAACTTCAAAAATGATTACCCCGACTATCATCTCTTCAAGCTTGAACAGAACTACCGCTCCACACGTAACATTGTCAATGCGGCCAACAGCGTCATTGAAAAGAATATCGGCCAGATAAAGAAGACCGTCTACTCAAAGAACGAAGAGGGTGAAAAAATCAGGGTGGTACAGACAACCATTGACAGTGAGGAGGGAATCGTAACAGCGTCTGACATTCTTGACACACGGATGCGTGAACGTCTCGAATGGAAGGATTTTGCAATCTTATACCGCACCAATGCCCAGTCTCGTATCTTCGAGGAGATGCTGCGCAAACGGAACATACCCTACAAGGTATTCGGAGGGCAATCTTTTTATGAACGCAAGGAGATACGTGACCTGATAGCATACCTCAGGCTGGTGGTTAATCCTGATGATGAGGAAGCTCTTAAGCGTATAATTAACTATCCCCGCAGGGGAATTGGCGATACAACCATTCAGAGGCTGGCTGAGCTTGCCAGAAGCCTGGATGTAAGTATATGGTCAATTATTTCATCAACAGAGCTGAGTACAACCTGGCTCACTCCTGCCCTCCGGTCGAAGCTTGCCGTCTTCACCTCCCTTATGCTTCCTGTCATGGCCACGGCAGAGACCGCCACGGCATACGAAGTGACTGACAGAATAGCTGCTGCCAGCGGTATTATCACCGAGCTGAGGCAGGGGCAGGTGCCCGAAGAGATAGACAGGCTCGAGAACATACAGGAGCTCCTCAACGGTATCAGGGAGTTCACTGACGCGGCCGTAAACAATGGCGAACCGGCCGACATCGCCACCTGGCTTCAGACAGTGTCACTGCTGACTGATCAGGATATGGAGAAGCCGGAAGACAGGGACAAGGTGGCGATGATGACGATCCATTCCGCCAAGGGCCTCGAGTTCAAATATGTATATATTGTAGGTCTGGAGGAAAATCTGTTTCCTTCAAATATGAATCTTTATAACCCGCGTGAGCTGGAGGAGGAACGCCGGCTTTTTTATGTTGCGCTTACAAGGGCGTGCAGGCGTGTCACCCTGAGCTATGCCCTCAACAGGTACAAATGGGGATCACTTGAGAGCAGCTCTCCCAGTCGTTTCATAGGGGAGATTGAGAATGACTATCTTTATTATCCGCATAGCGGTGGCAGGCCATTCAGAAATGCTGCACGGTATGACGGTCATACCATCGGAGAGAAAAAGGAGACATTTACTTCCACCTCAGCAGAAAAGAAACTAACGCAGGTCAGGAATGCCGGAAATCCTGCCGGGCCTGCAGTTTCCCCTGTCATGACAGAGTTGTCACCGGGGGAGCGTGTCACGCATGAACGGTTCGGCGAGGGTGAGGTCATGTCGGTTGAGGGAGTGTTTCCCCATACTACTGCCGTAATAGAATTTGATACCGCCGGAACGAAGAAGCTGTTACTGCGGTTTGCCAAACTGACAAAGATTTAGGCATTGGGCAGTAGGCAGTAGGCAGTAGCGTCTTAACCATGGAGCATTCTGGCGAACGAAGTGAGGCAGTCCCGCAGCGAGAGGCATGCTGGCGAACGCCGGATGGCGGAGAGGCAGTCGCAAAGCGGGAGGGCATGGAGCATGGGGCATAGAGCATGTGACATGGAGAAGAAGAAATAAAAAGAGCACGGGGCATGATGCCCCGTGCCTTTGTTCAAGAATATGAGTGAGTGAAGAATTATATTTACGAAACAGGTGCTTCCGTAACCGGAGCTTCCTCAACCTGATACATTCCTTTTTCAATCAGCACCGACTGGTACAGGGTAGCATAAGCACTCCTGATCCACATGCTTGATACAAGTACCCCGATGAAGAAGCAGATGAAGCCTGCGATACCGATAAAGAATCCTATTAAACCCATCAGGAAGATTGTCCAGCCGTGTCCGCGGGTCATCCTCCAGCTCTCTTCAGCTGCTCTGATCGGATCAAGACCCCTGTCCATTACCAGGTAACCCGTGAACGCCAGCCGGCATCCGATGATTATTCCCGGAATGAAGAGACAAACGAAGCCTATGCCTACCAGGGCAACTACCAGAAGGTTGGCAAGAACAATATTAAGATAGTTCTTGCGAAAACCCTGGATAAGCATGTCAAATTCGGGAGTGATCTGGCGCACAGCCTGCAGAAACATCATCTTCGCACCGTACTTGAAGACAGGCCTCAGCAGGAAGGTATAGAGCAAGGCCAGCAACCCCAAGAAGGCTGCCGCAATGCCAAAAGCGCCGAACTTGAAGAAATCATCCATGTCGAACGGCATGTTCCTGAAGTCACTGGCATTAAAATCATATTTTGCATTGAAACCAGACATTGGCGAGGTTATTATCGCCATAACGATCACTACGAGTAACAGTCGCAGAAAATTGTCTGTCATGACTTTCCATCCGGTGCCATAGGAGCCGCTGAAGGATGGGACATACTGGTAAATTCTTTTCGTTTCCATTTTAATTTGCTTTTTACTGTTTAGAATAATTTTGTTTGTTGAAGCAAATTTATACCGGTATCCTGAGACGGATTTCATACCTTAGTAGTGATTTTAGAAAATCATACTTTAGTATGCCCTGCACTACTTTGGTAGTGATTGTTTGTCAACTCATTACGTAAATCAGGAAATGGAAATTATAAGCCTGATCATTTTTATTTTCTCTGCGGCCATGGCTGCCGGGAGCATTCTTCTTCTGTCACGGCTGCTTGAAGAACACCCTGTTCCTTTTATCAGGCCACTCTTTTATCACAATATTTTCATCTCTGCTTTCGGCTTTTACGGGATATGGGGACAGTTCATCATTGTCTTCTTTGCCGGCAGCAGGATTGCTCCGGAGACCTTCTCAACAGTGTCGGTCATCTCGCTGTTGCTGGGAATGCCGTTTCTTGTGTTCGGCTGGATGATGCTCCTTAAGTTTGGAGCTGAGGCAGCAGGATTTCAATTCAGGAATTACTTCACACTACTATTCTTGCTGGTCAATTTCGGAATTATCGTCACATTGGGTTTTGTCATCAGGGAGATGGATTTCAGCGAAGCTCTTCCTCTTTTCAAATACTATTATGCAGCCGGCGTGGTTGTTTTTTCAGTTGCATCCGCCCTCATCCTCATAAGGGGCAAGACGGATTCTCCCGGGAAGCGGGACCGGACATACCTTGCAGCACTGATAGCGGCAGGAGCACTCTCTCAGGCCGCCGTTCTCCTTCTTATGCCCTATTCTGTATGGATGGCTCTTATCTTCGCTTTCCTCCTGTTTGCCTCGATAACGCTGCTGCCACTCTACCTCACCTACGAGGCGGACCTCAAATCCTGCTTACCTCCTGATCCGCTTCAACAGCCGAAAGGCATTGAGGACTTCATCAGAAGGCATGAGATCTCACCAAGAGAGGCAGACATCATCAGGGAGATATGCAACGGACTGAGTAATCAGGAGATAGCCGACAAGCTGTTCATCAGCCTCCAGACTGTAAAGGATCACACATCACGTATCTATTCAAAAACCAACGTCAGGAACAGGATGCAGCTGATGACACTGGTACAGACCCTCGGCAATGGAGTATCAGGTTAAATTCTTCTGAACGATAAAACCCAGAATATCTCCGGGATTTTTACCGGGAGCAAAGATCCGGTATGCCGCAGGCCATACTTTTGAAAGATATTTGTCCTGCTTATCCCTTATAACCACAGCCAGCTCATCCATTACAACACTGTTACCGGGATTCCCGTATCTGTAACCGATCATGTCCCTGATTTGTGCCAGATCATTGTACTTTCCTAGATTTTGAGTCAGGTAGTCGAGCTTTTTTTCAAGAGATTTTATCGCAGACTGGTTTAAGGGACGAAAGTAGCAGAGCTGGTACATCAGGGTCTTTGATTTCTTGCGGAACTCATGCAATAGTTTTTGCCGGGGATCATTCCTGCAGTCAAGATAAGCCTTTGCAGCAACGAGGTAGTTCAGCCCAAGCTCTTCAAGAAGCAGGAATATATCAGGTTCTTTCAGGTTCAGAAACCGCACCCTGTACTCAGCTTTAGTAAGCCGTGCCCTTATATCTTTAACCATTTTACTCTGTTCACCGGCATTCGCCCAGGTAGAGTAAGGCTTGCGGAGCAGACTCTGGACCTTTTCATTATCCCACAGTTTAAGAAAGAGTTTCGGATTTTCCTTTTTAAGCGCCTTTGTCGTTTTGTACAGCACTGACATTTCACGCCATGAACAAAGGATACGGCCAACCTCTCTTCCGGCAAGATACTCTCTCTGGTATGCTTCATCTTCCAGCAGAGGTTTTACTAGCTTTATGGTAGCACGCTGTCTCTTCATCATCACCCTGATATCATGGATGGCGTCATCATCAGGGACAGGCAGCTGACCGAGCAGCACAAGCGAGTCTCTGATGTAACCTGTCAGGGCAGGCTTGATCTCCCTCAGCTGTTTTGTGTCTTTTTCCGTCATTAAAAAGGAATATAAGCGGTTGATAAAGTTACACAATTGTGGCAATTCACCTATCAGGATCTTAGGCCCGGGTTTAAAATCTGCCGTAAGTAATTCGGCAACAATGGTTTGCTGTTTTACGGCGATTTTTAATACCTTTGATGATAATTTATCAGCGCCAATTATTTCACAGTAACATGAGCAAGAACAAAGGACCCAAGACAATTGGCATTTTAACTGCCGGCGGCGACTGCCCTGGGATTAATGCAGCAATAAGGGGCGTAGGCAAGACTGCCATTGTCAAATACGGCATGAAAGTTATTGGTATCAGTGATGGCTTTTCCGGCCTGATAAGCAAAGAGACTTTCGAGCTTACTGAGAGTCATCTGTCTGGTATCCTGACGCTTGGCGGAACGATCCTTGGCACTTCGCGCGAGAAACCTTTCAAGAGTGACAGGAAGAAGAAGAACGAGAATGCAAAGCCCATGCTTATAAAAGAGCATTATGAGCAGCTTGATCTCGACTGCCTGGTATGCATCGGCGGCAACGGAACAATGAAGACCGCTTACATGCTCTCGGAGGAAGGTCTGAACGTAGTCGGCATACCCAAGACCATTGACAATGATGTCTGGGGAACTGATATGACATTCGGGTTTGATTCGGCAGTCAACATTGCCACTGAGGCTATCGACAGGCTGCATTCCACAGCTAACTCGCACAAGAGAATAATGGTGATTGAAATTATGGGTCATAATGCCGGATGGCTTGCCCTATATTCAGGTATGGCAGGAGGCGGTGACGTCATCCTGATCCCTGAAATACCTCATGATGAGGATGTCATAATGAATTACCTCAAAAAACGGGCAGATAACAACAAACCTTATTCTATCGTTGTTGTGGCTGAAGGGATTGAATTTCCTGAGGGTGAATGTTCGGCGGGACGATACCTGGCAAGGAAGATAGAAGAAGTCACCGGTCTCGAGACAAGAGAGACTGTGCTGGGCTATATTCAGAGAGGCGGATCGCCGTCACCCATGGACAGGGTGCTGGCATCAAGATTTGGCGCTGCAGCAGTCAACCTGATTGCGGAGAATGATTTCGGTAAGATGGTTGCCCACAGGAAAGGTGAGATCTCTTCCGTAAAACTGTCTGAAGTAGCCGGCAAAACCAAGCTTGTTGAACATGATGACCCTATGGTCAAACAGGCAAGAGAAATGGGAACATGCTTCGGAGAATGAAACACTGAATAACCGATGATGAAACCAATCCGGACCAAACAGGCAAAGATGAAGAAGCTGATATTTATAAGGCATGGAAAAGCAGAAGACCAGGTAGCTGATATATCTGATTTTGAAAGATCACTTACCATCAGAGGTAAAAGTCAGTCGAGGCTCATGGCTCAACTTCTCAGATCACATGAAAAAGACCTCGGACTGATAATTACCAGCCCTGCATTCAGGGCGATAGAGACCGCCCTGATATTCGGAAAGGAATTCGGATTAAGCCCTGATGCAATGCAGATTTCTTCTGATCTTTACTTCAACCTGGAGCCAGGTGCATATATTTCTTTTTTCAGCTCACGAAGTGAGGATACTGATATCATCACTCTCTTCGGACATAATTTCCTGATATCGGAAATGGCTGCCTTCTTCGCAACAGATGAGACTGAAGTATTGCCTAAATCAGGGGTACTGTGCCTTACATTTGATGCGGAGAGATGGTCCTCGATCAGGAAGGCGAGCGGTAAGACTGAATACCTTTTTACACCAAAAACCCATTTATGAGCAAGGCATATATCCCAAAAGAGATAAGCTGGCTCTCTTTTAACGAGAGGGTTCTGCAGGAAGCCGAAAACAAGGAAGTGCCGCTGATGGAGAGATTTAATTTCCTTGGTATATATTCCAATAATCTTGATGAATATTTCAGAGTAAGGGTAGCAACCCTCAAGAGATTATCATTGTTCACCAATAAGTCAACGATTATGCTGGGCTACAATCCCAAAGAGACACTCAAGAGTGTACAGAAGATTGTGCTTGCCCAGAATGTAAGGTTTGAAAAGATTTACCTGGACCTGCTCAAAGAACTGAAAAAACTAAATATCCACTTCATCAATGAGCAGCAGCTTGATCCGGGGCAGGCTGAATTTGTACGCAATTACTTTCACAAAGAGGTCAGGCACAGGCTTATGCCACTAATGCTGATCAAGGATGCCAAGCTTCCAAACCTCACTGATGATGCTATTTATTTTGCCATTCTCCTCAAGAACTCAGTAACGGATAAAAAATGGTATTCACTCCTTGAGATACCTACGGGTATCCTTCCAAGGTTTATCATGCTTCCTCAGTCAGACAGCGGAAAATACATAATCTTCCTTGATGATGTCATAAGGTTAGGAATGAAGGAGCTCTTCTTCATCTTCCCGTTCGATGACCTGCAGGCCTACACTATCAAGCTGACAAAAGACGCCGAGCTCGATATCGCCGATGATATCTCAGAAAGCTATATAGACAAGCTCTCAAAAAGCCTGCAGCAACGCAAGAAGGGAACACCTGTAAGGTTCGTGTATGACAGAAATATTCCGGATGGCTTCCTGAAGATACTAACCAAAAAACTTAACCTCGGTCCTGCCGATGTTATGATACCCGGGGAGAGGTATCACAATTTCAAGGACTTCATGCACTTCATCCATCTCGATGAAGATCTGTATTACAAAAAGCTGCCTCCTATATTCCATCGTGATATACAGCATGGCAGGAGTATCCTTTCTGTTATCAAGAAGAAGGACATCCTATTCTATTTCCCTTATAACCCGTTTGATCATTTCATAGACCTGCTGAGGGAAGCCTCCATCGATCCCAATGTAACATCGATACATATCACTCTTTACAGGCTGGCAAGAAACTCCAGCGTGATCAACGCCCTGATGAATGCTGCCCGCAACGGCAAGGATGTCACCACGGTTGTTGAGTTGCAGGCACGCTTTGATGAAGAGGCAAATATCCTGTGGGGCAATAAACTACTGGATGAAGGGGTGAAGGTGATCTACGGTGTGCCGGGACTGAAGGTACATTCAAAGCTGTGTCTTATAACACGTGTCAAGAACGATGTCATACAGAGATTTGCGGCAGTGGGTACCGGCAACTTCAACGAGGACACCGCCAGGGTATATACAGACCATATGCTCCTTACTTCCGATAAAAAAATCACCAACGAGGTTCTGAAGACATTTAATTTCTTTATCGCCAATTACCGTAAAGACAAGTTCTATCACCTGCTGGTTTCGCCGTTCGGCCTTCGTAACCGACTTCTGATGCTCATTGAAAATGAGACGAAGAAAGCAAAGTCAGGGAAAGAGGCGTATATCTCAATCAAGATAAACAATCTCACTGATGAGGAGATAATCGGGAGGCTCTATAAAGCGGGCAAGGCAGGTGTTAAGATCAGGCTTATTGTAAGGGGGATGCTGTCGCTTATCCCGGAAATGAAAGATTTAAGTGCAAATATCAGGGCCATCGGCATCGTGGACAGGTTCCTGGAGCATTCAAGGTTCATGATCTTCTGCAACGGCGGCGATGAGCTGGTATATATCACTTCAGCCGATATCATGCCGAGAAACCTTGACCGCAGGATAGAGGTGACATGCCCTGTCTTTGACCCGGGCATTAAGAAGGAGATCACGGATGTGTTTGAGATTCAGTGGAATGACAACGTCAAGGCGAGGATCTTCGACGAGACGCAATCTAACAAACTTGTAAAATCGTCAAAGAATCCGATACGTTCCCAGTTAGAGGTTCACAGTTATCTTACCGGAGTCACCGAAACACCTCCGGCAGTTACTCCTTCATGAACTGCGGTACGGTGCGGTACTTAGTGCCTGCTTCATAGGCATAGGCTATCTCCAGCAACAACGGTTCGCTCCATGCCCTCCCGAAGAAGGAGATCCCCACCGGCAACCCTTCCACCAGTCCCATCGGAACGGTAATGTTAGGGTAGCCTGCAATGGCAGCCGGGGATGAGCTGCTGAGAACGAATGCATCACCGTTAATGAGGTCTGTCTTCCATGCCGGTGATCCTGTGGGAGCCATGAATGCGTCAAGTCTGTTCTCAGCCATAACCTTGTCTATACCCTCGTCGCGCACCAGGCGGTTCATCTTTGAGAGGATATCAAGGAATTCTTTGGATTCAACACTGCCTTTCTGCTGCGCTTCAAGAAGAAGTTGCTGGTCGTAATACCTGAGCTCTATTTCGTCTCCCTTATTAAATTCTATCAGCTCCTCGACAGTTTTTACCGGAGCGGCATCACCTAATGATGCAAAGTAATTGTTAAGTCCGTCTTTGAATTCCCAGAGGAGTACCTGGAAGGATAGTGACTCCACCTCCCTGCTGTAAATATCTTCTATTTCAATAACTTCGGCTCCCCGGCTCCTTATATATTCAGCAGCATTTTGCATCAGGGTGTCGACCTTGTAATTCAGTCCTCTGCCTGAGGTGTACCATCCAATCCTTTTCCCCATCAGCCCGTCTTCCTTAAGAAAAGGTGTATAGTCATTTAGAAGTTTCCCCTCTGAGTCTGCCGTTTTGCTGTCGGCAGGATCGATACCTGTCATCGTGCCGAGCATTATGGCTGCGTCACGCACGGTGCGTGCCATGGGTCCGGGGGTATCCTGAGTGAATGAAATGGGGACTATGCCGCTTCGGCTGAGGAGGCCTACGGTGGGTTTTATCCCGACAATGCCGTTGGCAGTTGCGGGGCACACTATGGAGCCATTAGTCTCGGTGCCTACTGCTGTCATGCACAGGTTGGCCGATACGGCTACGGCAGAGCCTGAGCTCGATCCGCACGGATTACGGTCAAGTATATAGGGGTTCTTCGTCTGCCCGCCTGCACCGCTCCAGCCGCTTGACGACAGGTTACCGCGGAAGTTGGCCCACTCGCTGAGGTTGGCTTTGCCAATAATGACAGCGCCGGCATCTCGCAGCTTCTGTGCCATAAAGCTGTCTTTCGGAGGGTGCGATCCGCGCAGGGCCCGTGACCCCGCTGTTGTTTCCATGCCGTCATGCGTGTCGATATTGTCTTTCAGCAGGACAGGCACACCGTGCATCGGGCCGCGTGACTTTCCTTCCTTCATCTCCCTGTCAAGCTCAGCGGCAATCGTCAGGGCATCAGGATTGACCTGTATAATGGCATTTAGCATTGGTCCGCTGTCATCAATAGCTCCTATGCGGTCCAGATAAGCCTGCACAACCTCAGTGACCGTAAAGTCCCCGTTGCTATAACCCTGTTGCAGCTGGTCGATTGTGAACTCGGAATACGCAAAAGACGCTAAAGGGGCTTCTTCTTTAGTAGTCTGATTTTTGCAAGAATAGGTTATCAGCAATACTAATAATACCAAGATAGTTGTGAGGAGTGATTTTTTCATAGTCTGGGATGTTTTTCAAAACAAACGAATAATAGAACAATCGAACATTCGAAGTTAGTCAATATTTAATTTTGGTTTATCCCAACAGTGCAACTCTGGTATTTTTCTGTGTCACCCTGTGGTAAAAAAAATTTAACCACAGAGTTATCCTGAGTTTATACAGAGTAACACTGTTTTAAATTCATGACTCTTTTATTACCTACTATTGTTCAGGATATTCCATAAATACTATAAGGTTGCCTCCTTCGAAAACAAGAGTAAAGCAATCGCCCGCTGCCTCATTTAGTGTACCGCGCCACCAGCTGGCCAGCTTAAGATCCTGCAACGGATAGCGGAGACCGTCTGATGTGACTGCCAGGTCAGGATCAATGCTGAAGAGCGACACCTGTTGTCCCGGAAATGAATCAATTGTGACCGTGCGGTCAAAAACCCGGAAAGACCCGGTGTCAGTGAGCATTATGGCTTTTATGTCACGATTGTAGTCGGCCAGAAGGGAAATATTTCCAAGTGTATGGTCTTCACGTAGACCTGTAGCGCCAAGAATGACAATTTCCTTAATCCCCTGCGAGACGCACCACTTAACAGCCTTGGTCAGGTCATTGGTCTCCTGATCAGCATCGCGAACGAGGATGCTTTTGTATTTTCTTTTCAGCTCCGGGGAGACGAAGTCAAGATCCCCGGTTATGACACCCGGTTCCATGCCGTGAGATACAAGCTTCTCCGCTGCTCCGTCGCAACAGACGATAAGTTCTGCCGCTTCAAGGTATCTGACCGGCACTGCGTGTGTCGGGTACTGTCCGTTTGCCAGGATTACTGTTTTCATATTCTTGGTCTAATGTCTAAAAGTCTTTACTTGTTGATGAGTTGAGGGGTTGAAAGGTTGAAAAGTTTTTATTGTCTTGCTTTCTGGCAGGCAATAGTCAGTTAATACCCGATTTCTTACTTCAACATTCGTTTGTTCAAATGTTCGTTTGTTCTATTCGCCCCTTGCTCCATGCCCCCCTGCTCCTTGCCCCATGCCCTCAGCCCGATCACTGCCATGACAGTATAAACTCCAAACAACACTGCAGTCGGGTACATAGCCATTGCAAGATAGACGATAAAGGCTATGGAGTTGGCCAGGATCCACACGTACCATTGTTCTATTATCTTTTTTGTCAGCATCCATGTGGCCACTACCGAGAGGGAAGTGATCAGTCCGTCCCACAGTGGCACCGGAGAGTCAGTCCACCGGTCCAGCGAAAACCACAGTAAAGCCCACAGTGCCAGTGCAGTCATCACACTGAGTATGGCAGTCTTTATATCAATCCTTTTAATATCAGAGCCGTTCTTATCTGCCGGAATTCTTTCCCCATGCTCCCTCCTCCCTGCTCCGTGCTCCGTGCTCCGTGCCCCTTGCTCCATGCCCCGTGCCCCATGCCATTTGTACCACCCGTATATGCTGATTGCAACATAGTACCCCTGCAGAACCATACCTGCATAAAAACCGTTTCTGCCAAAAACATATATATAAACTGCTGAGGTAAGTATACCCAGCGGCCACAGAAATATGTTGCGTCTGATCTCGAGAATGACATATGCTATTCCCGTGACAGCTCCGAAGACCTCGACGATATTTTCAGATAGCCATAAGATCATAAGCATCAGAAAGATAATGAAATACCGGCAGTATAATTAATACCTGCCTGAGGGAAGAAGTAGGCCCAGGTCTTTTCAGCACCGTCTTCGGTCCACATCCCGCCGTATGCATTGTTTTCATACATGGCATTCAGCATGTTGTTCAAAGTAAAACGAAGCATAAGTTCATCAGATCCTTTTAACAGAATCTTATATCCTGCAGAAATGCTGCTGACAAAATAAGGATTGATTACCCTGTTTTCACTCATGGTATTGTCAAAGTACTGTTTGCCCACATATTTTCCGGTCAGATTCAGGGAGAGGTTTTTCACCGGATTGATCTCCACCTCCGCTGACCCGGTTATGCGAGGTGAATAGGCAATATCCACCGTTCCGAGGTCGCTTGATGTATATTCTTCGCTCCAGTCGGATGTATTATAGTTGAAGTAGTAATTCGTGAAGTCCGTGATCCTGCTCCGGCTGAGTGTAAGGTTCATCTTCAGCACAGCCAGAGGTGACGGCCTGTAGCTTCCCGAAAATTCAACACCTGTCCGGTAACTTTCCGGCACGTTTGTCATTATGGGGTACCCCGTGTTGGATATCCTGCCTGTCGGGACAAGCTGGTCGCGGTACAGCATATAGTAAAGATTGAGGCCCAGTGCCAGTGAAGCGTTCCTGTAGGTATAACCACCCTCAAAGTCTGTCAGGCGCTCCTGCCCGGGTGTGGCATCCGGGTCACCGGCAGCTTCCTTGAAGTCTGTCCGTGCAGGTTCGCGATGGGCCACTGAAACCGAGAAAAAAGCATCGCTCCCGCTGCCGTTACTCCAGAACAAGCCTGTCTTTGGATTGAAAAACCGGAAAAGATGATCCGCGGTGAGATCCTTCATGTCGCTGTCAGGACCGTCAAAATGATAGCTGATGTACCTGTACTGGAGGTCAAGGAAGGCATTCAGGCTGCCGGTGACCCGGGCGTTGACCTTCCCGTAGATGCTGAACTCATCCTTCGTACCGTTATTCCGGTACCATTCATAATCAGGAGTGATATTTCCAGGGTGCTCCATCCATATTAACCTTCCGAAGTGATCGCCGTCGTATCTGTTCAGTGCACCCCCAAAGGTCCACTCCGCGACACTGCCGGCCTTTACCAGTGACCATACCGCACCGTAGAAATAGTTTTCAAGCCACTTACGCTGTACGAGATCTGTTTCCGATACCTCAAGGCCGTCGTCTGTCAGACCGTAAAGCCCGTATTCCGACGGGTCGCAATCGCTCTTTTGTTCCTCATAATAGCCTGATCCCAATGTCAGGTGCAGGCCGGTATTCAGGCTGACCTGTCCGGGAAAGAGATGGGTATAGAAAAGGTGGTAGTGGTTCTGGGTGTAATTATCAGTCTCGTCTTCATAGTAGCGCAGGTCACCGTTACTGTCAGTATATTCACCTGCAGGATTATAACGTCTGTTCTCCGGAAGCACCTCTGCCGGCACCCCCCACCAGCTTATCCCTGTCCTTTCACTGCCTGTCAGGATGTTAAATCTCAGCCTGTTCGAAGGCGCAGACCAGACGCCTGTTACCATTGCGGAACGAATATCGGATGCGCTGTGATCAATATACCCGTCACTGCCTATCAGCGATGCCCTGACCATCATATTGAACCTGTCGCCAAGCATGCCTGTCCATGCTTTTGCCGAGGCCCTGACGGTGTTAAATGAACCGAAAGAAAGCGCTGCTGCTGCTCCCGGGTCATCCGGAGGTGTCATGGAACTTATATTCACTGATGCTCCGAAGGCACCCGCTCCGTTGGTCGATGTACCAACCCCGCGCTGAATCTGTATGCTGCCTGTCGATGAAGCCAGGTCGGGCAGATCGACCCAGAACACCTGCTGTGATTCGGCATCATTGAGCGGTACCCCGTCGAGAGTGATATTTATCCTGCTGGCATCTGTGCCGCGGATACGCATTGATGTATACCCGACACCGTTGCCCGCATCGGAAGTCTCTACCAATGAGGGGGTAAGAGAAAGAAGATACGGCATATCCCTTGTCATATCACGAACTCTTATCTCTGACGCCATTATGGTGCTATGAGCCATTGGTGTACGGTTGCCCGCACGGCTTCCTCTTATAATCACTTCGTCAGTCACAAAAAGGGCTTCCTTCATCGAAGCGTCAACGATAGTTATCCCGTGCACATTGACTACCGTGTCAAAGGGCTCGAAGCCTGTAAAACTGAAGCGTAGAGCATACCTGCCGTAATTCATTCCCCGGAGGGTATAGCACCCGTCGTTACCGGTTGCCATACCGGCATTCAGACTGTCAATGACTACCGATGCGCCTGCAAGAGGAAGTCCATCGCTGTCAGTGACCGTGCCGGTGATGACGCCACGGCTATTCTGCCCAGGAGCTGAATAACAGACTAGTAACATAACAGATAATATAATTGAAAACTTACTCACCATATCACTAAAGAAAAACTAACCAACTGTCAGAAGTGAAGGGGTGTCAACAGGCAGGAAATGATTACTCTTGTTCCCTACGCCGGCATTATCCGGATCAGGTTGTAAGGGTATGATCTCAGCCTGTATAATAAGGCACCCCGTAGTTCGACAATGCAAATATACAACAGATACATATAAGTAAGCAAAATGTTCATATCAATCTTCCTGTCCACTTATTTGTATATTTGTGTTGAAAGCAGATTATTGATCATGGATGAAATCTTAAAAAAACTCAGGTACGGGGATCAGGATCGCATCGCGGTAATGAACGCACCGAAAGATATCATTAAGAGGCTGGACAAGAAATTGCCCGGGGTCCAGATAGACACTGAGATCAATGCCCGTTACCTGTATGACTTTATGATCATATTCACTCCCGACTCTCATGAGGTAAAAAGGCTGGGACCGGCTTGCATTCATAATCTTAGTGACGATGGCAAGCTCTGGATGGTTTATCCAAAGGGAACATCCCGGAAATATTCCAGTGACATTAACCGTGACCACGGCTGGGATCCTGTTTTGGAGACAGGTATGAGGCCTGTCAGCCAGGTTTCTGTTAACGATGACTGGTCTGCGCTGCGTTTCAGAAACGCCAGGTATATTAAATCAGCGAATGGCAGCCACAGATGAGACGAATGGTAATCATATCAACCTTATTCCTTCTGCTCCATTCATGTGCAGATAATGATTACGACAAATTTTATCCTGGGGAGGTTGAATTTCCTGTAAACCCGCCCCACGGTGTCAAGGAGGCCATGGCAGCGCGGGTCGTACCCCATCCGCGTCAGCTTGCCTGGCAGCAGCTTGAGATGACAGCATTCATCCACTTTACCATAAACACCTTCACGGGTATGGAATGGGGTCACGGTGATGAATCTCCGGAGCTGTTCAATCCTGTAGCTCTTGACGCGGAGCAATGGGTCAGAGTACTGAGTGAGGCTGGGATGCAGATGGTCATCATTACCGCGAAACATCATGACGGCTTTTGTCTCTGGCCGACAAAGACGACCCTACACTCTGTAGCCTCAAGCCCATGGAAGGATGGCAAGGGCGATGTGATAAGAGAGCTCAGGGATGCATGCGAAAAGTACAATATGAAATTCGGGGTTTACCTCTCTCCGTGGGACCGTAATGCGGATTGTTACGGTGATTCACCGGAGTACAATAAATTTTACCTGGAGCAGCTGACTGAACTGCTTACCTGGTACGGCAAGGTTGATGAGGTCTGGTTTGACGGCGCCAACGGCGAGGGTCCAGGCGGCAGGAGACAGGAATATGACTGGCAGGCTTACTATGATCTTATCAGGAAGCTCCAGCCTGATGCCGTCACTGCCATCATGGGCGAAGATGTGAGATGGGTAGGTACGGAGACCGGCTACGGGCGTGAGACGGAGTGGAGCGTGACAGCACTGGCTCCGGGCAGCACACCGGCGAGCCGGGCAATAAATGAAACGCTTGGCCTGAGTCCCACCTCTATGGACCTCGGCAGCAGCGCTCTTCTTCAGAAAGCCGGAAAGGTATTCTGGTACCCGGCTGAGGTAGATGTTTCAATACGTCCGGGATGGTTCTGGCATGCTGCCGAGGACAGCCTCGTAAAAGATACTGACAAGCTGCTCGATATCTATTTCAGCTCAGTAGGCCGTAACGCGGTACTGCTTCTGAATGTACCACCCGACAGCCGCGGGCTGATAACCGACCATGACATAAAAAGCCTTATGGGACTCAAAGCCCGGCTTGATGAACTCTATGACACTGACCTGCTTAACGGTGCCCGTCCATACGGGAGAGGAGCCTCAAGGGCCATAGACGGTGACAGCACCACATCATGGAGCCCCAACCGCCAGAGGGTCGCCTCATTCATTCCCGCCATAGCAGCCACATTCAACGTTGCCATGTTGCAGGAGGATATCAGCATGGGACAGAGAGTAGAGAAGTTTATTATTGAAGCGCGGCTGGACCAGCAGTGGGATACAGTGGCTATAGGCTCCACTATCGGCTACAAGCGGCTGCTCCGTTTTCCCGAGGTACAGGCTGACGAGGTAAGACTCACGATAACATCCTCACGTGCGAGACCTAATATCAGCACCTTCGCTCTATACCACGCTGAGTGAACTTGTACATTGTTGTGCTGATACTTTCAGAATCCTTTAAGGCCCCTACTTCTTCATACGGTTCATCAGCCACCAGCGCTGACGTTCCTCTTCCGATTTGTGAAAGATCTCCCTATTGACATACTTTATAGCTTCCACAGTATAAAGTGCACGGGGATTGTAGAAATTGATAAGATCAAGCACTTCCTTGATCATGCTTCTGCGTGCAATAATATAAATCACAGCAACATCTCCCTCTAGTCCCTGCGCCTTGACGGATGTGAAACCGTATCCCCTGTCGCCAAGTTCGGCGATCAGGTTGGTCGCATCCTTGCGGGTGATGACCCTTATCATCTCATGGCCTATAGCAAGCCTTTCCTCAAGCAGCATCCCGACAAAATTGCCCGATGCAAACCCGGCTGCATAAGCAACATAGCAAACCCAGTTATCAAGGTCCTGCATGATACGGCTTATTGCAAGCAGCCAGATGAGAACCTCAAAGAAACCGACCAGCGGAGCCACTCTCTTCATGCCCTTGGTAACAAAAATGATCCTCAGTGTGCCGAGGGAGACATCCATTATGCGCGCCACAAAGATGAAGAGCGGCAGTAGAAGATACGTAACCAATTCTGAACTAATGTATTCCATGATATAGTCAACTATTTTCGTAGTTCCTAAGTTATGATTATTTTTGAGACAGATTCTACTGTAGCAACAGCATATGAGATTTCTTAAGATCAGCTTCTTTTTAATTGCGCTTCTGATGCCCCGACTTTCTGCGGGTCAGGAGGCTGACAGCACACTCGCTGTGCCGTCTGCCGGGCAGGAGGCTGACAGCATACTCATGATCATGTTTACCGGAGACATCATGGGTCATGACGGACAGATCTCATCAGCCTATGATGATTCAACCGGGACTTATTCTTACGACAGTGTTTTCAGATACGTCTCCCCGCTTTTAAGTGCAGCTGATATAACCATTGGCAACCTCGAAGTCACACTAAGTGGAAAACCGTACAAGGGATATCCTGCCTTCAGCTCTCCCGATGAGCTGGCACTGGCATGCAGAGATGCCGGTTTTGATATACTGACCACAGCAAACAATCACGCTGCAGACCGGGGACCAAAGGGGATAGCCCGCACCATCAGGGTGCTTGACAGTCTCAATATCAGGCATACAGGCACCTGGATTAACAGCGAAGCAAGAGACACTCTCTCGCCCTTGATGATAACTGAGAACGGAATTAGCCTGGCATTGCTTAGTTATACTTACGGTACCAACGGAATTGTAGTGCCACCCCCCTCTGTTGTATCCTATATAGACACAATCCGCATCGGTAATGACATAAAGGCTTCTGCCGAAAAGGGAGCTGACCTGGTCATAGTGAGTGTCCACTGGGGATCGGAATATGACACCCTCCCCTCTGCTGAACAAAAACGGCTGGCGGCTGCCATGTTCAGAAGCGGTGCTGATATCATTATCGGATCGCATCCTCATGTGATACAGCCCATGACAGCATCTGTTGATTCCACGGGTCTGACGGAACCTGTTGTATGGTCGATGGGCAATTTCGTATCAAACCAGCGCCAGCGGAGAAGAGACGGAGGAGCCATGATCTGCCTTGAGCTGACGAAAAGAGGTGACCGGGTCTTAATAACTGAAGCAGGATATATCCTTACATGGGTTTACACCCCGACAGAAAACGGTAAGCGTAAGTTTTTCATCCTGCCCTGCTCGGAATATGAGAACAATCCTGATTTCTTTCAGTCGTCGACTGACCATAATACCATGATGAACTTTGTAAGCGATGCGCGCCGGCTTCTCAATACCCCGAACACCGGCTTCAGCGAGATCATAAGCGCGGTGGACATGTGGATAAATCTGGTCAGATAAAGGATCTCAGGTATTTAATATATTTGTAATATCATAAGAGAAATATGGAAGGATCAACAATACTCCTCGCAGGTACTGCAGTCACAATCGGGTTCATTCATACGCTTGTCGGACCTGATCATTATCTTCCGTTCATAGTTATGGGAGAGGCGCGCAAGTGGACTATACGCAAGACATTGTTTATAACCTTCCTTTGCGGTATAGGGCATGTCCTCAGCTCTGTCCTCCTCGGGTTTGTAGGCATAGCAGCAGGTATTTCACTCTCAAAACTGGAGTTTTTTGAATCTTTCAGAGGAAATATTGCAGCCTGGCTTCTGATAGCTTTCGGTCTTGTCTATATGCTTATCAGCCTCCGTTCCCTGTACCGCAAAAAGAAGCATGTTCATGCCCACTATCACACTGACGGAACTGATCATGAACATGAGCATGGTCATTTCAGCGGTCACTCTCATATCCACCTGGAAGACAAAAAAAACGTGACGCCGTGGATTCTCTTCCTTATTTTCGTCCTGGGACCCTGTGAGCCACTCATACCAATAGTGATGTACCCTGCAGCTGAAAATAATATTGCGGGTGTTGTGGTAGTCTCTCTGCTCTTCTCAGTGGTAACGGTTGCCACAATGATGTCTGTTGTCCTTGCTTTCAGACTCGGGTTGAGCCATATAAATCTGAGGCCGCTGGAACGATATGTAAACATCATTGCAGGTGCCACAATACTGGTTTCAGGGCTTGCCATACAGTTTCTCGGCCTCTGAGACACAAATATTTATTAGCTTTGCCAAAAATTTCAACGAATGGGTTTCGATTACAACACACAGAGAAAAAAGATGTCCCTGCCGGAATACGGAAGGAATGTCCTCAAGATGATAGAGCATATTAAAACCATTAAAGATCCTGAAGAGAGGAACAGGGCTGCCAGAAGCATTATTCAGATAATGAGCAACCTCAATCCCAACCTCCGCGAAGTGACCGATTACAAGCACAAGCTCTGGGATCACCTGATGATAATTGCTGATTTTGACATGAATGTTGATTCGCCATACCCGGCGCCTGACAGAACAAAGCTCGATGCCAAACCCAACAAGGTTCCTTACCACAACGGCGAGATTACGTATGCACATTATGGCCGTATTGTTCCGGCACTCATTGAAGCAGCTTCGGCGATGGATGACGGAGAGGAAAAAGAATATCTCACAGTCCTCATCCTCAACCAGATGAAGAAGGATTACATTACATGGAACAAGGCACAGGTTGCAGATGAACTGATAATAAGAGATCTCTCTGCCATTTCAGGGGGAAGGCTTAAAGCTCCGGAGAACTTCAGGATGCCTGACATCCGGGAGATTCTGGCACCGCCGAAGAGCAAGACCCAGGGACGTTTCCAGGGAAGACCGCAGGATAAATACCAGAGCAGATCAGGCAAACAGGGCAAAAAGAAACATAAAACAGGTTATTGACGGAACGAAACTGAATATCATGAAGATCACCAGCATAAACACATATGATGCACCATTGCCGGCAGGCCATTACTCGCAGGGTGCCGTTGCAGGAAATGTAATTTTCGTTTCAGGGCAGCTGCCTGTCGTTCCGCTGGCTGGCGACGACATTCCAGGCGATATCAGCATTCAGACACTTCAGGCTCTTACTAATGTCCTGAGCATTGTCAAGGCCGCCGGCGGAGACATCACTACCATTGCGAGAACAACAATCTATACCACTGAGGTAAAGCATTGGGAAGAAGTCAACAGGGTATATGCTGACTTCTTCGGCCCGATCCAGCCTGCCAGATCCATAATCACTGTTGCGGGGCTTCATCATGGCGCACTGGTGGAGATTGAGGCTGTTGCCTATACCCTGTAGGTTGACACTTTGTCATGTTTGTGAGTGTGGCCGGCATTTTGATAAAACCGCCATTAGTAAAGTATTTTTGTCATGGTAAAAAAGAAAAGTCACGAAGAGAGACCAGGTGAACCCGTGTCAGCAGATGAAACAATTGAGAATCAAATTAATACAGAAACCGAAGCTACTGCCGACTCAGGAACCTCCGGGGAGGCAAAGTCCGCTGAAGGGTTATCATCTGAAGAAGAGCTGACCAGGAAACTGACAGAAATGCAGGATAAATACATCCGGCTCTCGGCTGAGTTTGACAATTACAGGAAAAGAACACTCCGTGAAAAGATCGAGCTCTCCAAAACAGGCGGAGAATCTGTTATCATGAGCATACTGCCTGTTGTTGACGATTTTGACAGAGCTATTATCTCAATGCGTGACACGGATGACAGTACTGCAATTAAGCAAGGCCTGGAGCTGATCAATGTCAAGCTGTCTGCCTTTCTGAAGCAGAATGGTGTCAGTGAGATAGAAGCTATCCACGAACAGTTCAATCCTGATATTCATGAGGCAGTGACCAGCATTGCAGTTGATGATGCATCACTGAAGGGCAGGGTGATAGAGGTGATACGGAAAGGATACTCTCTTAACGAGAAGGTGATCCGCTTTCCTAAGGTGGTGGTTGGGGAATAAATACAATACGTTTAAGCTGAAAAATGTCAAAAAGAGACTATTACGAGGTACTGGGAGTCAGCAAAGGGGCCACCAAGGATGAGATTAAGAAGTCTTACCGCAAGCACGCACTTAAATATCATCCTGATAAGAACCCGGGGAACAAGGAAGCTGAGGAGAAGTTCAAGGAGGCTGCTGAGGCATATGAGGTACTCAGCAATGATGACAAGAAGGCCCGCTATGACCAGTATGGACATGCCGGCCTGGGCAATAATATGGGTGGCGGCTTTAACGGAGGCATGACCATGGAAGATATTTTCTCTTCCTTCGGCGATATCTTCGGCGATGCTTTCGGTGGTGCCTTTGGCGGGCGCAGCAGGGGTGGACGATCGCGTAATGTCAATAAAGGAACGAACCTGAGGCTTAAGGTGAAGCTTACTCTTGAAGAGTTTGCCAGGGGAGCTGAAAAGAAGGTCAAGGTCTCCAAGTACGTGACCTGCAACACCTGTCATGGCAGCGGCGCTGCTTCAGACAACGATGTCACCACCTGCTCAACCTGTAAGGGTACAGGGCATACCACCAGGGTGATGAATACCATACTTGGACAGATGCAGTCAACCGCTCCGTGCAATGTGTGCGGCGGTGAAGGCAAAGTCATAACAAAAAAATGTCATAAGTGCTATGGCGAAGGGATAACCCAGGCAGAAGAGGTGATACCTATTTCCATTCCCGCCGGTCTTGCCACTGGCATGCAGCTCTCAATGACGGGTAAGGGTAATGCTGCCCGTCGCGGCGGGACTAACGGTGACCTGATCGTGGTCATTGACGAAGAGCCGCACGATGAACTGATCCGTGAAGGCAATGATCTGATATACAATCTTTTTATCAGTATCCCTGACGCTATCCTGGGCGCCAATGTCGAAGTGCCCACACTGGAGGGCAAGGTAAGGATCAGGATAGACCCCGGAACCCAGGGTGGAAAAATACTCCGACTGAGAGGCAAGGGACTGCCCGACGTCAACGGCTACGGCAAGGGCGATCTTCTGGTGAATGTCAATGTGTGGGTGCCGAAGAATCTTTCCAGGGAAGAGCAGAAAATGATGGAACAGTACCGCAACTCTCAGACATTCGTTCCAAAACCGGACGCAGATGACAAAGGCTTTTTCGACAGGGTAAAGAACTACTTCTCCTGAAGCATCAGGTAACGAATAAGAGGGTTGATACGCGATGCCATGTGCGTATCAACCTTTTTTTATATCTTTGAACTTCCCGGACTAACATTTAATTAAGGAAAGAACCATGCCATTGTTTGAAGCACATAACGTGACCAAACGCTTTGCGACTACAACAGCCCTTGACGAAGTCAGCATAAGCGTTCCGGAAAAGACGATCTACGGGCTTCTCGGCCCCAACGGCGCCGGAAAGACAACCCTGATCCGTATTATCAACCAGATAACTGCACCTGACAACGGAACAGTGCTGCTTAACGGCCGACCTATAAAGCCTGAAGACGTTCATAAGATCGGTTACCTCCCCGAGGAGCGGGGTCTCTATAAAAAAATGAAAGTTGGCGAACAGGCCCTGTACCTTGCCCAGCTAAAAGGACTGAGCAGGACTGAGGCCATGCGGCGCCTCAAATACTGGTTCAGGAAACTGGAAATAACTGACTGGTGGGGGAAGAAGGTTGAGGAACTCTCGAAGGGAATGCAGCAGAAGGTGCAGTTTGCGACCACCGTGTTGCATGAACCTCAGCTCCTTATTTTCGATGAGCCCTTTACAGGGTTCGATCCGATAAACGTCAAGCAGATAAAGGATGAGATCCTCTTTCTGCGCGAGAGAGGAGCAACAATTATCTTTTCAACCCATAACATGGGTTCCGTTGAAGAGCTGTGCGACAACATAACTCTCATCAACAAGGCAAAGACCATCCTTGAAGGCAGCGTGGATAAGATCAGACACGACTGGTCGGCAAATGAATATGACATTGTTTTTGACGGTGAGGTGATCCCTGCGGGCAATGCACATTTCTCGGTTCTAAGCTCGTCATTTGTAAAGGGCCGGAGCACGGTCCGCATCAGAACCGCCGGAACAGACAACACAAATGAGATCATCAGGTCGATGACAGAATCAGGCACGGTAATCTCTTTCAACCAGGTTCTGCCGTCAATGAACGATATATTTATCAGGGTCGTCGAAGCAAAAAACAGTGAAGCTGCAAAAAACTGAGCCATGAACAAAACATCATTAATAATACAGAGAGAATATTCGACCAGGGTTCGCAAAAAGTCATTTATCGTAATGACGTTGCTGACGCCGTTTCTCATAGCCCTGATATTTGTCGTTCCTGCCCTTGTCATGACCAACAAGGATAAGGACTTCAAGAAGATTGCCGTGATTGAAGACGGACGCGACCTCTTCACAGGTGTGATCCAGGATACTGAAGATGCTGATTTCGAATATCTTGCAAATACAAAACTTAGCGAAATCCAAAACACTTTCAGTGAACAGGGCTATTATGGGGTATTATATATCTCAGAGCTGGCCGCCAACGAGCCCAATGCCGTGCAGCTGATCTCAAAGAAACAGCCTCCGATAGGGCTTCTCGATCACATCTCCGGTTCTCTTGAGAAGGAGATCGAGAAGCAGAAACTTCTGTCATACAATATCGAAAACCTCGATGATATACTTAAAAGCATTAATACCAATATCAATATACAAACCATAAAAATTGATGAGGAAGGCGGAATAAAGGAAACAAGCACAGGGTTTGCGATGGGCCTGGCATATATGAGCGGTTTCCTGATGTATATGCTTGTCTTTATGTTCGGCTCACAGGTGATGCGAGGTGTGATTGAAGAAAAAACAAGCCGGATAGTGGAGGTGATCATATCTTCTGTTAAGCCCATCCAGCTGATGCTTGGCAAGATCATCGGAATTGCTCTTGTAGGTCTCACCCAGTTCACAATCTGGATATTGCTGACCCTGGCAATCGTTGCCGTGGTACAGGCGAAAGTACTGCCGGAAGGTACAATGGAGAAGATGCAGCAGCTCCCTCAGAACTTTGCCCAGGCTGAACCTGCTGTTGCCGGTGCCAATACAGGCCCGGCAGCTGAAGTACAGCTGTCCGAGTTTCAGTCGATCTTCGTCAGTGCAATGAACCAGCCGTGGGGATTGATCATTTTCGCTTTTGTCTTTTTCTTTATTACAGGTTATCTGCTGTATGCCTCCCTGTTTGCAGCCATCGGGTCAGCAGTCGACAATGAAACGGAGACACAGCAGTTCATGCTGCCGGTCACCATTCCTATTATTCTTGGCCTGTTCGTGGCCATGGGCACCATGCAGAACCCCGAAAGCTCGCTCTCATTCTGGTTCTCAATGATCCCCCTTACATCTCCTATAGTAATGGTGGCAAGAATTCCGTTTGATGTGCCCGCCTGGGAGATCGCACTGTCGATGGCTATAATGCTGGTTACAATATTCGGCTGCATCTGGATGGCTGCCAAAATATACCGTACCGGAATACTCATGTACGGAAAGAAGACATCTTACAGGGAAATATGGAAATGGCTGACATACAAAGGATAATAAAGATCTGTAATGCCCAGGATATTAGTCATTGACGACGAAAAGTCAATAAGGAACACCCTGAAGGATGTTCTTGAATATGAGAAATATGAATTATCTCTTGCTGAAGATGGCGCCTCAGGAATAGAACTATTCGCCCAGGGAGCATTTGATGTGGTACTGTGCGACATCAAGATGGCCAAGATGGATGGCATTGAGGTTTTGCAGAAACTTCTTGAGATTACTACCGATGTGCCTGTAATCATGATATCAGGTCACGGGAATATCGACACAGCTGTCGATTCAATCAAGAAGGGTGCCTTCGATTTCCTTGAAAAACCGCTTGATCTGAACCGCCTTCTCATCACTATCCGTAATGCCCTTGAAAGGGGTTCCCTCATATCACAGACAAAAGTCCTGAAGAAACAGGTCAGCAAGAAATTCGAGATTGTAGGCAACTCGGCGGCCATCATGGTGGTAAAGGAGATGATAGACAGGGTTGCACCCACGGAGGCACGCGTGCTCATTACAGGTGCCAACGGCACAGGCAAGGAGCTTGTTGCACACCAGATACATGAGAAAAGCAACCGCGCCAGAGGACCGTTCGTCGAGGTCAACTGTGCCGCCATACCTTCAGAACTAATTGAGAGTGAGCTTTTCGGTCATGAAAAAGGCTCATTTACATCAGCCATTAAGCAACGCATTGGCAAATTTGAGCAGGCCACCGGAGGTACCATCTTCCTTGATGAGGTGGGAGACATGAGCCTTGCAGCGCAGGCAAAGGTTCTCAGAGCCCTTCAGGAAAACAAGATCACACGGGTGGGATCAGACAAGGATATAAATGTTGATGTAAGGGTCATTGCCGCCACCAACAAGAATATACGTGGCGAGATAGACCGCAATACATTCAGGGAAGATCTTTACCACCGACTGAGTGTCATACTGATACACGTGCCTACCCTGAACGAGAGAAGTGAAGACATACCGCTTCTCGCCGACTACTTTAATTCGCTTATCTGCAATGAGTACGGCATGGTAAAGAAAAAGATCAGGCCTGATGCCATTGCCGAGATGCAGAAGATCAAATGGACCGGTAATATAAGGGAGTTCAGAAATGTGCTTGAGAGGCTTATTATACTTTGTCCTGAAGAAATTTCCGGCAGGGATGTCATTACCTACGCCCATCCTGTCTCGGGTTTTAGCGAAATATAATGAAGAAGATATACATAGCCTGTGCTTGCAGCCTGGTGATCATGGCAACTCTGACCACAGGATGCAACAGGCAGCGGTTTCCCGGACTTCCGGTATCATTCAATGACGACTGGATGTTTATCAGGCAGGACTCTGCCAATCTCGATAAAATTCTTCCGGGAAATATTCCCAACCATAAATGGGAAGATGTGACACTGCCGCACACGGCATTCATCGAACCGCTTGTCGTCACAAATCAGCAGTGGACAGGTATCAGCTGGTACAAGAAGCTTTACAGGGCACCCCGCGGAAATCACCGCTGCCACACCGGCCTTCTCTTTGACGGAGTCATGCATGATGCCATCGTTTATCTTAACGGAGCCGAAATAGCACGTCACACGGGAGGTTATGTGCCTTTCTATGTCGACCTAACCAATGACCTCAGGTTTGGCAAGGAGAACGAGATCCTTCTCAGGGTAGATAACAGGGAGAATCCCTCCATACCTCCTGGCAAACCACTCTCTGAACTTGATTTTCTTTATTACAGCGGCATCTACCGCAATGTTTCCCTGTATATCTGTGACAGGCTGCATATCACGTCTGCTCCCGAAGCTGACACTCTGCTGGGAGGAGGTGTCATAACGGGTTTTCGCGATGTCAGCGAAGATGCTGCAACGGTCATCGTCTCTGTTCTGGTACGGAATGATGACAGAACGCCGCGGTCATACTATCTGAAAAATACTCTTCTTGATGCTGCCGGAACAAAGGTATCTGCATCCCTCTCCGAAAAGATAGAGATGGAGCCCGGGCAGAGCAGACGGCTGATGTCAGAGTTAAGAGTGATGCAACCGGCCCTCTGGTCGCATGAACAGCCTTTCCTGTACACACTCAGGACTGAACTGCAGTATGACAATAACGCCATTGACTGCAATGAGATACGCATAGGTATCAGGTCAGTGGAGATAACCAGGGACAATGGTCTGTTGCTGAACGGTAAACCTGTCATAGTCACCGGCACAAACCGGCACCAGGAGTACCCATATATAGGCTATGCGCTTTCTGACAATGCAGCCTACCGTGATGTCTATAAGATCAAGGATGCAGGATTCAATTTTGTGCGTTGTTCGCATTATCCTCCGTCACCGGCCTTCCTTGATGCCTGTGATGAGCTTGGGCTTCTGGTAATGGATGCCATACCGGGCTGGCAATTCATAGGAGACTCCATCTTCTGTAAGGCCTCCCTGCGTGACACGCGTCTCATGTGTCGCCGTGACAGGAACCATCCCTCGGTAGTCATATGGGAAGCATCACTGAATGAGACGATGATGCCATATAGCTTCCTGGCCGGACTGCACCGGGCAGTGAAGGAGGAGCTTCCATTCGGGAATAACTACACCTGCAGCTGGATGGACACTATCTGTGATGTTTTTATCCCTGCAAGGCAACATGCCAGGGCACCTGAATACTGGAAAAACTACAATAAGAATAAGCCGCTGTTTATATGTGAATATGGCGACTGGGAGTATTATGCACAGAATGCCGGCTTCAATCAGACAGAATTCAGCGATCTGGAACCCGCTGCACGCAATTCGCGGCAGTTGCGCTCTGCAGGCGAAAGAGGATTGCTGCAGCAGGCATATAACTTCCAGGAAGCCCATAATGACAATCTCAGCGGTCCGTGCTTCGGAGACGCAAACTGGCTGATGTTTGATTACAAACGTGGTTATGCTCCGGACATAGAATCATCCGGTGTAATGGATATCTTCCGGATACCGAAATTTACGTACTGGTTCTACCGGAGCCAGTACGACGACGGTCCTGTTTGCTTCATTGCACATTATAACCTTCCCTCATCGGGAAAAACTGTAAGGGTCTACAGCAATGCAGACACGGTGCAGCTATTCCGCAATGACACTCTCTTTGCAGTAAAGGGACCGGACCATGATGTCAGCTCCTCAAACCTCAGGCATCCGCCTTTTACTTTCACTGTTGATGAGTATATACCAGGCACCATCAGGGCTGTGGGATTAAGAAAGGGAAGCGAGTTCGGGATACATTCCGTAACCACCCCGGGTCCTCCTGCAGCGCTGCGGTTGTCGGTCGACTTCAGCAATAAACCTCTGCGGGCAGACGGTTCGGATGCCGTTTTTGTCTATGCCACAATGGTTGATTCACTGGGATACCCGGTTATGACTGCTGACTCAACTGTCAAATTTTCTGTGAGAGGAAATGCCACGCTGATAGGAGACAATCCTGTCAGGGCGGAAGCCGGCATTGCGACCATACTTCTCAGGGCAGGCACCAATCCCGGCAAAGTGATGGTGCACGCGTCTTCCGCCATGATGGCAGAGGCTGAGATAATGACTGTGACAAAGAAATAATAAGGAGGGCGTCTTAAAAGTTACCTCCTCCCCTGACGCTTAGGTCAGGGTACTCCTCCCCTCTGGCCAGCTGGGGACGTTAAAGGGCACCTCTTAAGGCTAGTCCCTTGTCAGAACCGGAAGTAGATAAAGGGCTGGAGGACCTCCGTGCCCACTTTGTTTAGCAGAATGGCGACACCTATCACGATGAGAAATTTTATCACCAGCGGCATTCTGATGAAAAGCCCCCTGTAGGCTTCCTTTATAGTAACAGGGAGAAAATGGAGGATATAACCTGATGCAATCAGGATCAGGACAGGCAGATATGCCATAAGCACCACCCTGTAGTCTCCGGGGCTGAAGGAAGAGAATATCTGTGACAGCATCACCCCTGCATCTTCCATGGACCCTGCACGGAAAAAGATCCAGGCAAAGCTCACAAAGTTAAAGGTTATGATTATCCCGGCCAGATGTGCAATATTGCTTTTCCTTTTTACTCCCCGGAAGATCCATTGCCATAACTTGTCTACCACCAGTGCAATGCCGTGCATCCCGCCCCATATCACAAATCTTGTTGCCGCGCCGTGCCACAGGCCTCCGATCAGCATAGTTAACATAAGGTTGATTCCGGTGCGTACTGCTCCATGACGGTTTCCGCCGAGAGGCACATAGAGGTAATCCTTCAGCCACCTGGACAGGGTAATATGCCACCGTTTCCAGAATTCACTGATGTTCGATGCCTTGTATGGAGAGTTGAAGTTGAGCGGCAGCCTGAACCCCATAAGCATTGCAACACCGATGGCTATATCAGTATAGCCTGAGAAATCACAGTATATCTGAAGCCCGTATCCATATACCGACATAAGGTTCTCGAATCCTGAATAGAGTGCGGGCGTATCAAAAACCCTGTCAATGAAACCAACGGAAATGAAATCAGAAATGATCACTTTCTTTATCAATCCCTGCAGTATAAGGAACAGGCTCTGTCCGAACTCATTGCGGCTGATGGTATACTCTCCCTTCATCTGAGGAACAAACTCAGATGCCCTTACAATAGGCCCTGCAATTAACTGCGGGAAAAAGGTATGATAGAAGGAGTAGTCTATGAAGCTTTTAACCGGCTCTATCTTGCCCCTGTAAATATCAATGTTATAGCTTAAAGCCTGGAAAGTGAAGAATGATATGCCAATAGGAAGTATAATCTGTGATACATCGAACCCGGTGCCGAACATATTGTTTGACCAGGCCGAGAAGAAATCATAACTTCTGAATGATGTGCCCAGAAGGGAATTAACGCTTTCGGTAAAGAACCCTGCATATTTGAAATATGAAAGCAATCCAAGCGAAACAATAATATTAAGGATGAGCCAGAATCTCTTCATCGGTTTGCCTTTGGCCCTGCTGGTATACAATGCTGTCAGATAGGTCGTAACGCAGCTGAATAAAAGGAGGATAAAGAAGAGGCCGCCTGCCTTATAATAAAAATAGAGACTGACAAGTAAAAGCCATGTATGGCACATCGCTCTTTTTTTCCTGATAAGGGCAAAGCCGGCCATTACTACCAGCAGGAAAGTCCAGAACGCTGGTGTTGTGAAAATAAAAGTCTTCTTAGGATTATATTTAAGGAAGGACAAAACTGACGTCCGTCTGGCAGCATGCGATTCTTCAACTGTCAGCACTTCATCCGCTGTGACTGATTCTGCTGTTTCCGGCTCCGGCAACACAGCGGTGTCAGCTGCTGCAATAAGTAATGTATCAGGAGGCGTGCTTACTGCTATGGTTTTAGCTATTAAAAGATCAGAATAGATCCTTAATGCTATTGTGTCTGCCCCTGCATTGGAGAGATGGGTGAGGTCCTTTGAGGCCAGGGGCGGAACATGGTTAAACCATTTGACTATTGAGCCCTTGCCTCCCATTGATGACCAGGCATCCCAGAATATCACCCCGCTCCGTACCGCCGCTTTTCTCTGGGCATTCCTGATGGCCGGGATATTCTTGTAAGGTATGATTGTGTCCTCCGTTTTCAGGGCCATATCGGTAAGGCTCACAAGGACCACAGGAGCGCCGCCGGAAGCATTTCTGAGGTAGTCTACCTGCTTTACCAGGCCCTCCTCATAATAATGGTACTCGCTTCTGACATTCCTGACAACATTAAGTCCGAACTGGTGGAATATCATGTCAGGGTGAAGCTTCGATAAGCATCCTTCAAAGCCTTCCGGGTCAGTCATCACAAACTCAAGTCCCGCACTGCCCCTGACAGGAATATTATCAACAATCACACCTTGGTTGCTCTCGAGGCTGAGGGCATAAATATCCGGAGAGCTTCGCCCGGTAAACTCAATAGTGATATCTGAAAGAGATGGCAGCGGAGTGGAGTATTCAAGTGGACCGGCGCCTGTCTCCAGCATGGCGAAGTCAAGCAGTTTACTGCCTGACCTTACGCTTACAAATACCGTATCAGGATTGTTTCCGTAGAATACCCGGAGATTTTCATATTTTGAAACTGATTCATCGGCTCCGGGAACAGGGGTGATTTTAACCGAGGCATATACAGGTTCTTTCAGCGTGTCTTGCGGAGGTTTAAAACGGCATACAGCAAGCATCGGTCCGAGCCTGTTGTGGGGCAGTACTCCGCTCCTGTAATCAAGGAGGGTGTATCTGACCCAGTTGGCCGATGACTTGACGACGTATGACCGGGTATACATCACCGGCATGACAGGTGAAATCAGTCCCGGTCCTGTTCCGCCACCATTATCTCTAAGCTGTTTGCGAAGGAGAGAGGTCATCCTGTCACCCTCAATCTGCGAATCACCGTAGAACATTATCCTTACCTGCTTTCCGGCAGCAAGGGAATCTCTTATTGCATCACCCGGGAAGAAAGGAGTGACTGTAGCACGATTCACAGAACCTTTCAATGCAGGGGCGGGCAGAGTGTCACGGGTGATCGCCTCAGTCAGGGTTGTGTCAGGCAGAGCTGCTTTAGGCGGAGCAGTATCTGGCAGCACCGCCTGCACCGGAACTGTATCAGCCAGAGTTGACTTCTGCAGTGTGTCAGAGGGTGCATTAAACAATGACTTATCGCCCCAGAGCTTCCGGTTACCGGTTGCTAGGCTCAGGATAAACAGCGTCAGAACGACTGCCAGCAAAAAAAGGAATATCCTGCCGGGGCGCATAACTTGTATCAGATCAACCTTTTCTTCTGATCCTCAGCTTCTGTCCCACCTGTATCTTGGAAGCATCGGAAATGTTGTTCAACTTAAGGATATCTGTTGCAGATACACCGTCAAACATTTTTGCTATGTCCCATATGGTGTCACCATTTCGGACAGTATAGAGCTCATAGTCAGCGTCTGCCGAAGCTGTTACCGGCAGTTTTGCCGGTACAGATGCTGATGAAACACTCACAGCGCTGTTACCTGCCCTTTTCTGCTTATCCGCAAAACTCATTGAATTGACCTTGCTGTAATATTCAGCTTTGGCAGGATCAACGTATATGGTAAGCTTCTGGCCTACCCTGATGGTATTGCGGTAGATGTTGTTCCAGTATCTCAGGTCAGAAAGCCCGACATTGTACCACTCCGAAATGAAGCCCAGGTTATCACCATCCCTGACGACATAGGTCAGTTTTGTTCTTCCGTTTATGTCGGGTGTGGTATACGTCGACTGGGTGGTCGCTGATGTCTGATTGACCCTCGTAAGATACTGGTCCTTCCTGTAGCCGGTTATAGTATCAGTCATATCGATGAACTCGCCAAGCCTGTCGACAGGCAGGGTAATTGAACTGGGCCTGGTCTTGCCGGGCACAAGTCCAGTACGGTATTGCGGATTAAGTGCTTTAAGCTCTTCCATGGGAAGGTCAAGCACAGCGGCTATCTGCTCAAGGTGTATGTCTTGCGTGACCATCACAGTGTCAACTGCCAGCGGAAGATCTATCTGTATAGGATTAATATTATGTTCACGGTAGTAATTCATCGCGTAAGTGGCAGCAACATATGCGGGGATGTAACCGCGCGTTTCCCTTGGCAGACGGTAATATATCTCCCAGTAGTCCTTGCGGTTCCCTGATCGTCTTATTGCTTTGTTTACATTACCAGGTCCGCAGTTATAGGCTGCAATGACAAGTATCCAGTCATTATATATACCGTAAAGGTCTTTCAGGTATTTTGCTGCGGCATGTGTCGCTTTGACAGGGTCACGGCGCTCATCCACAACTGAATTGATAGTCAGCCCGCACATACGGCCTGTGCTGTACATGAACTGCCACAGTCCCGTAGCCCCCACCCTGCTTACAGCGTTAGGATTAAGGGCAGATTCGATAACAGCCATATATTTCAGCTCGACAGGAAGACCGTATGAATCAAAGATATCTTCGATCATGGGGAAATAATACTCCTGCAGCCCAAGCATTACCCTGAACCTGTCAACCTTTCTTTCAGTATAGACGTGTATGTGGTTTCTTATGATATTGTTATAGGGAAGGATTATGACCGAATTGATTCTGCCGATGCGGTCTTTATATACGGAATCGGAAAACTCACTGATAATTGAATCCTGCTGCATCAGATCATTCCTGTCAACAGACATGCGTATAAACCAGTTATTAAGCAGGCTGTCGAGGTCACGCTCAATAAGCTCTGTCGAGTCATCATTTCTGATTATAATGGTATCATTTTCTGCATGAAGCATAAACGGGAACAGAACAACAAGAAGCGTGAGGACAATCTTTTTTACAGTCATTTTCATTTGTTTTAAAATGTTCGGGTAAGTGTCAGAGTTAACCCCGGCACGAGGCCGTAGGGAGAAACAGTAACCGGGACCAGCAATGCCTTCAGATCATCAGTTATATCATAGTCAAAAAGGCTTGCATCGACCTGGGCATCGATGATGGTCACCAGGTACCATGCCACTATTCCAATGTAAGACAGGTCGCGATATCGGCGGTAATATTCCACTCCGTTCAGCAGCTGCGTCTCTACCCACGCCTCAGTGGAGGGGTTGTAAGTTTCCGGATGGAGAACCGGATCATAATCTTCAGGATTAAGATTGCTCATGCCTTTTATTTCGAGGTAGCTGTCTGTTTCCGGAACCAGGTCAGTAAAATCCTGGTAGGCATTGATATAATCATTGTAATTGGTGCCGTTAAAGTAGGCTGCGTAGCCTAGTGCACCGAAGCCAGCGTACACAATCGGCAACTTCCAGTATTTACGGTTGTAGATTTGTCCCATACCCGGCAGAGCAGCTGCAAACATTGTGGCCCTGATAGGTTCAAGGGTATATTTTTTCACCTTCCCGGCCGTGACAGGAATGGAATCCTGTGACCAGGCTCCGCAGGTTATGACACACATAAAAAAAAGGAATACCGCTATTTTTGTCAACAGCTTCAAAAGCAAACAGTTTTCGTTTGCCGGCAAATATAATTAATTACCTATTAAGTTTATCGAGCATGGCGATAATGCGTTCCATTTCATCGTTATCCGAGAATGGTATCACTATCTTCCCTCTTCCCTTTTCGTTAATGCGGAACTGCACTTCTGAAGCGAAAAGTTTGCTCAGCTGCCCGGCCAGTTCCTCATATTCGCTGTTGAGTTTCTTTCTCTTGTCCTCACGTGCAGGGTCTTTTGCTGCCTGGCTCTGGAAGTGCCGGACCAGTTCTTCCGTGGCCCTGACAGACAGGTCTTCCTGAATTACGTGGTAGAAAATATTAATCTGTTTGGTAGGGTCTTCAATATTCACAAGTGTGCGGGCATGTCCCATGGTGAGGTTTTTGTTGCGTATGCCAAGCTGTATCTCAGCGGGCAGGCGCAGTAGCCGGAGATAATTCGCCACTGTTGAGCGCTGCTTGCCTACCCTGTCGCTCAGCTGCTCCTGGGTGAGATTGCACTCTTCTATCAGGCGCTGGTAGGTAATTGCCACCTCCATGGCATCAAGATCTTCTCTCTGGATATTCTCCACCAGGGCCATCTCAAGCATCGCAGTATCATCGGCTGTCCGCACATAAGCAGGCACATGTGTCAGTCCTGCTGTGCGTGCGGCACGCAGCCTGCGCTCACCGGCTATCAGCTGGAACCGGCCGTCACCTGTCTCCCTGACTGTGAGAGGCTGGACGATACCCAGCTGACGTATTGAGGCCGCAAGCTCTTCCAGCGCCTGGGCATCAAAACGCGTACGCGGCTGAAAGGGATTGCTGTCTATGGAGTTGATGTCTATCTGCAGATTCACCTCGACCTTTTTTTCGAGCACTTCTTTCTCAACACCTTCAATCAGGGCCCCGAGGCCCCTGCCCAGAGGGCTCTTTTTCACTGTGTTCATATAACGGATAAAATTTTCTAGTTCTTCTGTCTGGCCTCAACCCTCTCAAGGAGCTCACGCGCCAGATTGAGATAGTTGACCGTACCTCTTGATTCTGCATCGTAGAGTATGGCAGGCTGGCCATAGCTGGGAGCTTCCGACAGCTTTACATTGCGCTGAATGATAGTGTTGAAGACCATCTGCTGAAAATGCCTCGTGACCTCTTCAACAACCTGGTTGGCAAGCCTCAGACGCGAATCATACATCGTTAGCAGAAATCCTTCGATCTCAAGCATAGGATTCAGGTTGGTCTGAATTATCTTTATGGTATTCAGCAGCTTACCCAACCCTTCAAGAGCAAAATACTCGCACTGAACGGGGATAATAACAGAATCGGCTGCAGTCAGCGCATTGACAGTCAGCAATCCGAGTGAAGGTGAACAGTCAATAAGTATGAAGTCATAGTCAGATGATATACCCGCAAGCGATTTTTTAAGGGTCTTCTCTCTCTCCGGCCTCTCAAGCATCTCAATCTCAGCCCCCACCAGATCGATGTTTGAGGGTATTACAGAAAGGTTGTCAATATTACATTTGACAACAGCCTCGCGCGAATTCACCCCGTCAATGAGACAGTCGTAGATGGTCACCTTCACCTGTTTGGAGTCTATTCCCACACCTGAGGTGGCATTTGCCTGTGGATCGGCATCAACAATCAGTACCTTCTTTTCGAGCGCTGCCAGGCTTGCAGCCAGATTGATGGCTGTAGTCGTCTTTCCTACTCCTCCCTTCTGATTTGCCAGTGCAATTATCCTTGCCATATTACCCTTTTTACCTTAATTTAATGAGCTCCAAATTTACAATATATGCCTATCCCGGGATGCCGTGGCTAGTTTGTAATTGTAAACATTCCAGATGTGGTTATTAACACTTTTTAAACATCCACATGAAAAAACAGGCCGGTTAATTCCGGCCAGGGGCAGTGACAGTGATCTCATAGATCCGGGGCCAGTACTTACCGGTCACAAAGAGACGCTTGTTTGCAGCATCCCAGGCAATACCGTTCAGGACGTCTGTTTCCTGCGAGCGGTCTTCCCGGGGAAGGATATTTGCCAGCTCGACATATCCCAGGACCTTGCCTGACAGCGGATCAATGCGAGCGATACGGTCTGTCTGCCATATGTTAGCCCAGAGCTCTCCATCGATCATTTCCAGCTCATTGAGGTTATCCACAATGCCCTTGTTATCCCATACCTCCAGCGAGGAAAGGACGTTGAAATCAGCATCAAGGAACCAGATAACATTCGTACCATCACTCATCACCAGCTTGTTATCCATGGTCGTGAGCCCCCAACCCTGTGTCTGGTAATAGATTTTGTTTATCTGGCTCAGCGTTTTCTTATCATAAACGAACCCCACCTTTGTGGTCCATGTCAACTGGTAGATCCGATCGCCGAGCAGTGCCACACCCTCTCCGAACAGAGACCCGTCAAGGTTCACCTGGCTGATCACTTTACCTGTCTCAGCCTCAACCTTTCTCAGGGTTGACTGGCCCTGCTGACCGGTACCTTCATAAAAGAAACCTTCATCATATACCAGTCCCTGCGTATAGGCATGCCTGTCATGAGGATAGCTCTTCACCACTTTGTAGCGGTATGTCACCGGGGTGATGTCAGAGAGCAGAGACACGAAGAGGCTCACTGTCTGAGGTCTTGAAACAGGAGAGAAAGCCACAACCCTGAGCGCTAGCCTGCCTGGCTTGCCTGCAGGATCAAGCTCTACCGATGCCGGCAGCTCGTATAGCGTGCTTTTCCTGCTGCCGCCAACCCACAGCTGAACAGAGTCGATCTTTGCCGATCCGGTAGCCTGAGCCACCGAGAAAGTTATTTTTTCAGAACAGATGAAACTGGCATTGTCAGCGGGTGAGAGAACTTCTATAAGCCTCCTGGCTGGCAGCGCCTCGGTCTCTGCAGGGATATTGCCTGCAACTGCCCCGCTTTTATTGCCTGATGACCCTGAGCACGAGATAACTGATGCAAGTATTAGCAGAAAAAGAATTGAATATATAGTATCTTTCTTCATCCGGCACCGTTATTTTTTCCCGAACAAACTGAAGCGTCTTGTCTTTATAGCCCTCATAGCCTGCTCCTCCCTCTCGGCCCAGGGGTCTATCATATTGAGTACCTCTCCCCATCCCGGAAAGCCACCTGCATTCTTATCGTCGATAAAAATATCCGCGTTAAGTTTCCGGGGAGTATCATCCACCCACTTCTCTTCCGGGTAATTACGGTTGACGGCGTAGAATTCAATGCCGTTAGCAAGGCAGTATTCCACGGCTTCGTCAAGCTCTTTTCCTGTTCTGATGGTCCAGAGGATGAGCAGGGCCCCCCTCTTCTGCAGCTCCCTGAGCGTAATAAAGGCAAAGAGCTTCTCCTTTCCGATTTCAGGATAGTCATGCTCAACGATCGTACCGTCGAAGTCAACCGCAATTTTAATGTTGGTAAGATCTCTCATAATCCATCACAAAAATAAACAAATATTAGTTGTCTATAATATTGTAATTTTGCTATGTCTTTTAGAAGAGAAATGACAAAATACGTACCGAACTTCATCACACTGCTCAACCTTCTTTCCGGTTTTGCAGCAACTGTGCTTGCCTCAAAGGGTTACAATGAGTATGCTGCTCTGCTAATAATTGCAGGAGGTATCTTTGATTTTTGTGACGGTTTCGCGGCACGTCTTCTGAAATCCTATTCAGAAATCGGGAAGGAGCTTGACAGCCTTGCTGATGTGGTGACCTTTGGCATAGCTCCGGGAGCCATTGTTCTCAACCTGCTGACCGGTGCCGGGATGGCTGTGGTACCTGCTTTCATACTGGCATGTCTTATCCCTGCTGCTTCAGCACTGCGCCTGGCAAAATTCAACAACGACGCCACTCAGAGCACCTCCTTCAGAGGCCTTGCCACACCGGGAAGCGCCTTCACCGTGATCTCATTTGTCATCGCCTCTGAATACAGCAGCTGCTCTGTTTGTGACACTCTTGTGGAATCCTCATGGTTTATCGGTGTTCTTTCTGTTTTCCTGGCGGTGATGATGCTTGTAAACACAAGGATGTTTTCACTGAAATTCTCTCATCTCAGATGGAGCGGGAATGAAGAGAGGTATCTCCTCGCAGGAATCAGCCTGTTGCTTATGGCGGTATTCAGGCTGGCCTCACCGCCGCTGATCATGGCTGCCTATATTGTGATATCACTGGCATTTACAGTTATCAGGAGCAGGAGAACACTTTCCGCTGCTGCGTAGCTGTTACATGTGCCTGTCAGGGTACCGGATCGGTTCCTGACTGATCATACCAGCTATCCTGTCTGCCATTTACCGTGATCTTTCAATAGGTATGATCTTCTCCGGCCATCTCTTCCCTGGTGATCATCCTGCGGTTCATCGATCTCCAGGCATACCATATATAGGCTGCCACGAACGGAATGATGAATGACACATACATCATCGTTTTCAGCGTAAACATGCTCGATGAGGCCTTGGCCAGCGTGAGCGAGCTCTGCAGATCGGATGAAGAAGGGTAGAATGCAGTATTACCATACCCGGCTATGAAAAAGAGAGCCATCACAACAGCAATAGTACCTGAACCTGCGAACCAGATCGCTTTGCGTGAGTGCCTAATTATTCCGAGCCAGAGTGAGACAAGCACCAGCACCACCCCTCCAGCGAAGAGAATGAGAGTGAATACATTTGACAGGAGATTATGCAGGTAGAGATATTTCACCATGGTGACCTCGCCTGTTGCGCTGTCGGCCCTGAAACCTTCCCCCAGGAGCAGGCAGGCAGTAAATGCCAGGAAAAAGATGAGGAACGGGATTGCATTTCTGGCCAGTGCCCTGTTGATGGCAGCAATCAGATCACCGTCATCGATGGTGCTGGAAAGATACATCAGTCCGAGCACTCTTGCCAGGAAGATAACCGTGAAGCCGAGGAGCAGGTTCACCGGATTGACCAGAGCCTCCAGACCGTGCCATCCTGAGCCCCATGTGACCCTGTTAAAGAGATCAAGTGTGAAATCGGAGCCTGTGAAGAAGGTGGCGACTGCCACGCCTATCAGGAAAGGACCAAGGCATCCGTTAATAAAAAGAAATGTGTCGAATACGCTGGTGCCGAAGACGTTGGATGGCTTTGAACGGTATTCGTACGCCACAGCCTGTATGATGAAGCTGAACAGGATTGCCATCCACACCCAGTATGCTCCGCCGAAGCTGGTGGCATAAAACAGGGGGAAGGAGGCAAAAAATGCCCCGCCGAAAGTGACAAGAGTGGTGAAGGTGAACTCCCACTTGCGGCCTAATGCGTTGACCATCATCTTGCGCTGCATGCCATTGCGCGGCAGGGAAAAGATAAACGACTGTCCTCCCTGAACAAACATCAGGAAAACGAGAAGACCGGCAAGCAGGGATATTATCATCCACCAGTAATTCTGCAGGAATGCGTGTGAGATCATTAGTGCCATGATAGTGTCCTCCTAATGTTTTGGTCCGTTTTTGATCTGCCTGACCATTATTGAAACCTCCGCTATGAGCAGGGCGGTGAAGAGAACGGCGAAGAGGCTGAAGGTGGTCTGCACCGCACCGGTACTTATGTTCGAGACAGCAATATTGACCGGCATGAGGTTCTGTATGATCCATGGTTGCCGGCCCATTTCGGTCACTATCCATCCCAGCTCACTGGCGAGGTAGGCCAGCGGTACCGAGAAGAGAGCAACCCACAGGAACCAGCGGTTGCGCTCAAGCGTCTGCCGCCGGTGAAAACTGATTGCCAGGATGAAAAGCAGAATGAAGAAAAATCCCAGCCCAACCATGATACGGAAGCTGTAGAAGGTGACAGGGACCGACGGGATGACCTGCCACGGATGATCGAAATAGCTGTATCCGAAATACCTGAAGTAGTTGTCAATAAAGTCCTGCTCACTGAACCTGGCGCCGAGAGCAGCTATTGAAGCCTCATCGCCTATCTCTTTCGCCATCTTGTAATCAATGAGTACCTGCCGGGCATACCTGCCACGTTCCATCATCTCGCTTACTGACATTATCCCTTTCTCCGGATTGCCGTTGACCAGGTCTTTCAGGCCCGGAACATATCCGTTTTCCTCACCTGTAGTCATTATCGAAAGAAGTTTGGGTAACTCAATCTTCAGTTTCATATCATATACTGTCTTCTCTCCTATTCTTTCTCCCTTGTCAGCGAGGGCGCCTATCATCGTCAGTCCTGCCCCGCTACTGCCATCATAATGAGCTTCCATGGACGCAAACTTGACAGGCTGCACCTTGGCAATGGTGCGGGCGGAGCTGTCTCCTGTCAGCGCCACTAGCAGTGCAGAGACCAGGCCGAAAATACCTGCAATGAGTATGCTCTTCTTTGCCATTACCTCCTCCCGGTTCCGCAGCAGGAACCATGAGCTTATACCCAGCACAAAGACAGAACCAAGAACAAAGCCTGAGGTCACGGTATGGGTGAACTTGTCGATGGCAACAGGGTTCAGAATGACGTCGCGGAAGCTGTTCATCTCATTACGGGCGGTATCCGGATTGAATACCATTCCCACCGGATTTTCCATCCATGAGTTGGCAACGAGGATCCATAGCGCCGAGAGGCTTGCTCCCACTGCCACAAGCCAGGTGGAGGCAAGATGAAATTTCTTTCCTACTTTGTTCCATCCGAAAAACATCACTGCCACAAATGTCGATTCCAGGAAGAAAGCGAGAATGCCCTCCACTGCAAGGGGCGCTCCGAAGATATCACCCACAAACCATGAGTAGTTTGACCAGTTGGTGCCGAATTCGAATTCGAGGATGATCCCGGTGGCCACTCCTATGGCGAAGTTGATGCCAAAAAGTGTCATCCAGAACTTCGTTATTTTTTTCCAGATTTCATCTCCGGTGCGGACATAGATTGTTTCCATGAACGCCAGTATAAATGAGAGCCCAAGGGTGAGGGGCACAAAGAGCCAGTGATAAATGGCTGTCAGTGCGAATTGCGCTCTTGACCAGTTTACCAGAGACAGATCAATGTTTTCGATCATATTGTTCCTTATTGCCGGTTAATTGTTCAATAACATAATCACTCCGCTCCCTGTCTGAACTGAATTTGCTGTTCAGAAAATCAGGAAAGAAAAAAAGCCTGAGTAGCAGAAAGATAATACAGAGCTTGATAATTATGATAAGCCAGACCTTTTTACCCCACCACGACATTGTCCGGAAGCCTTCATAGTAAAAAAGGACGATACTTCTGAGGGCAGAGGCCATCCTGGTCATTTTTTATCCTCATCAAGGTCTTTGCCAAGCCCGGATGTAATTTTCCGGACTGGCCCGAAATTGTTGAAAAACTCCCTGGCGAAAACACGTAAAGCTGTATAAGCCGGGACCGCCACAATCATTCCGGGGATGCCTGCAAAGCTGCCAACCGCCATGATAATAATGAATATTTCAATTGGATGAGCGTTGACGCTACGGGAATAAATCATCGGCGCAACAATGTTATTATCAATCATTTGCGTACAGGCTATTACAATGACCATATATATAATAAGCAGCCCGATGGCGGGGAAACCCCCGACTGTGATTGCCGTGGCGATACCCATCAGAACAGCAATAGCTCCGCCAAGCCACGGGCCAAGGTAAGGGATCACGTTGAAAATGCCGATCAGCAAACCCATCACCAGAGCCTGGTGGAACGGAAAGCCCACGATGGTCATGCCGATGGTGATGCATATCAGGACTATGGTGCTCTCAATAATTATACCGATGAAATACCTGATCAGAAGCTGTTTTATCGAATGAAGTACGCTTCTGATTCTCTCTTCATACTGTGTTGGGACCATCACCATCACCGTCTCCTTGAACAGTCCTTCATCCTTCAGGAAGAAAAAGGCAAGGAATGTGACGGCAACAAATGCAACCAGGACCTTGCCTACAACACCTACCAAATTACCCGCAAGGTTTGTAATGGATGCCGGCTTAAGTATTTCGCTTATTTTTTCGACTGCAATATCATATAGTGTAGTCTCGGGAGGCATGTTCCTGTAAACTTTCCTGACAAGGGTGTCAAGCTTTTCAAGCTGTTCCTGTAAGCCGCGTACTATTTCACCGGCATCAAAACCGGATAATGCATCTATCTGTTTAGATACCAGCGGAATAAATATCACAAAAAAGAGCGCCAGCAGACCGTAGAGAAGCAATAGCGCCAAAAGTGAACTCAATGCCCTCGGCAGCCTGATCTTCCTTATGTGAATGCTGTTCAGCAGGTCAACAATCGGTCTTCCTATAAGCGATATGACCCCCGCAACAATTATGTAGGCAATAATACTCCGGAAATACCATGTAAGGTAAGCCGCCAACGCTATGCCGATGACTATTAAAAAATTTCGCAGAGTGGCATTCATATTTCAATTGGGTCAGTTCTGTAACCCCTGTTGCGACAGGGTACAATAAAAACTCTTCTCATCAAATTTAAGAAGAATTCCCGTTATAACAACCCGATTATGTTAATGCCATTATGTCATGCCTATATGTATTATACCTGCCATATTGGCGTATATATTTCAATGGCATGCAGATTGAAATACACCCAGTGTAAGTATGATTAATGTCTAACAATTATAAAAAGGAGGTCGTTATGTTACCAATGATCACAAGAAGAGGCTACAAGCCGCTTACGCTTTCAGATTTCTTCAATGAGGATTTCTTTCCCACGATGAACAGGAATACGAGCAGTCTTCCGTCAGTTAACATCAGGGAAGATGAAAAGGCATTTTATCTTGAGCTTGCCGTTCCGGGCATGGATAAGAAAGATCTTCACATTGAGGTGAAGGATGATGTTCTTACAATCTCCTCCGAGCACAAGGAGGACAGGGAGCAGGATCTTGACGGATACAGGCGCAGGGAATTCAGCTACAGCTCATTCTGCCGCAGTTTTTACCTGCCTGAGGATGTAAATGGCGAGAAGATCGGCGCTTCATATAAGGATGGCATCCTGAATGTGGAGATACCGAAGCTGGAGGAAGAGAAGAAAAAGGAAAAAATACGTTCGGTCGCGATCTCGTAATCCGGGATCAGAACCGCAAATCCGGTTGACAATTACATTGTAGCGACGCCCTAATAGGGCGTCGTTACATGTTTAATAATGGAAGATCGTACTGGTTTTCAGGCCTCCGGTTTTGCCGCCACAAGCTCCCCTGCAAACCGCTCGCCATATCCGATAAGTGCCTTCTCCTTATCGCTCTCAGGCATAAACTTCATTGCTACGGGCTCCTCAAAAAAACGAAGCTTCAGGTTTTTCAGCATCCCAGCTATCAGTGAGGGCGCCTCACCGCTCCATCCGTATGAGCCGAATGAGCCTGCCAGCTTACCCCTGTCACGCAGCGGACTGATCATTGCAGCAAGTTTATAAACAGGTAAAAGGGTATTCTGATTGATTGTGGGCGAGCCCACAATGATCCCATCGGCAATGGTCAGCTTTGAGTCCAGATCGCCTGAACTTGCAGTCTCAATATCCATCACCTCTACAATAACATTTTTCACCGTGCCGGCCCCGCGGGCTATCAGCTCTGCCATCTTCCCGGTATAACCGTATGCCGAAACATAGGTTATCAGCAGCCTCTTTCCATCTGATGTTGAGGTGAGCTCAAGATAATCACGTGCCAGCTGTTCCGTTGTGTCAACAATGCTCTTCCAGTTTTTTCTCAATACAGGGCCGTGACCGGTAGCTATCATGGAAATGTCCAGAGGCCTTATTTTTTCAATCGCCCTGATCATGAATTTGCTGTATGGTTTCAGGATCACATCAAAATAATACCTGAAATCCTTTTCAAAATCGCCCGATAAATCATCAAACATCTCCTCACTGCAATAGTGTGCGCCGAATGAGTCGCACGTGAACAGTATCTTGTCCTCTACCAGGTAGGTGAAGATGGTGTCAGGCCAGTGAAGGTTAGGGGCTGCAATGAACTTCAGCGTCTTGTTGCCGAGATCAAGGGTGTCACCGTCCTTCACCACCAGCGATTTGAATGGCCGGTTGACGATGTCAGCCAGGTACCTGATGGCATTGCCGCTGCCCACCACAACTGCCTGCGGAGCAATGTCAAGAAGCTGCCTCAGTGATCCTGAATGATCAGGTTCGGTATGATCAAGAACGATATATGATATCTCTGCCGGGTCAGTAACCCTTCTCAGCTTGCTGATATATGTCCGGCTGAAATTCTCCTTGGCCGTCTCAATCACCGTCTTTTTAGCAGCATTTATAAAATATGAGTTATAGGTGGTTCCGTGCTCAGTGTGCATCACAATATCAAATACCGTGATGTCGTGATCAAGTATCCCTATCCATTTCACATCAGGAGTAAGATCCAGTATTTTATTATCCTTTTTCATGAATGTTGACTAGTTAACTTTTGCTATTATGGTCCTGCTTGCCCTTACCTGTTCAAACATCTGCACATCGATCTCAGTGCCTTCAGGAAGGAAGATGTCAACACGTGAACCGAACTTGATGAAGCCCAGCTCATCGCCCTGACGTACTCTTGCTCCCTTCTTCGAGTAAGTGACAATGCGGCGGGCTACCGCCCCAGCCACCTGCCTGATGAGAATCTCAGTGCCGTTATCTGATTCAACAACGATACTGCTCCTTTCGTTCAATTCTGAGGATTTGGGACTGCGGGCATGGTATTTTTTGCCGGCCTGATAATTAGTATAAGTGACCGTACCGGTGATCGGATACCTGTTGCTGTGCATGTTAAAAGGCGACATGAATATTGAAATCTGCAGCCTGTTATCCTTGAAATATTCCTTTTCAAATGTTTCCTCTATCACAACGATCTTTCCGTCAGCCGGTGCGTAGATCAGCAGAGGATCCGGAACAAGCTTGCGTGCCGGGGTTCTGAAAAAAAGCACTATGAAAGAGAAAAAAATCACAGACGCCGCCAGAAGCAGGTAATGAAGAATGCGCAGATCCGGCCAGATGATCAATGCTGCAACATTGATCATGGCAAGCATAATGAATACAGCAATTATTATCTTGTATCCTTCCCTGTGTATTTTCAGTCTTTTAACCGTCATATTACCCTGAAATCGCAATATAAAGATATACCAGCGGAAAGGAAACCACAACACTGTCAAACCTGTCGAGGAACCCGCCGTGACCGGGCAGGATAGTACCCGAATCCTTCAGCCCAAGACTTCGCTTTAACATTGATTCAAGCAGGTCACCTGCCGTTCCGGCAATGGAAATGATAACTGCAATGATCAACCATCCTGTTGTGTCAGCCACGCCAAGCCATCCGCCGATCAGGCGTGCCACAAGCAGGGTCAGTAACAGCCCGCCCAGAAAGCCTTCCCAGCTCTTCTTTGGCGATATGCGCTCAAAGAGACGATGCTTTCCTATTGCCGACCCTACCAGGTAAGCCCCGGTATCGTTTGTCCACAGAAGCAGGAAAAATCCTACAGGAATTCCCGGCGAAAACACGACACCGTTCATTTTGATCAGCGGTTCAAGACCGTCATGGCTGAAAGCAGCGAAGGGTAACAATGAGAAGGGCGCTGCAGTATATAATATTGAAAAGAAAGTATGAGCCAGTGAATCAAACGGCCTCTCGACCTTCCTGAAAAGCTCTGCCACCATCACAACAGTGACCAGGGGTATAAGTAACAGGAAGCTTTCCCCGGGAAGCCATCCGGCTGCCACCGTGGTTGAGATAAGGTAAATGACGAACCCGGCTAATATTCCGGCAATGGTCTGTGGTCTGATCCCCGTACCCCTGACCATCATATAATACTCATGCTGAGTTCCGGCTATCATCACCGCAATGATAATGAAGAAAGACACAGGATGGATCCACAGCCCTCCAAGCACACATATCACAATGAAGGCACCGGTAATGGTACGCCTGATAAAATTAGTCACCTCACAGATCTTTGATTATGTCCATGGCTGCAATGACATTGTCACGGTGAACATACAGTTCGATGTCGCCGAACCTGTAATTCCAGTCGCGCTTGTCTACAGCCACAGCTTCTATTTCGCTATTATGGAGTTGGTCGATGGCGATCTGACACTTAATGTCATCACCGTACCTGGCTATGACCACCCATTCATCTTCCATCACTCGCTCTTTAAGGGCTCTTCAGCCTTTGGATGTTCATCAGCCTTCGCAGATTCTTCAGCCTTCGGATGTTCATCAGCCTTCGCAGATTCTTCAGCCTTCGCAGGTTCAGCAACCTTTGCAGTCTCTTCAGTCATGCTTCTGGAGATGTCGCCTTTTCTTTTGCCGAAGATTTGTTCCAGGTCCTCGCTGAAGATGACTTCCTTTTCGAGCAGTTGCTCGGCGAGCCTTGTGAGTCCGTCAATGTTTGCAGAGATAACCTCCTTCGCCTTACTGTAAGATACTTCCACGATCTTCTTTGCCTCGTGATCAATAAGTTCGGCGGTCTTTTCACTGTACGGCTTTGTAAAACCATATTCTGACTGTCCTGACGAATCGTAGAAACTCACGTTGCCAACCTCTTCCGACATACCAAAATAGGCCACCATGGCATATGCCTGTTTGGTTACCTTTTCCAGATCGCTGAGGGCGCCGGTGGATATTTTTCCAATCACCAGCTCTTCGGCTGCCCTTCCTCCGAGAGCGTAAGCAAGCTCATCAAGGATATGCTCACGTGTGGATATTGATCTCTCCTCCGGCAGATACCATGCTGCCCCGAGGGCTTTCCCCCTGGGTATGATGGTCACCTTGAGCAGGGGGCTGGCATATTCAAGGAGCCAGCTTACAGTTGCATGTCCTGCCTCGTGATACGCAATGGTCCTCTTTTCTTCAAAAGAAACAATCTTGTTTTTTTTCTCCAGGCCGCCTATGATCCTGTCAATGGCATCAAGGAAGTCCTGCTTCTCAACCACTGTTTTATTTCCTCTCGCTGCTATAAGCGCTGCCTCGTTGCAGACGTTCGCTATGTCAGCACCCGAGAAACCGGGGGTATTTTTGGCAAGGAAGGTTACATCAAAACCTTCCTCAAGTTTTATAGGACGGAGATGCACCTTGAAGATGGCTTCACGCTCCCTTATGTCAGGCAGCTCAACATTAATCTGACGGTCAAAGCGTCCTGCCCTGAGCAGTGCCTTGTCAAGAATATCTGCCCTGTTTGTGGCAGCAAGTATGATGACACCGCTGTTCGTTCCGAAACCGTCCATCTCGGTCAGGAGTTGGTTGAGAGTGTTTTCACGCTCATCATTGGAGCCGAAGTTGGGATTACGTCCACGGGCACGCCCCACGGCATCTATCTCATCGATGAAAACGATACAGGGAGCCTTCTCCTTTGCCTGTTTGAAGAGATCCCTTACGCGCGATGCGCCTACGCCCACAAACATCTCAACAAAGTCAGACCCTGAAATGGAAAAGAAGGGCACATTGGCCTCGCCGGCAACAGCCTTGGCCAGCAGTGTCTTTCCCGTTCCGGGAGGGCCTACCAGGAGAGCGCCCTTGGGTATCTTGCCACCCAGATTGGTATATTTCTTGGGGTTCTTGAGAAAGTCAACTATCTCCATCACCTCGGTCTTGGCCTCCTCGAGGCCGGCCACATCACTGAAATTAGTCTTTATGTGTGTGTCCTTGTCAAATATCTGTGCCTTCGATTTGCCTACGCTGAAGATGTTACCTGCACCCCCGCCACCGGCACCTCCGGACATGCGTCTCATGAAGTAGATCCATACCAGGGCTATGAGCAGGAAAGGAAGGATGACACCAAGGAACGTCGACAGGTAATCTTTCCTGGTCTGGTATTCAGGATGTATCCATTCATCCTGGCTGTAGCCGGCTTTCTCCTGCATTGAGGCAAAAAACTCCTCAAACAGCTCCACGGTACCAAAACTGTGATAGTACTGCGGCCTGGGAGGCTGTATCCCGAAACCCTTCTGCCTGGCAAAATCAGAATATTTCTCCTTCTTGAGTGATTCAGGTTTGAGATAGATCTCAGCCTGTTCCTTATTGACCACGACAACCTTTTCAATGTCGTGATTGATGATCATGTCCTCAATGTCTCTCTGGCTGGCCTTCTTAGAGTATTTGCCGCTAAAAAGCACCTGGATTACTATAAAGGCAAGTAGAAGTATAAAAAAGAACCAGTTTGTGTTAAACTTAGACTTCAGATTCTTATCATTCTTATTTGACTTGGATGGTTCCTTGTTTTCTGCCATATATTAAATACCTTTCTTTTCTGCTTTGTCCTCAAGCATTGTTAAGCGACCGTCAGCATATAATGACTCGAGATTGTAAAAGTCCCTGTAAGGCTGCTGGAAAATATGAACGAGGATGTCACCGTAATCAAGCAATACCCATATGCAGTTCTCCCTGCCTTCAATATGAAAAGGTTTATACCCGGTCTCTTTTCGTACAATATCCTCAACAGACCATGCAAGTGAATCAACCTGTTTTGTTGATGCAGCGTGAGTGATCACAAAATAGTCACAAATCCTGTTTTCAATATTCCTCAGATCGATAAGGGCCACCTTCTCTCCCTTTTTTTCAAACAATCCTTTTACAATACTTTCCGTTACCCTGGAGGCCTCTTTACCGGTTTTTCTCATCAATAATATTTTCAGTTATAAACAGTTCCCTGTGCTGGCGCAAAATTACGAACATTATCTGTAATTTCGTCCGGCATCATTTCTTTTTACAATTAGAATGCCATTTTGTTCAACAGACCGCAAAGCTTCGGAATGATTGAATAATAATACTTTAAATACCTGCCTGTCATGATCATAGGATCTGTCATAAGACACTATGAAAAAGTGTCATCCACCAATGACCTGGCCTCAGTGATGCTTCGGGGTGAGAAGCCGGCAGAAGGTACGGTTATAACCGCCGCTTCCCAGGAGGGCGGCAGAGGTCAGAAAGGTAATAGCTGGGATAGCGAGCCTGACAAGAACCTGCTGATGAGCGTAATACTCTACCCGGTAATGGTCAGGCCGGAGGACCAGTTTGTTATTTCCCAGATGGTCGCTCTCGCAGTATACGACCTTATAAGTGCTGAAATACCTGAGGTGAAAATCAAATGGCCCAATGACATTTATGTCAGGGATGACAAAATAGCAGGTATCCTCATTGAGCACAGCATAATGGGCAACACCATCAGCAGCAGTGTGGCCGGTATCGGGCTCAACGTCAATCAGACAGAGTTCGGGAGCACACTCGTGAATCCTGTTTCACTGGCACAGGTCACTGGCAGAAAATATGATTTATCAATCATAACCGGTGAGCTAATACGCCTTCTTGACATGAGATACGAAATGGTCATCAGCTGCAGGACAGACGAACTGGCAGAGGAATATCATAATTCGCTTTACAGGTGCGGTGAGTGGCACCGTTATGCTGACCATAACGGAGTTTTTGAGGGAATGATCGAACGTGTGGGACCCGGCGGACTGCTAATGGTCAAAAGAGAAGATGGCCCCGTCATTGGGTACGCTTTCAAAGAGATTGACTATATCCTCTGATCTTGTCGTAACCATTGTAGTTTTCAATCATATCGATCAGTCTGTCAAGATATTGTTGGGTACTCTCCCCGAGGAAAATCCGGATAAGAGGGTTCATGCCAATATCAGCCGTGACATATAATTTTGAACTGTGGCCGGTCAGTGCTTCTATAACAACCTGCATTGACAATTTACCAGTAAGGAGATTTTCTGCAGTATAACTTACCATTGTGTGAGGAAGGGCTTCGTTCAGGCTGACGTTCACCCTGCCTGCCCTGTCAATCCTGAAGCTGCATTTATCTGCCGTAGCCTGCCAGTCGGATATCATGCTGTGAGGAATGATTTCCCTCAAATTGCGTATGTCTGTCAGGAATGCATAGAGGTCTTTGTCGCCGTACGGCACCTCACCCGTCCGGCTGGTGTATGATTTTGATGGACTCATTTCTACATTTGTTACGCCTTTACAATAATTTGATGGCCTACGGCCATCTACATAGTCTGATGGTCTACACATCTCTTAACCTTTATCCTTTAACCTTTCCCCAAGACTGACGGATCTTTCCGCCATTCCCTGAGTGTCTCCACATCGTCGGCCGAGATATAACCTGATGCCGCAGCCATGTCTACAAGGACGCCATAGTTGCTGAGTGTATCAAGCCGGCATCCTTCATCCCTGAAGGCATCTGCCGATTTGCTGAAGCCATATGTGAAGATGGCTATCATGCCCAGCACATCGCATGCCGCCTCACGAAGAGCCTTAACGGCTCCCAGGCTGCTGCCGCCGGTAGAGATAAGATCTTCTATCACCACAACCTTCTGCCCTTTTATGTAATGACCTTCTATCTGGTTGCCCAGTCCATGATCCTTGGCTCCTGATCTCACATAGATGAACGGGAGATTCAGGCGGTCAGCCACAAGCGCACCATGGGCAATGGCACCTGTCGCCACACCGGCGATCACCTCCGCATCAGGATATAACTCCTTTACCCTCAGTGCAAACGAATCTCCTATAAAAGAGCGCACCTCCGGGAATGACAGTGTCATGCGGTTATCGCAATAAATGGGCGATTTCCAGCCTGATGCCCATGTAAAAGGTTTTGCCGGTTGCAATTTAATTGCTTTTATTTGTAAAAGATATTCTGCGGTTTTCCTGGCGATATCATCCATATGCTGAAGTATAAGGTATATTTTGACAACAGGGTTATTACCCTCTCTCCCGAACCTGACCGGCTGCAAAAATACGCTCTTTTTCACAATTACAGCGAGCCGGAGGCGATGTACAATCAAATATCACAGTTTGCCGTTAATAATGACATCCCTTCCTTAAATATTTATTCATCTGATATTAACAATCTGTGGAATGCCTTCTGCGCATGGTTTATTGTCATAGAGGCTGCAGGCGGACTGGTGAGTCATCCGTCCGGCAGGTACCTGTTCATTAAGCGCTATGGCAGGTGGGATGTTCCCAAGGGGCATATTGAGAAGGGTGAGACCCCGGAGGAATGCGCTCTCAGGGAGGTTACGGAAGAGTGCAATATCAGGGGGCATGTTATCAGGGGATCGCTGCCGCCAAGCTACCATACCTATCTCTACGATAATAAGCCCCACATGAAAAAGACTTACTGGTTCACGATGAATTATGAAGGGGATATGATAACGGAACCGCAGGCTGAAGAGGGAATCACCCATGCCGAATGGCTCGCACCGGACGAGATAGCCAAAATCAAATCAAACACCTACCAGTCCCTGCTCGACCTGATGAACATTACCCTGAGGGTAAAGTGATCATTTGCTGAGATAATCCGAAATATTAATCACTGAAGGGACGAACATCGAGGCATCACCGCCGTTTACTATAATATCACGGACAATTGTTGAATTCACAGGAGTGTGCTCAGTGCTTGTAAGCAGAAAAACAGTATCAATCTCAGGAGCCATCTTCCTGTTCATCTGGCCCATGGCCCTCTCATACTCGAAATCAGCAGCGGTGCGCAATCCTCTCAGGATATAGCTCGCCTTGTTCTTCCTGCAGAACTCGACTGTAAGGCCGCGGAACCTGGTGATAACCACCCGGCTTTCACCGTCAAAGACCTTTGAGATCATTTTCATCCGTGTTCTCAATGGTGAAGAGATTCTTTTTCTCCGAATTCTCACCTACAGCAATAATCACCTTGTCGAAAAGCATCAGCGCCCTTCTGACCAGAGCTTCATGACCTACTGTAAAAGGATCGAATGAACCGGGAAAAACAGCTGTCTTATTCATGATGAACAGTTTATCGGTTAGTTGAAATCTATAACCCTGGCGTTGGCCACTTTCTGACTGAGCAGCACCTGGTTAATGACATCCATAATGGTGTCAACATAACTGAACTTCAGCCCGCGTACATACTTTTCATTGATCTCCTCAACATCCTTGCGGTTCAGTTCAGAAAGCACTATCTCCCGAATACCTGCCCGCTTGGCAGCAAGCATCTTCTCCTTAATGCCGCCCACAGGCAGTACCTTACCCCGGAGTGTTATCTCACCCGTCATGGCCACATACTTTTTCACCTTTCGCTGCGTGAAGGCAGAGGCAATGGAGACAGCCATTGTTATTCCTGCCGACGGGCCGTCCTTGGGAATGGCGCCCTCGGGAACATGGATGTGAATATTCCATTTCTCGGAGAACGTGTCAGGGAGATCGAGCATCTGGGCATGAGCCTTGAGATATTCAAGAGCAATCACTGCAGATTCCTTCATCACATCTCCCAGGTTACCGGTCAGTGTCAGGTTGCCTTTGCCCCTGCTGAGGCTTGTCTCCACAAACAGGATCTCACCTCCGGTTGCTGTCCATGCCAGTCCTGTCACCACTCCAGCCTGATCATTGCCGTCATAGATATCCTTGATATACTTTGGTGGTCCGAGAATTTCCATCACATCGGCACTTGTTATATTCTCTGCCGGGGTCTTGTTAAAAGCTATCTCCCTGGCCCTGTGCCTGACCAGCTTGGCAATCCGTTTATCAAGCTCCCTGACCCCTGACTCGCGGGTATAGTTCTGGATGACCTCTTCAATGACCTGCTTTGACAGCGAGAATTGCGTGCTTTTAACACCGTGGGCTTCGAGCTGCTTGGGAATAAGGTGTTTTACAGCTATCTCCCTCTTCTCCTCCACAAGATAGCCCGATATCTCTATAAGCTCCATCCTGTCGCGCAGGGCTGGACTGACAGTAGAAAGGGTATTTGCCGTCGCAATGAAGAGTACCTTCGACAGGTCATATTCCATCTCGAGGAAATTATCATAGAAGTGTGTGTTCTGCTCCGGATCGAGCACCTCCAGGAGGGCTGAGGCCGGGTCACCCCTGAAATCCTGCCCTACCTTGTCAACCTCATCAAGTATAAAGACAGGGTTGGAAGAGCCGGCGCGCCGTATATTCTGCACGACCCTGCCGGGCATGGCGCCTATATATGTCTTTCTGTGTCCCCTGATCTCCGCCTCATCATGCAATCCGCCCAGTGACATGCGGGCATACTTTCGTCCCAGCGCACGTGCAACTGATTTGCCAAGTGAGGTCTTGCCAACCCCCGGAGGGCCGTAAAGACAAAGGATAGGGGACTTCATGTCGCCTTTAAGCTTAAGTACCGCAAGATGCTCCAGCATTCTTTCCTTGACCTCCTCAAGCCCGTAGTGATCTTCATCAAGAACACGCTGTGCATTAACAAGATCAAGATTATCGGGAGTGTATTCATCCCACGGCAGCTCAAGCAACGTCTGTATATAATTTACCTGCACCGAGTACTCTGCTGCCGCAGGATTAAGCCTTGAGAGCTTGTCGAGCTCGCGGTCGAACACTTTAGCCACATCCTGGTTCCAGAGTTTTTTTGTACCCCTTAAGCGAAACTCCTCCACTTCCTTCTCAACAGGATTGCCTCCCAGTTCGTTCTGAATGGTCTTCATCTGCTGGTGAAGAAGGAACTCGCGCTGTTGCTGGTCTATCTCGTACTTGACCTTTGACTGCAGCTCGTTCTTCAGCTCCATGAGCTGTATCTCGCGCACAAGGTGCTCAAGCAGCCTCAGTCCGCGCTCTTTCAGATTAGATGCCTCGAGCAGTTTCTGCTTGTCGTTGACATTTATCTCGGTATTGGCGCAGATATAATTTATAAGATAGGTGCTGTTCTCAATGTTCCTGACTGCAAAAGAAGATTCGGGATTAATATTCGGGTTCAGCTTTACAATCTTCATCGAAAGGTCTTTCAGTGATCCGATGATCACCTCGAAGTCTTTTTCATCCTCGCCACCCTTTTTATCGGGAATGGCTTTCACCTGGGCTGTGAGGTATGGCTCCGTCTGCACTATATTAAGAACGGAGATGCGTCTGCGGCCCTGGATGATGGCAGTGGTAGTTCCGTCAGGCATCTCCAGCAGTTTTACTATCTGGCCAAGTGTGCCGACGACATTCAGGTCACGTATCTGCGGGTCATCAATCTCCGCGTCAAGCTGGGCCACTGCAGCAACAAGCTTGTCACCGCGATAGGCGTCGCGTACAAGCTGCACGGACTTCTTGCGACCCACGGCAATTGGTATCACCACTCCGGGAAACAGAACTGTGTTACGCAACGGCAGCAAAGGCACACTTCCCGGTATCTCCACCTCATCAAGCTCCTGATCATCGCCATCGGAAAGGATGGGTATGATCTCCCTCCCTTCATCGATCAGCTCATGAAAACCGATACTCTCCCACTTTTTAAAATCACTTTTCTCCATAAAAACTATAAACCATGCAAAATTAGTCAAATAAAATTCACTGCCTATTCAAAAAAAAAGCTGCCTTCCCGGCAGCTTTCATAAGTATGATTATCTTTTACTTCGTTTTCTTGTCAATGTGAGACTTATACCGGTTCATGTACTTATCAACCCTTCCTGCCGTGTCTACGAGTTTCATCTTGCCGGTATAGAACGGGTGGGAAGTATTTGAGATCTCAAGCTTGATTAGCGGATATTCCTTCCCGTCTTCCCATTTGATGGTATCACGTGACGAAGCCGTTGAACGCGTAATAAATGCAGTGCCGTTTGACATATCCTGAAATACAACCAACCTGTAATTGCCCGGATGTATACCTTCTTTCATCTCCTGATATAATTTGTTTCTGATTAAAAAACCCTTTTCTAAGGGTTTGCAAAGATAATGAACATTAAGAAAAATACAAAATGAGTGACAAAAATTTTCACGTTTTATGCCGGAGCTGCCGTGCAGCCTTATTTTCCTCGATCTCAAGCCTGTACATTTTAAACGGTAGTTTATCATTTATCAAGTACCTGAATGTTATGTGGGTTTTTGCTTTCGATGCCCCCAGTGCTTTATAGATGGAAATCATTTTAGGATTGAAATCGCCTACCCATGAGAGCTCGAGCTCCTTATAAAAGGGTTTCCTGCGGAAGACATTGAAGAGCTGAAGGAAGATGGCCAATTCAATCCCGCTGTTCTGATAAGCGGGATTAACCCCGGCCACAAGGGCCCGCACGCGTGTCATCTTGTGAGTGTGTCTGAACCATACAAACCTTATCATGTTCCATGGCGTGAGCTTTCCGTTAAAGTATTTAGTGATCTGGTTCAGATCAGGAAAGATGACGAAGAAGGCTATCGGCTTGTCGTTGTGGTAGGCATACCATATCAGCTCTTCGTCGATAAAGGCCTTTGCCTGCTTCAGCGTATTACGCAGCATCCCCTGATCGAGCGGTGTGAAGTCCTCCTTGAAGACTGACCAGGTTGCATTATAAACATCAACCATATCAGCAATGAACTTGTCCTTCTGACTGTACTCGAAATGCCGGAAGCTGTGCCCCGGTCTTTGAGATACCCATTTTGCAATCTTCATGAACCGTTCAGGGAAAACCTCGATAGAAGCTAAATCCTTGTGATAGCTATACTGTTCAAAATAGGTTTTGAAACCGTAGTCCTCAAAGAAACGTCTGTAATATTGCTTATTGTATGGCATCCCGAATCCCGGCTGGGTGAAGCCTTCAACCAGCAACCCCCAGTAATTGTCGTTCTCACCGAAGTTGATGGGGCCGTCCATTGCTTCCATACCCCTGTCGGAAAGCCATTTGCGGGCTGTATCAAAGAGCATGAATGCCGCTTCCCCTGAATCGATGACCTCAAAGAAACCCAGGCCGCCGGTCGGCTGCCTGTTGGCCTTTGAACGTATCTCATCTATGAAAGCGGCCACCCTTCCGATGGTTCTATCGTTTTCGTCAGAGAGCAGCCAGCGTATGGCTTCTCCGCGTCTGAAAGCGATATTCCTTTCGGGGTCAAACACAGCCTCAACCTCACTGTCGAGAGGGCAAACCCAGTTGGGATCTCCCCTGTAAAGCCTTTTCGGAAATTCTGAAAACTCCTTCCTGTGGGCTTTTGTCGTCACTTCGACTGCTTTCATCTTTTCAGTGCTGTTGTATAAACTCAGGCCCCGGGAGCCAGCTGTGATAAAATCTAGGCCTCAAATATAATTCTTTTTGACTTCGTTGGCAGTGAGGGCAGTCTGGCTAATGGAAGTCGATGATCCTGTGATCGACCAGGACAAAAAGAATTACCAGGACGGCGGAATAGATAAGCCATTTAACAACAGGAATATAATCTGTAGGTTTGATCTTCATTTTTTTCCATACATACCATATAAGGAAGATCTTTTCAAGTGAATAGACGATGAAGGTTGCCAGTGCAACGCCTACCACGCCGTAGGGTTTAATAAGAAAGAGGCTGAGGGGAATATTAATTGCTATCTCGATTGAAGCGGCGATGAGGGTAATATTAGTTTTTTTCCGGCCGATGATGATTGTTTGTGGAAAGACCAGCCTGGGGATTATTAGCAGAAGGTATATCATGAAGACATCCGCGCTGCGTCTGAATTCGGTGGTAAAGAGGCGGGGGAAGACCCAGCGTGCCACAAGCATGGTCACCATGGATACCGGAAAAAGGTAGTGCATCAGTTTTTCCGATTTGGCCCGCAGGGTGACAAGGGCTTCTTTCATCCCCTCCCTGGTCCCGAAACGTGGCAGGAGGGCATTGCTGAGACCGTTGGCGAGCAGAAGCACCAGGGGAAACTCCTTCGCACCGTAACGGTACATTGCAAAGACGCCGGGGTCCTCATAACGGGCCGAGATGATGATACCGTCAACATACTGGGCTGAGCCGCTGATCAGGAAAGTCACAATGAGCGGCATGCCCACCCGAAGCTGTTCCCGTATAAAGTCAAATGACACCTTCATTAAAGTGTATCGCCTGAGCAGGATGATAAGCCATATCCACCTCATCAGCGTAATGGCAAACAGGCCGTAGATGGCGCTCTTCTCATCAAAGCCTGCAATCACTGGTGAGAGAACGAACAGCAGCTGGGCTAAATAGGTATAAATTCCGTACTGTAAAATACGGTGAGGCCTGTTGTTAAGAAGATATATGTATTCTATAAGAGCGACTGGATTGCTGAACAGGATATACAACAGAAGAAGGTTGGCGTACGGGATTTCCCGCTTCAGGTCCATTGTGCCGAGTACGTTCTTGAGAAGTATACCCATGACGAAAACAAGAAAGGAGAAGAATAGTATCAGGAGGAAAGCATTGAAGATCTCCGGCGATTTTCTTCCCTCAGTCTCTCCGGTTACACGGAATGTCCAGTTCCGGTTATAAAGCGTGAGCAGCGACTGAATTATTCCGGAGACCCAGAAGAAGCTCACCAGGCTGGAGATGAAAAGGAACAGCTCCCATGTTCCTATCTGTGGCCTCGACAGATGGCTCTTTGTAAAAACGACGCTGATGATCAGGAAGGTGGTAAATCTGAGCAGTTGCACGGACTGCAATCCTGAAATATTGTCTATGAACTTAAACCTTGCCAATCTTGACAGAAATTGAAACAGGAACGCTGAAGGGTTTCAATAATTGCTCCATTTGCTTTCCCGGCGACTAAGATACGATTTGGGATGTATGAATGACAAAATGAGGACAAAAATTTGCAGAATGGGATTTTTGCTGTTTCTTTGCAATCCGTAAAACGGTGGTTGTAGCTCAGTTGGTTAGAGCGCCAGATTGTGGATCTGGAGGTCGCCGGTTCGAACCCGGTCTTCCACCCAAACAGTAAAGGCTGTCCGTGAACACGGTCAGCCTTGTTTTTTTGGAAAGTATAAAGCTTGCTTTAGACTTATTTAAAAAAATAAGGATGAAGATGCCGCAGGCATCACAGCCTTTGCTGTATGAGGTTCCTCTTTCCGGCTCGCCACCCGAGCACAGCGAGGGTGGCAACCCGGCATAAAGTAAAAAAAATGTGCTTTCAGGCGTTTGTTATTCTTAAAATAATTTTTTGTATATTGCCACACTTAATTTTTAACCTAAATCTAAGTCTTATGAAGAAACTATTTCTGTTCTTTGTTTTGTTTGTGTTAGCGGGTGCAAGCACTCTGTGGGCGCAGACAAAAGTCATTACAGGTACGGTAACATCCGCCACGGAGGGGGAAGGTACGATTCCAAGCGTATCCGTGTTCGTCAAGGGCACAACCGTAGCGACATCAACCGATGCTAACGGCAGGTATTCATTGAATGTTCCTGAAAATGCAACAACCCTCGTTTTCTCCTTTATCGGGATGAAAGAGCAGGAGATTGAGATTGCAGGGCGTTCAGTGATAGACTGTATTATGCTGAGTCAGATGTGGTTGGATCTGAATGAGGTTATTGTAACCGCTCTCGGTATTAAAAGAGAGAAAAGGGAAATAACCTATCAGACACAGAAAGTTGACAATGCTGAACTTGCAGTTGCTCAGCCGACAAGAGCCGGTAGCGCACTGGCTGGTAAAGTAGCAGGACTGCAGATCAACGTTCAGGATAACGGTGTTAACCCTTCAACACAGATCATCTTAAGAGGTACTAAGGTCAATATCATGCTGACAACCAGGCACTGATTGTTATCGACGGTGCTATTGCATCACTTGGAGCTTTCGATGACCTGAACCCTAACGACATTGCTGACATAAGCATCCTGAAAGGCGCAACCGCTGCAGCACTGTATGGGTCAAAGGCAAGTAACGGTGCAGTACTTGTTACAACAAAGAAAGGTACAGGCAGGTCAGAAATTCACGGTAGGTCTGAATTCTCCACATACACGGCTGAGAAGGTGGCTTATATGCCTAAATTCCAGACTGAATACGGAACAGGATGGGAAGGCGCTTATGACGCTATTGAAAATACCAACTGGGGTCCGCGTTTTGACGGAACCATGCGCCAGATAGGCCCGACATTCCCTGACGGATCATTCCAGGAAGTGCCTTACGCTCCTGTTAAGGATAACCTGCTTGATTTCTTCAATACAGGTAATAACCTATAACAATACTGTATATGTTAGCGGAAGCAATGAAACCAGCAAGTTTTATCTTTCATGTAGGTGACCAGAGAGTCAACAGGTATTGTTCCAAAAGACACTTACCAGAGAAATACATTCAGGGTCAACGCCAGCAAGAAAATGGGTGATGTTGAACTTTCTGTTAACTCAAGTTTCTTCACTGATGAGACCGATCAGGTCGGAAATACGATTGGAGATCAGGACAGAACATTGTACTGGTTCCTGTTGAATACATCTGCAAATATTCCATTATCAAAGTTACTAGGGACTGGAGGAATAGATAAATATGCAGAACCGAGCGGTTATTATAATGGTTATTATGAGAACCCTTATTACTGCGTTGACACAAACAGGAATGACATGGATTACAAACAGGCTGAATGCCAACGTCCAGGCATCATGGGATATCCTCGACTGGCTTAACTTAACAGCCAGGGCAGCTGCGAACAACGTCATGGGGTAACGGTAAAAACTGGCGTGCACGCCTATGAATTCGATACTGAGATCAAACCGACAGGAAGTGCTATTTCTTCATTTGTTGAAGATACTGAATTCCAGGCAAGCTGATTATGTAGGAGATGTGCTCTTATCATCGGAATTTGAAATTTCAGTGATCATTTCACCTTGAAGGCTATCGTGGGCGGTACCAGTTATGGCTCATATGACTACAGGTACAGCTACATCAGGGCCAACAACTTGAGTATTCCCTGATTTTTATGATATATCAAATGGAACAGGAAGCCCGAAAGTCAACTGCTGATGCATCAGACAGAACAGGTACAACTTTGGTTTCTTTGGTGATTTTACCTTGGGATATAACAACTTTATATTCCTGAACTTTTCCGGAAGAAATGACTGGACATCAACACTTGCACAAGGTAACAACAGCTATTTCTACCCATCGGATTGGATTATCATTTGTTGCTCACAGATGCATTTGATGCTCTGAAAAACAATGATATCCTTTCATTTGCAAAGCTTACTGTAAGTAATTCGACAGTGTATAACGACCTCTGAGCCTTACAGGCTTAATGAGACATACTTCAAGCATGCATCACTTCCCGTATGGGCAGTATAAACGGGTTTCGTTCTCAGCGGCACTACAGTTGATGCTAATATTAAGAAGGAAAAACTCAATACGACTGAATTAGGAGTTAAACCTCGGATTTCTTGAAGTCAAGAATTATCACTTGATGCTTCTTACTTTATGACCAAAACAACTGACCTTATTACCAATACAACTCCTTCAATTACCTCAGCAGCAACAGCATTCCTTACAAACATCGGTGAATTGCAAGGGCAAAGGATTTGAATTGACACTTGGAGGTACAGTAATTAAGGCAAAAAATTTTAGCTGGGATCTGAGCGTTAACTATACAACCAATGAGACCATAGTTATAGGAGATTAAAGAAGGTCTTGGATGAGATCGCTCTTATCCGGCTACAGGCGGTCAATAGGGTGTCTTATGCAATTAAAGGATATAGCTTTCCCGCAGATAAAAGCAAATACTTATATCAGGGATCCTCAGGGAAGGATTGTTATTGATCCTGCAAGAGGATTTCCGCGGGAAGAATGCAGCACTTTAACCGCTTGGAAAAACAATGCCGGACTATATCGTTGGTCTGAATACGTGCATTGAAATTCTATAGGATTTACATTATCAGCGACAGTTGATTACAGAACAGGCCATGTATTCTATGCACAGGGATCTGATAAAATGGAATTCACCGGGAGATCAATGGAAAGTCGGTTTCAGCAAACAGGCAGGATTTTGTAATTCCAAACTCAGTGATTGAAACCAGCTGACGGTGTATATGTTGAGAACACAAACATTCCGGTTTCCGGAGGACGCCAGAGCTACTGGACCGATGTTTACAATAATGTTAAGGAAAACTATGTACAAGGATGCCACAGCATTTAAGATAAGGGAGCTGGCATTGAATTACACTCTGCCATGCAAATATTCTAAACAAAACACCTCTTCAGTAAAGTGTACTGTTGGTTTTATCGCAAGGAACCTTTTTACACTGATTACCTGCAGAAAATGCTTTCTCTGACCCTGAATTTAATAACACTACTAATAACAACGCTATTGGTATTGGCGGTTATTTCCAGATCGCCTCCGACCAAATCGTTTGGTGTGAACATAAACATAGAATTTTAAAACAGATTAAAATATGAAAAATATTATAAAATTCGCAATATTGCTGGTGGTCTTCGGACTGTCAGCTGCATCATGTGAAGATTATCTGGATGTGAATATCGATCCGAATAATCCGACCTCAGTAACACCCGATCTTGTTCTGCCTGTTGCGCAGTTATTATACTGCACACAGATAATCAGTCTAACAGAGGATTGAATCACCTTGGAAACATGTTTATGGTACAACTGGAGCCAGAGTGATGGTTATGTCATGGTATCCCGATGAATTTAAATATAATGTGACCTCATCATTTTACGACGGATATATTTCAACAATTCTTATTCCAATAGCTCTTAAACAGTATGCAGTTCTTGATAATCTTGAAGACAGCAAATATGACTATTATAAGGCAATCGCTAAGATAATGAAAGCATTTCATTTCCAGTTACTGGTTGACTGCTACGGAGATATTCCTATACTCTGAAGCTTTGGGCAGAAGCCTCTGAGGCTACACCGAAATACGATGATGCACAGACGATTTATGAAGATCTTATCGTTCAGCTGACAGATGCAATTGCTCTTATTAAAGATGCTGCTGACCAGATGTAGTAATCCGGGTGCTGATGATGCTATGTTCGGTGGAGATATGGATGAATGGATCAAGTTTGCCAATACCCTGAAACTAAGAATACTGGTCCGCCAGTCAGATATGGACCGGAAGAAATTCTTATATTACAACGGAAATTGGATGCTAATTAATACTGAAGGTTCAGGTTATATAACAACTGATGTTGGCATTAATCCTGGTTTCATTGCCAGAGAAAGCAGGTAAACAGAACCTTATATGGGATGCTCTTGGTTGGGATGCCTCAGGTACACAGACAATGTCAAGCAAAGCAACTTGTGCTACTGATTATATAATTGATTATCTGACTTAAACCAACGACCCGAGGATTAGATTACATTTATGAAAAACCTTCTACAGGTCATCTTGGTGTTCCTCAGGGTTTACTTGACTATGACACGCCAGTCGTTGATGCATTATATGCCTGAAAAAGTTTCCAATATAGGCCCCGGCATCCTTCAAGGCAGCTGATCATGGATGCAATAATCTTCTACACTTGCTGAAAGCTATTTCAACCAGGCTGAAGCCAGGCTGAAAGGTTTAATAACCACAGGACCCAGCGTCAAGGAACTATATCAGAGCGGAATCACGGCTTCGTTCGAATACCTCGGACTTGATGCCGCTGATGCAGAAACCTATTATTCACAAGTTCAGAATCTTGTTAACTATGATAACTCATCCAACAAACTGAAGGCTATCATCACCCAGAAATGGATTGCTGTTAACGGTATCACTGCTGAACAGTCATGGTTCGATTACAGCAGGACCGGATACCCCAGTCGGATCTTCCAATTCCGCTTAATTACTCCGGATCAGCTGACAGACCGGTAAGATTATTTTATCCTTCAGGTGAATATTCAGCAAACGGAGATAACGTGCCAACTCAGCCAAATGCCTTTTCAGCTAAGATATTCTGGGCGAATTAATCTAAAACAGAAATAACTATGAAAACATTAAAATATATTTTGATGATTATCTTAAGCCTGGGTGCATTCAACTCCTGTTTGGTTGACGATACAACCAATTATGACGCATAATGGTGAAGGACCAAACCTTGCAGGCTTTACCGATCCAAGAACTTCGTTTGGAATTGACCGCAGATGGAAATGAATACGACTTTACTGTCAAGATGAGGCTTATAGGTCCCACATCTATGGATATGACAAACGACATTGTAGTCACTATTGGTGCTGATGCATCATCGACAGCAATAGAAGGAACTCATTTCAGACTCGATCAGCCGACAATTACGCTGAAAAAGAGTGAGAACTATCTGGGAATTTTTCCAGTTACCATTCTTACAGAGGGGATTGTAGCTCCTCTGGCCAAGTCTCCTAAACTGGTCCTTAAAGTTGTAAGTGCGACAGGTGACCCGAAAGTACTTAACAACGGAAAGAATATGGAGATCACTCTTAACTACGGTTGCTTCTCCAACCTGGCAGGTGAATATGATGTACATCAAGTCATTACACGGTCAATAAGCGGTGCCGTAACAGAGTATGACTGGACTGAAACTATCACCCAGACAGGTGTTGGTGAATATCGTACGACAATTGTAGCTTATGATGGTTATGTTAACCCGGCTCCTGCAGGTGGCACTGACGGATTTACCTTCCTTGATGTTTGCAACGTAATTACAGTTCCTCAGCAGAATCTGGTCGACTATTACAGTAATCAGGTTTATGGTAACCTCCCGGGTTCAGTTGATCCCGCCACTGGAATTATAACTATTTAATATACAGTTGAAACCGCTGCCGCTGCCGGGTTCCGTGTCTGTGTTTCGACCTATACACCAGCTGGAAAGAAGTAGATCATAAACATTGGATAAAATTTAAATATTATGAAAATGAGAAAATATATTAAATATAAATTACTCGGGCTGGCGTTTATCGTCATCGGCATGGTTGCCTGCGATCAGGCAAGCCAGGAACCTGAACCAATCGGAAGTCCTAACGGTTATCCGGTGAGTACAGTTACCCCAGCGGTTACAACTGTTGTGGAAGGTAATTCTTTAATAATCAATATCACTATCGATAAAATGATCGACAGGGCACTTACCTTCACTTTCAGGCAAACAGGTGGTACTGCTAACGAAGAGGATTATACTGTTGAAGCTGCAGTATTAACACCCTACACAAAATCAATCCAGATGGTGATAGAGACAATTGAGGACTTCGATACCGATCCAACTGAAACGTTGGTTGGAGAAATCGGTGTCTACGGGATCGCAGAAAAATATATGCTGAATCCCAGCGCAGTCAATCCGGTGAATGTATCATTTACTATCACTAACTTTGTCTCTCCTGACTTGGGAGTTGATTTCTACTGGAATGCGGATGTGGTAATTGACGGAGATACGTATGATGCTGCTGACTATATTGACTTTGACTTCTATATTGCCGGATGCAGAAGGTTTCGATATCAGTGACCCATGGGCTAATGCTTATGCTGATTATAGAGCTGCTACTGGAAGCCACCCGGAATCAATAAACTTCGAAGGCTATGCAGATGGCACATACGTTCTATTCGCTGACCTGTATTATAATGATTTCGTAGGTTACAGCGACGGTTCAGTTAAGATTCCTATTGTTGCCTCATTCACACGTCAGGGAACCTCTGTGAATGAAACAGAAGTCGGAATGGATCCTGCAGAGATGATGGCTGACAACACAGCCGGTTTTGATAATGACCCGAGCGGCGTTTACAACGCAGCCATAGCAAAAGTCACTATCGCTGCCGGTAAGTACACCATCACCAAATACGATAATACGACTATCGGACCTGTTAAATCAGGTACTCCAAAGACACCCAGACCGCTTATCAATAAGACAAGATAGTTAATACGGATCTTCATAATAAAAAGAGAGCCCCGCAAAAACGGGGCTCTCTTTTTTTCAGAGCGACGCCCAGATTGGTCGTCGCTACATGGAAATCATATACAAATATCGTACCGACGCGCAATCTGCGCGTAGCTCGATCTTTTTCCTAAATGGCTTTCGAATTTGCACGTTTATACATGAAGTTCGCCGCAAGCGCCAGAGCCACCAGCACAATCACCGCAACATAAACAAACACAGGTACCGGCACAGCATCACCTCCGGCATAAGAATGGAGCCCTGACAGGTAATAATTGACCCCGAAGTAGGTCATGAGCACTGAAGAAAATGCAAAAAGGGAAAGGAGATTAAAAGCATAAACATCTTTCAGTCCGGGTATCATCCTCGAGTGAGTCACCAGAGTGTAAATAACTATAGTGATCAGTGACCATGTCTCCTTCGGATCCCATCCCCAGTAACGACCCCATGATTCGTTAGCCCACACAGCACCAAGGAAGGTCCCGATGGTCAGAAAATAAAGCCCCAGAGTCAGGGTCCTGTAATTGATGACCGTAAGCTCGTCTATCGTAGCGCTGATCCTCTCCTGGTTCTTTTTATTGACAAAGAGCATCATGATCATCACAATAAGGCCCAGGATAGCTCCCAGACCCAGGAACCCGTAACTGCCCGTAATCACCGAGACATGCAGTGTTAGCCAGTATGATTTGAGCACTGGCACCAGGTTCGTTATCTCAGGATCCATGAAGCTCATATGCGCTACCATAAGCGTCATCCCGGCCAGAACGGCCGTGGCTGCCAGCGCCAGAAGCGACTTGCGGCTGAAGATAAAGCCTGCCAGCATCGTGACCCACGAAATGAACAGCATTGATTCATAGCCGTTGCTCATGGGCGAATGGCCCGAAATGTACCACCTTATGCCCAGTCCTAACGTATGAAAGATAAATCCGGCCACGGCAAGACTGAACAATATTTTCATAAAAATGGAGCCTCCTCCCTTGCCGGTAATGATGAAGCTGATAAGGGCCATGATCATCAGAAGTCCCAGCGTGGCATAGAAAGGAAACAGCTTCTCAAAGATATTTGCCCTGTAATAGAAAAGCTCTGCCCTGATGCGTGACTCTGACGGAAGATCATACTCAGAATGAACCCGCTGATATTCCTTTATCGCCCGGAGATACTCTTCAGGCTTTGCCGGAGCGCTGCCCACAGCAGTGACAGCCTGGGCCCACATCGGAATGACATTGAGTACAAATAGCGAATCTTCAGCACCCGAAGCATGCCTGACAGCATCGCTGGCAGTTCCCCAATGGTCTGTCCCGTCTTTCAGCGGGAAGATATTCATGAAGCCCCCTTCAGACATCATATAACATATATTTACCCGCTCGTCAACCTTGATAACCTCCTTGTCGAAGCGGGTCCGCTCACTTGCAGGTTTTGAATATGCCTTTTCAACGTACGCTGAAAGCTTATACCCTCCTCCGTCGCCAAAGGAAACGATGTCCGAAAAAGCAGCCTTGTCGCCCTTCAGCTTCAGCAGACCTGATAACTCTGCATTTGAGACTTTAATAAGAGGCACATTCTGCCAGTGATAAGGGTCAAGAGAAAAACCCATGAAAACCTGCATAGGCGAGAGGCCTTCAAATTCCTTTTCCCTTGCAACCTTTCGTAAAATGTCACTGCTAATAGTATACAGCGGTTTGGTACGTCCCTTCTGATCCTGGGCAAGCACCTCCCCGAAACGGTTGGCTTCATCAATGTCAAGGACCAGATGCTGGGCCTTTAAAGGTGAGAGAGAAGTAAGGGCAAGAAGCATGAAAACCATTGCTGCCAGCCGGCGATACCGTGAATTCCAGTAACCCGTTCTTACGGTCCTGAAGAACGATCGCCTGTTGATTATCGAGAGAACAATGAACAGGAAAAGCAGGGCATAACCGGCATAGGTCGTAATCATACCTGCCGGATCATGGTTCACTGAGAGCACAGTGCCGAGCTCGTCCTTGTCATAAGATGACTGATAAAAGCGGAAACCCTTATACTTGAGAATATGATTCATGTATATATCATACTGAAAGTCAGCACCATGGTTTTCATCAATCAATGTAACCCGGCTTTTAAAACCCGAAGGACTGTTGGAGCCCGGATACCGTTCAATAATAAAATCGTCAAGAGTGAGACTGAAGGGCAGATTAAGAAGCCTGTTTCCGTAGCTGACATTTACATTAAGATCTCCTGCAGTGCCGTGCCATTCCGATCTTTCTGCTTCAGGATTGTTCCACAGGTAAATCTTCTTTTCAAAGCCTTCTCCTGACAGTGTGAACTCAAAGGCGCCGGAACCTGCCTGATCAGTATTTTCAGATGACGGCGCCGGCACTGCCACTCCGCTGAGCGTCATCTGCCGGGGTACCAGTTTGTATCCTCCGATTGTATATACAGTGCCCGGAACTATGTTAATCAATGTATCGGGCGGGCATATTACCTTCGTCATATCCATCATCCTGGTCAGCACCATCTCTTTTCCGGATCTGATAAGGAAAGAAGAGCTGTCAAGTAATACAGTTATATCTGCATCAGTACCAAATCCCATGGTCATCTCTCCGGCCATTGCGGTCTCACCCTGAGCAAGTACAATTATTTCACTCGTCCTCATATCGCGGGTGGCGAGGAAAGCAACCATAGGAACCCCGTCAGGAGATTCTTCCACCTGTTTTACGGCACCGGGAATGTATCCGTCAAGCGTCAGTTTAACCGCACTTCCGCCAGCCTTGAGAGTCTTCCTGTAACCGGCACGACCGCCGCCGGCAACAGACAGAGCTTTTGAATGGCCTGCAAGCACAGTGTTATCCATATCAGCCACTTCAAAAACAAGGTCGCTGACCGAAGAATACGTCATTGATGAGGCCTCCCCCTCCCTGATGTGCATCATGCCGTCAAAACCCGTATAGCGGGTTATTGCCGCACCGATGACCATTACAATAAAGGCGAGATGGAATATCATAACGGTAATCTTCTCTTTCCGGTACAGCTTGTATTTTATAATCTGTCCGGCAAGATTGATTACCAGGAGCAGAAACAGCAGCTCAAACCATCGTGTGTTGTAAACCATTGACCTGGCCGTGTCAGCTCCGAAATCATTCTCAATGAATGTTGCTGCGGCCATGGCTGCTGCCAGCAAAATGAATAGTACACCCATTACTGCTGGAGTAAAAAGAAATCTAAATGCTTTCATAACTTTAATTTGAATGCAAAACTATCCTTTTTCGGATATTAAACGAAGCTTCTCACGCTTGAGGATCTTAACGGAGCGTGGCGTCGCCTGAATGATCTTTTCATTTTCAAGCTCGCCCATTATTCTTACGACACTCTCTTTTGCCATATTGGTCATCTCCCCGAGTTCCTGACGTGACAGCACCATCTCAAAACTGTCTGAATGAAAAAGTGTATCTGCAAAATAGAGCAGTGATTCCGCAAGTCTTCCATGCATCTTCTTCTGTGTCAGGTTTACCACTTTATGATGCATTCTGAATGCATTCTCACTGAGTTCTTCAATAAACCCCACGGCAAAATCCGGATTGCCTGCAATGAGCCGGCGAATGATGTCAAAGCTTATAAAGCAGGCCTGGACCGGGGTAATTGCAGCCACAGAATAACAGTATCTGGAATTGACATGAACACCCGGGCCTGCAAGCAGCGTTGATTGTCCGGCCAGATCAAGAATCAGGTTTCGTCCCGAGTACCCTTCCATGTATACTTTCGTAAGACCGGAAAGAATGAAGACAGCATTTGAGGACGGTGAGCCCTGCTTGATAATTATCTCCCCCTGGTTAAAACCGGCTTCATAACGGTTCCTGTTGACCAGCTCAAGCTCTTCTTTTGAAAGATTTCTAAAGTTGGTCCAGCATTTTGAACAAACTTCACAACTTGATATTACGTTTTCACTAAACATTGTTCCCTCCTGAAATTTGAAGTCAAACCTACTATAACACATATGCAATTTAGGCAAATAGTGATATATATCATATTTTAAATTGACCTATATCAATCATGTTGCTCTTACTTATCAATCTGTTGTTATTGAAATATCAATGAAACACCAAGTGTATGCATCGCTTGTCTTGCTACCTTTCGCAATTGAATTATTAAAAAAAACCTGAAAATCTATGAAGGGAAGTTTGAAGCTTTTTTCGTTGTTGGTCATGACCGGGATGGTGATGATATCCTGTGAAGGTCCGATGGGTCCGATAGGTCCGCAGGGTGCGCAGGGTCCACAGGGAGAACCGGGAGTAACCGTTGCATGCACAGAGTGCCATAATCCTGGCGTTGTTGAGGCAAAAGCTGTCGAATATGAACATTCGCTTCATTTCAGCGGTGAAGCTTTTGAAGAAGGAACAAGGAACGCCTGTGCTCCCTGTCACTCAGATCAGGGTTTCAGGTATGTTGTTACGAACAACACCCCGGTAACTTTTGTTCCTGATCCGGCCAATGCAGGCAAATTTTTAAATAGTTACAGTGTCGACGCCATTACCGCATCTCTGCCCGGACCAATAGGCTGTATGACCTGTCACAGTGCGCTCCATTCAACATATAGCGGGGACGACTTCTCGCCTCTCACGACAACTGCGGAAGTGCCACTGACAATGTATGGCGGGTCAAAAAGCATCAATTTCCCCAAGAACAAAGGAAATCTTTGCACCAAGTGTCACCAGCCAAGACCTGTAACTGCTTCAACAGGAAATGTGATAGATTACTCACTGCTGGTCTCAGATAAGGCTACAAAATATACCCTGTCAAGCCTGAGCTACAGGACTGGTATTCACTATGGATCACAGGGCTCAATTGCAGCCGGAGTTGGAGGCATACAATTCGGGACTGGCTACGCAAATTCAGCACATACTGCAAATCTTTCATGCGGAAACTGCCACATGGCAGAACCAAGGACCCTTTCAGGGGGACATTCATTCAGCGCAGCCGGACTGTTTACGGGATGTAACGTAAGCGGATGCCACTCATCGCTGAGCGCCACCAACCCGACTTATACCAACGTTGTTGATAATATTACAGGTTTGCTTGAGGATCTGGCAACAAAAATTAATGCTATAGGCGACGGTCATGATATTCTCCAGAAAGATCCTGAAGATGGCCAGTATCATGGTTACCTGGATATCTATGATGCAGGTTCAAATCCAACAGGTTACTGGAAGAATCCAGACCAGGGTAATGTTGCATTCCCGCCGATAACAAATGCGCAGTTCGGTGCAATTCTCAACTACCAGCTGGTATTCCGGGACGGAAGTCATGGTGTTCACAACTATCTGTACGCCAAGAAGCTTCTTGAAAATACTCTGGCAGCCTGGTAGAAAAACTAATTATAAAAAGCTGTCTCACCAGGGGCAGCTTTTTAAATATAATAAAGAAGGCTGCTTCGTTCGAGGCAGCCTTCTTCAATTTTGAAAAGAGGTTCTTTATTTCTTAAAACTCCTCATGTAATGAACCAATGCCCAGATTTCATTATCAGGAATTTTCTTGTCAAATGAAGGCATCTCATTACGCCCTGTCTTGGTTCTGTAGAATAGCTCACCATCTGTAGAGGCCTGAAAATCAGCTGACGTAAAGTCACCAGGATGGGTTTTACCCATTCTTCCTTTCACTCCGTCACCAAGTCCTGTCTTGCCATGACATGATGCACAGTTCTTTGACCATGATGACGTACCCAGTTTCATGGTAGCATCATCAGCTGCCACGGGGTTTGCTTTAGCTTTCTCAGTTGCAGGAACAGGCCACGGTTCAGCTTTCTTCTGACTCTGTGCGTTCATCACCTGAGAAAAGGAGAAGGTCAGCAGAAGAGCACTAACAAATACTGATTTGAATTTCATAGTCTTACATTATTAGTTATACATAGCAGTTATCACTTATCATGCCAAAAGTAAATATTTTTATATTGAGATCCCTTTTGCACAAAAGAGGCTGGATCAAAAGTTACCTCCTCCCCCTGACGCTTACGGTCAGGGTACTCCTCCTTATTAAGGGGGATAAAGTTAAAATATTTAAATTCAATCATTTCCCCTCCTTTTTTTAAGGAGGGGTGTCCGCCAGCTGGCGGACAGGGTGATAAATATACTTTTGATACAGCCTCCCTTAAATTTTCAGAAGCTTACTGCTTTAGGGATTTCATGTAAATGACCATTTTCCAGATATCGTCATCAGGAATTTTCTTGTCATAGGCAGGCATCTCTCCTCTGCCAAATTTTGTCTGGTAAAACAAGGTGCCCTCACTGTATGCCTGAAATTCGGCACCTGAGAAATCTCCGGGGAATACTTTGCACATTCTTCCTTTGGGACCGTCACCCTTGCCAAGCTTGCCATGACATGAAGCACAATTCTTGTCATAAGCCGTTTTGCCCGCTGCAAGTGTCGTTGCATCGCTGGCCACGGGATTTTTCATAGTTTTATACTCAGCCGGGATTGTCCACGGTTCGCCCTTCTTCTGCTGCTGACCGTAAGCGGTGACAGACATCACGGCAAAAACTGCTGTCAGCATCATGACTGAAATAGTTTTAAATGTTCTTTTCATACAAATTGCTTTTAATTAGACTCATATTAATGACTCTCCTGCCAGCCAGTGACAATGCTCCTGAAATTACTCAGAGGCGACTTGCCCATTGTGCTGACATAAAGATGAATAAACAAAAATATCACAATCAGGAAACCAAGAACCACATGAAACTGGTCCGTAAGGAAAATTCCGCTTAAACCCAGGAATTTTTTAAGAATAAATTCCGGAAACATCAGGGCCCATCCGGTGATAAAGAGCATCGGCAGGGCAAAATACATCACCGCGATATATGATACCTGCTGCAGCGGATTGAATTTACGGTCCTGCCCGACAGGGTAAGGAGCCTTCTCCCCCCTGAAATATCCAAAGGCATAATAGTAGCCCTGCTTCCATAGTCTGGTACCCATTCCTTTAATCTGTACCAGATAATGTTTTCCGTTCGGGGTAAAAAGGTTGCCGGCCAGAAATACAGTATAACTTATTGTAAGCAGGATACCGCAAACGTTATGGATTGAAACGGCCCGTTGAAATTTAACCACCAGAGCGTTATCAGGATTGGAATAAAGCATGCTGAATCCTGTCACAATCAAGAAAAGACACAAAATGGCATTGGCAAGGTGCCACAGTCTCACCCATACAGGATAGTGATAAAAATTACTGCTCATGATAGCGTTTAACAGGTTTAATTATAATCCTGAAAATTGTATGTATTAAGCCGATTGCAAGAGTTCATGCCAATAATCAGCATACCTGCCATGGAAATGAACTTGCTTCGGTTTGCACCTATCACATAAGAGTCATTTCTAAGCATCACTCCATTGACAAAGCCTTTTTCACTGCGGTTCTCCTTTGAAGCATGTTTATAAAGCGTTCCCATCAGTATGGAATTCTTGTTATGACAGTCCGAGCAGCTTTTTACGGAACTGTCGGCAGGCATAACCTCATGTGCTACCAGAATGCTGTCGCTCATGCGTGTATGGCAGTCAATGCATCTTACAGCTTCGAGATGCCGGTCGACATTGGGCAACCATTCATGTTTCGGCAATACAATGCCCAGGTCTGTCTCAGCTATCAGACCCATTATGTCAGCATTACCGTGACAGCGGAGGCACATTTCATTTGACTTCAGTATATAATCACGGCCACCGGTGGTCTGACGTGCCAATGGATTATAGTAATGAGCATCATGACATTTCCAGCATGTGACCAGACCTTCAGTTGCCGTATAATGAATACTTTTCTGGTACTCGGCATCAATCTCCTCAAACCCGTACTGTGCATAGTTGGGATCATATCCGTGACAGTCTATACAACTCCATGATGTCTCAAAACGAGCCTCCATAGGGTGAGGAAAACTTTTGAAACCTTCCGAATGACAATCAAGACAGTTAAAGCTCCAGTGCACGGAATTATAAAAAAGATCCGGGCTCACCACATTGTGTTGCGACATAAGTTGTTTCCTGCTTACCCCGGAAACCGTATCAGTCAGGGTATAAACCATTCTGCCGTGACAGACAAGACAGTTCTGCTCATTCTGTTCAGCATAGAGACTTAATTCAGCACCTTTTTTTGCCGTTGTATCCTGCTTCTCAGCCCCAGCGTCCTGTGCACGAAGTGGACTCAGGAATGCGAACGCGAGCAGAAATAAAAGTGAAACTTTCCCAGGGATCATCCGAAGCACGGCTACCGTTAAAATCTTACAGTAATATTAAGCCCGATCAGGTAGTTGAAGTCGCTGATGCTGTTCTGATTGTACAGGAAATTGTACTGTCCCAGAATGTCATGGTAATTGGCGAAAAATATCTGGAAGGCGTGTGTTGCCGTTCCGATCTCCCAGCCTGCAGCAAGCTGCGGCTTTGGGTCAAACTCGGGATTTTCCTGTTTGGTGAGAAGCTGATCGTATTCCAGAATAAGGCTGTGCGAGCCGAAAAGGCTGACTTTTGCACCTGCGGAGAAGCCGAAATTTGCATTCTTATATCCTACCTCAACAGCATTGAAATAAATAAATGTAGGCGCCAGCTGTAATGACAGTTTGCTGAATTGCTTTGCAACCAGCACCTGTGTGAAATAATTGAGCCTGTGAATTTCCCTCCAGTCGTCAGCGGCTGATCCGAAATTATCCTTGCTGCGAAGATCAATGCCCATATTGCCGTACAATGCAACTGAAACAGGCATCGAACCTGATTCAGTCTGCCGGAAAAGAGCATATTTCACAGAAAGATCCTGCGCCATGTAGTTCTTTGCAGTACCCACTCCTATGACCAGCTTGTCCGTTATAGCATAATTGAGTCCTAACCTGATATTAGCCGGGCCCCAGAGACCGAACAGGTCATCAAAACCATTGTTGACAGTACCAAACCTGTGATGTATCTCAAACTCCAGCATGCCTTTAAAGGGAGTTGTTACCGTTTGATTGTCAATTAAAATGCTGGTTTCAAATAATCTGACGGGATAATCCTCGCTTTCCTGGCTGAATGCAGGGACAAACAGCAGCGCGAGAATAATCAATAAGAATGCCTTTTTCATAGTTATCTGGATTATTAGGTTTTTATTTTTTATTGTTTTTGGCTCCTTGTGATGCCCACAGCTTAATGACATCGTTAAAATAATACGTAACGGTGTCGTTAACCTGTACGGGAGTATTGAAGTTGTTTACGCTGCCATGTATCACAAAAATATGGCTGTCATCCGGATTTACAGTGTCAACTTCCGAAACGAGCTCATTGTAAATCTTATTCCGCGTCCATGTGTGACAGCCTGAGCATTTAGGCAGAATGTGCTGTTCAAAGCTGATAATAATATCTTCGTTTATTACCGGTGGTTCAGGCGGTGTCCACAAGTACTTTTCACATGAAGAGAGGCCTGCAAGACCTATCGCAATAACCGCGAAGGCAAGCACCCTGAAAAATCTATCCTTTCTTGTCATCATTATTTTTATTGTTATTTAAAAAACAAAGATATCAGAATAAGATATCGGATTTTTTCAGACGGTACCTTATTTAGTTGATTGATAGCTGCTTCTTATCAATCATTAAATTGATATAAATCGCACATATGGATGATAAATATCAAGTCAGGCCAAATTCAAATCGCCGGCCGCCATTGATATGTCAGAACTTGTAAGAATTATCATCAATCAGCCTGTCAGCGACATGCCGTCTGGCCTCTTTGACATTGACACATTCCTGCCTGGTGAGTTTTTCAATGGCCTGAACAAGAACAGGATATGTCTCAGGCGAAGAGAATGAAGCGATTGCTTCAAGGGCTGAGCTTCTTACTATACCTGCAGTCTCGAACAGGTTGACGTCAAGCATATCCTTATATACTGAAACGTCACCCCTGATGGTGCTGAGCTTTTCCACCCTCAGTGCCAGCAATTCGGAAACATAAGTCTCCATCATCATCTCGGCTATGTTGTTCAGCACTTCCTGTTCATGTATCAGTCCTTTCCCGAAGTTTTTCGTGGCGTGATGCATGCAGATGAGTATTGCCTTCTTGAAATTCCTGATATATCTTGTCCTTGTCTGGAAATAGCTCTCTCCTTCCTTTTTGCCATCAGTGATATCAGCCAACCCGGAGCATAGTTTTTCTGCTTCACCGTACAGGTCGAAATCGCCCTTCAGTGCACGTTTCATCGCGGTGTCAACCACAAGCAGGCGGTTAATCTCGTTGGTGCCCTCAAATATCCTGTTGATTCTGGAATCACGGTAACCTCTCTCCACCGCCATCTCTGCCGAATAACCCATGCCTCCGTGTATCTGGACTGCCTCATCAATAATAAAATCAAGCATTTCAGACCCGATGACCTTAAGTATGGCTGCTTCAACAGCATAGTGGCTTATGCCCTCAATGGCAGCTCTTCCGTGATCGTTTCCGTCGGAGAGTTCATTTATTAGGAGGTCGATATCCTTGCTTACCCTGTATACGGCCGATTCTGTGGCAAAAAGCCGGATCACCTGCCCGGCAAGCTTATGCTTTATAGCTCCGAATGTTGAAATAAATACGCCGAACTGCTTCCTTTCGTTTGCATACCTGACTAAATCATTGATGGCCTTCTTTGCAGCACCGATAACATTTGCGCCAAGCTTGAGCCTTCCCATGTGAAGGATGCTCAGTGCGATCCTGAATCCCTCTCCCCTCTTGCCCAAAAGGTTCTCAACCGGTACTTTGACGTCATTAAAGTAGATCTGGGCTGTGGATGAGCCTTTGATGCCCATTTTATGCTCGTCGGGACCAATCACCACACCGGGATAAACAGTTTCAACGATGAATGCGCTGAGTACCCTGTCGACGTCAATCTTGGCGAACACTATCAGCGTATCGGCGAAACCGGCGTTCGTAATCCACATCTTCTGTCCGTTGAGAATGTAATGTTTTCCGTCCTCGCTGAGCTTTGCATTTGTCTTGCCTGAGTTGGCATCGCTGCCTGCTCCCGGTTCGGTAAGGCAGTAGGCCCCGAGAAGCTCTCCGGTCGCCAGCTTCGGAACATAGCGCTCGCGCTGCTCCTGGTTGCCGTAATACATGATAGGCAGTGTCCCTATACCGCAATGCGCCATGAATGACACTGAGAAAGAATATCCTGCACCGATGGTCTCAGCCACCAGCATCTGGGTGACAAACGATTGCCCGAAACCGCCATACTCTTCAGGAATAGAAATGCCCAGCAGACCCAGTTCTCCCGATTTTTTCAGAATGTTTTTCATCAGTTCCCTGTCGCTCTTCTCAACCTGTTCAAGGTTGGGATAAACTTCGGCCTGAAGAAAATCGCTGCATGTCTGGGCGATCATCTTCTGTTCCTCATCGAATTCTTCAGGGATGAAAATATCTTTTGCTTCAATCTCCCTTACCAGAAATTCACCGCTTTTCAGAGTGTTACTGTTTTCCATGGTCATATATTAAGTTTTTGATAATTCTATAATTCAAGCGACTGTGCAATCAGCTCAGCCATGTCAAGGTTGCGGACATCGTCTTCCCTGTTCTTGTATTTAAGTCCGTCAGTAAGCATTGTCATGCAGAACGGACAGGCAGATGCAATTACCTCTGCTCCGGCCCTGAGAGCTTCCTCAGTCCTTTCAATGAACACTTCTTTTTCTCCTTTCTCTGCCTCCTTGAACATCTGTGCCCCTCCGGCGCCGCAGCATAATGCGAAGCTCCCGTGTCTCTCCATCTCGGTAAAAGCCCCTGTCAGCCTGTTGAGAAGGGCCCTGGGCTCATCATAAATCTCATTTGCCCGGCCAAGATAACAGGGGTCATGATATGTGACTTTCGTTCCCTTCAGCGATCCGGCATTGATACTCAGCTTGCCTTCATCAGCATACCTGTTCAGGAACTGGAGATAGTTGATCACCTCATAGCTGCCGCCAAGGTCAGGGTATTCATTCTTAAAAATATTGAAACAGTGCGGACAGGTGGTGATAATCTTTTTTACACCGTATGATTTGAGTATTTCTATCACCTGCAGTGCCTGCATCTGGAAGAGCATCTCGTTTCCAGCGCGCCTTGCCGGGTCACCGGTGCATGTCTCCTCACTGCCCAGCACGGCATAATTTATTTTCAGGTGGTTCAGTATCTTCACGAAAGCCCTGACAACCTTTTTATACCTGTCATCAAAAGCCCCTGCACAGCCCACCCAGAAAAGATACTCCGCGGTTGTGCCCTTTGCGGCATAATCAGACATGAGCGGCACGCTGAAGCTCAGGTCTTTGGCCCATAGCATTCTGTCTTCCGAAGAATACTGCCACGGAGCTCCGTTATTCTCGATATTGCTGAACACGGTCTTGAGCTCGCCGGGAGCCGATGCCTCCTCCATGACAAGATATCTTCTCATGTCGACTATCAGGGAGGGATGGTTGATGTTTATCGGGCACTCGGTTGCACAGGCGTTGCAGGTGGTGCAGGCCCATAATTCCTCTTCGGTAATATAATCTCTCAGAAGTGACTTATTGTCGCTGTAATCCTTGCCGTTCCTGGTCATCAGGGGTCCCTTCTCCTTCATCCTTTCCCTGAGATCCATCATCACCTTGCGGGGTGACAGCTTCTTGCCCGTGATGTTCGCAGGACATACCGAGGTGCAGCGTCCGCATTGGGTGCAGGAAAGTGAATCGAAGTATGTTTTCCAGACCACATCCTCCGCGTCCTTTACCCCGAAGCGCTCGACGGGGACATCAGAAGGCGCTGCTGCAAAAGCGGTATCAGGGTTCATCATAAGCCTTACTTCCCTTGTGACATTATCCATGTTTGTCAGCTTACCCAGCGGCTCGAGACGCGAAAGGAACACGTTGGGAACAGACAGGAAGACATGGAAATGCTTTGAATACGGCAATACATTCGCAAAAACGAATATAGAGAGTATGTGCGTCCACCAGCAAACCTCGTACAGGGTATGCATGGACTCCGGTGACTTGTTTCCAATCAGACCGGCCAGCCACGCGCTGACAGGATAAGTTCCTTTCATCTGTTCCCCCGAGAGGATCCTGCCTCCGGCATAGCCTGTGTTCATGCCTGCCAGCGAAATCATCAGCAGGAGTATCAGCGAAAGAGCAACAATAGCATCGATATGAGATATCCTTTTCATCTCAATGCCTTCGAAACGTCTGATATGAAGAAATATACGCCTTACAAGAAATATTATGACGGCTATGGCGACTATGTATGCGAAGATATCGCCTGATCCCATCAGGAACCCGTAAAAACCGCCGAGGAAAGATAGTGACTTGTCTGTTCCGGCTAACCCGTCAATCACCATCTCGATACTGCCGAACAGGATTATGCAAAAACCCCAGAACACCAGCGCATGAGCCAGTCCTATCAACGGCCTGCGGAAGATCTTTGTCTGTCCGAAGGCGACCTTCAGCATAACGCCAAACCTTTTCCCGATCTGTTTAACGGGGAAACCGGGCCTGGTAAGTTTGAAGAACCCGACGATCCTGCGGATGGTAAAGGCGAACACTCCAAGCGTCACAAGAAGTGCCAGTGCGAACACCACCTGTCTGATCATTTCTTCAGCTCTTTTACTGCCTCAACAAGCTTTGGCAGAACCTTCTGCGCATCTCCGACGATACCGTATTGGGCAACCTCAAAGATAGGGGCGTCCTTGTCAGTATTGACCGCGACGATAAATTTTGATGAGCTGACTCCTGCCAGGTGCTGGGTAGCGCCTGAAATACCTACCGCAATATACAGATTGGGGGCAATAACCTTTCCCGTCTGTCCGGTATGCTCTTCATGAGACCTCCATCCTTCATCCGAGACAGGTCGTGAGCAGGCTGTGGCAGCGCCAAGGGCTCCTGCAAGCTCAACAAGGGGACCCCAGTTGTCAGGAGATTTCATCCCCCTGCCACCGGACACAACTATCTCGGCATCGGTGAGCAGCAACTTGCCAGTCTGCTTCTGAGAATCTTTAACGACAGTCCTGGCCAGCGAGCTGTCAACAGTGATATTGTAGTTCTCAATTGATGAATTGTTTGGTGTTTCGACAAGGTCAAAAGAATTCTGTGAAAGGGTGATTATTTTAATCTCTGTATTTATGACCATATGTGCGAAAGCGTTGCCCGAGTAAGCCCTCTTATAGACTGTAAAAGGTTCAAGGCTAAGCGGCAGTTTGCTTACACCTGAAGCCATCCCGGCTTTCAACCGTACTGATAACCGCGGAGCGACAGCCTTTCCTTCATTGTTGTTTGAGATAATGATTACCCGGGCATCTTCTTTCAGGGCTGCCTGTGCGATAATATCTGTATACACCTGATTATCAAGTGTTTTACAGTATTCATTGTTGACCCTGATAATCTTTTTCGCGCCGTAATTTCCAAGCTTACTGAGCTCTTCATCACCTGCGGCTCCTATTGACAGACAGACTAATGATGTATTAAGCAGCTCAGCAACCTTTGACCCGTAGGAAACCAGTTCAAAAGATGATTTCTTGAATTTGCCGTCCCAGTTCTGGGTATATACTAAAACTGACATAGTTTATGTGTTTTTATGTTTGTTGATCAGATGACCTTGGCTTCGTTCTGGAGAAGTGCTATCAGCTGGCCGGCATTCTCCGGGTCAATGAACTTGCAGGCAGCTCGGGGAGAGGGTTTTTCAAAGACCAGGATGCCGGTCAGTGGTTCTGCTGGTTCAGGCTCATAAATTCTTACAGGCTTTGTCCTTGCAGTCATAATACCGCGCATTGAAGCAATCCGGGGTTCCTTCGCAATTCCTTTCTGGACAATTGCCACGAACGGCATCGGCACGGATATTAATTCCCGTCCTCCGTCTATCTCACGGGTAAGAACGGGAGAGCTGTTTTCGATCTTGATATCTGACACGGCAGAAACAGAAGGAATGCCGAGAAACTCAGCAATCATGCCGCCTGTCATTGATCCGTTATAATCGCTCAATTCAATCCCGCACAGGATGACATCAAACTGCTCCTTCCTGATCACCGCGGCAAGCTGGGCAGCGACAAAATATGAATCAGCCGGCACGGCATTTACTCGAAAAGCGTCGTCCGCTCCTATCGCCAGGGCTTTGCGTATGGTCGGCTCTGATGCGGGAGGCCCGACATGTGCCACCGTTACCGACTTGACTCCCGCTGATGCATCATCCTTTAACTCAAGGGCACGAGTCAACGAAAGCTCATCCCAGGGATTAATAACCCATTGGATACCCGTAGTGTCAAGCCTGGTGTCGCTCTCCACGAATTTGACTTTCGTGGTTGTGTCCGGAACATTGCTAATACAAACTAAGATCTTCATTGATGGTCTCTGTTTTTTCCGATTATAAAATCAACTTAGGTCAGTAGCCGAAAAAACTGTTTTCAGCGTGGCAAATATAACAATAAATGATAACCACAAAAATGCCCTGTGCTGATGTCAGAATATTAGACTAACTTCGCCCCCCGTTAAATCAGCTCTTTTCGGCTTAAATGAAAGGAAGACAATACACAGCTCTCGTTTTTTCAATGATCTTCTGGTCATTCTCGTTTATATGGTTCAAAATCGCAAACAAGAGCTATGATCCGATCACAATTGTCTTCATACGCTTATGCATTGCGACGGTTTTGCTTTCGACATTTCTCTGGATAACCCATGGCTATAAAGGCGTAAGGAAGGCTGACAGGAAATACTTCCTTCTGCTGGCATTTTTTGAACCGTTTCTGTACTTCCTTGGAGAGAGTTTCGGACTGACATATGTCTCATCTACCGTTGGGTCTGTGATAATCTCAACCATTCCCGTATTTGCAGTGATTTTTGCCTGGATCTTTTACAGGGAGAGGCTCAAACTGGTCAATTATGCCGGAGTGGTTGTATCCTTTATCGGGGTCATTATTTTCATCACCAGCGGATCAGGGACAATAGAAATGAGCCTCAAAGGACTGGCGCTGCTGTTCCTGGCAGTTGCTGCGGCTGTCGGTTACAACATGGTGCTTGCCAGGCTGGCAAGTGTTTATAACCCTGTCAGTATTGTGAACATACAGAATGCAATAGGGCTCATCCTCTTCCTTCCCCTCTTCCTGATTTTTGACCTGAAAAAAGTCATTGCCACCGGCATCGTGGCGGAGAGCTTCAGCTCCATCGTGCTTCTGGCTGTCTTCGCCTCCAGCGGTGCTTTTGTGCTCTTTGCCTACTCTGTCAGGCATCTGGGTATCTCACGCGCTAACATTTTCAGTAATCTGATTCCCGTTTTTACGGCGATTTTTGCCTTTTTTATTGTAGGAGACAAGCTGACTTTTCTAAATGCAGCAGGTATGGCTGTGGTCATCGCCGGTCTGTTCCTTTCACAGATCGGGAAAAAGGCAGCTGCCTCAACGGATATCGATTTTGCCGGAAGAAGCGCGTAGAGCTCCATGAAATAACCTCTCCGGCCCTCCCGTTTTACTGATAGTATTATCTTTGCTTTCAAGTTTTCGGGATATGAAGCGACCGCTCCTTGCCTACCTCTCTCTTATTGCATTTCTGCCGGTAAGCGGTCAGACCGGCGGTGACAACACCTATGAGTTTCTGAATCTCAGCCACTCGGCCTTTGCAACTGCCACAGGCGGAATGACAGTCTCGCAAAGCAGAAACGACCTCAGCCTGCCTTATTTTAACCCTGCCCTGCTCACAGGCGCAATGAACAATGACATATCACTGAGCTTTTCCACATATTTTGCCGGGATAAATTACGGATATGCCGCATGGGCAAGGGATATGGATAAAAGAGGTACCCTGGCGGCCGGCCTGAGCTTCATCAGCTACGGCAGCTTCACCGAAGCGGATGCTGAAGGGAACATAAACGGCACATTCACTGCCGCTGAATATGCTTTCAATGTGATCTGGTCACTCCGGATTGATTCATCCTTTACCGTGGGGGTAAACCTTAAACCCGTTTTTTCACATCTTGAGCGTTATTTCTCGGCAGGGCTATGTGCTGATATAGGTGCCACCTACCATAACCAGAAGCTGCTCCTTGATGCAGGCCTGGTTATCAGGAATGCCGGGTTTCAAATAAAAAGTTATACCGGAGAAGGAGGAGAGCCTCTTCCTTTTGAGATCATTGCCGGAGCCACCAAAAGGCTTGAGCATGCACCCTTTAGCTTCTCTCTCACATTCAGGCATATAGAAAAACCTGACCTCACCTATGATTATGATACAGGCGATGATATCCCTGCCGGCGGCTTCGGAGAAAACCTGCTGAGACATATCATCTTTGGCATCGAGATCTTACCTGCAGACGTATTCTGGCTGGGAGCCGGACTTAATTACCAGCGGAGATCAGAGATGCGCATCGAGCAGAGAGCAGGCATGACAGGTTTCTCGGCTGGTTTTGGGATCAGGACAAAGGCTTTTGAGCTTGCTTACGGACGTGACGCTTTTCATCTTGCAGGTGCATCCAATCACGTGACTATCACTCTCAGACCTGAGGTGATTTTCAAAAATACAACACCATGAACCTTATACCATCTTTTTCGTTTTAACTTTGCAGCCTGAATGAAGAAGAGAAAAAAAATCATCATCACCGTTGACGGTTACTCATCATGCGGGAAAAGCACATTCGCAAAAGCGATTGCTGCTGACCTCGGTTATCTGTATATTGACTCCGGTGCAATGTACAGGGCTGTGACCCTGTTCTGCCACCGGCATGGATACGTTACAGGCGGTGTGGCTGATATAAACAGTGTTATAGGTGCCCTTCCGGAGATAAAGATATCCTTCAGGATTAATCCCGATACGGGTTTTAATGAGACCTTCCTCAACGGTGAACATGTTGAAAGGGAGCTCCGTGACAGGGCTGTGTCAGACAATGTAAGTGCAGTCAGTACAATAGCAGAAGTCAGGGCGAAACTGGTGGAGCTGCAACGCGCGATCGGAGAGCGCGGAGGGATAGTAATGGACGGCCGTGATATAGGAACCGTAGTGTTTCCCAATGCTGAACTGAAGATTTTCATGACTGCCTCACCGGCCGTAAGGGCCAAACGCCGTTACCTGGAGCTTGTGGAAAAAGGTCTCCAGGCAGACATCGCTGCCGTTGAAAAAAATATCAATGATCGTGACAGGATAGATTCTTCCAGGGAAATCAGTCCCCTGAGGAAAGCAGACGATGCCGTGGTTCTCGACAACAGCGACATGACTGTAAGTGAACAGATGGTATGGTTCAGAAAACTGTTTAAACAGAAGATGAATGAAGGTTGATATCGAGCCCGGTTCCGGCTTCTGTTTCGGAGTGGAGAATGCCATCAGGATTGCCGAGGAGGAGCTCAGGGCAGGTGAAAAAGTATTTTGCCTTGGCGAAATAGTGCATAACGATACCGAAGTCGCCCGTCTGAAGGATCTCGGACTGATCACTATCAGCCATGAAGAGTTTGCAAAGCTCAGAGACAGCAAGGTCCTCATAAGGGCACATGGCGAGCCTCCTTCAACCTATGAAACAGCCAGACAGAACAATATTACGGTGATTGAGGCCACATGCCCCATCGTGCACTCTCTCCAGGGAAAAATAAAGCAGGTCCTGGCTGGCGTGCATGAAAAAAACGGTCAGGTAGTGATCTTTGGCAAGGAGGGCCATGCAGAAGTGATTGGCCTCCTCGGAGCTGCAGGCGAGAAAGGAGTACTGGTTACCGGATTGCACGATCTCGGTAAAATTGACTTTACAAAACCGGTATGGCTCTTCTCACAGACAACTAAAAGCAAGGTTGAGTATGCCCTGATAATTGAAGCAATTAATCAGAAGCAGGATAGCATGCGCACTGAAAACCCGGACATTTTCCTGAAGGTCTATAACACTATATGCGGCCAGGTCTCCGGCCGTGAACCTAAACTTAAGATCTTTGCAGGGCTGCATGACGTGATAATCTTTGTCAGCGGGAAGAACAGTTCCAACGGACGAATGCTGTATGAGATTTGTCTGAACGAAAACAAGCGTTCGCATTTTATCTCCTCACCGGAGGAGATCAATCCGGAGTGGTTCATCAATGCCGTAAGTGCCGGAGTCTGCGGAGCGACATCAACACCGCGATGGCTCATCCATAAGGTTGCAGAGACAATTGAGAAGATGTGACGGCGGCCGGCAAATTCTAATTGATAATGTAAAAATAGTAGTACCTTTGTGCCTGAAAAATCTGACGTCCCATGGGGAAAATAAATAAAATAGGTGTACTCACTTCCGGCGGTGACGCTCCGGGTATGAATGCAGCCATCAGGGCTGTGACACGTACGGCAATTTATAACGGACTGGAAGTAATAGGCATAAGGCATGGTTATCTCGGGATGATAAATGCCAATTTCAAGCCGCTGCAGGCCCACAGTGTCTCTGACATGATACAGCGTGGAGGTACTATGCTTAAGACCGCCCGTTGCGAGGAATTCAAGACACCTGAAGGCAGAAAAAAGGCATACGAGAACCTGAAGGCGGCTGAGATTGACGGTGTGGTAGTCATCGGCGGCGACGGCTCCTTCATGGGGGCAAATATCTTTAACGAAGAGTATAACATACCTTTTGTAGGTGTACCGGGGACCATAGACAATGACATATACGGCACTGACTATACCATCGGATATGACACAGCACTTAATACTGTTGTGCAGTGTGTTGACAAGATACGTGATACGGCCAGCGCGCTGAACCGACTGTTCTTCGTTGAGGTGATGGGAGCAGAAGCCGGGCATATAGCCTTGTTCAGCGGCATCGCCAGCGGCGCCGAAGCGATAATAATGCCTGAGATCAAAGGTGATGCGCGCGACATAAGCAAGATGCTTGAGACAGGAAATAAAAGAAAGAAATCAAGCAATATCATCATCGTTGCCGAAGGTGATGAAGGAGGAGGCGCTATGGCTATCGCTGAAAAACTCAAGGATGAGCTTAAGGATTATGAAGTCAGGGTCTCTATCCTGGGCCATCTGCAGAGAGGAGGCTCACCATCAGCCCTCGACCGCGTAAACGCCAGCCGGCTGGGCAACGCTGCCGTCGAAGCCCTGATGGACGGGCAACAGAGCGTGATGGTAGGACTGCAGAATGACGAAATAGTGCTCGTTCCCTTCCGTAAGGCGGTCAAACTGCATAAAAAACTGAACCAGGGCCTGATTGATATTATTGACGTGCTGAACGTCTGATCTCTGCTATACCAATTATTCATGGGACCGTCTGAAGTTTTCTTCACTGATATGCACAGTACCCCTTCGGTTAATCTGTTGAAGAAACTCGAGAGACTTGTAAGGGCAGCGGGGTTTGACGATATTGATTTCAGCCGAAAAATGACGGCACTGAAGGTCCACTTCGGCGAACCGGGCAACCTGGCATACCTCCGGCCCAACTTCGCAGCATTGATTGCGGAAATGGTCAGGGAGAAGGGCGGCAAGCCTTATCTGACCGACTGCAACACCCTTTATCACGGTATGCGTTCCAGCGCACCAGATCACCTCGAAGCAGCTTTCTCGAACGGGTATAACCCATTGAGTGCAGGCTGCCATGTGGTTATAGCTGACGGTATTAAAGGCACTGACTACCGTGAAATTGAGGTTAACCTCGACTATACAGACAAGGCTATGATAGGGACGGCCATTGCTGATGCCGATATCATTATATCTCTTAACCACTTCAAGGGGCATGAGCAGACAGGGTTTGGTGGTGCCCTTAAAAATCTCGGTATGGGATGTGCTTCGGTGGGCGGCAAGCTCTTTCTTCATTCCGGCAATCCGCCTGTGATATATGAGAAAAACTGTACCGCATGCAATATGTGCGTTATAAACTGCGCTCATGATGCCGTTCACCTGCAGGATAACAGGAAGGCACACATAGACAACGATAAATGCACCGGATGCGGACAGTGCGTGGCCGTATGCCAGTATGATGCCGCCAGGGTCGAATGGGGCGACGGGGGCGACACTCTCAGCAAAAAGATTGCCGAGTACGCGTGGGCTGTTATCAAAGACAAGCCATCACTGCACATAAACTTTATAATGGATGTGTCGCCTGACTGTGACTGCTGGGGGCATAATGACATACCGCTGGTGGCTGACATTGGCATCGCCGCATCAAAGGACCCCGTTGCCCTTGACAAGGCATGTGCCGACATGGTTGTAGCTGCACCGGCATCACCGCACCTGCGGGGAGAGGGGGGAGACCTTACCGGGGTGGACAAGTTCAGGATTGTTCATAAGAATGCCGACTGGAATACAATCCTCGAACATGGCGAGAAAATAAAAGCCGGAACATCTTCATATAAACTTACAAGGATATGAAAGAACCACTCTCCTCAAAACGGATTGCAGTACTGATAGTTGAAGACGACCCGCACAGCCAGCTGTATTTCAGGAAGCTGCTGCAGGGGATGTATGACACCGCTGTTGCCTCCTCCGCCAAAGAGGCGTGGGATCTGCTCCATAAGGAGTCGTTTGACATGGTGCTGATGGATATCTCCCTTAAAGGAGACGAGGACGGTCTCTCGCTGACGCGTCGTCTGCGGGCAGAAGAGGCTTTTAAGACGATTCCTATTGTGGCAGTGACGGCATATGCATTTCCTGACGACAAACTCAGGGCTCTTGAAGCAGGCTGCACTGATTATCTGTCGAAGCCTGTCAGCAGCAATGATCTGCACCTGAAAATTGCTGAGCTTACAAAAAAATAGTTATTTTTGCAGACCATATTTTGAGGCCCCCGACTTCGCCGGCAGGCGGATACGGCGGTCAATACGGGGTGTGGCGCAGTTGGTAGCGTACTACGTTCGGGACGTAGGGGCCGGAAGTTCGAGTCTTCTCACCCCGACAAAAGAAAAAGCCTGTCCGCTGAAAGCGGCGGGCTTTATTTTTATCCTGATGCGATGAAAGCTTGCTTTCAGAGAGATGAAGAGAAAAATGAAGACCACAGTGAGCGAAGCGAAACGACAGGGCTTTTTCTTTTCTTCAGCCGGCCCCTGGAAGTCCGTCCTGACCGATCCGCCTCCCGGTCGGGGAGCGTCGAGGACAGTCTTCTCACCCCAGACTATTAAATCAAATGATCTTGTAAATCAAGTATTTACAGGCCATTTTCATTAGCAGTACAAAAAGTAGAACAAGATTTATTCATTGAAGAATCTATCCGGTATGATAAACCTAAGGTGGTGTGCCAGGAATTAGATTTCATCACCTGGTTTCAAATAAAATCCGATTGCATTAAGAGATTCACTCTTACGGTAATATTCAGGATCAGTTAGTTTTGTATTCTCCAGCCGAATAACTTTTATCATTACACTGCCATCCTTAGGTTTCATAACCTGAACACCTTTTGTCGACCTGCTTCCCACCGCATTGATCTGAGAGGTGTTGAACAGAACAATCTTTTTAATGCTGCTCATTGTAACCAGATCAATATCATGTTCAATGAGTTCAATAAAGATCAGACGCGATTCACTGTTGAATGCATTCCTGAGTTTTTTCCTTGCGTACTCGGTTTGATAACTTTCCAGAGAAATTTTTCCGATTTTGCCATTTTCAAATGCTACAATCAGAAAACCTTTATATCTCTTTTCTCCGGTCAGATAGATCGGTTTTTCACCTGGTTCAAGATCAATTTTCTGCAGTGCCTGAAACTTGTCCATAAGCTCCTTTTTCTGAACTTTATATACATTGCACAGGGAAGTAAAGACAAGGATCTCACTTGAATTTGAATTGTCCGATACTTTAATTGTTGTTGATTCGGAAGGAGATTCACTTCTGACATCATTTCTTTCTGCCATTTCTATTCTCCTTTTCAGACTTTCTGCACTTTGCATTGTTATCAGGTTTTGATTAAAATCCAAATGTGGGAATTATTATTTTTCTTCCTTCAATAATTCTTTGAATTTCTTTGCAGTGACCACTGTCAGTTAAAGCCGTACTTATTGACCACATCCGGCTATCAGATTGCTGTAACAGTATCCGGAGGGTATCATATTGATCATGATTTGCAAATTCAGTAACTTGATAATTAAGTTATTTCATATAAATATTTTAAATTGAGGAAAGTTTTTTAACCTAATACACTAGACCTATGAAAATTCTAAGAGGAACTGTTTTCGGGGGGATAACCTACTTCTTCCTTGGATGGTTTGCATGGGGAATCCTGTTAATGGATTTCATGTCAGCCAATATGAATCAATGTGCTGCCAGAACCGACGATAATGATCTGGTGGGCAATGATTGCCTCAACTCTTGCTGCAGCCCTGCTGCTGACCCTGATCCTGAACCGGGCCAAGGCCAAAGGTGTCACTAATGGACTTTTTACGGGGCTTTGTTCGGATTACTCTTATGCCTCAGTCGTCGATCTGTCATCATGGTCGATGACCACGATGTTCAATAACTTCGGAGTATTGATTGTGGATGTCCTGGTTTCAACGGTCGCTTTTGCTATTGTCGGTCTGGTCATTGTACTGACCTGGGGCAAGGAGAAATAAACTTCCTCACCGATTCAGTCGCCGGTCACGTAATCGAGCATTTCTGAAGCATTTTTATTCTCCGGATCAAGCTCCAGTGCCTGCTTAAAATACGTTTTCGCTTTATCGTAGTTGAAATTTTTCATATGTGTCCTTCCCAGGTGATAAAGCGCTGAAACATGTTTGTCTGTCTTGTTCAGCAGCTTTTCAAAAAAAGAGATCGCCTCATCATATTTCCCCGATGCCTTCAATGCAATACCCATGTAGTAGTTCGCCATAAGAGTTTCAGGACAGTACTCAATAAGCTTCCTGTATGAGGCAATACTCTGATCTTCCTTACCAAGGTGATAGTAAGCAAGCCCCAGCCAGAGATATGTCATGGGTAATTGCTTACCCGATTCGATTATCCTATTGAAAATCTTAACGGCTTCCGAAAAATTGGTGGATCTGTACAGAGCAACTCCCAGCTTGTACATAACATACGTACTGTCAGGCTTTATTTTCAGAACCTTTTCAAGGTAGCTGATTGACTTTGACATTTCGCCAAGAATATAGTACACATTGGAAAGCTCAAGCAGGATGTGTAAATTCCCTGGGTTTTCCTTCTCAGCACATTCAAAATATGCTGCAGCTTCTTTCATATTCCCTTCAAGAAGTGTCATGAAGGCACTATCAATGCATTTGTGACCTAATTCAGCCATTGGATTTATTTTTAATTGAATATACTAACTACGGTTTGAAATCGGAATATACTCCTGTTTCCCGAATACATTCTTGAATGCCGGTCTGATGATCCTCTTTGCAGAAAATGTAAGCTCCTCAATACGGTGGGTGCACCAGCCCGAAACCCTCCCGATTGCAAACAGAGGGGTATACAGTTCCTTTGAAATATCAAGACACGAATACACAAAACCGGAATAGAAATCAACATTGATACATACTACCTTGGTTGATTTTTCTCCCTTGAACACCCTGAAAACTTCAGGTGTAAGTCTTTCCACAAGGGAATAGAGTTCAAATTCATCAAGCCGGCCCTTTTCAATTGCCAGTTCTTTTGCCTTGGATTTCAAAATTGCTGCCCTGGGATCAGAGATAGTATAGACAGCGTGCCCTATTCCATAGATCTTACCCGAGAAATCATTTGCCTTCTTATTGAGAATTTTCAGAAGATATGCTTTCACTTCCTCTTCATCCTTCCAGTTCTTTACATTAATCTTCATATCTTCCATCATCTCCAGAACCCTGACATTTGCCCCGCCATGCAATGGTCCTTTTAATGATCCTATGGCAGAAGTAATTGAAGAATAAATATCGGTTTCAGAGGAGCTGGTTACTCTCATCGTGAAGGTTGAATTATTACCGCCTCCGTGTTCAGCATGAAGAACCAGCAGCAGATCAAGCAGATCAGCCTCAAGTTTTGAGAAACCGTTGCAATCGCCTTTTATTAAATACAGAAAATTCTCAGCTGTGGTCATTTTGGGCTGAGGGTGACGGATTGAAAGTGTCTTTCCCTTGTACAGGTGCCTTAATGCCTGATATGAATAAGCAACTATTGTAGGAAATTTTGCAATAATATTCAAGGATTGCTTTATCATATTATCGAGTGCGATACTGTCCGGTTTCTCATCAAGAGTATATAAACCCAGCACGGATCTTGCAAGAATATTAAGTACATCCTTGCCCTTCATCGAAAGTATCATGTCTTTTGTAAAATCATCGGGCAGAGCCCGCAGGGAAGCCAGATGATCTGAGAACTCTTTCAGCTCTGCCTCGTTTGGCAGATGCCCTGTAAGCAGAAGAAAAACAGTTTCATCAAAACCGTGCCTGTCTGTCTTTCTGAAATCCCGGCAACAATATCTTCGATATCAATTCCCCTGTACAATAATCTTCCCGGAACAGCAACTGAACTTGTCGCCTTCCTTCTTATAACCAACCACTTCCCCGACTATTTGTCAGTCCGACAAGAACACCGGATCCGTCGGCATTGCGCAGTCCCCGTTTTACATCATATTTCTCAAATAATTCACTGTCGATCTGGCATGATTTCCTGTACCGATGCCTCTAGTCTGTGAAAATAAATTATTGTCTTTCATATGAGTACTGTTATTAGTAATTGATTTTAAATGTTTGAAATTATCGCATCAGCAAACTCAGAGGTTTTGAGCAAGTTTTGCATTTTCGGTCAGCCTGTGAAAGTCATAGGTCACTCATTTTACTCTGTAATGGTCTTTTCGAGCCCGTGTATATATTTATCTGCAGCCTCATCCCATCCCATATATTCGAACATCAGTGCGCCGGAAAGTATTACCGAACCGGGATTAACCTTATCCTGATCAGCATATTTCGGGGCTGTGCCATGAGTGGCTTCAAAAATTGCATGGCCGGTTTCATAATTGATATTTGCTCCCGGAGCAATTCCAATACCGCCAACGATCGCAGCCAGGGCATCAGAGATATAATCACCGTTAAGATTTAAGTGTGGCAATTACAGAGTATTCTGCAGGCCTTGTAAGTATCTGCTGGAGAAATGCATCGGCAATCACATCTTTGATAATGAGTTTCCCTTCAGCTTCTGCTCTCTTCAGTGCCTCGTTTGCTGCAGCTTCTCCCTTCTCGACAGAGATCTTCTTATGCTGGTTCCATGTGAATACCTTATCGCCAAACTCCCTTTCAGCAAGGGCATACCCCCATTTCATAAATGCCCCTTCAGTATACTTCATAATATTTCCTTTATGAACCAGTGTCACCGAAGGCAAATTCCTTTTAAGGGCGAAAAGTGATAGCCTGTCTTATCAAGCCTTTCTGAACCTTCCCTGAAACAGGCTTGATACCGATTGACGAAGTTTCAGGAAACCTTATCGATTTTACTCCCATCTCATCTATCAGGAATTTTTTGACTTTGTCGGCTTCAGGAGTGCCATTCATAAATTCAATACCGGCATAAATATCTTCAGTGTTTTCCCTGAAGATATGCATGTTGACATCCTCGGGTTTTTTAACCGGGCTCGGTACGCCGCTGAAGTATCTTACCGGCCTGTAACATGTATAAAGATCAAGTAACTGGCGCAGGGCAACATTGAGTGACCGCATACCTTCACCAACAGGTGTGGTAAGCGGGCCCTTGATGCCGACAAGGTAATCCCTGAAAGCAGCAAGGGTTTCATCGGGCAGCCAGTTTCCGGTGAGGTTAAATGCCTTTTCACCTGCAAGCACCTCTTTCCATGCCACTTTTCTTTTACCATTATAGGCTTTCTCCACTGCAGCATCGAAAACTCTTACAGATGCCTTCCAGATATCCCTTCCGGTTCCGTCACCTTCGATGAATGGAATTACCGGAAAATCAGGCACAATCAAGTTTGCCATTTTCAATTCGGATTTTTTCGGCCATATCAGTTATGTTTCATGTATTTATTTACTAATCATTTTCAATTGTTTCTGCTTCTTATCAGATTCAATGCGCTTCCTGCCTTAAACCATTCAATTTGTGCTTCATTATAGGAATGATTTGCAAAGATCGTCTCATCTTCTCCGTTTGAATGATGAATAATCATTTTGATCTTTTTCCCGGGCGAAAACTCATTGAGCCCTGTAATGTCAATTTTATCAGTTTCCCTTATTCTTTCATAGTCATCTTTGTCTGCAAATGTCAGAGCAAGAACACCCTGTTTTTTAAGATTTGTTTCATGAATTCTTGCGAATGACTTTGACAGTACTGCTTTTACATTCAGGAAGCGCGGTTCCATTGCTGCATGTTCCCTTGATGAGCCTTCTCCGAAATTCTCCTCCCCGACAACTATGGATCCCATTCCCGAGGCTTTATAAAACCTTGCAACCTGAGGGACCGGCTCATAATTACCGGTATCCTGGTTAAGGATATTATTTGCCTGATCATTGAAGCTGTTGATGGCACCAATCATATAATTATCGAGATATCCTGTCGAGATGTCCGCGATACTTGAGCCAGAAACCTGCCATTGAAATATGGTCAGTAGTGCATTTGCCCTTTAACTTTAATAAGCAAAGGCAGACCTTCATAGTCGTTCCCGTCCCATGCAGGGAAGGGATCCAATGCCTGAAGTCTTTCTGAGTCAGGATTAATTATCACTGATATTTTTGCTTTATCACCGGAGGGTTCCTGCAATCCGCTCCGCATTACCGGTAAATCCATCCGGAGGAAGATCAAATCCTGAAGGCTCAGTAAGTTTTACTTTTTCACCGTTCCTGTTTGTAGGAAGTCGGTAACAGGATTGAATGTAAGGTCACCTGCAATGGCAAGTGCAGTAACAATTTCCGGAGATGCGACAAAGGCGTGGGTATTAGGATTACCATCAGTCCTTTTTGCAAAATTCCTGTTGAACGAATGAACAACGGTATTTACCTCTTTTTTGTCGGCTCCTTCACGGTCCCACTGCCCGATGCATGGTCCGCAGGCATTTGCAAAGACATTTCCTCCGATTTTCTCAAATGTTTCAAGATATCCGTCCCTTTCTGCTATGGCGCGTATCTGCTCCGAGCCCGGCGTAACTGTGAACAGCGATTTTGCCACAAGATTTTTCTTTATTGCATCTGCTGCAACTGATGCTGCTCTTGAAATATCCTCATAAGATGAGTTTGTACATGATCCTATCAGTCCAACCTCAACTTTCAGTGGCCAGCTGTTCTTGCAGCAGCAGCCTTTTTCATTTCAGAAACCGGTGTTGCAAGGTCAGGGGTGAAAGGCCCGTTTATATAAGGTTCAAGCTCTGAAAGATTTATCTCAAAAACCTGATCGAAGTATTTTTCAGGATCCGCATAAACTTCAGCATCGGCAGTAAGATGTTCACTGTACTCCCTCTGCAAGCTCTGATATTTCCTCACGGCCGGTCGAATCAAGGTACTCCGCCATAGCCTGATCATATCCGAATACCGAACAGGTTGCACCAACCTCAGCGCCCATATTGCAGATCGTTGCCTTTCCCGTGCATGACAGCGATTCTGCTCCCTCTCCGAAGTATTCAATGATGCAGCCTGTCCCGCCCTTTACTGTAAGCATGCCCGAAACTTTAAGAATAATATCTTTTGCCGAAGTCCATCCGTTAAGCTTCCCTGTAAGCTTAACCCCTATCATTTTCGGGAATTTCAGTTCCCAGCCCATTCCGGACATTACATCAACAGCATCGGCTCCGCCAACGCCAATGGCAATCATTCCGAGACCACCGGCATTTACTGTATGCGAATCGGTGCCAATCATCATACCCCTGGAAAGGCATAGTTCTCAAGTATTATCTGGTGGATAATACCTGCACCCGGTTTCCAGAAATCAATATCATATTTATTGCAGATCGAACTAAGGAAATCATAAACCTCTTTGTTGGTAACATTCGCAGTCCTCAGATCATCTGCCGATCCGGTTTTTGCCATTATGAGATGATCGCAGTGCACCGAAGCGGGAACTGCCGAATAAGTCCTTGCCGGCCATCATGAACTGCAGCAGGGCCATCTGGGCGGTGGCATCCTGCATTGCCACCCTGTCGGGCGCAAAATCAACATAATCGACACCTCGCTCACAGGGCTTGAAACCTGTTTTGTCGAATAAATGTGCATAGAGCACTTTCTCGCTGAATGTGAGCGGCTTTCCAAGATTTTTCCTTATCTCTCCTATGAGGTGAGGAAGCTTATCGTAATATGATTTTATTAATTCAATACTGAGAATCATTTAAGTAAGTCTTTTTATTTACTAACCGGAATAACAGTCTCCTTTTCAACGAGATCTTTTTCAAACCGAGCCCTTTCGAAAGTAAACCTGCCTGAAAGAAATTCCATCAGCTTTGAGGTGTCTTCAAAGGCATTGCCCAGACATGTTGATGCACCCGGAGACGGTGTAATATTGAAGATTATGTTATCGCCCAGTATTTTTGCTTCCCCGAGTTCAAGTTTTTTTGTTGTATTGTTAATGATCTGGGGTCTTGTTCCTCCAACCTTTTTAGCAAATTTTATTTCGTCAAGTTTTACTTTCGGGACAATTTTCCTGATCTCCTTAAGGAATGATCTTTTGCCTATCCATGGGAAGTCGTAAACCACATTTTTGAGAAGGTAGTTAAAAATTACCCTGTCGGAAGAGATTTTGAAAATGCTTAAAACAGGCCTTATGCCTAAACCAAATGTTTTCCAGTATTCCCAGAAGGTGCTGTAGTTATACCTTTCCAGGAAGAATATCGGTTTTGCTGTAGGACCGAACCGTGTAATATTTTCATTGTTCACTTCCGGATCGCCATGGACGGCTGCAAAAGGGAGTTTGGGGATCTGCATCGTATAAACTTTGCCGTTAAGGACCCTCGGGCCGGTATAGAAACTTCCGGCCATCGACAGGATTGAATAGGTTTTACCATATCCGAGCGATTTGGCAAATTTAAGGCTATGGCTGCCGGCGGTTACAACGACGGCTCCCGTTTCAAAATCACCCTTATCAGTTTTAATTATAAAGTTATCCCCTTCGCGGATTATTTTTTCCGCCTTCGTAGACATGTACACAGATATGCCAGGGTTAAGAGTTTTTGCATTCTCTGCAAAAGAGTGACTTAACCTTCTGAAATCAACTGTATAACCATCTTCCGTCACAAGTGCAAGCAGTTCCTGACCCGGATCGCGTCCTTCCAGTACTCTTGGTTCTATTTTGCCTATCTCCTCCCTGCCGATCATCTTTAATTTGGGAAACAACTGACCAAAAGCAGGATACCTGTCACGTAAAGTTTTTACCTGTTCCTCGCCAACAGCAAGCACCATCTTTGGTACCTTAATAAAAATCCCTTCATCTCCCTTCACTGCTTTTTCATGCTCAAGGTAATGCATAACCATATCAGCGTAACGTTTTACCTTCTTTGCCTTTTCCAGGGTATAGTTGGTTTCAATATCGCCAAAATGAAGAGTCTGGCTGTTCATCCTGGGAGATGAGTTTACCAGTCCGTAGTCGGAATACTTTTCTATCAGGCCTATATTTTTGACATTTGTGTACTTGCTCAGGGTGTACAACAGCGCGGTACCGCTTACTCCTCCACCGATAATTATTACATCGTGTTTCATTTCAACCAGAGACTATATGAAGTTTTAATTAAAAATATATTATGTAATGCCATTCCCGAAATAATGTTACAAGAAAGTATATTTTTAAGAACAATACTCAGAAAGCTGTAATTATCAGGGCGAAAATTATCCTGAATGTCAGTAAAATGACAAACGAATTTGTCTTTTGTTTAACACCTGAGAGGTGGTTTTGTTTAACGTCAGATAGGAATGGTAAATAATTCTAATGAAAGAAGTACTGGAGCGTCACTAAATCAATCCTTATCTTCTGCGGGATGATGTGGATCAATCTTATGACCCCGACCAAAAAAAATACCAGCGCCGTCAGGTGCTGGTCATTTTTCTTTATCATCCGGGTCCACGGAAGTTTTCGATCCGCCAGCTGGCGGATGCAATCTCAGTCCTTTGTAATTTTGATATTGCTGATGTACAGTTTATCCGGTTCGCCGGTACTGCCATAAGTGAAAAAGGACACCGCATTGAACAACTGGTTTGCCGGGATAGCTTTTTCATATTCTGCAATCCTTACATCATCAATAAATACTTGCAGGGTCTCATTGACTTTTTTAACAGTAACTTTAATGAGGTTATTCTGTTTGTTGTTGGAGAACCCCGGGGCAGCCAGCCACTTACTGCCAGTTAAATAACCAGCCGGGAATTTTGTTTCAATTTCCGCTTCACCATCTTTTCCGTCATAACCGGGACGCAGCTTGAGCTTGATGTAAGACTCGGGGTTGCCTGCCGTTTTCTCATAGGCTAACTGAACCCATAAACCTTTCGCCCCCCATGTAAAGTTTTGTGCAGCAACCAGGTCATAGCTGAACGTGAAATTCTGAGGCAGAGGTGTCTTTAGCTGGGTGGGTGCAATTGTATAGCCGTTAACTACTGCCCAGTTGCCAGACAAACCTTCAGGGACTGCAATCACACTTGAGGTACCGTCAGTAGCTGCCCTGGCAGTCCACCCAAGCGGTTTTTTGCCAATTGCGGTAGTTGAGAAATCTTCAAAGAAATGAATGTTATTATCAGCTGTACTCCTTTTGCTGGCATCCGACGCCTCATTAACTATTACTGCTTCTTTAAATGCCGGATCACGCAATGGTTTGTACGGCTGGCCTTTTACTTTTTCCGGAGCGAAGAAAAAATTGTAGACATACTCAAAATTAAAATTGTTGATGATGGCATCATGTTGGTGCTTTTCAACAATGTCGCCTGGATAATATTGCCAGCTGACAAGTATCCATTGAGGTTTATCCTGCTTACAGAGCTCCGTAATCGCCGGGTCCATCATGTAAACCGGAACTCTTCCTGATACTGATCCTTCTTCCGCCAGATCTATGTTAGTGAATATATCCCGCCCATTTGCCAGGGAAGAAATAGAGGGTTGCGGGCTGGTAAGTGCCGGTTCATCAAGACGGTTTTTGTATTTTTCACGGTTGCCTTCCAGACCGCTGCGAATGCGTTCCATTTTCTCATCCAGCCTCGTAATTGATCTGGCTAATCCTTCCGGATCACCCTGTTCTGCCTGAATGAGTTTTCTCTTCTCTTCCTCATAATATAAAGGTAAAGCCGTTTCCCATGCCTGTAAAAATTCTCCTTTGGTCAATTTTATAAAGGGAGATTTATTGTCTTTGCTCAATAAAACATTTTCCAGTCCGCTTCCAGATCCCATATTTTTCACCCAGAAAGTGGGATGGCTTTTTAAGTTCGCCAGCCCGGTCAGGTCAAGGAATCTCTTTATTTTCTCATCATCTACCTCCGTCTCAGCAGTAGGCATTGTAAAATAATATCGCGTTGGCGTGCAGATATCCCTGACCGGCCAGTCGCCGGGTATCTCATTGGCAAATATTTTCCACATCGCATGGCCGTCTGTCAGGAGTTCCATCTTATGACTGCTGTTGTATTTGAGCTCGTCATAGATTTTTGTGTAAGCTCCGTAACTCTGTGGTTTGGCAGCAGATATGCCTGTTATACAGCCCCGACCTCTCGGAAACATCCTTTTTCACATCTCCCCACCCGCCTTTGGGGATGTAGCTGGCCTGGATCCAGTTGACCAGTGAATCGCATATTGACAGCTGAGCAGCGGAATAAAGCTTCCCATCAACCTGCATGGGCTCTTTAGTGCCTTTATAATTATATACTTTCATCCATCCTAATATGCTGTCCTCAATGGATTGCGGCGGGATAGGCTGAGCATTCACGGAAGCGACACCGACAATTAATAGGATTATTCCTGCAATTGTTTTCATAACTGTTGTATTTAGGTCGTTTTTTTTCGTTCACTAATTTCTAAGACCTGAGAGTGTTCCACTCGCTCCCCCGCTGTAACCGCTGTTGGTGCCCATCCTGTTATCTGCGCTGATTGAAACGCCGGCAGCAATTTTGGGTTCGGGTATTTCAACACCGGTACCTTTTGCAATTTCATTAATTAAGCCCAGGGCTTCGCTTCCGTCTTCCCCTATATCTGCCTCGACACTGGCTGCCATATCGAGTGTGGCGTTTTCTTTTACATAAAAGTCAGCAATGCCTTCAGGACCTAATTCTATGCCTGCCCCCAGCTCTCCTTTCAATGACAATTCCACTGGTGCAGCAGCGGTAATGCTTTCAGGCAGAAGGCCCAGCGACCCGTCAATGCCTAACTCAATACTGCCTTTGGTAAAACCGCTGGCGTCAAACTCGCCTTTAACTGTTACATCGACACCTTCGATGTTCTTGCCAACACTGACATTGCCGCTTACCATGTTCCCATCGGCATCAAACTTACCCCCGACCGTAAAATCCACAGCTTTAACTGTGACTCCCACAGAAGCCTCCGAAATCCTGCCGGTGTTAAAATTCTCTGTCCATGATGCATTTACAGGAAGAAAAGTAGGATTGAATACCGTTATCATTTCATTGCAGCGTATGGTAATCTGGCCTGTAATCGGAACATATAATGTGGAGGATGTTTTACAATTCACCTTATCATAATCCGGCAGTTCCCCTTTTTTAAATTCCTTCGCCTCTGGTATTATGCAGCCGGATGTATATAAATCATTCCTCAGCTCGATTAAAGTCTGAACGAACTTTCGTTTGATGTCTAGTACCATTGCCAGGGCAGCGCCGTCAGAAACTGCAGCCGCTGTTCCGTAGTAATAGGCGTTATAGGCCTCGCTTACCGCCTGCCTTACTTTTTCATCATTGTAGGCTTTGTTCAAAGAGTTTAAACTCCCGAGATACTTATTGATGATGGCTACACGCTCATTACAGTTATCCATCACGTTCGAACCCCCGCCAAACAACTTATTAAAACGTGCCTCCTCCTCGTCCAATGCATCGCTGAATTCCTGTTTTAGCTTTGCCAGCTCCGTGATATAGCCGACCCACTTTTCACCTTCCGCCTCCATTTTATGATCACTGAAATTCGTGGTCAGATAATTATTAAACCGGTCAACCGCCCTGAAATAATAGGGCGGAAAGCCAACATTCCGTGCCTTTATAGCTCTGGCGGCAATAATCTGCATTTCCTCTTCAGCCTGTTTTTCTGCAAGCCGGACAGCCACGGCCAGGCCTGCTGCTTCCGGCCTCAATTGCTCCCTGAAAAATTTCCATTCCTTTTCTGCCACACCGCCATCTGTCATGTCATAGTTCTTTGGTATCAGCGCGGTGTATGCCCCCAGATTAAAGGAAGTGGATACATAACTGCGGGGTATATAGTACTTTGGCAGCTGCGGTGGATTTTTCTCAAGCCTGCTCAGCTTATCCACCTTGTTTTTTGTGGCACTGTGCTTTATCGAACGCTTTAATGCGGCAGTGGCTTCTGCAGTTTTTCCTTCCAACTCAAGGATCAGGCATTTCGTGTAGTTTGCCTGTGGATGATATGCGTACACCATGATGGCACTGTCAAGATATTTCTCAGCCAATTCCCCATCTCCAAGTTGAAGCCATGCCTGGCCAAGGTTATTCAGAATGGTGGAATTATTATGGTGAATACTGTTGAGTTTGGCCAGCACAGGGATGGCCATATGACCTGCTCCCAACATTGTTAAATATGCAGCATAATTATTATAGTTATCTGCGTTGGGTAATGCTTCAACGGCCTTGCCCATCAGGTAAACAGCGGGCTCCTGCAGTCCCATAATCCACATGCCATTGGCCGTGGAGGTGATCATGGCCCCGTAAAAGGGATCATCCTTAAAGGCAGCCATGGCTTTCTCAGCCAGCTCTTTAGAGGCAGGGGTAATAATTGAAGCAATTGAATTGTTTGTAGACTTTATATATGCCGGCAGCTCAGCATCTGTGAATAACTTTGCCGGTAATCCGGCTATCAGGTCAGTTCTTTTCTTCGGGATCACCATGCCATCTTCCTCCATGGCCATCCACAACCCGCCGTCCGGCATTTGTGGCACGTTATCGAAGGAAGGTGCAGCAATGCCCATTTCTTCCATCATTTTCTTATCCTCCTCACTGAGGCTTTCCATTGCCTCCTTTGCTTCTTTTATCATCTCCTCCATTTCTTTTTGGGAGACAGCAACTTCTTGTGCTGACGTTGATGTTGGCAGGACAAACAATAAATATCCAAGGAAGAACAGGTGCTTTAAAAGGAATTGGTTCTTTTTCATAGGTCAAAAGAACAATTTGCAGATTCACAGTAATAACATCCGGAGGATGTATTTGTTCAGATACATATAATGGGTCTCTCACCAATAAAAAAAAAGCCCTTCCCGGAAAGCGGAAGGGCTCTGTCTTTTGTATGAAACGAAAGCTAAGAATTTATACAGATGTCACCACGTCGGAATTAATTTTTTATTTCCGGGCCTGCAGCTTCACTGTTTTTCACCGGTATCACCAGCTTCATACCCGTCATGGGGAAGATTAGTCCCTCATTTGCATCCTTGATCTCACGTACGGTGACATTATATTTCTCGGCTATGTCTGACAGTGACTCGCCTTTTTTTACTTTGTGGTACGTCTTGGGTTCAGGCTTTGCTTTCTGTTTTTCAGGTGCTGGTGAAGCAGCCTGAGGTTGAGTTTGAGCAGAGGGCTGTTCCTGTTGCGGAACCGTGGTCTTTGTCTCAGCCGGAGTGGTGGCCTCTTTCTCCGGGGCCTCGCCGGCGGTGGGTTCCTCCTTCACAAAAGTCACGTAATCTGATGGTGGAATCCTAAGCGTCTGGCCAATCTGGATCTCATTGCGAGGGACATCATTTGCCCTGATGATTGCCTCAACAGTGACCTTGTAATCTCTCGACAATGAATATAGTGTCTCCCCTTTTTTGACTTTATGCATCCTATAGCCCTCAGACTCTGCCTTCGCTGCAGATCCGGCGGGCTTGTCTTCCTTCGCTGAAGTAACGGAGGCCGGTGGCGGTGTCTCCTTCTCAGGTTGAGCCTTGGTTTGCGGCTCATTGACGGCAGCTGCTGGTGCCGGCGGTTTAGATTTGCTCATTGCCGCGACAAGAGCACCTGACTGAGGTACCCTGAGCACCTGACCCTCCTGTATCCCGTTGACGGGGATAACATTATTGCTTGTGATGGCATCGATGGTAACCTTATAGGTCTTTGCTATCGAATAGAGAGTCTGATCCTTCAGGACAAGATGCATATAATAGGTAGTACCATCCAGTACCACTTTCTGATCTGACACAGAATAGCTCACCTGTCCGGATAATGTTGCCGGAATCAGCAATGCAACAATTAACAGGAAAACCGGTAGAATTCGAGTTTTTGACATACTTCTTGCTTTGTACAATGCAAATGTAATACTTTCATATAAATGATCACATTATTCACGACATGTCACTTTCAGGTTGTAAACTGCAGCTCGGTCAGAGTCTTGTAGAGGCCATTGCCATTTGAAAGCAGTCCGGCATGAGTACCCTGCTCCACGATCGTTCCTTCATTGAGAACAATGATCGTGTCTGCTTTCCTGATGGTAGCGAGGCGGTGAGCTATGACCAGTGATGTGCGTCCCTGCATGAGCTTCTCAAGTGCTTCCTGGACGAGCCTTTCAAATTCGGAATCAAGTGAGGAGGTAGCCTCATCGAGGATCAGTATTTTAGGGTCTTTCAGGACCGCGCGGGCAATTGCTATGCGCTGACGCTGCCCTCCTGAGAGCTGTACGCCGCGCTCACCCACCACTGTGTCCAGCTTTTCAGGGAATGATCTGATAAAGTCCCATGCATTTGCCTTTACCGCAGCGTTTATTATCTCATCGTCACCGGCTCCCGGCTTGCCGTAACGGATGTTCTCACGGATGGTTCCTCCGAACAGAAACACATCCTGCATCACAACGGCCATCTGCGCCCTCAGGGCAGTGACGGGGAAAACACTGCTGTCACGGCCGTCAAAAAGGATCCGTCCGCTGTTCGGCTCATAAAATTTCAGTAATAAAGATGCTATAGTGGATTTTCCTGCGCCGCTGGGCCCTACAATAGCCACTTCCTGTCCGGGTTTAACGCTGAAGCTGACATCCTTCAGGACAGTAACCTCGTCACGAGACGGGTACCTGAAACCGACTCCCTCAAAGTCGATCTGCCCGTGCAGGGTCTGCGAAGGATCGGGCACGTAGTTATCATCGATTTTCTCGGTAGGTTCATCAAGCAGTAACAGAAGGTTTTCAGCTGCCCCTATAGTCTTCTGCAGCCTGGTGTAGACACCTGCCATCCCGGCAATATTTCCTCCGATGAAACCTGAATAAATGACAAACGAGAACAACTCCCCCGCTTCCATCTTTCCTTCAGCTATCATCGCCGCACCACGCCATACCACCGCTGCCATTGAAACAAAGAACCCCAGCACGATGAATGAGACTGCTGCCTGGTATTTGCCTCCCTTGATGCCGGTCCGGGCAACCTGTTCCGTTTTTTCCCGATACCGGTTGCTTTCAAAAGTTTCATTAGTGAACGCTTTGACATTCTGTATTCCCTGTAAGGTTTCCTCCACGATAGTATTCGATTCCGCCACATATGACTGAGCCTTTTTTGAGTATCGCCGGATGGCTCTTCCCGAGTAAAAGGCGAACAGAGCCATGGCAGGCACAATAGCCAGAGTGAACAGCGTAAGCTGGTAAGAAGAGATCATCATGAAGGTTATGCCGCCGATAATGACAAGCATCTGCGAGAGGAGGTCGGCCAGGGTGCCGGTGAGCGAGTCCTGCAACAGGGCTATATCAGATGAGATACGGCTGTTGAGCTCTCCTACCCTGCGCTCAGAGAAGAACGACATGGGCAGCCTGATCAGGTGATTGTACAGATGCTGACGGATAGAAGCCAGCGTCTTCTCGGTCACCATTACAAAGAGCCTCGTGCGGAAGTATGAAAAGAGAGCCTGGGCAGTAAGTATGACGAGCAACAATATGCCTGTACGGCGAATTCCTTCAAGCATCTCCCCCTTGTTGGCTATGTCAACCATGTCGCCAAGGAGCTTGGGGAATAGAAGGCTGGCGCCCGTCGATACGAGAAGGCATAACAGGCCAAGGGCAAAGATCCAGCCGTAGGGCTTCAGGAACATATACAGCTTCGACAGTTCCCTCAAACCGCTACCGGCCTTTTTGTTTTTCCTGTCTGGCATTTTTGCGGATAATTACACAAGGATGCAAATATAGGGCAAACTTCATAGTGTTGGAACGCCGGTGAAGAATTACCCCGTTACTGAAATAATCTGAGGCAGAGTGACCACCTACCTCATGGCTCTGTATTTTTTCATTATCTCCGATGTCCCCATCATAAAATCGAGATACTGTGCACGATGGTACGGGAGATCGTTACTGGTGTTTTTCCTTGAGAGCTTACCTCTGAAACTTTCTATGGTGTCGTATCCCTTAGAATCCATCCACTCTTCCAGTTCCTTTAACATTGCAGCGATGACATCAATACCGTTTTTATAGAGAACGCTAACCACTTCAACACTGTCAGCGCCGGCCAGCAACATCTTTATCACGTCATGGCCGTTCAGTATCCCTGAGTTGGCACAGACAGATGCATTTACATTCCCGTAAAGCAATCCTGCAAAACGCAGAGGCAGCCTGTGATCATCGGAAGAGCTGAGATTGTAAGGGAAGACATGCTGTTCCGTGTGGGTGTTGATATCAGGCTGGAACAGGCGGTTGAACAGTACCAGTCCGTCTGCCTTCGCCTTGTCAAGTCCTGAGATTATCTTCAGCGGGTTTGTGTAGAACGGGCTGAGCTTAACAGAGACCGGGATTTTGACTGCTGCCTTCACATCATGAAGAATCCTGATCTGGTTTTTCTCAATATCAACGTTTCCCTCGTCCATTTTCTCAGGAAGGGTATAAAAGTTCAGCTCTATGCCGTCCACTCCTGTCTGTTCAATCATTTTAGCATATTCAACCCATGTCGCGTCATTGACCGCATTCAGGCTGGCCAGAACGGGAATTGAAACCGCTTCCTTAGCCTTCCTTAAATTCATCAGATGTTCCAGCGGATCCTGGGAGACTGTTTTTGAGTTTGGAAATAGTGTGGTCATTTCAGCATTCCGCTCTTCGTACTCGGTCCTGAGCTCATACATCTCAAGGTTTTCAAGACTGATCTGCTCTTCGAAAAGTGATTTATAAACAACAGCTGCAGCGCCTTGCTCCTCCATCTTTTTCAGATCGTCAACATTAGTAACCAGGTTACAGGATCCAATGATAATGGGATTCTTCAGCTCAAGACCCATATACCTTGTTTTCAGGTTTGCCATTGCATTTCTATTTATAGGTTATTTACTCTTTTCTGACCTGACAATCATCTGATTTATATGACTCTTTCAGAGGCCAATAATCAGAGACTGTTGTACAAATATTAAACAATTCACATTTATTATTGTTCAATTATTGACCAGGCTGTGAAAAGACAGCTGGTAATAGATGTTTAATAGTAATTTTAGTTTTTCATAATCAGTATTTTGCACGATGGAGGAACATATAGTCAGGATTATCAGGATAGAACAGTTAACGCACGACGTTAAGAAATTCCAGGTTGACAAACCGCAGGGATATTCATTTATTCCCGGACAGGCTACCAACGTTTCGGTAAACACCCCTGAGCTAAGAAACAAAAAGAGACCTTTCACCTTCACCGGTTTAAACAGCGATCCGCACCTTGAGTTTATTATTAAGATTTATCCTTCACACAAAGGGGTTACCAGCGAAATGGACAAGCTGAGTCCCGGCGATGAAATTATCATCCGTGATGTGTGGGGAGCCATTACTTATAAGGGGGAGGGGGTCTTCATAGCAGGCGGAGCGGGTATTACTCCTTTTATTTCAATCTTCAGGGATCTGCGGGCAAAAAATGAGATCGCCGGCAACACACTGATCTTTGCGAACAAAACTAAAGCCGATATAATCCTTGATAACGAATTTAAGAACCTGTCAGGACTGGAATACATCAATATCCTGTCAGATGAACAGGCAGATGGTTATTATCACGGGTTGATCAGCGAGGAATTCCTGAAAACGCGTATCAGCAATTTCAACAGAAGATTTTATTTATGCGGTCCGCTGCCCATGATGAATGCCTTGAAGAATCAACTGGCAAACCTGGGCGTCGGCAAGAATTCTATCGTTGTGGAATTTTAACATCCGCCGGGTGCCAATGTGTCTCTCAACCAGGGAGAAGTTCCTGCGAAAAACTTAAGATCAAAACAACCGGGCAAAGAGAAGTCTGCCCGTACTGACTGTATTTAATTTTACGACTTCTTTTGCTTTCGGGACGAATCCTGCTAATTTTGTATGTTACCTTGCCTCTCGCGTTATGACCGAACTTGATAGTCTTAAGAACCTTGTACTTGCACCGTATATCCTGAAGGCAACCGCCCTGATCAGTGTGCAGCGCCAGGTGGGCGGTAACCAGTTCCGGCACTGTTTTTCCACTCTCGGAATTCTGCTTGATTACAAATTCTTCAATGACAGCGTATTGCTTAAGGCCTCCCTGCTGCATGATCTGCTGGAAGATCTGCCGGAGACACAGGTGGATGAGATCAGATGGATCGACAATGAAGGAAATCAGGTGGTTAACCTGGTCCTTGAAGTGACGAAGCAAAGGGAGGAAACAAAGATCCAGTACCTGCAACGGGTACTTGACTGGGGTTCAAAAAACGCATTATTGCTTAAATGTGCAGACAGGATCAGCAATCTGACAGACCTTCACCGTGACACTCAGACCCCGGAGCGTATTTCAGTTTACCTTGATCAGACTGAACAATACGTAATTCCAATGGCAAAACTGGTGAATCCGGATATGGTGATCGAACTCACTGACCTGGTTGCCCGAAGAAGAAGAATCCTGAGAATGATGGAAAGCGATCGTTAAGGAGGACAGGCTTATTACAATCAATACAGATATCTGTGGCACTCGGAACAATTGGCTTCTTTCCAACTTGTTCCTATATCTATGGGGTGCTGAAATTCAAGCGTATCCCTGATATTGGTGTATTGCATCATATCGGGTTTGCCCTGACCGATAATAGTGTGACATAAGTTACAATCCTTTGTAATTTTTTTCCCCTTTTCCGATGTGAACGCATCATTGTGGCACCTGAAACATCCTTCCACCTCAAGATGTCCGATATGATTGGGGTAGACATCATAAGATACTTTCATTGCAGCAAAAGTGTTCTGGCTGTAGGCTTTCTGGAGTGCTGTCACCGACTGATCAATTCTGGCTTCATTTTTTTCAAAATAGTCGCCGAAGTCGGACTTGTAATAATTTATGATCCCGTCTCTTATCTGCATCAATGCAGTGTCCTTATCAGTGAATGTATTTCTGAGAATACCCATCGCTGTCCTTTTTATATAGGGAATATCCTTTGACACTTCATCTGTAAGCATAGCCTTGTCAAAATAAACAGGCGGGGAGTTGTAATAGTGAGAAGGCCTGTTATGGCAATCTATACAATCCATCGTTCTGGTCGAGGCCGCAGTAATAGTACTGTCAGATATTTCATTATCAGGATTTCTGAAAATTTCAACTGCTCCAGTGAGTTTATTGGTATACTTCACATATGTTATTACCTCACGCTTGTCATTTTCAGAAATATATTCAATACTGATGTCAGGGTTTATATGCCAGTGTATTCCTTCTGAAAAGCCAAGATCAGTGTATACAGGTCCGGTTTTCATCTGAAGAATAATATCCCACTCAGAGTTAAGTGAATCGGCCAGGTAATACTTTTTTGACTGAAGTTTTCTGGAATAGAATTTCTGGGGCCAATGGCATCTCTCGCATGTTTCCATTGCCGGACGCAAGTCGTGAAGCGGGGTTTCAATAGGTGAAGGATATGTTTTTGTAATCACGGCATAAACCTGATGTAATCCTGATAGCTTTGATTTGACATACCATGAGGTCCCTGACCCGACATGACAATCGACACAAGCTACATTTGCATGGCTTGAGTTCTGGTAAGCCGTATATTCGGGCTCCATGACTTTATGACAAAGTGTTCCGCAGAATTCTACCAACTCCGTAAGATGATATGCCTCGAAACTACCATAAGTGGAAAGGAATAGGATAATCAATGTGGCCACTGTAAATCCGATAAAGGCTTTTCTGTGTTTTGGATTGTTCAGATCAACCGACGGGAACAGTTTTTTTTCATCCCCGGCTGCCGCCGCAGCTCTTTTCCTTGATACCAAAATTCCTACCGGCATCATTATCAGCCCCAGCACCAGGAATCCGGGCAGGATAATATAAATGAATAATCCCAGATAAGTAGCGTTCTTACCTAAAACAGTCGACATAACAAAAAGCACAATTATCAGCAGCAGATTAATAATTGCAATCAGAGCGCCAATTATTGTAATCCAATTCCTGTAGGAATACTTAAGTTTCATAAATGAAAGATTTTAAGGTTTAACCAAGCAGTTCTTTTACCTTGGCCGAAATCTCTTTGCCGTCAGCCTTGCCAGCAAGCTCTTTTGTGGCGACACCCATCACTTTGCCCATATCTGACGGTGCTTTGGCACCGACCCGGTCTATTATGGTTTTCAGGACGTTAACCAGCTCTGCTTCGCTCATCTTTGCAGGGAGATACCCCTCAAGGACAGCGGCCTCAGATTCTTCTTTCTCATACAGGTCGGGTCTTTTCTGTTCCCTGTATATAGTTGCTGATTCCTTTCTCTGCTTGACGAGTTTCTGAATGATTTTAATTTCTTCATCAGCAGTAAGAACTGTATCAGGGCCCCTCTCTGCTTTAGCCAGGATGAATGCCGTTTTTGCGGCGCGCAGGGCTTCAAGCTTACCCTTATCCTGTGCTTTCATGGCGGCCATCAGGTCGCTGGCAATTTTTTCCGTGAGTGACATAGCTATGCAGGTGTTGTGTAATAGTATCTGATTCGAATCAATATATAAAGATAAGAAAAGCTTCGGTTGTTAATTTATCTGGTTGTTCACTTTGTCATTGTGCTCATGGAGTAAGGATATGATCCGGGATTTGTGCCTCGCTCCTTATCCGGCGCAGAGCCCATCCTGAACTCCATCTTCCCTCCTGCCTGCAGCTGCGAATGAGTGACAAAATTAACATTCAGCTTCCTGCCATTAAGCAAAACATCTTCTACATAGAAATTCTCCCTGCTGTTTTCCGGAGCCTCAATAATCATCTTTCGTCCGTCTTCAAATGTTACCGCCACCTTACTGAACAGGGGCGATCCGAGGACATATTCGCCTGTCCCGGGAGTCACCGGGTAAAAGCCAAGCGCACTGAATACATACCACGCAGATGTCTGTCCGTTATCCTCGTCCCCGCAGTAGCCGTCAGGGGTATAGTTATAGAGCTTGTCCATCACCTCTCTGACCCGCATTTGTGTTTTCCAAGGCTCGTGTGTGTAGTTATACAGGTAGATCATATGCTGCACGGGCTGGTTGCCGTGAGCGTAGTTACCCATGTTCATTATCTGCATCTCGCGGATCTCATGTATGGGAAAGCCGTAATAAGAATCGTCAAAGACCGGTGGCACCCTGAATACCGAGTCAAGCATCTGAGCCATCTGATACGTCCCCCCCATCATATCTGCCAGTCCCGCCACGTCATGGAACACGCTCCAGGTATAGTGCCAGCTGTTACCCTCGGTAAAAGCATCACCCCACTTGTACGGGCTGAAAGGTGATTGGAAAGTACCGTCCTGGTTCCTGCCTCTCATCAGTTTGCGCTCACTGTCAAAGACATTCCGGTAGTTCAGTGACCTGGCTGCATACAGATCGATCTCCTCCTGCGGCTTGCCAATTACAGTAGCCAGGCGCCACAGACACCAGTCGGCATAGGCATATTCAAGTGTACGTGCAACATTTTCATCTATGCCGGCATCATAAGGCACATATCCGAGATTATTATAGTACTCAGCGCCGTACCGCCCGACTGAATGTACCGGACCGCTGCCTTTTGTATTCTTCACCAGGGCGCTCCAGAGAGTGTCAATATTATAACCTCTTATTCCTTTAAGGTATGCGTCAGCGATCAGCGAGGCCGAGTTGCTGCCAATCATGCAATCGCGGTGGCCGGGACTGGCCCATTCGGGCAGCCAGCCGCTCTCGAGGTAAGCATTCTCAAGACCCTCCATGATGTGTGAGCTGACCTCAGGGTAGAACAATGTTATAAAGGGCATCGCAGCCCTGAATGTGTCCCAGAAGCCGTTGTCGGTGAAGAGCCTTCCGGGGAGCACCTCCCCGTTATACGGACTGTAATGGATAATATTCCCTTTGTCATCATATTCGTAGAACATCCTCGGGAAGAGCAGTGTCCGGTACAGTGTCGAATAAAATGTCCTTAGCCGGTCATCGGTACCTCCTTCCACCCGGAAACGCCCCAGCTCATCATTCCAGCGGTTTCTTGCAGCATCCCTGATCTCATCAAAGCCACGACCGGCAATCTCACGCTCAAGGTTCAGGATGGCCTGCTCCGGTGATATGAATGACGATGCCACCCGGGCAGTGACAATCTCTCCGCGGCGGGTGCGGAAACCAATCACAGCCACTGCGTGATCACCCTCCACTCCATTGTTTTCAGGCGCCTGACTGCCGTCGATCCATGTTGAATAAAAATCGAAGTCATGGTCAAATATGATAACAAAGTAGTTATGAAAATTGTCCGGCACTCCGCCGTGATTATTGCGGCAAAAACCGATGATTTTCCTTTCAGAGGGTATGACCTGGACCATCGATCCTCCGGCAAAGGCATCTATCACCACGGCGGAAGAATCATTTTCAGGGAAGGTGAACCTGAAACAAGAAGCTCTTTCAGTAGGGGTGACCTCTGCCGTAATATCATGATCTGCAAGATAAACACTGTAGTAGTAGGGTTTTGCCGTCTCTGCCTTGTGCGAAAACCATGAAGCCCGCTGCTCCTCGGTTATCTTATTGCCGCCCGTAACCGGCATGAGCGAGAAAGCGGCATAATCATTGATCCAGGGGCTTGGCTGATGCGTCTGTTTAATGCCCACTATCTTATGATCATCATAGGTATAACCCCACCCGTCACCATTTTTGCGTGTCTGCGGAGTCCAGAAGTTCATCCCGAAAGGCAGGGCTACCGCCGGGTAGGTGTTGCCATGCGACAGGAGGTACTCTGAATCAGTTCCCATAAGCGGATTTGCCATATCGGCCGGCTCATTTGTCTCCTCCGGCGATGATTTACAACCGGTTAAAGCCAGTACGAAAAGGGCTATCAAAGCTGCAGACTGTATTTTCATAAAAAGGTCTTTTAACAGGTAAATTTAAACTTTTCAGGTTACAGGTCAACCGGCCGTTACTGAGGATCGACATCAGCATGTATCCGAAGCATCCCCTGCCGTGGCATCTTCAGCTCAGCCTCCATGGCTTTGCGTATCATTTCTTTTACCCTGGATGCGGAAAGCTCCTTCCCCAGCTTGATCAGCAGGGTTTTAATGTACCATTTCTGAACCTGCATGACTGCAGGAAATTCAGGTCCCAGGATAAATTTGCCGAGATGTTTGCGCAGACTGTTTGCCAGTCGGGCCGATGATAAATTCAATTCATCGAGATCGCGGTGTCTGATAACTATCCTGATAATTTTGGTAAAGGGCGGATAACCGAATAATTCGCGTTCCTCCAGCTGTGTCCTGCACATGGCCTTATAATCATGTTTCAGCACCTGTCTGAGAATTATATGAGACGGATCGGCTGTCTGGATAATCACCGTACCTCTTCGCTCGCGGCGTCCCGCCCTGCCGCTGACCTGTTCAATCAGCTGGAAGCTGCGCTCAAATGCCCTGAAGTCAGGGAACCACAACATGCTGTCTGCGTCAAGTATCCCGACCACGGTCAGCTTCTCAAAGTCCAGCCCCTTGGAGATCATCTGTGTACCTATGAGAATATCAGTTGCACCTCCGGCGAAGTCTGACAGTATTTGTGATGCTGCGTTGCGTCGCTTTGTTGTATCGTGATCCATCCTCGCCACTTTAGCTGAAGGGTATAGCAGCTTTATTTCTTCTTCTATCTTCTCTGTACCGAATCCCCTTGTAGTCAACGCTGCCGAGCCGCACTCAGGGCATACTCCCGGCAGGGTTTCACTCTTGCCGCAGTAGTGGCATTTCATTTTGCCGGCGCTTTTATGATAAGTATAGCTTACCGAGCAGTTTGTGCACCTTGGCACCCATCCGCAGTCAGAACACATGAGATAAGGTGAGAAACCGCGTCTGTTCTGAAAGAGTATAACCTGTTCACCTTTTGCCAGCGCCTCGCCAACGGCATCAAGCATTCGGGAAGAGAAGTGTGATGCTGGCTTCTTTTTCTTTCCGTGGCTGCGCGTGTCAGCGACTATCATTTCGGGCATCTTCACATCGCCGTAGCGTGCATCCAGTTCGACAAGACCGTACCTTCCGGTGGTGGCGTTATGGTAACTCTCTACCGACGGCGTTGCCGACCCCAGCAAGATTTTTCCACCATGGATCCGTGAAAGCATCATTGCCGCATCACGTGCATGATAACGGGGTGCAGGATCATACTGCTTGTATGATGAATCGTGCTCTTCATCAACGATTATCAGACCGAGGTCTTTGAAGGGAAGGAAAAGCGATGACCGCACCCCCAGTACGACACCGAGGCTGCCGTTGCCTGCACTCTTCCAAACATCCTGACGGGCGGCTGGTGTCAGGCGCGAATGATAAACGCCTATTGCGGTCCCGAAATGCTTCTGCAGACGCTCAATGATCTGTGTGGTAAGTGCAATCTCCGGCAGCATGTAAAGAACCTGCCTGCCTCTGGCAAGCTGTTCCGTTATCAGATGAATATAGATCTCCGTCTTGCCGCTTGAGGTTACACCGCGGAGCAGAACGACCTCGTGATCATTGAAGAGTTCTTTCACTTTAGCAAATGCCTCATTCTGCAAGGCATTCAGTTCAGCCGGCGGAATGACCTCTGCCTCACTGCTGCTGGCGGAATTTCGTTTTTTCCGCGGAGCGGAGCGACTGACAAGATCATCGGCTGACGGAATGGCTGCCTTAATTACTTCCCCGGGTAATGCCATATAATAATCGGAGATCCAGAGGAGAAAATCCGTAAACCGTTCACTAAGATCAGTTTGTAATGGAATTATACCTGTTATCTCCTTTGGCACAAATCCCGCTGGCGGAGTGTTATGAGTACTGATAACCAGTCCCATGGAACTCTTGCTCTGTCCGAAAGGTACCGTGACAAGGGTTCCGCGCTTTATCACGTCATGGAGTCCGGGAGGAATTACATAAGTATAACTGCCGGCAACTGCGACGGGTAATACAATATCTGCAAAACCACCGTTCATCCTATTACCGCAGCCCTGACTTTTTCTGCAGCATCGGTAAATGTGGAAGCTGCTATGACCTTTAGTCCTGAGCTGTCAATCAGTTCTTTTGCCTCTGTGGCATTCGTTCCCTGAAGTCTTACAATGACCGGTACCTTTATATCGCCTATTGTCTTGTACGCCTCAATGATTCCTGCTGCCACACGGTCACATCTGACTATACCACCGAAAATATTGACCAGTATCGCTTTTACATTAGGGTCTTTAAGAATTATCCTGAAGCCTGCCTCGACAGTCTTTGCATTGGCACCGCCTCCCACGTCAAGAAAGTTTGCCGGTTTGCCTCCGGAGAGCTGAATCAGGTCCATTGTCGCCATTGCCAGGCCGGCGCCGTTGACCATGCAACCCACATCTCCGTCAAGCTTAACGTAGTTGAGGTTATTGTTCGTTGCCTCCACCTCAGTCGGATCTTCTTCATTCAGATCACGCATCGCGGCCAGCTCGGGGTGGCGGAAGAGAGAGTTGTCATCGAGTGCCACCTTGCAGTCGACGGCCAATATCTTATCATCGCTGGTCTTCAGAAGAGGGTTTATTTCCATCAGTGAAGCATCAGAGGCAATAAAGGCATCCCACATGCCCCTGATGAACAGGGTCATTTCTTTCCAGGCCTTGCCTTTAAGGCCCAGGTTAAAGGCGATAGTGCGTATCTGATAGTCATGGAGGCAGCAGGTGGAGTCAACTGCTTCGGAAAAGATAGCCTGCGGCATTTTATCAGCCACCTCCTCGATGTCCATTCCTCCCTCTGTCGAGTACATGATCACATACGCTGATCTCTTGCGGTCAAGAAGAACCGACATGTAGAACTCCCTGATTTCAGATTCACCTTTATAATATACATCGCGTGCAACCAGTACCTTTCTGACCAGTTTGCCTGCCGGGCCGGTCTGTGGCGTCACCAGGGTCATGCCAAGCATTTTCGAGGCAACCTCAGCGGCTTCCTCCGGTGAACGGGCTATCTTTACCCCACCGCCTTTCCCTCTTCCACCGGCATGGATCTGAGCCTTGATAACAAAAATCTCTGTACCGAACTTCTTTCTCAGCTCTTCGGCGACAAGCTGTGCCTGTTCGGCCGTTTCAGCAATAAATCCTTCCTGCACCGGCACTCCGTGAGCCTGCAGTATCGACTTTCCCTGGTATTCGTGAATGTTCATGATTGGATCTTTAATCTTGAGCAGCTAAAAGCAGCTCTGTAAAATTCAGGTATGTAATTTACTCTTTTTTATAATTATTTTCGCTAAAATTTCCCTGAATGAGGAAACTGTCCAATCCTGAACTGAACCGGAAAAGTGTCGATGACTTTCATGCTTCGCCAAAATCGCCGTTCATACTGGTGCTTGACAATGTAAGAAGCATGAATAACGTCGGTTCAGTGTTTCGCACAGCCGATGCGTTCATTATTGAAGCGGTATGGCTTTGCGGTATCACCGCAACACCCCCGCACAGGGAGATACAGAAGACGGCGCTGGGAGCAACTGAATCGGTAGCATGGAGATATTTCAGCACTACGGTTGAGGCTGTAAAAGAACTGAAAGAGGAATGGATACGTTATTGTCTCGGTCGAACAGGCCGAGGGTGCCGTATCACTTGACAGCTATGCCACTGCCGCAGGGAAAAAATATGCACTGGTCTTCGGACATGAGATAAAAGGCGTGAGCGAAGATGTTGTGGATATGTCAGACGCCTGCATAGAGATACCCCAGTACGGCACCAAGCACTCTTTCAACGTTGCTGTCAGCGCAGGCATAGTGCTCTGGGAGCTGGCGGGAAAGATCACCCGCAACAAATAAAAAACCCCGTCCGCCATCCGGCAGAGGGGTTTTCTGTTTATTAAGTCCTGTTTATTTTGTCAGGGCAATAAAGGCTTCGTCTGTGAAGTATTTTGCAAACTCGAGGTCAGTCATAGCATAGTTCTTCCAGTCTGTGTTGTAGCCGATAGCTTCACGCAGGTTATTGAGAACACCGTCCTTGTTGTCAAGACGTGCAGCGATAACAGCCTTAAGATATGATGGAGCACCGCATTTGCACGGTGGAACTGCATCCATCGTCGTTTTGGCTTTGTTGATGTCACCTTTCAGCAGCTGTGCCAGTGCAAGGTTCATTGAAGGCTTGTCGCCGAGCAGGTTAACTGCCTGGTCATATTTGCCATCATGAATTGCTATTGTGCCAAGACCGAATTTTGATTCCGGTGTTGCAGCTGACATTGAGCCGAAATATTCAGAAGCTGCTTTGAAATCTTCGTTCAGCAGAGCAGCAAAACCCATATTGTTCTTAACAACGTCATCATTCTTGATAGCCTTGGCCTTCTCGAGAGCTACCATAGCCTCATCAGCCTTGCCCATATTCAGCAATGCCCAACCAACGTTATTCCATGCGCGATAGCACTTGGGGAATTTTTCAGCTGTCATCTGGTAGTACTTGAGCTGCTCGTTCACATCAGTTGTAAGGGTTGCAGCGTAAAGCATCTGCTCAAGGGTGAGTGCTGAGGCATCACCTTTTATTGCAGCAAGGATCTCCTCATCGCTTAAGCCAATGAGATCAACGTCAACAATGAATTTTGACCTTCTCAGCTGAGGAAGAATTTCGTCTGCCAGTGCCAGATAGGCGGTAGACATATTCTTTATCTCCTTTTCACGGACAACCGGATCCTGGTACATTGACAGCACTCTCAGGATGAGATCCTTGTCAGCCAGTGAAGATTCCTGTACGAGGGTTTTGAAACCGTCCCAGTCTTCTGCGGTTGTCTTGCTTGTGAACAGATTTGCCAGTTCGGGAATCTTTGCCGTATTCCTTCTTGAGATACTTCTCAGCAGCCTTGCCTCTCTGATCTGCAAGTTTCTCATTGAGAGTAAGAGGACCGTCAGGTGAAGCATATGAACTTGTTGTGACACCTTTAACTGCCATTCTCTCGTTCTGTGCAACCATAGTCACATAATCCTTTAAAGCTGTGATATCATCAGCCTTAAGTTCTGTGGTTTTAATGTCTGCCCTGTTTATTGCATAAAGAATGTCAGCAATTTTCTGTTCAGGAACAATGCGCTGATAGCTATCCTTTAATGACAGCGGCATCGGGTGGTATTCGAAAAGTGTTGATGTGGCAATTACACCGTCAGCAAGTTTGATAGGTGTAAAGGCTAAGGTCTTATCTTTTCTTGAAGCGTCAATGCGGAGCAGGAACTCAGAGACTTTCATCTCGGGTTTGTAGTCAACGTCACCTGACCAGCTTGCTGTGCCGCCGGTGCGGGCTATAGATTTATTGTTTCCCTGCACATCTTCACCCTGGGTGTAAAGCAGTTCGTCAAAGACGGTCTCACCACCTGTATAAGTAAGGACCGGGGTGATCTTCAGGGTGGTCTTCTTGTCAAAATACTTCTCCGGATAGGTTGCTTTGACCTGTGCGGCAACAATGCCTGCATGTGTCTCAAGCACCTTCGGAGTAATCTCGTACTTGACAAGATTGGCGTTTTTGCTCATTTTTTGAAGAGGACTGCAGCCTGAAACAAGAATGGCGGCCAGTAGAATGACAAAAAGGTTTCTGAAATTTTTCATAATTGATCTTTTATTAAGTTGCGATTAGTTACCTGTTAATAACGTTTATACAGTACTATTTATAAACTTGACCTGCAAAGATGACCCAATTATACTAATAATTGTTACATAATCTTCTGGAAAAGTTATATCATTCATACGTTTGGTGTCCGGTATGATCCGGAAAATTTCGGTATTATGAACAAACAAGTATTTATACAAGTTTGCCAATTTTGTCACAAATTTAAGTAAATTTAATTATTCCCCGCATAATGCAAGTGAAAAATTCAGATTTTCGGGAGATTTAATCCCTGTTGTATTTCTCCGGCAAATATTGCCTCTTTCAGCTTCTGGTAGTCTTCTTCCCGCCTGACAAAGTCCAGGTCTTTAATATCGAGTACCAGGTAACGGTTCTCCGGATTCTGCCTGAAGAAGGTGAAATAACTCTCCTGAATACCTTTCAGGTAATCAGCTGTAATAGACTTCTCGTATTCCCGGCCCCTGATGGCTATATTGTTAAGCAGCCGCTCCGGCGCCACATGAAGATAGACATACAGGTCGGGCTTTGGCAGGGAGCCATATATTATATAAAAGATCTGCCTGTAGAGGCTGTATTCATCCTTTTCAAGGGTTTTTGAAGCAAAAACCAGGGACTTCATAAAATAATAATCGGATACGGTAAAGTTCCGGAAGAGGTCCTGTTCCACCAGCTCCTCCTTCAGCTGACGGTACCTGTCAGCCAGGAATGAGAGCTCGAGAGGAAATGAGTACCGTGACGGATCGTCGTAAAATTTGGGAAGGAAGGGATTATCGGCAAAACGTTCAAGTATGAGCTTGGCATTGTAATCCCTGGCTATCATCGAAGCCAGGGTGGTTTTACCCGCACCTATATTTCCTTCAATTACAATATAATTATACCTGACGGCCTCCATGATATTCCCTCATTGTATTCCATATCAAAAATAGGAATTGGGAATTAATATACCAATAAAAATGTAGAGCCGCCCAAATTGGGCGGCTCTATCGAATATGTTCCGATGGTCAATTACCGGTTATCATCACGCCGGGGGCCTCGCGGGCGGCTATCGCCCCGGTCCCGATCCCGGTCATGACCTCCTCTGCCGCCATCGCGCGATCCGTGGTATTCGCGTCTCTCTGAAGGCTCGCGCTTCGGAGGTTCAACATAACCTTCCGGCTTGGGTATGAGTGGCTTGCGTGATAACCGCATCTTGCCTGTCTTGGAATCAACCTCAATCAGCTGCACTTCAACCTCATCTCCTTCCTTGTAGAGTTCCTCCACACTGCCGATCTTCTTCCAGTCCATCTCTGAAATATGAAGAAGTCCGTCCTTGTTGGGAAGAATCTCGATAAAGGCTCCGAACTGGGTGATGGTTTTAACCTTGCCCTTATATACCTTTCCTACTTCAGGTACGGCACAGATCGAATTAATGCGGTCAAGAGCCGCCCTGATAACCTCATAATTATCACCGAAGACATCGACCATTCCCTGGCCGTTGATCTCTTCTATGACAATGGTTGCACCGGTTGTGGCCTGAATATCCTGGATAATTTTTCCACCGGGGCCGATAACGGCACCGATCATCTCTTTCGGGATGTATATCTTCTCTATCCTTGGGGCATGAGGCTTAAGATCCGGCCTTGGTTCTGCTATGGTCTGCTCCATTATATCAAGTATATGAAGCCTGCCTTTGCGTGCCTGGTCAAGAGCCTGTTTCAGCACCTCAAATGAAAGGCCGTCAACCTTTATGTCCATCTGGGTGGCGGTGATGCCGTCACGCGTGCCTGTTACCTTGAAGTCCATGTCACCAAGATGATCTTCGTCGCCGAGGATATCTGACAGTATGGCAAACTTCTTCCCGTCCTTGTCGGTTATAAGCCCCATGGCAATGCCTGATACCGGCTTGGCAATCTTTATGCCTGCATCCATCAGAGCCAGCGTTCCCGCACAGACAGTAGCCATTGATGATGAACCGTTTGACTCGAGGATATCCGATACAATGCGAATAGCGTATGGGTTGATCTCATCAGCCGGCATCATATTCTTAAGCGCCCTGTGTGCCAGGTTACCGTGACCTATCTCCCTGCGGCTGGTGCCGCGGGCTGGCTTGGCCTCGCCGGTGGCAAAAGGCGGGAAGTTATAGTGAAGGGTGAACTTGTCTGAACCCTGTCTGAGTACCTCGTCAATCATTTTCTGATCGAGCTTGGTGCCGAGGGTGACTGTGGTGAGCGACTGTGTCTCGCCACGCGTAAAGATGGCAGATCCGTGAGCCGCCGGCAGAGGATCGATCTCGCACCAGATGGGACGTATCTCGTCAAGCTTGCGGCCATCGAGACGCTTGTGCTCATCAAGCACAAGGCGGCGTGCAGCTTCTTTCTCAACGTCATGGTAGTACCTGCTTACAAGAGCCTGGTTGACAGGATTTTCCTCAGTGTACTGTGCCAGGAACTCAGCCTTTATGGCTTCGAAACCTTCTGTGCGGGTCTTTTTATCCGATCCGCTTGCTGACAGTGCATAGCATTTTTTATACGTCTCATCCCAGACCTTCTTGCGAAGATCCTCGTCGTTCTTCTCATGACTGTATTCCCTTTTAACAGTTGAGCCCACCATCTCTGCAAGCTCCTTCTGAGCAACACATTGTTTCTTAATAGCCTCATGTGCAAGGCGCAGTGCCTCGAGCATGACATCCTCAGCGACCTCTTTCATCTCACCCTCAACCATCATGATGTTTTCATAGGTCGCACCAACCATAATATCAAGGTCAGCATTCTCAACCTGCGGGAAAGTAGGGTTGATGATAAATTCACCGTTGACCCTGGCCACCCTGACTTCAGAGATAGGTCCGTGGAACGGAATATCCGACACTGCCAGTGCTGCAGAAGCAGCAAGTCCTGCCAGGGCGTCAGGCATGATATCCTTATCTGCCGAGATGAGGTTTATTGTGACAAACACTTCGGCATGATAGTTCTCGGGAAAGAGCGGGCGCAATGCCCTGTCGACGAGACGTGATATAAGAACTTCATTGTCTCCGGGTCTGGCTTCTCTCTTAAGGAAACCACCTGGGAAACGGCCTGAAGCCGCATATTTCTCCTTGTATTCAACGGAGAGAGGCATGAAATCCGTGTCCTCCTTCGCATCTTTGGCGGCAACAACTGTGGCCAGAAGCATGGTACGACCCATTCTCACTACCACCGAGCCGTCAGCCTGTTTGGCCAGCTTGCCCGTTTCAATGACTATTGACCGGCCATCGCCAAGGTCAATGCTTTTTTCAATTAATTTATACATTTGTGTTATTGATTATTGCGTAATAAATGATAAGTAAAGGGAGAGTTCTGTAATGAATTAAAAAAGGCAATCAGAAATTGCCTTTTTTTCTTTACTTACGCAGGTTCAGTGCTTTGATTATTTCACGATACCTGACGATATCCTTGAGCTTTAGATAATCGAGCAGATGTCTTCTCTTGCTGACCAGTTTTATCAGCGCTCTCTGGGTACTGAAATCTTTCTTGTTTTTTTTCAGATGTTCGGTGAGATGCGCAATCCTGTAGGAGAAAAGAGCAATCTGACCCTCAGCACTTCCCGTGTCAATCTCTGATGAGCCGAATGTCTTGAAAAAATCCTGTTTCTTCTCCGTTGTCAAATACATATCCTTATCCAATAGATTGTTAATAAATTCTCCAATTTTGGATCGCAAAGATACAACTCTTATTTGTAATAATTCAAACAATTTTGAATAATTTTTTTGTATTTGACCTGCTTAACGTCTGCTCATTCATTTTTCATTCAGATAAATGAATGGTCAGCGTTTACTATAGAAAAGACGCAAAAATAATACCAATAGTTGCGCATGATGAAAAATTTCTTCCAATTAATCGTCACATGTTTTTCCGCATTCGTCACAGACCCCTGTTCAGGGTTCAAGGAAGAGTGAGCTGGAGCCTCTCATTTTATGGCCCATGCTGATGAGTGATGAGCCTATGTGGCAGTCAAGGCATTTGTGATATCTGCACCATGAGGTCCGCAGTTCTATCAGGGCCTGGCTGGTGAAGGCCGATTCCGGCCTGAGGCCTGCCTCCGTGAAGTCATTCACTATACTGTTTTCTTCCGGGGGCAGCGAGTCGAGCAAATCAACAGCTCTCTCACATCTGTCCGGCTGCTGCTTGAGTTTTCCGTAGACAAACAGCAGCGGTACCACGGCGTTGATGATCAGCAGGTCTACCGATTGTCTTCCTGCCTGCCCGTCTGTTGCGCGGCACCTCCTTCCCGAAGAGATAGTGCGTGTTCCAGTATTCCGAGGCTCTGACACCCAGCAGGTGCCCTGAGGCTCTCAGTATGTTCACATTCGAGCACCCTTGAGAAAAGCCCGTCACTGTGAGTGAGCAGCGCTGCAAGCTGCGACAGCCTTACAGTCGGGAAATTGGCTGGCCGCAGCCGGTGGAATTTCCACATCCAGCCGTCGACAGGCTGCAGTGAATATTTGACTTCGCAGCACCTTGTATTCTCTTGAAAGAAGAAGGTAGTACTCATCCTTCACCGCTTCCCTGAACAGAGCCTCATCGAGCAGTCCTGCCGTGCCGAAAAGAAGTGCCTCGACCTGCAGCAGGTTATCGGAATGTTTCCTGATGATCTTAAGGGGAAGATGTGATGCAAGCATCTCAAACGGATCGGTATTGACCCTGAACCCAAAATAGCGGGAGACAAGCCTGTATAATGTCTCCTCCCAGTCGTTTCCTGTTCTTTCAAGTATCTCCCTGATCTCAATGCTTTTTCTCTCAAGCCTCTCAACCGCAAGAGAGTAGAGCCAGTGCCTCACCACGAAACCGTCAGGTCTTGCCGATAAGACCTGAGCAGGCGAGCAGGGACGGATTATTGACAAAATCAAGATAGTTATCCCATAAGGCTTCATCGTACCCCAGCTGTGACGTCAGCAGCCTGCGTCCTGAAGCTGTAAAAGCCTCGGCATCATGATTATGTACCAGGTGAAGGATCACATTGTCATATGCGTGGTCAGTATGATGGCCGTGACGGTACCAGTCTGAAGCGTTGATATGTATCTCGGTGTTCCCGGCCCATGCAGTGCCGTCGATCATTAGTCTTGTATTGAAGAAATCGGGACCGGAATCACGGTTATACTCACCCGGATGTGATGACCTCGATTGGTCCGGCTTCCCTGTCACATAAACGGTCAGCATCAAAGAGCCGGTTTTTCCACAGCCAGTGGAGGAACTCTTCTTTCATGTCAGTATGTTTAGAAATGCAGCATATCAAAGATAAGAACAAACGAACAAATGAACAAACAGAACAAACAGAACATTTGAACGTTATATTTCAACATTGAAAATTTGACGAAAGCCGGGTGAAAATATTGGCTAAATGGGAAATAAGCAACTGAACTAATATTGTAGATTTACTTAACCAATCTGTTCAGTAATTCTAAAAACTTAAACCCTATAAAAAATGAAATCCTTATTAAAATTTTATTCGTACTGGCTTTGTTCAGCCTCACCGTGAATTGCAGAGCCCAGATCAAAGTGGACTTTAAGAAAAAACTTGAGAACCAGGTAAACAGGAGGCTAAATCAGAAGACTGACCAGGCTATTGACAAGGTTCTTGATACTGCAGAAGACAGCATTGCAGCCGGACTTAAAAAAGACGATAGTGCAGAACAGGCAGCCGACGCCCAGAATGGAGAGGCGGCTGCAGGTGCTGCAGCAGGTACTGCAGCCGGTAAGGCCGGCGGGCAGCAGACCGCCCTCGAGAGCTATTCCAAATATGACTTTATCCCTGGCGAAAAAGTGATCTTTTATGAAGATTTCAGCCAGGATGCCGTGGGCGATTTCCCGGCATTGTGGAACACCAACGGTTCGGCAGAAGTAGTTACTACCAATTTATTTCCGGGTAACTGGATGAGGTTCGTAATGGACGAATGTGTATGGACTGATGCGCTGCTCAAATTGCCGGATAATTATACTATTGAGTTCGATGTAATTCCTATCGGAGGCCTTGAAGGAGCAGGAATGTCAGGATGGAATATGAGACTGATGCAGGCAAAGAATGAGAAAGCATGGGACCATGGTTCGTCACCAGGGCAGGGAGGATTTTGGTTTCGGGTTGAATATTCCGGCAGGCCAAGTTACGGTACATGGCTTTACGGGACAGAATGTGAGCAATTAAAACTAAGTGGCTATGTTGATGGTGAACAGTATAAGGAAAAGATGAACCAGAAATACCATATTGCCATCTGGGTGCAGAAATCAAGAGTTCGCCTGTACCAGGATCAGAACAAGATTGTAGATCTTCCCAAAGCATTTCCCACAGGTTGTGTAAAACCTGACAGGCTGAGGTTTGAATATGGCGCTGCAATGATAAGCAATATACGTATTGCAGTGGGTGCTCCTGATATGCGCAACAAACTAATGACCGAAGGAAAGCTGGTCACTTACGGTATCTATTTCGATGTAAACAAGGACGTTGTTAAACCGGAATCATACGGAACACTCAAGGAAATTGCAGCAATATCTAAATGAAGTGCCCGATGTAAAAGTTAAGATCGTGGGCCATACCGATAGCGACGGCGCCGATGCAGCCAATCTTGACCTTTCAAAACGCCGCGCCGCTTCAGTTAAAAATGAACTGGTCAAATCATTCGGTGTGAACGGTGACCGCCTTGTAACTGACGGTATGGGTGAAAGCCAGCCTGTAGCAGCCAATGACACTCCTGCCAACAAAGCCCTTAACCGCAGAGTTGAATTTATTAAACTGTAAGTCATGAAAAAAACAGCACTTATCCTGATGGTGTTAAGCATTGGCTTAATGACATCGGCCCAGTCCACTTTCGAATCCTACATGAAACGGGTTCCGTCCCTGCCGCGTGATACCTGCAACATTTCCAAAGCCGACCTGGCAAGTTTTGAACAGCAGGTCACTGTACTCCTGAATGAGTTGTCTAATGAAATACAAAACAGAAACAGGAATTTAAATGATTATATGGAGAAAAATAAGAGTACCATGCAGAACAACAGTATCAATCAGATGCAGCAGCAGTATGGTATTTCAGATGAGGATATTAATAAAATGAAGAACGGCAAGAGCATGTCAAAGGAAGAAAAAATGGCCATGGCCAACAAGATGATGCAGCAGCAGACAAATATCTCCATGGGGGAGGTTGAGAACCTTTCGAAATCGGGCGAAGCAGGAAAGGAAGCCTGGGCCGAAGGCTATGCTGCAGAAGCACAGGCCAATGCACAGGCTGATCCGAAAAAGCAGACCGCCAGTTCAACACCTGGAACCATATCGTCATTACAGATGGAACAGCAGAGCCTACTGAAGAAGATAAAGATCGAAAATGACAGGATTGCAGGATTATATGCCGAGGTTGATAATGATCCGTCAGGTAAAGTTATGAAGGAAAGAATTGCAAAATGGGCCGGACAAAAGTATAAGGGGACAATTGTCACTGACCAGCGGCAAATCACACAGGACGATTCCCTGGATGTTCTCATCAAAAATGAGGAGATCAGGTACTGTGATTTGCTTACCCCAAAATACCGTAACCTGGTTCGCCAGCACCTGTCAAGCGTCAAAGCATCTGAACCTGATTATCACAGGGTGGCTGATATTACTTCTGAAGTAACCAGGTTACAGACAAGTGTGGCAATGCCTCCCGAGAGTAGTGATATCCCTGCAATGGAGGCTTTAGTGGAATATCTTGACAAACTTAGTGATGGCTATAAGTTTAAGCTGTATTTTCCTGAGGATGATAATTAATCCGTGAACCTGTCATAGTCTATCTGTTAAATGCTCCCTAAACTGAGTTACATGAGATATGTGCTGTTGGTATTGATGTTTTTTCTGTCTGCCCTTGTCAGTGCACAGAACAGCCAGTCGCCTGAGCAGATCAGGGCACAGATGGCTGAGATAAGAAAGACAACCAACTGGGATGATCCTGCTGCCGCAGCAAAAGCCAATGCAGAGATCAAAAAACTGGCCAGCCAGCTGACCGGAGGCAAACCAACCCTCAGTCCCCCGGGAAATCAGCAGGGTCAGCAAAGTGGTAGTAAATCACCAGGTTTTGAGGTTAAACCTTCTGCCGTCACAAAGGAGAATGTTGTTGCGATCGCCGATCGGTTTTATAATAGATCTTATAAAACCCTTGACGCCGTCTCCAAAAGCCAGTTCGACCAGGATTTAAAAACAGCCGCCACAGAGGAGTTCAGCCTTAGTGCAGTAAAAAGACTGGCGAGTACCGGCGGCGAACTTATTTTTATCAGTAATGACCATAACCAGGCCTGTGTTTATATCACTTCGGCGGTAAAGGCGATGCCGACAGATACCCTGAGCGTTAATAATTTCGGCGCTTATCTGCGCATAATTGATTCAATAAGTACCTCAGTCCCGGTGCTGCACTATGCCAACAAACTGTACGGTCAGAGCCCTATCATACTTACACAATTAGGATGCAGCTATTTCGAGCTTGATGATATGAAGCAGGCTGAGTTTTATCTTAAGGAGGCTCTGAAGTATGATCCTGACTTCGGTCAGGCTCACACCGCATTGTGCGACCTGTACATAAAGCAAAACAGGCTCCAGGATGCGATCCTCGAATTATTTGCTGGTGTCAAGGGGATGGGGTTCTCGTACAGCAAGGCAGCCGGTAATTTTGCCTATCTTAAGTCCCAGGCTGAAAACTCGCCCGGTGGCGAGAGTGAAAAGGAGAAATTCTGGGAAGAAACCAGGAATCAGATGAACCCACCCGACGCCCTTGCCTCATTGGTTCCTGAAGTTGACCGTCTGAAATTGCCTGCATTCAGTGGTTGCAGTGAGGTAACGGAGTGGATGGAAGGGGGTGGTTTTGCAACTGCAGTGGATGCTTATAAAAGTTTTCACGGTCAGCTTATGAAATTCAATCAGGAGTTTCTGCAGATACAAAATGAAGTGCCTAACCTGTCACCCAATGCAGTTCTGCGTGATTATCCCAACGAACGTTTTGCCCTCGACTGCATCATGGAATATTTTTTCCAGGCATCGGATGAAGAATCAGATGAGTCCGGTCTTGCGGTGGATGATGTTATGAAATCAGTATCTGAAATTGTGGAGGCTTATGTGACAAATAAGGAACGCTATGGTAAGGAGTATGTGAGTTGTACCGAACCCTGTGTCATTGTTGGTGATGGTTATTGCATTAAGGAATGCCGCAGGAAATTCTGCTCCAAAGAATGCCCTGCCGCAATCCAGTTAAACAAGGATATCCAGGGACAATATGAAGAATACAAGACACTTGCCCGGATGACAACTGATAACCAGAGGAAAATACTCGATGATCTTTATGAATTCTCCGGTCAGTGGTTTTCAAGAATTGAAAGTCCTTACTGGAGCAGGATATATGCTTATGAGATTCAAAGGGTCGCTCTTTCAATCATTGGCAACGCATTCATTGCCAATCAGCAGGCATTCCCGTATACGGCAGGTAATGAATGCGGAACGGACTGTTCGGTATACGCGAATCCTTATCCCTTGCCGCCGGAAAAAGTGGAAGATAAGGAGCCTAAAGGCAACAATTGTCCACCGGACAAAAAATTAGAGATTGGCCTGGCTATGTGCAGCATAGCCTTTGATTGCGAAAGCGCGGAGTTCGGATGTGCAGCCGGGGCTGCCTTCTCAATCAAAAAGAATTTCGTTAATAAAAGCACAACAGCATCAATCGGTGTCGGTGCCGAAGCAGGAGTGGGTTTCGCCAGAGCCTCAGCGACAGCGATGGTCACCATGACCAGACATGCCAATGGTGATCTTGACGTAGGCGTTAAAGGCGAAGTAACCGGCAGGGTTGGTGCTGTAGGGAAAAATTATGAGGGTAGTGTTACAGTAATGGAAGGCCCGAGAGGTGATTCCAAAGATGTAATAGGAATTGGATTTTAATTCCCGGAAATATCAATATAATCACATGCACTAAAGCTTTAAACAAGCCAACATGAGACATATTATTCTTCTATCATTATTCCTGTTTTTTCCAGGTTTTTGGCACTTCATGCCCAGGAACTCCCGCTCATTACTGAAAAACAAGGGACTTTCAAGATCCTCAGCAGAACTGATTATGTCGGCTACGACTGCGGATTTACAAAAGCTGAAATAACAGCCAATCTGCAGAGGATCACTGATATTGTAAACACAGTACGGCAAAATCCCGTCCTGAGTGAGAACAAAGGGTTTGAAAGCAGGGCCAGAATTATAACGCTCAGCTGTAAGGATGTCGGAGGCTATGGCATTCCGGCAGGAATCAAATTTGAATTCTCTTCATTTTTCAGGAATAAGGATGGTATGGTGACTTACAATGCAATAGAACCGCCCGAATGGTCTCTGTATATCAATCGGGCCAGACCCGCCTGGAATGCATCTCACGGCGTTGATGCCAAACATGGCTATTTCACTGCTCCGCTAAGGATGAAAACCGTTGAACCCGGTATTGATGTTTACGACGGAGAGTATTTCATGGTTTATGATCCATCCCGGCCAGCCTACTGGATCCCGGTAACTGTTAACGAAGCATTTCAGGCTGTCAGGGAATTCTATGACAGACAACCTGATGATCTTGGGAAGAAAATGGCTATTGAATGGATCGACAAGGAGTATGCCGCAATACCCGAGGAAGACAGAGATAACCGTGCATATTTTGGAGGTGTGATTGCAAGAGTAAGTTCAACGCCGGGAACTACCGACCAGGACAGCATATTCCCTTATATAGTAAAGATGAATCCGGAATACTGGAATAAGGATCTGCCAAGGTCAGCTATACAGTTAATTGATTTCCATGCGGTACAGAATAAGGAATATCTCAGGAAGTTAAAGGAAGAGTACCTTAAGAAAAACAGTACCAGTTATGATCTGAAACGTTTCGAGGAGTCTTTTAGCATGGATGATATCCGGAGGCTGGTTCCGCTGATCGGAAAATAAACTGCCGCGTTTTCATTTACTCATAAAATGAAAAAGATACAATTTCTTTCTGCCTTACTGCTGCTGAGCTGGGCTGTATATGCCCAACCCAAACCAGGGAAACCCGCTTTCATAGTCGAATATGAAGAGAGCGGCAAAAACGTGAACGAGTCATGGGGCTATTCAGGAGTCGTGAAATTTTCACTCTCACACTGGAATGAGCCCCTTCGGGGAAAAGGATATACTCCCGAAGACAGGAAACTGCCTCTGGAATTTGATCCTGCCGTTTTCCTGAAACTGGAACCAGGTGCTGTTATCAAATTTTATCCTGGTGAAGTGAATGAGTCCGGTTCCGGCTCCCATGGCAGCTATACCCGTTTCCTTGATCCTGACGGTGTGGAAACTATTACCGAAACGACCGATCAGGGCACACGCACTATTGTGATCGATGATGCCGGGTACCGGAAGGAACATGGCATCCCTTCCAATCAAAACTACCTTCTCAATGCCCGTTATTACCAGCTCGACGAGCTGGCAGAGCTTGAACGAACTGCGTCAGGAGCCATTCTGCGTGCCTACACTGCCATAGGTAACAACCTTAGTGAGTGGGGCGTGGTAGATGAAGCATTTGAACAGGTGTGGCCCGGGGTGACAGAATTTGTGCTTACCGACCAGGACATCCAGTCATGGCAGCAGATATCGCGAACCAACACGCGTTCAGGAAGTTATGATGATGATAATATCACAATAACATTGGCGGTGAAAATGGAGGTCGAAACAGCTGAGGTCACCATCGAAGGATGTTCAGAACTTGGTGCCGGTGAAATCGGAAACATTACAGCATCAGGGAATCCTGGCGGAGGCACATACGAGTTCTGGGTCGATCCTTCTGACCTGATGTCCGTGGATGCCTCCGGGGCTTCGGCAACACTGACCGGTTCAAGACCGGGCCGGGGTACCTTGTATGTTGAATATACCGCTCCTGGCGGAGCCAAAGCTCAGGCCACAAAGCCCACATCCATGGTGCGGATTTATAATTATAACGGCGGTAATGCTATCCCAGAGATACCTCTATATGATATTTATGGAAATGAACTGTCAGGCAAACTTACCGTACCTTACTCCTCAGAACCTGATGAAGCACAGGAGCTTGTCGATTTCGTATCAGGCAATCCCTCAGTATTCACTGTTGTCGCCTCTGTAGACAACCTGGATCTGCAGGGAGTGAATACCGGAAAGGCTACTCTTGAAGCAAGGGATAACTGTGGTAACACCACAGGACCCACAGTTGACGTGGAAGTTGTCAACTGTGATAAGGAAACCGTGGAGGCACTTGAGAGGATGAGACAGCAGGCCGTTAAAAATCTTCAGGATGCTGCTGAGAGGTTACAGAAAATATCCGGCTCCAAAGAATTTGAAAAGGCAAGGGATGACCTTGTTGCATCGACTGGGGAGCTACTTGCCAAGGCAGCTCTTACTATCATCTCAAGTGGAAAAGGACCCACAAAAACCATTTCTGCAGTGACAAAAATCACTGAGCTCGCTACTGCTGCGTCTGAAATGATGGCAACTTATGGCACTGATAAATTTGAGGAAAATATTGTCAAGACCGCTTTTGATCAGCTGGGCGGGGAAACAATGAGCGCTTCAGTTGGTGTGGTGGAAGTCCAGGAATCAGCAGCCAGATTTGCCGATAATATTGGAAAGATATTATATCATGAGGATGTCTTGAAGAGTGCCCTGGAGAGCTGGGAGAAGGCTGACAGGGCATTTAAGGAAGTTGAGCGTCTCCAGCGTATCTGCAAGGGAGACAAAACCGAACCTCAGAAGCAGGAAGAACCAAAAGCCGATCAGACTCCAGAGCCAACTGACCCAACACCATCGACTGATCCGAAACCGCCTGCCGACCCGAAACCTAAGACCGAAACCCCTCCTGCAAAGAAGCAGCCAACGGAAGACCCTACTGCTCCTGAACCGGAAGGCGAAGAACCCCCGATCTCGCCTCCTCCGCCAACCAGCGAGCCCAGGCAGGTGGGACTGCCCTATTCTCCTGAAGAATGCGGATGCGACAAGACTAAAGCCATAAGCATAAGCTCTGCGGACTTTTCAACTCTTCAGGCTGGTATTAAGAACATCGGCGACTGTGTTGAAAAGTTCAACAGCATTGCTGTAACAGATTATTCAAGCACCCTGACAGAGCTGTCCGCACTGTCAGAACTCATTGAGAACTGCTGCTGATGACCCGGCTATATTTGAGGTGAAGGCGAAAGCAGCCAAACCAAGTCTTGATGAGCTGATAGAACGCACCAAATCTTACGACACGGCAGGCAAGACTTTCATGAAACAATTTGAAAAGTGCCCGGAATCAGTGACCACCGTAATGGAGGTGTTGAAATCAGCCCTGACTGTCACAGTTGATTCGATAACGACGAAGTATTGACTTGCACCTATTCAAGAAAGAAAGGTTACACGGATATAGTCTGAATAAGAAATGAGAAAACGATTCACGATAATCCTGGCTGTTGCAGCTCTTCTTCTTATGGTGCCGGTTCTGTCTGCCCAGATTGATCATTATCTGCCCAAAAAGCCCGGCGAATGGAAGCCGGTTAATAGGTTCAGTAATGATAACTGTACATACCTGGCTGAAAAGTCTGCATTCCTGGCAAATATGATGTCTGTCGCCGAATGGATGCACCGGAATAATTCAGTGGTTGCAAACCCCACAGGCTTTAATGCAAAAGTCAGTTTCATTCAGCCATGCAGTGAAGTTGTAAACAGTCCTGCTCACAGGGGTTATGGCTATCAGGGCGAGCTCTTCATTCATTTTCAGCTCTTTTTCATCAATGTCAGTACGGGTAAAGAGGACAGCTGGGATAATTATTGTCCCAATACAGGTATTTTAATTAATAACCCGGTATCCGGCATCTCCAGTCAGTACGATGAAACAGGATTTAAGACAGGCGATCCCCCGGCATTCAAACAACCCCTTGAAGAAGCGCTTGAAAACCTTAAACAATATTACAACGTCTCACCTGTAGAAGAAGAAATCGCCCCGGGTGTCAGAATTTATGCAAATGGAAATATAGTCGCGTTTAACCCTGACCGCCCGGACTTCTGGATACCGGTGACCGTAAAGGAGATAATGGAGGCAAAACTGGCTTACTATAAAGTCAAAAAGGAAATAGATGAGGCTAAAAACAGCAAATCCTTCCAGGAATGGGAAAAGCTCGGCTTTGTACCGGCAGCCAGTTTTAAAGTTTCCGTTTACGATGCCATCAAAAAGGAATATGAGAATTTCACTTCTGAGGAACTGATGAGCATGGCATATTATGCAACGGGAGATGAAAGCATCTCCTGCATCAATGCAAAGGGAGAAGGCTGGCCGGTAATGAAGTTCAATCCTGAATGCTGGAATCGTACCCTTCCACAGTCGGCTGTGCAATTCGTTTCAATGGCATATAAGCCACGATCACAGGCTGAGCTTGATGATTTCTACCAGGGAAACAACAATGCATATGATTACGTGGGATTGTTCGTTAATGCCATGCCTGTTGAAAGAATGGGAGAACTAATTCAGAAGAGGTAGGGTTAAAAGAGGTATCCTCACCGCTTATTCGTAAATAAAAGATAGGAATGTAAATTGGAAAAAGCGCAGAGAAATTCTTTCTCTGCGCTTTACGCTTTACGCTATCTGCCCTGAGCATTGAAACCCTATAACCTTAAACCCTAAAACTCTGTTGCCCGTAGCTTTAATTCTGAATTATTGCAGCGTATCGCGTGACCCTATAATTTGGCTTTGTTATATTTAAACATTCATTAGTTTCATCTGATGAACAGTTGAGTTATCCCGTAAATACCGAAAACGATGACCAAAAATCCGCTCAACAGCATCCCATAAGCCACCAGGATTGCAAATGACAATTTGAAATTGGTCCTGGGATCTTTCAGAATAAGTCATAATTCGTTTTCATCACTCGGCTTCTCAGATTACAAATCAAAGGTCTGACTATTCCTTCTGACAGCCGTTACATAATTCTTTGAAAAAATTACATTATTCTCACATTCATTCAAGTTTCCGGGTGAATTGTTCAATATATCCTATTGTAATCAGCCACTGGGCTGCAATATAGGTACCCATGATGATCAGGGTTGATAAACTGACGGGTTGAACGAATTTATTGACTGCCAGGACTGAGTCGGATATGATGAACAGAATAGCTCCGGTGAGAACCATCATATAGCTTGTCCGGTTGACTTTTCCGATCCTGCTGACAGCTCCGGCAAGCATGGATATCATTACTGCCTCATAAACAATAACCGGCAGACGCATTTCCCCAAGATGATCATAAAGGTATAATCCCATGGCAATACCATAAAGTAAAACGGGTATTAATAACCAGAACCGACGGTGAAAAAAGTCATTCTTACCCGGTGTTGCTAAGAAGACAATTGCATACATCAGCAGTGACAGCAAAAATCCTCCGAGACCAGCCATGAACATGATCTCACCTCCTCCCGGAATCTCCAGAAGTACATCACCCGCCCATGAAAAGAACAACCCTGCAAACATGAATTTATGCAGCCGGTTACTGTCAGGCCTCAGGTTCAGAATAAATATTGCCATCAGCGGCGGTATGATCAGCACCTTTGAGATAAAAGCCACGTTTGAAATTTGGCAATAATGAGAAATTATGAACAGTACTCCGATAGCGAAGTATATTATTGAAAGTATCCTGGTTTTCATCTTACTTTTGGCAATGGTCAGCCTATTCCTGCTTAATCGCTTCCAGGTCATAATCAATCTGAGAAATCCCGGAGTTCTGGTCAAGAGTTATCATAAAACCCTTCTTTGAACCGAAAAAATCTCCTCTCAGGAACAGCCATTTGCCATCACGCTGCAGATGCTTCTTGTCTTCAGCATCTACCGTCCAGTCTACAGGGTAGATGGCATCGAGTGCTGACTCGAAAATTATTGCATCGCTCTCATTCTTTATTGCAAAGTCCTTCTTCAGGAGGGAAAAGAGGAAGTCAAGCGTTCTGGTTTCACTGGTATTTTCAAGTTCGGCTACCTTTCCGTTATGGACTACCATAAAATACTCTTCGCACGATGCAATACCACCATTGTGATTGTATGTCGGAGTTACTCTGTAAAAAGTGCCGTTGAATACCTTGGTGAGAGCTTCGGATTCAATTGTCACCTTCTTAATAGTGATTGTTGAATTTATTAACTCATCAATCATTGCGGCGTCTTTTTCAGGTATTGTCTGGCCACCCGCTGTGGCGAAAGCAATACAACAAATCATTAATGAGACAATTGTTTTTTTCATCAGGGTTAGTTTAATATAAATATATATAAATTTTTTTAATGGTAACTGGCAATTACCCGGGAAAAATGTTCAGACAGCATACTGCAGGCATTACAGCCTTCAGGCCTTATGACTTTCAGACTTCATTCCCAGCCCTGCCTCTATTGCATGATATACCCAATGTTTATAAGCCACTCGGCGAGGAGTTATTTTTCCATGATCACCGTTTTGGTAATAAAACCCGGAATTGTAAAGTTGAAGTTACGAGAAAATGCTGTATGCTTTTCAGCTGTTTTGTAGTTCAGCCTAACGTGCCTGGAACAAAAGGGATTATATTTGCTTTTCTCCGTATGTACTGATAATGCGACAGATATTGAAACATAATATGTCTGACTGGAAAAGAGTATTTGCCATAATCTTCACCGGTCAGCTGTTCTCAACCATGAGCAGCTTTGTGGTGGCTTATGCCGCCATCTTCTGGCTGAGTGTCGAGACCAGGTCGGCAGAAGTACTGGCTTATGCCACCATCGCCTCACTCCTTCCCCAGATGGTTCTCGGGCTCTTTACCGGTGTTTTTGTTGACCGGTGGAACCGCAAGCGGACGATGATATTTGCCGATCTCTTCATCGCTATATGTACCCTGGCACTTGCCTCGCTCTTCTGGATCACCGAGCCGAAGATCTTCTACGTTTATCTCCTTCTGATGATGCGATCTGCAGGTATGGCGTTCCATATCCCCGCCATGCAGGCTTCAGTACCCCTTCTGGCGCCAAAGGACAAGCTGATGCGAATAGCAGGCATCAGTAACATGATACAGTCAGTAAGCACCATCGCAAGTCCTGCGCTGGCTGCCCTGCTGATAAGCCTCTTCGAACTGCAGTGGGTATTATTGATAGACGTCGCCGGAGCAATTATAGCCGTGATTACCCTGCTAATGGTCCATATACCTGATCCGGAAAAGAGTGGCCAATCCAAGCCTCATCTGATGAGAGAGTTATTAGAAGGATTGAGGGAGATATACAGCAAGCCGGGATTGATGTGGCTTTTCATCCTTGCCCTTTCAGCCATGTTCTTCATCATGCCGGTTGCAGCTCTTTTTCCGCTGATGACGCTGGAACACTTCAACGGGACGACATATATGATGAGTATCGTGGAGATAGCCTGGGGAATAGGTATGCTGGCCGGAGGAGCCATCATCGGCCATCGAAGGCTGAACAACTACAAAGTTGTGCTAATTAACCTCATGTACCTTATATTAGGATTGACCTTCCTCTTTTCAGGAGTGCTGCCCCCGTCAGGATTTGCAATTTTTGCCTCAATTACTGCCATAGGCGGTATCAGCATGACGATCTATTCGGGCTCATTCACAGTGGTGATGCAGACCATGGTTGAGCCAACAGCGCTGGGAAGAGTGTTCTCCCTATATTCAAGCATTACCCTGCTCCCCTCAATGATAGGGCTGCTGGCGACAGGGTACATTGCAGACACTATCGGAATAGGAAATGCATTCATCATATCCGGCAGCGGTATTGCCCTCCTCGGTATCGGTGCCTTTCTAATACCTCCTGTCAGGAAGATGGTGGCAGCGGAGATACGGGAATAAGGCCTGAGGCAATAGAATTATGAGTTAAGAATTAAGAACCAGACAATTGGAACGCATTTCAAAGCAAAGCGACAGACCCTCAGACCTTGACCATCAGATCCTCATACTTTGAACTTTTCAGTAAGGTACCCTGCCATCTCTTCCTGCATCTCGCGGGCTTTTTCGCCGGCTGTTTCGGCAAAGTGATCCGAGCTGTCAGCATAGATGATCCCGCGGGAGGAGTTGACCAGCAGTCCGCACTGTTTGTTCATTCCGTATTGCACTACCTCGGCCAGGCTGCCACCCTGTGCACCTACACCCGGCACAAGAAGAAAATGATCCGGAACGATCTTTCTGATGTCTGCCAGCATCTCGGCACGGGTGGCGCCAACGACATACATGAGATTATCCGTTGTGCCCCATCTTTGTGAGACAGTTAATACTCTTTCAAACAGCCTCTGCCCCTTGTCGGTGTGATACTGAAAATCATCAGCACCCTTGTTCGACGTCAGTGCAAGTATTATCGCCCATTTGCCCGGATACGATAGGAACGGCGTCACTGAATCTTCTCCCATATAGGGAGCAACGGTGACCGCATCAAAAGGCATCTCACTGAAAACCGCCCTTGCATACATCTTCGAGGTGTTGCCTATGTCTCCGCGCTTGGCGTCGGCAATAATGAAGATGTTAGTATCAAGCTTGTTTATGTACCGCACCGTCTTGTCAAGAGCTGCCATCCCCTTCTGGCCGTAAGACTCATAAAAGGCGAAGTTGGGCTTGTATGCCGCTGTATACTTATGTGTAGCATCAATGATCCTTCTGTTGAACTCGAAGATCGGGTCATCAGCCCCGGCAACTGATGCCGGCAGCCTTGTAATCTCAGGATCAAGCCCCACGCACAGGAAGGACTTTTTCTTAAGAATGTTCTGAAAGAGTTCTTTTGAATTCATGGGTATGGGATCAGTATGAGCTTTCCTTCAGTCGCTCGGCGTTCTCTGCCATCTGCAGCTTGTCGAGCAGTTCCTGTATATTTCCGTCCATCACCACAGGCAGGTTGTAAAGAGTCGTGTTGATGCGGTGGTCAGTGACCCTGCTCTGAGGGTAGTTGTATGTACGGATCTTGGCTGAACGGTCACCCGTTGAAACCATGGTCTTGCGCTTGCGCGAGATATCGTCAAGGTACTTCTGGTACTCCAGGTTATATAGACGTGTGCGCAGCTCCTTCATAGCCTTTTCAAGGTTCTTGATCTGCGACTTCTCATCCTGGCATGTGACAACGATACCCGTGGGAACATGTGTCAGTCTTATTGCGGAATATGTCGTGTTAACACTCTGTCCGCCCGGCCCTGATGAACAATAGGTATCCTTGCGTATATCCTCGTTCTTGATTTCGACATCAAATTCACTTGCTTCGGGCAGCACGGCCACTGTGGCAGCCGAGGTATGCAGGCGTCCCTGTGTCTCCGTCTGAGGCACCCGCTGTACGCGGTGAACGCCTGACTCGTACTTCATTATACCGTAAACCCCATCGCCAATGACATTAAAAACTATCTCCTTGAAGCCTCCGGCAGTGCCTTCGGTGAAATAGTTCATGTCAATCTTCCATCCGCGGGCTTCAATATATTTGGAATACATGCGGAATAGATCACCGGCAAATATACTGGCCTCATCGCCGCCTGTCCCGGCACGTATCTCCATCACGGCATTCTTGTCATCTTCGGGATCGACGGGAAGCAGAAGGAATCTGATATCCTCCTCCATGTCGGGTATCGTATTGAGAAGATTGTCTATCTCCGCCTTTGCCATCTCGCGCATCTCGGCATCCTTCTCATTTGCCAGCAGCTCCTTTGAGCTCTCGAGGTTATCAAGTGCGCTCTTGTACTTTTCATAAGCTGCCACGACAGGTTTCAGCTCTTTATATTCCTTGTTAAGCTTAATGAAACGCTTCATATCCGACATCACGTCAGGACCGTTCAGCAGTTCGCCTACCTCAATAAAACGGTTCTTCACCCCCTCAAGCTTCTCAAGTATAAGATAATTTGCCATTACATATTAATTTTCAGGGTGCAAAGGTAGTGAAAGAGAGGCAATAGGCAATAGAGGGCTGAGGAAAAAAATTCCAGTGGGCAATTTTAGCGAAAGACCAGACTAGGCAGTAGTGATTGAATAAATCTTAGTCACCAGTCGGCATCTCAAATTGCAGACTGTACTGCCTACTGCCTACTGCCTAATAGCTGAATTCCCCGAACTCGCTCTTTATAGTAAGCTTTCTGGAAGGCGCAGGCTCGCAGCGCCCCACAACGCGTGCTTCAAGACTGAAGGCGGCGGCGATGTCAATGATGGCCTGTGCATCACCGGGTGAAACATACAGCTCCATGCGGTGACCCATGTTGAAGACACGGTACATCTCCACCCAGGGAGTGGAGGAGCTCTTCTGAATGAGATCAAACAGCGGCGGCACCGGAAAAAGGTTGTCTTTAATAACATGCATCCTGTCAATGAAATGCAATATCTTGGTCTGCCCGCCGCCGGTGCAGTGAACCATGCCGTGTATCCGGGGACGCATTGTCTCAAGGACTTTCCTGATGACGGGAGCGTAGGTGCGTGTGGGCGAGAGCACCAGCCTGCCGGCATTTATATCTGCAACGGCCGTAGGCCCGGTGAGTTTCATCGCCCCTGAATAAACCAGTGCCTCAGGCACTGAATGATCGTAGCTTTCAGGGTAGAGGGCGGCAAGGTATTTCTCAAAAACATCATGCCGTGCCGAGGTGAGTCCGTTGCTGCCCATGCCCCCGTTATACTCATTCTCGTAGGTCGTCTGCCCGAAGGAGGCCAGCCCAACGATCACATCACCCGGACTGATATTACTGTTGTCAATGACCTCCGCCCTGCGCATGCGCGCCGTGACTGTTGAATCGACGATAATTGTCCTGACAAGATCGCCCACATCGGCAGTCTCCCCTCCTGTCGACCAGATGCCAATACCCAGTTCACGCAGCTCACCCAGGAATTCTTCAGTGCCCTCGATAATGGCTTTTATGACTTCCCCTGGAATGAGATTCTTATTCCGTCCTATTGTTGATGAAATCAGTATGTTGTCTGTCACGCCGGCACACAGCAGGTCGTCGAGGTTCATCACTATGGCATCGCGGGCTATACCTTTCCAGACTGAAAGATCACCTGTCTCCCGCCAGTAAACATATGCCAGTGATGATTTGGTTCCGGCGCCGTCAGCATGCATGATATTGCAGTACTCCGGGTCGCCGCCCAGCATATCCGGGATAATCTTGCAGAAAGCGCCGGGGAACAGGCCTTTGTCTATTTGGCCGACAGCCTGGTGCACATCTTCCTTTCCCGCCGAAACACCTCTTTCTGAGTATCGCGACCTCTCAGTCATATTTTGATGATTGTTCTGCCACCTTCTCTATTTTGCAGGTACGTAATCAGTCTTCAGTACCCTGAACTCTGTCCGGCGGTTGATCTGATGGGCGATCTCCTTCTGTTCATCACTTGCCAGGGTGTTGATATACTGCTCTGTGAGTGTCACGCCGGAGCGCAGGAAGGGAGAATCCTGAACGATGGAGGCATCAACCATTTTAGGACTGCTTTCGCCATAGCCTTTTGCCGTCAGCCTGTCTCTGGCGATACCTTTGTCAATGAGGTAGTCAACAACAGCCTGAGCTCTTTTCTGCGAGAGATCAATGTTATACTCTTCCGTGTCACGCGAGTCAGTGTGTGACATAAGCTCTATGGTCACGTTGGGGTTATCATTGAGGGTCTCGATAAGCTTATCGAGAGAGACCATTGATTCAGGACGAAGGTCCCATTTGCCGAAATCGTAGAATATATTCGGAAGCTCAATAGGCCTGTCAATCGGAGTAATTACTATGGTCGACATGAATTCACGACTCTTGTCCTGCCCTCTGGTAGTCTCCTTCTCCTTGCCGTTGAGATACCCTTTCTTTGAAGCGAGGAAGATATAGTCTACCTCAGGTCTCAGGCTGAACTTGAAGTCGCCGACATTGCCTGTCTCGGCCTGCATATTGGCGCCGTCGCTGGCAATGAGCTGCACGGTGGCACCCTGAACCGGCTGTCCGGTCTTTTCGTCCTTGACAAGTCCCGTTATGCTGAAAAGCAGCGGAGGCATCTCAAAGAGGAAGAGGTCGTCCTGCCCTTTGCCCTTGCGTGATGAGCTGAAGATGCCTTTTTCGGCCCCGTTTTCAAAGGTTATGCCGAAGTCGTCTGCATAGCTGTTGATAGGTGGCTTCATGTTCTCCACCAGCCACCTGTCACCGGTCTGGGCTACAGCCCTGAAAATGTCAAGGCCGCCCATACCAATATGACCGTCAGAGGCAAAATAAAGGGTCCCGTCATCACGAATATACGGGAAAACTTCATTTCCCCTGGTATTGATATCCGTTCCAAGGTTCTCGGGACGTGACCATCCGCCTCCGTGTGAGCTGCGTTCTGAGCGGTAAATATCCTTTCCGCCAAGCCCGCCGGGGATGTCAGAAACGAAATAGAGAGTCATACCATCTGGCGAGATAGCAGGATGGGCAGCTACAAGTGAATCGGCCAGCAACTCCAGCTTTTCCGGGGTGGACCATTGCGTGCCCTCACGCCTTGAATACATTATAACGCAACCCTTTTCCTCACGTTTTCCTGCTTCACAACGGGTGAAATATACCTCAGTATAGTCAGCCGAGAAAGAAGGAGTACCGTCCTCGAACTCACTGTTCAGATAATCAATGGGTACCGGGGTGCTCCATTTGCTCTTCTTGTCGAGCCTGGTCTCGAAAATATCCGTGAAATTCTGTCCGGTAGCCCCGTGTTCATTTTTGCCCTGGGCATCGTCACGTGATGATGTGAACCATACCAGGCCATAATCATCGCGGGCGAAGGCAGGACTGAAATCCGAGTCTTTTGAGTTGATGTCCTTCAGCTCATCGACATTATAAGCTTCCGGCGAAGCCAGCCATTCCATGGCAAGTTCGCAGGCACGTATCTGCTGTTCTGTACGGGGGTCACCGGGGACAAGCTGTCTGTATCTCCTGAATTCCTCGATAGCCTCGGGGTAACGTCCCAGCTTTTTAATGCTTTCAGCCAGCCAGTACTGCGCTTCAGGTTTCGGGAAAGCCGATTTTACTGCTTTTTTATACCATAGCTCGGCATTCTTCGGATCGTTGATAAGACGATAACATTCAGACACCATAAAAACCATGTCAGACTTGATCTGCTTTTCACGGGTCTTTGAATATACATCCTTGAACAGGTCAATGGCTTCAAAATAGTTGCCTGATTCAAATGCTGCGCGTGCGCGTTCCGTTTTCTGTTTCTGTGCGCTAAGGGCAGCCGGAACCAGCAGCAAAAGAATCAAAGACAGGATAAAGCTCTTTTTCATACAGGCAGCATTCGTTATACTGCAAAAATAACGAATGTAACCGATGTTTGCGTATGCTACCTCGTAAAAAGAAGCTCGCGGTATTTGGGCAGCGGCCAGATCTCATTGTCCACTACCAGTTCAAGCCGGTCAATATGGTTCCTGATTTCATCAAGGTATGGCTTCACCTTGCTTTCATAGGCAAGCGCTTTTTTGTACTCATCGTCAATCATATTGGCCTTTCTCCTTTCACTGATCATATCATTCACCAGCTTCTTGATCATCGATATATGATCCGAAATGGATACAATAAGATCTTTACGCGCCCCTGCCAGCCTCATATATTCATTTTCATCAAAGATGTCTCTCAGTCCCTTCACATTTTCAACCAGTGTTGTCATATAGGCTACTGCAGTAGGCACAATATGGTTGATAGCCAGGTCGCCCAGTACGCGACCTTCAATCTGCACTTTCTTCGTAAACTTTTCAAGCTCTACCTCAACCCGGCTCTCAAGCTCGCGTTCGCTGAGAGTACCGGTTCCAACAAGAGTTTCGCGCGCTGTTTCAGTCAGATATGTTTTTATGGTTCGCGGAACACTCTCATCAGAGGAGAGTCCCCTCCGGGCTGCTTCACGGTGCCATTCCTCACTGTAACCGTCACCCTCAAATCTGATGCGCTCGGAATCAATTATGGACTTCTTGAGCACCTGGAAGATTGCTTCATCCTTCTTCCTTCCCTTTCCGACAAGGATGTTAACCTCACGGGCAAAGGCCGTCAGCTGACGTGCCACGGCGGCGTTAAGCACGATCATGGCAGAACTGCAGTTAGCTGATGAGCCTACAGCCCTGAATTCGAACCTGTTACCGGTAAAGGCGAAAGGCGATGTGCGGTTACGGTCAGTGTTGTCAAGAAAGATCCCGGGTATCTTGCCAAGACCAAGCTTGATCTCGGTCTTTTCCTGCGGGGTCATCTTCTTGTCTTTCACCTTTCTGGCAATATCTTCGAGGATATTTGAGATATAGCTTCCAAGGAAGACCGAGATGATTGACGGAGGAGCTTCATGACCTCCGAGCCTCCATGAGTTATTTTCATTGGTGACGCTGGCACGAAGCAACTCCTGGTTGTCATTGACAGCCTTAACCACATTTACAAGGAACGTCAGGAACTGCATGTTGCTCTTCGGATTCTTTCCGGGCGACAGCAGGTTAACACCGGTGTCGGTGGCCATGGACCAGTTGTTGTGCTTTCCTGAGCCGTTAATATCAGCAAAAGGCTTTTCATGGAAGAGCACCCTGAACTTATGTCTTCTGGCAACCCTGCGCATCACATCCATGATAAGCTGGTTATGATCAACGGCAAGGTTGATTTCCTCATAGACGGGAGCACATTCAAACTGGTTGGGAGCCACCTCGTTATGGCGTGTCTTGACCGGAATCCCAAGCTTATATGCTTCAAACTCGAATTCCCTCATGAATGATTTGACCCTGTCAGGGATGGAACCAAAATAATGATCAGAGAGCTGCTGGTCTTTGGCCGACGGATGACCCATCAGCGTACGGTCAGCCAGCACCAGGTCAGGACGGGCATAATACAGGGCCTCGTCAATGAGAAAATACTCCTGTTCCCATCCCAGTGTTCCGATAACCTTCTTCACATCCTTGTCAAAGAAATGGCATACTTCAACAGCGGCGCGGTCAAGAGCGGACAGAGACCGGAGGAGCGGTGTCTTGTAATCAAGTGCTTCTCCTGTATATGATATAAAGACAGTGGGGATACAAAGGGTATGGTCAACAATGAATGCGGGTGATGAAACATCCCATGCGGTGTAGCCGCGTGCCTCAAAAGTGTTGCGTATACCTCCGCTGGGAAAGCTGGAAGCATCAGGCTCCTGCTGGACGAGTACCGAACCGGAAAAAACTTCAATATAGGTTCCCCTGTCTCCCCTGCCTACAAAAGAATCATGCTTCTCTGCAGTAGCATCTGTCAGAGGATGAAACCAGTGTGTAAAATGTGTGACACCGCGTTCCATAGCCCATGCCTGCATTCCTGTGGCTACCTGGTCAGCTATAGGCCTTGTTATGGGTGTTCCCTCATCTATAGCGGTAACAACGGCTCTGTAGGCTTCGCGGGAGAGATACCGCTCCATCTTAAGCTTGTCGAAAACGTTTTCGGAAAAATATGAAGAGACTGGTCCTTTCGGAAGGTCGACCTCAACAGGTTCTCTTGAGAATACTTCCTTCAATGCACTGAAACGTAATTCTGCCATGATCTTATTTTTTCGCTAAAATAGATCATTTTGAAATACACCCCTATATTTTTATATGTTTTTTTGACTTTTTATATATATTTTGACTATGAACCCCTAAAAAATGGGGGTCAAATTCAAAATTTATGATTTTTTTATTTCTGACAGACATTCGGCACGTTTGAAGATACCGTACATTGATTTCTCAAAATCCACTGCCACTATCTTATATTCCGGAGTAAGGGTGAACTCATCACCCACACTGCTGGTGAGGAAGTTTATTGCCGCCTCGGGAAAATGGAAAGTGGTATAGATCACCCCGGGTTTGACAACATCGGTTACCTGTACCTTCATCGTTGTTATCCCGCGTGCGGAGAATATCCTTGCAAAGTCACCGCTCACCAGTCCCTTGGCAGCTGCATCATGAGGGTGAACAAAAAGCACATCTTCAGTGACAAGCTGGCTGTTGGGCGTGCGACGGGTCATGGTACCGCTGTTATAGTGCTCCAGAAGCCTCCCCGTGGTCAGTATATACGGGAACTGCCCGGCATTATCGTTAAGCTCAGGTGAAATGTCAAAATCCCACGTATGAAATTTACCCCTGCCCCGTTTGAATGTTTCGGTGTGAAGGATCTTTGTTTCAGTGCCGTCTTCCTTCACCGGCCACTGCTTGCCGTTATTGCCGAGCTCATCCCATTTCACACCTCTGAAGAAAGGCACTATGCCTGATATTTCCTTCAGCATCACATCGGCTGAGTAGCCTTCCTGCCTGTAGCCCATACGGTTCATCATGTCAACCACTATCTGTCCGTCAGGCCTGGTTCCTTCAAGAGGCTCCACCACTCTCTGAACACGCTGGATCCTTCGCTCGCCGTTGGTGAAGGTACCCTCCTTCTCAAGGAAGGAAGATGCCGGGAAGATCACATCGGCAATCCGTGCCGTATCAGTCATGAAAATCTCCTGTACCACAAGAAAGTCAAGGTTCTGCAGCGAGCTCCTGACATGGCATGTGTTGGGATCAGTCTGAAGCAGATCTTCTCCCATTATCCAGAGCGCCTTCAGGTCGCCCCGGCCGGCAGCGGCAAACATCTCCGGAATGCGGTAACCCGGCACAGAGGGATGCTCAGTCCCGTAAAAGGCATTGTAAACAGCGATGTTTTCAGGCCTGGTAACATCCAGGTAACCTGCTCCCTGGTGAGGCTGTACACCCATATCAGCGGCACCCTGCACGTTATTCTGTCCGCGCAGCGGATTAACTCCAGAACCAGCTTTACCGATATTGCCTGTCATCATGGCAATGTTCGCAATGAGCGTTATGGCCTTGGTCCCCTGCCAGTGCTCCGTTACACCAAGCCCGTGAAATTCCATTGCAGAAGTGGCAGCACCATATTCTACCGCAGCGGATCTCACCAGTTCACGGTTAACTCCGCATATTTCTTCAAGCTTGTCTATATCCAGTGCAAGAAGATGGCTTCTGAATTCATCCCATCCCTCCGTCCGCTTTCCGATGAAATCTTCATCTGTCATACCCTCACTGAGAAGATAATAAGCAAACATATTCAGCACAGCTACGTTTGTTCCCGGATTGATCTGAAGGTGGTATTTCGCCAGCCGCGCGAGGTCGATCTTCAGCGGGTCAATAACTATGAGGGGTGTACCGGACTCAACCACCGATCTGATACGCGCTCCGGTGACCGGGTGCGCCGATGAGGGATTCGCACCTATGATAAGTATGCATCCTGTCTTGTAGATCTCTTCAATTGAGTTTGTTGCTGCGCCCATACCGTAGGCCCACTGCATACCCATTGCCGTGGGGGCATGACAGACACGGGCACACCCGTCAATGTTGTTGGTCCCGATGACAATCCTGAAAAACTTCTGCATCAGGTAGTTCTCCTCATTGGTGCAGCGCGCAGAGGAGATCCCTGCCAGGGCATCAGGCCCGTATTTATCCTTTATCTCCTTGAACCTTCCGGCCGTATAGTCATAGGCTTCATCCCACGATACCTCCGTCAGTACACCATTTTTCCTGATCATTGGCGCACGAAGCCTCTCAGGATGATTATAGAATTCAAATGCATACCTTCCCTTGAGGCATGTATGCCCCCTGTTGGTTGCACTATCCAGAGGGGCCTCTATGCCCCTCACAATGCCATTTATCACCTTCACATCCAGGTTACAGCCCACGCCGCAATATGTACATGTGGTTCGTACAACGCTGTCTGCCGCAAGTGTTTTTGTGGAGTACCTGTCTGACAGTGCGTTCGTCGGGCATGTCTGCACACATGCTCCGCACGATACACACGGTGATTCTCTGAAAGACTGATCATACCCTTTGATTATACGGCTCTCATGCCCTCTTCCGTGGATACCCAGCACGTGCTCAGTCTGCAGCTCGTCGCATGCCCTGACGCAACGATAGCATTTTATGCACTCCGTAAGGTCAGACCATATGTACGGGTGGCTCCTGTCCTTCTCATGATTTTTCACAGAATGATGGTATCGTACTACTGAGCTTCCGTGTGTTGCCACAACGGTCTGAAACTCTGTCGGAAGCATACCGGGCTCGGGATGAAGCCTGTCAGGCGGATATTCTGAAAGAACGAGCTCCAGGATGTTGCGTCTCAGCCTCCTGATCCTCTCTGTTGAGGGATAGATATAATAGCCGGAAGCCACCGGCGTATGGCACGAAGCCATTATCCTTGCCGGGCCCCCCTCCTTCAGCGCCACCTCAACCGAACAGACCCGGCAGGAACCGTAATTCTCCAGGTTATCTGACTGGCACAGGGTTGGGATTACCTCACGTCCCTTGTTCCTGCGTACGAAGTCAAGAATCGTTTCACCCCCGTTTATCCGGAAAGGCATATTATCTATATAAGCCGTGTTCTCCATCATTATGCCTTGTTTGTGGTGAAGTATTCCTCAAGCTCCCCGCTGAAATACTGCAGTGCATTTCTTACAGGCAGAGGCAGTCCCCCGCCAAGGGCACACAATGATCCAAGCTGCATTGTCTCGAGCAGGTCGTCAAAAAGCTGTCTGTCGATCTTCTTTCCCTTACCTGCTGCATCTGAAAGCATTTCATGGCCGCGCGCCGCTCCCAGGCGGCACGGGAAGCATTTGCCGCAGGATTCTTTTTTTGTGAATTCAAACAGATGCTCAAGCAGCCTGATAACTGGAAAATTCTCGGGTATAGAGACTATCCCGGCATGTCCCAATAAGAATCCCTCCCTGCTGAACGATTCAAAATCGAGGGTCAGATCATCAATCTTTGATGCCGGCACCAGGCCTCCCAGCGGACCTCCTATCTGGAACGCTTTTACAGGGTAACGTGTGCCTCCTCCCATACCGTCAATGACACTCCTCAACGGTGTTCCCATTCTTACCTCCAGTAGTCCCGGCCTGTTAAAAGCGCCATCCAGCGACACGAGCTTGGTGCCCGGCGACTTCTCCGTTCCAAGGGCGGCATAGACTGCACCGCCTTCTTTAAGTATGTAGTGTATGTTGGCGAATGTTTCGACGTTGCTTAGCACGGTGGGCCTGCCAAAGAGGCCGTAGACAGCAGGGAAGGGAGGACGGGTGCGCACCTCCGGCCTCAGTCCTTCGAGGGAGTTCAGCAGTGAGGTCTCTTCGCCGCATATGTAGGCTCCTGATCCTTCAACCACATGAAATCTGAAGGGGAAGGAAGCCTTGCCCGTACCGCTCTCTGTGATCCCGGCCGTTTCAAGCTGACTGGCAGCCTCACGGAGCTTACGGACAGCAAGGGGATACTCACCTCTGATATATACCACTCCAGTGTCAGCCCCGGTTATGAGGCCTGTCATCAGCATCCCGAAGAGGACTGAATGAGGCCGTTCTTCAAGAAGCCACTTGTCTGAAAAGGCCCCCGGATCACCCTCGTCTGCATTGCATACTATGTACTTCTGACCTGCCTCTGCATCGCGCGAAGACCTGACCTTCACATGAAACGGGAACCCGGCTCCTCCCCTTCCTCTCAGCCCCGACAGCTCAAGCTCCTTCAGTGCAGAGCCGGTATCAGAAATGTAATCTCCAGCCAGGGAATAATAGGCATTTATGTCTCCCTCAGGCGACAGCAGTGCAGGCTTGTCTGCGTTGGAGAAAATCCGCAGAGAGGTGGCATTTTGAGCTGTTCCTTCCACACGGATTTCACCGTTAACCATGAATGCATTATTGGAATGACAATGACCAAGGCAGGTCATATGTTCCTATTTCATCTCCGGAGTACTGTTCCAGAAGTTTACGCTTCAGATCAGCCTGTCTGCCTGATGTGAGACAGGCGGTGCCGTCACAGACAAAGACCTTCTTCCCGTAATGGCCTTCATCCAGAAAATCATAAAACGAGCTCACTCCCAGGGCAGCGGCCCTGCCTGTCATGAAATCATCTGCGAGCGATGTAAGCCCTTCATCCCTTGATGTATGACCGGCACCTGCCTTCTTTACAACCTCCTCGTACAGACCCTCTTTCAGGCCTCTTCTGGCAGAGAGTCCCCTCAGGTTCCTTGACATAATTCCGTTTTTGTTTTACTGTTCCAATATATTAATTTACTGCATGATATACAGCAAAAATGAGAATTATCACATTTTAGGCGAAGATAAAAAATGAGAACAGGCCACGGACTTTTGTTTTACTGAATTTTGTTATATTTGTCGCCTGTATTTTTCAAGAGGTACATTCAATTATATAAACATTATTTAAATGGCAATACTTCAAACTTTGAGAGAGAAGGCAGGGGTCTTCGTTGCTGGTGCTATCGGATTATCGTTGTTTATTTTTGTTATCAGCGATTTCTTCGGCAACAGTAATTCGCAACGCCGGAAGCAGGATAAATATTACCAGCTTGCCACCATAGACGGTAAGTCAATCATGTACCAGGATTTTGAGGCCAAGGTTCAGGACCTGACAGAAATTTATAAGATGTCAGGAACAAATGAGATTGATGAGCAGATGGCACAGAACCTCAGGGAACAGGTGTGGCAACAGATGGTCTCTGACAGGCTTATGGGCGGTACCTATAAGAAGACAGGCCTGAGTGTTAGTCCGGATGAGGTCGAAATGCTAGTTTTCGGTGATGACCCTCACCCAATCGTCAGGCAGCTTTTTACCGATCCGCAGACCGGTGCGTTCAACAAATCTTTCCTGGTTAACTTCCTCAAGGCAACGGAGACAGACGAAGCCACAAAGAAATACTGGCTCTTCTTCGAGGACCAGATAATCAACGACAGGCTGAATACAAAACTGGTTAACCTGATGTCGAAAGGCCTCTATGTGACCAAACAGCAGTCAGAATATGAAGCAGGCCTGGCAAAGCAGACCGTTAACTTCAGTTATGTGTCTCAAAACTTTTCAGCCATTGCCGACAGCAGCGTAAAGGTCAGCTCGGATGAGATAAGGGATTATTATGATGCTCATAAGGATACATACAAACGTACTGCTCAGAGAGACATGGAATACATGGTATTCGATATTGCTCCCTCAGAGTCAGATATGAAAGAGGCCGAGACCTGGGCAACGAACGAAAAGGAAAACTTTGCTGCCGCCACAGACATCGTACAGTATATTAATCTCACAGCAGACACACGTCATACCGGAACCTACATGACACTGTCAGCATTACCCGAGAGTCTGCGCGGCCTTGCAGAGTCAGGAGACAAGTCTGTCGTTCTTGGTCCTTATTTTGAAGACGGAACATACAAGATCGCCCGTATAGTTGCAATATCCGAGCGGCCTGATTCAGTAAGGGCAGCCCACATCCTTCTCGCGCCCAACGCCGGAAGAAGCATGGCCCAGGCAAGAATAGAAGCTGACAGCCTGATGCAAGCTGATAAATGCAGGCATTGAATTTGACCTTCTTGCCATGGCTAACTCTGATGACCAGGGATCAGCGCAGGTCGGAGGTGACCTCGGCTGGTTCAGCGAAGGTATGATGATCGCTCCGTTCAACAATGCATGCTTCAGCGGCAACAAAGGAGACCTGGTGACAGTCGAGACCACTTTCGGTCTTCACATTATCAGGATTATTGACCAGAGCCGCAAGGTTAAGAAATATGATATCGGGGTTGTTGACCGTAAGGTGATACCCAGCAGTGTCACCAACCAGCGCATCTATGCTGAGGCTTCGCAGTTTGCCGGCAACAATGACACCTATGAAAAATTCAATAAGGCAGTGGCAGCAGGCAGCCTCAACAAAAAGCTGGCAATGAATGTCACACCCGAGCAGAAAGAACTTCCCGGTCTGCTGCAGGCAAGAGGCCTGGTGATGGCTCTTTTCCAGAACAGCAAGGAAGGAACAATCGTTCTCAACAACAGCAACCAGGCTGTCTTTGAACTCGAAGACGTGTATGTTGTGGCTTACTGCACGCGCGTGCAGGAAGAGGGCATAGCCCCTGTAGAATCAGTCTCTTCTGACATCAGGTTCATCCTTGCAAAGAAGAAAAAGGCTGAGTTGATCTCCGGCGAGATGAAGAAGCTGGCTGCCGAGGGCAAGTCGATATATGATATTGCATCGCACTACAACACCACTGTGCAGGATGCCAGCGGAATCAACTTCAGGTCGTATTCTGTACCGGGTGCCGGTATTGAACCTGGACTGATAGCTGCTGCATCAGCGTCAGAGGCAGGTGTTCTTTCAAAACCGGTGACGGGTGTCAACGGCGTTTACATGTTCGTTGTCAATACGGCAACTCCGGCAGCAGCAGAAGATATAGCGATGGTTCGTGAACGCCTCAATTCCAACTACCAGATACGTGCTTCGTACGAGGCATACCAGGCTATGCGCGACAAGAAAGAGGTGGTTGATATGCGATATAAATTCTATTAGGATTTTAGGAGACAGACTATTAATGAATTATTAGACCCTCTACGAGGGTCTTTTTTTATGCTAAATCCCTTTGCTACAATAATTTGACCTTCTACGAAGGTCTGTTGTTTTGTATATTTTAACCTCATTTATGTATATAAAAACAGATGTTCGTAGAACATCTAATTATTGTAGAAAACAGATATCAGAAAAAAACAGATGGTCGTAGACCATCGAATTATTGAATCTTCATAATGCCTCTTTCAGAATCTGAGGCACCGCGGCCTCCCAGCCGAGGGGCATTATGTGCACACCACTGATACCTTTTTTACCTCTCAGCCTGCGGATGGTCTCCACCGCGATCTTAATACCTTCCTCCGAAACTTTGTCGCCGGCATCAGCCAGCCTTTGCATTATAGTATCAGGAATGGTTATGCCCGGAATTCTGTCATGCAGGTACCGTGCCAGATGCAGTGTTTTGAGCGGACTTACGCCCACAAGGATAAACACCTTGTCAAGCAATCCCTCTTTATCCAGGTTCTCAAGCCATGGATCAAGCCTGTCGGGGTCAAAGACAAGATTGGTCTGCATGAACTGTGCTCCGGCATTAATCTTCTTCCTGTCACGTATGACCTGCAGTACAGGGTCCTGTGCAAAAGGTGCGGCAGCTCCGCCGAGGAAGAGTTTCGGCCTGTTCTTTATCTCCCTGCCATCGAGGTAAATACCCTCGTCTCTCATCTTTCTCAGTATCCACAGCATCTGCACAGAGTCGACATCAATGATATTGAGGTTACCCGTAGGTTTAACACCCACGCGGGGACTGTCGCCGGAGAGGCAGAGAATATTATGGATGCCCATGGCGTTGGCGCCTATGGCAAGCGACTGCAGGCTGTTACGGGTGTTATCGCGTGCCGAGATCTGCATTACCGGTTCTGCACCCAGCGAGGCAGCCACTGAGGAGCAGGCAGCACTTGACATCCTGGGCACCGCTGACGAGCCGTCAGTAAAATTGATTGCAGTGACATAAGGTTTGACCAGTAATATCTTCTCCCTGAGCTTATCTGTGGCAGCGCCCAGCGGAGGCATCACCTCCGTTGTTATGACGAACCTGCCGCTGCGCAGCTCTCTCTCAAGCATCGACTGCGGCTCAGAGACAGCAGGAGGATGATATTCCAAATCTCCTTTCCACCAGGCTGGCTGGCGTATAGGCTTAAATACTTCCTCATCAAGTACGCTCCCGGCGCTTTTCCCTTTCCTTGCAGACGGGAAAATAATCCTGCGCAGACCTGTCTCTCTTACTTTTCTGATTACCTCCCCCCACGTCTCCGTACCTGCCCTGTCCCAGTCTACCGGCGGCAGGACCTCAAGCAGCCTGTGCTCACGGTGCATCCTGTGCGAACGCTGATAGATCAGGTGCCATGTGCATCTCCGTGAAGGATCGACATAACAATAGCCGTTGTTCACTCCCCCGCAGGGACCGTTCCTGATTCCCTTCGGGCATTCCATGTGACAGATAAAAGCCGTTTCCTGCAGGAGACAGTTTCCGCACATACGACACCCGAAGAGTGGTCCCTTGACCAGCCGCTCGTTGAATGCCAGCAGGCGCGCTCCTGCTGACAACTTCCTGAATGGACGGAAGGCAGGCTGCCACCGGCGTACAGGAGTGAAAATGGCCATTGGAAATCAGATGATATACATGTTTATCAGCTGCTCATAAAGCTCCTGTTTCCCACTGATCTTCTTAGGTTCACCGGCTTTTACCGACAGCTTGCGCAGGTCTTCAAGAGTAAGCTTGCCTTTCTCATAGAGTGCGCCGTCGCCCTTGTCAAACGAAGCATATCTGTTTTTCCTGAGCTTCAGGTAGTTTGATTCTTTAAGTATCCTGTCAGCAATGATAAAAGCCCTGGCAAATGTGTCCATACCGTTTACATGGGCAATGAAAAGATCTTCAGGGTCAGTGGAGTTGCGTCTCACATGTGCGTCAAAATTGATGCCTCCTGTAGTGAACCCGCCGGCCTGCAGAATAACAAGCATCGCTTCAGTGATCTCGTTGATGTTTGTCGGGAACTCATCGGTATCCCATCCATTCTGATAATCACCCCTGTTGGCATCTATACTGCCGAGCATACCGGCGTCAGCGGCTGTCTGCAGGTCGTGCTGGAACGAATGTCCTGCAAGTGTTGCATGATTAACCTCCACGTTAAGCTTGAAGTCCTTGTCGAGGCCGTAGTGGCGCAGGAAGCCTATCACCGTGGCAGCGTCATAATCGTACTGGTGCTTGGTGGGCTCCATGGGCTTGGGTTCAATATAGAAGGTGCCCTTGAAACCTTGTTTCCTTCCATAGTCTCTCGCCAGGGTAAGCATCATAGCCAGGTGCTCAACCTCCCTCTTCATGTTGGTGTTCAGCAGGGACAGATAGCCCTCACGGCCGCCCCAGAAGACATAACCCTGTCCGCCAAGAGCGATTGTGGCATCAATGGCATTCTTCAGCTGCACGGCTACATTCGTCAACACGTTGAAATCAGGGTTGGTAGCAGCGCCGTTCATATAACGCGGGTTGCTGAAGACATTTGCAGTGCCCCATAGCAGCTTCACGCCGGACTCTTTCTGCCTTGCCTTTATCACAGGAACAAACTTGTCAAGACGTTTCTCTATCTCAAAGACCGGACCGTCACCCACGAGGTCTGTATCATGGAAGCAATAGAAGGGAGCCCCTATCTTTTCAATGAATTCAAAGGCCATGTCCAGCTTCGCCTTTATGCGGTCATCGCCTTTAAGATCGTCGTGCGGAAAGTCCCTGGTCTTTGCTCCGAAGGTATCGCTGCCATCACCGCAGAACGAATGCCAATATGCGATCGCATACCGGAGAACATCTTTCATTTTCTTGCCGCCGACCTTAGCCTCAGCGTCATACCATCTGAATGCGAGCGGATTTTTTAAATCTTTACCTTCATACTTTATCTTCCCTATCCCGGGGAAAATTTCATTTTTTGATTTTTTAGCCATAACTCTCATTTTTATACATATAACTGATTTTCAAGTAGATCAACCCAGGTATTGTATTTCTCCTCATAAATCTGGGCCAGTTTTTTATCAGGTTCACTTGTACCTGTCGTCTTCAGCCCGCCGAAGGCCTCCTTCTCTGATTTATAAAATCCGCATCCAATGCCGGCTCCTCTCGCTGCTCCGGCAGAGCCGTCAGTGTTGTAAAGGGTGATCACCGTTGACGTGAGTGACGAGAGCACATCGCGGAAGACTTTGCTCAGGAACAGGTTTGATTCACCTGCCCTGATGACTTTGGGATTAATTCCTGTCTCCTTCATTATCTCAAGACCATACCGGAATGAATATGCGATAGCCTCCTGGGCAGCCCTGAAGAGGTGACCCTGGCCATGAATGTTGAAGTTCATTCCACGCAGGGAAGATGTTATGTCCCTGTTCTGAAGCATGCGTTCAGCACCGTTGCCAAAGGGAAGGATAAGAAGTCCGTCGCTGCCTGGTTTTACTGATGCGGACATTTCATTCATCTTCGGGTACGTCAAGCCTGACCCCGCGTTCTTCTTCAGCCATGAATACAGTATGCCTGTGCCATTGATACAGAGCAGTACCCCCAGTCTCGCAAGTTTCTTGCTGTGATTGACATGAAGGAAAGTGTTTATCCGCGAAAGAGGATCAAACTGCGTTTCTTCCGTTACGCCGTATATCACTCCGGAGGTGCCTGCTGTGGTGGCTACCTCACCAGGTGACAGCACGTTCAGTGACAGGGCATTGTTCGGCTGGTCACCGGCCCTGTATGAAACGGGTATCCCGGCACGCAGACCCAACTCCTTTGCCATGCCGGCCGTAAGATTACCCTGGAGAGAGAACGACTGCACCGGTTCTGCAAGAAAGTCGCGTGGGATGCCGTAGTATTCAAGCAGCTCGGCAGAGACAGAGCCTCTCTTGAAATCCCAGAAGATTCCTTCCGAGAGGCCTGTGTAGGATGTCTTTATTTCACCGGTGAGCCTCATGGCGAGGTAATCACCCGGAAGCATGATCTTGTGTATTTTGTCAAACAGGGCAGGTTCATTTTCCTTTACCCATGCCAGTTTTGAGGCTGTGAAATTGCCAGGTGAGTTCAGGAGGTGGTGAAGGCAAAAATCCTTTCCCATCCTTTCAAATGCCCTTTCGCCAATCTCCACAGCCCTGCTGTCACACCAAATGATTGAAGGGCGCAATACCTTTCCTTTCCCGTCAACTGTTACCAGGCCGTGCATCTGGTAGGCAACACCTATGGCGCCTATTGAATCCTTCTTCCCTCCCAGCGGTGCGAGGCAGGCCTGAAGCGCAAGGGTGAAGTTTTTCCACCATGCCTCAGGATCCTGCTCAGCCCATCCGGGCCGGGGAGCTGATATTTCCATCTCTGTGGGAGGATAAGAAGCTGAAGAGAGCGTCTTGCCTGTCTCTCCGTCAATGACGGAGACTTTCACCGACGAGCTGCCTAGATCAATGCCGAGTAGTAACATACTTTTGTTATTAAGAGTTTTCCCTGACTGTCGTTATAAAAGTACGGATATTTTCCGTAGTAGCGTCAGGCGGCATTCCTCCGCCGCAGGACCAGATAATTCGTGTACGGTCAGAGACAGATCCCATCATGCTCTTCACTCCGGCCTCAATATCAGCCGGTTTGCCCAGGGCAAGGACATCTCTCGGGGGAAGGTTGCCCAGAAGAGTCACACTGTCACCTGCCAGCCTTCTGATTTCATCAATCGGATGGTTAAAGCTGAAATTGAAAAGATTAATGCCGATCTCTTTAAGAAAGCCTGCGGTTATGATCCCGGCGGCATCATTGTGAAAGAAACTGACCCTGGGATTGAAGGTCTGATATATTCTTTTAAGATGTGGAAGGACAAATGTTTCAAAGTCTGGCTGTCCGAGAAAGCCGACTATGTCATCAAGAAGGAAAACACCATTAATATCTTTGAATTTCTCAAACTGAAGAGAGAGCCAGTCAATCACAAAGTCTGTAATCACGGTCAGCGCCTTCTGAGCTTCCTCGGGAGTGATTGCCAGGGCCAGCATGAAGTCGGTGGTGCCGAAGAGGAAAGAGGCGATGTTAAGAGGCCCGCGGCTGGAAGCGAACCTGTAATGGCACCCGTTCTCCTTCAGTCTGTCCTCATATTTGGCCATCCTGCTGATGACAAACGGCAACAGTCCGTCGGTTCTGGCATTGGGCTTTGCCAGTGAAGAGATGGCTTCGGCTGTCAAAGGCAATTTGACCGGGTGGGGAAAGTCGTCTTCGGTCCATACCAGCTTGGCGCCGAAAGCGGAGGGCTCTGTGCACATGCCGTACTCAGCCCAGAAACCGGGAAGGAACATGACTTCGGGAAATGTTTTTTGTGCCATGAGGTTGGCATCAAACCATGTCTCCCGGTCAGCAAAGTATTCCAGGATCTTTGATCCGTACCACCCCGGAAGCCATGGGCTGTCAATAATAAATCCCACAGGCTGTTCTTTCAGGATCTCCCCGTCGATGACCCTCAGAAGAGTCTCCCAGTGTTTGTCATTCATATAGTTTCATTTGATAATTCATGCTGCTGTCGGATTACCGGATTTCAGCGACGACTGCCTGATTATAAGATTATGGCTCAGTATAATAGAGTTGACTCTTTCAAACTGCGTTCCTTCAAGTATTCGAATCATTGTCGATGCGGCCACATCACCCATGGCTCTTCCCGGATAGTGAACAGTCGTCAGGTTAGGCTCGATGATCCTTGACACAGGGTCATCATTGAAACCAACAACAGCCACATCATCGGGAACACGGTAGCCTTTCTTTTTCAGCTCGCATATTATTGAAACTGCCGAGGTGTCATTCGCCGTGAAGATGCCATCAGGCATTGACCCCCGGCTGAGCAGCCTCCGTATGATCACTTCTCCGGAGCTGTCCATAAGGTCTGTAATAATATGGGAGCCATCATCAAACTCCAGGGCCTTTTCTGCAAGAGCCTGCCTGAATCCGCGAAATCTGTCATTATAAACATTACGGTTCATGCTTCCCCCCACATGAATTATCTTTCTGCAACCCTGATCTATAAGATGCTTTGTTGCCTCATAGCCGGCCTTATAATTATCAATGACCACACTCACGCAGTTGCTGCATTCAAAAACCCTGTCAAAGAAGACAATCGGAATATCTTTCCGGAAGATATTCTGGAAGGCATCAATGTTTTTTGTTTCGTATGAGAGGGATACGAGAAATCCGTCCACACGGCTGTTAAAAAGCGCCTGGATATTTGCCTCCTCGAGGGAGGCCGACTCCTCACTCTGGCTTATCAGCAGCTGGTAACCGGAGTTGTTTGCCACCTTTTCCATTCCCGAGATGACTGACGACATGAAGTGACTGTCTATCCTGGGTATTACCACCCCTATGGTACGGGTTCTTTTCTGCCGCAGGTTTGCAGCGAACTTGTTATGCTGATACCCCATCTCCTGGGCCGTATGCATAATCTTTTTCCGAAGCTCTTTGCGGACCTGCGGGTTGTTGTTCAGGCCGCGGGAGACCGTTGATGCCGAGATATTCAGCACTTTAGAGATGTCATAAATAGTGACCTCGGCTTTTTTCTTCATTCCGGCCATAATTCCTCAAAATAAGTAATAAAACAGAAATAATTGAAACAAAATCATATATTTTTTGCAATCGGTTGCACATTTAAATCTTATCGGTTGCACATTAAATCTCATTGCATACTTTTAGCTACGCATAAAACTGTTCGGGAACGTGACCTGCAATAGAATGCACTGCTTGTGTACAATAATGAACCCTTATAATTAAATGATTATGCAACCAGAAACAGGCTGATCGGTTATATCTGGTCTTTTCAGGAATGTTTTTCTTTCAGTCGTTTGTTAACATCATCAAGTGTACCACTGAATGGGCCGGGAGTTTCCATTTTGATTGATACAAGGGCGGCAGCAAACTTCAACGATTCCGGAATTTCATGATCCAATCTGTGCGAGAGGTATGCGGCAAAAGTTGTATCGCCCCTACCAGTTCTGCCAGCTACACTATTGTTGGAGAATTTTTCATAATATGTTTTCCCATTAACTCTCGCAAGCACTCCCTCTGAATGTGTAATTAAAATTTCGGGACAACCCCATGATTCGACGATTATTGCAGCCTTTTCAAGGTCATCTGTACCAGTAAGTAGTTTGGCTTCTACAACATCCAATTTTAGTTTGTTCATCATAGCAGCAATTTCCTTTTTATCTGCCACGTCGCTGAACTCGTGGTTTTTTGTTACGGGATTGATATGGCGCACAAAGCTCTGCATATCAACCGACAGGCTCGGGTAGTTTCTGGCTTTCAATCCCTTCATGAGTGGCATATCAAATTCGGTATCCGAAATTCCGGCCAGGTGAACACATGTAGAATCCAATTCAGGAACATCTTTAATGTCGATTATTCCGGCCGATTTGATAAGGGTCATTTCACGTTCATCGACATTTGCGGAAAAGTGTACCACCCTGTTATACGAAGTTTCTGCGCTGGGAATAAGATAACAATCGATGCCCAGGTCTTTCATGGGCTGAAGGATCTCCTCGTCCTTTTTTGCCATTTTAGCAACGACAGCAACCTTCTTGCCAACCCTTGCGGCCACCATGGCTCCGCATAAAACAGCACTTCCCGGAGCTACACGTGGTTTCCCTCCGAAGGGAACGATCTCATCATAGCACATGTGCCCTATAAATGTGATATCATATTTTTTGCTCATACTAATCGACTTCTATTTTTTATACTATAAATTAATTTGTGTTTAATTTCTTTATTCTTCTGAATCACTCAGCAACCAGGGATAGAACGGCATCAGGTCTTTCGGCCCGATGGTCTTGGTCTTGTTTTTCGCCTGAAGATCCTTGATGTGATTCATCACGAGGTGTGACCAAACAGCACCAGGCCTCGGGTATGCAGCAACAATATAATGCGGACAGGCTTCTGTTTCACCCGATTCAATTTCCATCTCAGCACGAAGGTTGTCAGGAGTTGTTAAAGTATTTGCATAATCAAAAACCACGCGATCCATATATTTGTATACCTCTTTACTTTCTTCAACCATTCCATAATAGTCTAATAACTGGGCGAAAACATAATTCGTAGTGGAATACACATCCTGCCCCTGTTCCGATTCAACAGGCTCTCCATCCTTCGTTTTGCACATGGCCCAACCCATGAACGAACGATTTGTATTATAAATAGCTTTGAGAATCTTTTTAACACGTTCTTCCGGAATTGCAGGTGCTTCTCCAATTGCAGTCAAGTACCACAAAGCGTCAAGCTGATTGGTCCAGACATCCGTATTTGTATTTCCTGATTCAGGATCAAAGCAGGTAACGTAATATTCGAGTTTCTCACCTTTTTTATTTACATCTTCGCGCCATAATTTCTCAAAACTGCTCCAGGCTTTATCGTATACTTTTTGGATGTGTTCCTCATCGGCTTTTTCACCAAGCATCTGTGCCATTTTGATCAATGCCTGGCAGCCTCCCAGGAATTGGGTTGCATCATATGCATCGGCGCCGAAAAGTACCAGGTTATCAAAGGTGTTCTTTACATCGTCAGGATGCCCTTCAGGAATGCCATCGTTGTCAAAATCAAGTTTCAGCAACGATTCCAGTCCGAACTTAAGGGTTTCCCAGTTCGATTTAAGAAATTCCATATCCCCCGTGAATTTTACATTGCGCAATACACGCATCATCAGCTTTGGATATAGATCGACCCAGTAGTTATTATTGTACCATGCGTAATCACTCACGTTACGCAGCGGATGGCCCTTAGGCATGGCACCGACATCATGGGCGACACTGCCTTTGGTCTTGAAATCATCACGGATCTGCGTAAGGGATAAACCTTCATATTCCTCGCGATGTTCATTAAAATGCATTTGTGCCTGCACAAAAGAAGCATGATGATGATACCAACGAGGCGTAGGATCCACTGCCTGTATGGAATTGATAAACGCCTGGCACAGGTCTTTTTCCACCTTTGGGAAAAGCATCAGCAATACCATCGAATACCAATCCACATCGGAAGGATCGATATACGCATAGTCAAAACATTCCAGGAAGCGTGCCCGCTCACCGTTTTCATCATCGACCCAGACGATGGCGTTGGACAATGGAAAATGAAGTTCATTCAGCATTAACCTGGTCAGACGCAATGCCCCTTCGCGGTCATTCTGATAGGCCGGCGTTGAGGAGATGGTATCAAAAATTCTTTTCTGGATTGTTATTGTGCGTTTCCACCATTGCGGGTAACTGGTCAACGCAATTTTTACCAGATCCAGGATTCGGGTTTCCTTCTTCGTAAAGTTTTTTACATATTTCCGTTCAAACGTCTTACCATCAATATAATCCTGTACGGGAAAATCAAGAGCCACAGCAAAAGGAACAGTCTTTGATTCAAATGGTCCCAACGTAAACGTCAGACTGACAGCTGCTCCATAATCACTGCGGATGACCGGTTGCCGTTTTTCATAAAAGCTGCCATCGCTGCTTAACAGAAGATCACCGGAGTATTTATTCAGGCAGAAATAGGGTTGGGTATCCACGGCAACACCCGCAACGTCTGCGACGGCTATCGCCATTCTGTTCTGACTTTCCTTGCTGCCCATAATTACACCACGGATACCGTCCAGCCGGAATTCTTCATGCTTCTGTCCTTTTACTGCCGCAGTGGCTACGAAAATACTGTCCTGATCGGTGGGTTTAAGCTCTTTTTCCTGGAGATTGACCAATGATGGTCTTGGTATTACGAGTGTGACCTGTTGATCGTATCCGGTAACATTTTCAACTATATATTCTTCAACGCCGAGCGGCATCAATGTCTGTTCTCCACCGGATAGTAAAGGAGAAATCAGTCTTCTGGTGACCTTTACCTTTTCAAATTTATAAGCAATCTCCAGTGAGGGAGTTGCAATGGTCATCGCCATGTTCTCTTTTTCTATCGGAGCAGGATAATAATTTTTAACTGCGGGGATATCATCGGGAAGTTCTGTTTCACCCGGTAATTTCTGCGTCAGCATTATACTATCTTCACCAATACGAATATAGGGCGCTGAGCCAAATTGAACCGCTTTCTGATTCAACAGGATAAGACGACCGGCATCGTTAAACCGGTTATATAAACCGTACGGTGAAATACCGATCGAACAGGTAGGCGCGCCTTGCAATGCCACAGTATGCGGAAACTGAAGACATTTGGACATGCCCTGAAAATGAACCGACATAAAGTTCTCTTCGTAGATCTTTGCTATCTCAGGACCAGCAATTGTATAGATATCCTGAATGTTAAAGGACGTTGATTTTGTCATTTTATTCTCGCTTAGTGTTCATTATAATAAATATAAAAGGAGGGCAACTTGCAGACGCTATCGCCCTTTAGATTAATCTGAACGCCAGTGTGGGATTTATAATCTTCACCGGCGCTCAGCATGTTAATTTACTCTTTCCGTTTTATAAGTCTTAGCACTTTCCGCCCCAAACACTGCCTGGTTTCTTCTCTTGCGACTTTTTGGGAGCTGGTGTTTCTTCTTCCGGCAGATCCTTTTCAGCACTCAGATCGATCGGCATCTTGGTCGTTGGGTACGGTTTGATAGCACCAAACAGAAGATCAGCAGAAACCCTGATTGAATCGGGTGTACCGGAGAAGTTGCAAACGACAGCATCGGCTACCGTTGTGGTTCCCTTCCTGTAGGGGAAGTTGGTAACGACAACCACAGTATGACCTGCGGCCTTGAGCGCTTTGACCAGATGGGTATTATTGCCGCGCTTTTCAATACGTGCGTAGTAGTTGGTCATGACCACCAGATCGGCCTCTTTGGCAAGTCGCAGTGCTTCTTCGATGTCTTCCTCTTCAGCATAGAACGGGGCATCGTCGAGAATGAGGTTAGTGGAATGCTTGACCATTTGCTCGCTTAACATGTGAGCATGGCTATAAAGATCCTTTCCGAGAAATTCATAGGGGATGGTTTGCTCGATCACCAGAATTTTCTTGTCTTTGCTTAGGGGCAGCAGCTTTTTATCATCGCGGACTACCAGCAGAGCTTTGTGCGCAACTTCCCAGGAGAAGTCCCTGTTTTCCTTATTTCTGACAATCCTGGTAGTCTCCTTCGGATCCATCTTACCGGCTTTTTCGAACAGGCCCTGATCGTATTTCCTGCAGAGCAGACGGCGTACAGCATCGTTCACACGCTCTTCCGACAAAGTGCCGTTCTCGACAGCGCTCTTTATGCCGAACAAACATTGTGAGCGGGATTCGTCGTCGGCCTTGAGCAGGATGGTGTCAACACCCGCTTTGATCGCCATGGCACACGCCAGTGGCAGGGGCCATTTCTTCAGGATTGCGGCCATACCGATTGCATCGGATACTATAATTCCGTCAAATCCCATTTCACCTCTCAGCAGATCGGTGAGGATCTTTTTAGAAAGGGTTGCCGGATATTCTTCATCATAGGCAGGGAAAATAGTATGGGCAGTCATAAGAGCCGATGCACCGGCATCCACACCAGCCTGGAAGGCAGCCAGTTCGACTTCCTGCATACGTTTTTTATCGCCGCGACACACATCGAGTACATCATGCGCGTCGGTCGCCGAATCACCACGGCCGGCAAAGTGTTTAATAGTTGCAGTGATGCCTGCATCCTCATATCCCACGGACAGTAGCATCGATGAATTTTGAGATAACGCTTACATTATCACCGAATGAACGGACACCAATCTCAGGATTCAGCGGATTGATATTTACGTCGCAAACCGGATGATAGAACTGGGTTACACCTATAGCAGCCATTTGACGGCCCATCAGATTTGCTATTTTGTAAGCAAGATCTACATCACCAATGGCGGTAATACCCATCGGAGGAATAAACTGAAGAACACCGCCGGCAGTATAATCGTTCTTGAAATCACCTTCCATGTCAATCGTTACGTGCAGAGGAATTCCCGAAGCCCGGTTCATAGCAATTTTCTGCAGATTGTTGAGTGCTTCGGTAAGCTCTTCAGGCGTTACGCTCACGCCAAAGGCGCGGGAATTGAACCATGTGTGTGCAATGTCGAAATAATCCTTGGGCTTCTTGAAATTTGGATCAACCTGTGAGCGACCCCAATATAGATTTTTACATGTTTCAAGTGCATACGGTTCCAGACAAATGCCGCCTGCATGCAGTTTAGTAATTTGTTCGATCCCCGATGGTGTAGGGATAGCACCTCTCCACGTGAAGGTTAATAGCTGGCCGCATTTTTCCAGCAGACTCATTTTCGCGATTTTCGCGGCAACAAAAACATCTCTTTCTTTTGACATTGTGTTTCTCCTTATAATTTATTGTGTTTTGTAATAATTACGGATGTCAGATGCGATTCGGATTAGCTGCTTCATTTTTTGGATTTGTATTTTTTTGCCATCTTGATCATTTCATCAACCACACTCTTGGGCTGGTTATTGCGGTCGAAAAGTACAGGATAATCTTTTCTGCCGCGGATCGGGAAATTGTTAAACCATGATATGGCGTCGTTCAATCCCCAAACTGTGACGCGATCAACTACATCATTGTATTTTAGAAAGAGTTCGAACATATCAAGTACGCGTTTATTCCATTCTTGTTGAACTGAGTCGGGTACAGCTTCACGATAGGGATCCATTTCCTTTGAATAAGTGAAATTAGTAGAAATGTTTGCCCCGGAATACGGACTTGGAAGAATTGAAATATCCCATTCAGTAATAAGTATTTTCACACCTGCAGCTTTAAGTTTCATAAAGCTGGTTTCTGTAGCGTCAAGCGTAGGATTTTCCATGTTCATGTGCGCTTGAGAACCAACCGCATCAATTCTGCATCCTGCCGCCCTGAGTTCTTTTACAAGTTCCACAATTGCATCGCATTTTGCCGGAGTTTCTACATTATAATCGTTGTAGTACAATTCAGCATTTGGGTCAGCTTCATGAGCAAACTGAAAAGCATATTTGATGAAATCCTTGCCCAGTATTTGGTAGAACTTGCTGTTACGGTATGTGCCGTTGTCTTCAAAAGCTTCGTTGACAACGTCCCAGCCTTTTACACGACCTTTATAACGACCTACAATTGTAATGATGTGCTGACGCATCCGTTCTTTCAGAACTTCAGGAGTGACATCTTTCCCACTTTCATCAACAAAGAACCATCTGCCTATTTGAGAATGCCAGATAAGACAATGCCCTGTTACAACCTGCTTGTTTTTTTCTCCAAATGCCACAAATTTGTCTGCATCTGTCCATATGAATTTGTTTTCTTCCGGATGGATAGGCAGGGGCTTCATACAGTTTTCGGCAACAATGGCATTGAACTCTTTAGCAATCAATTCTGATTCTTTGGGGTTAACGCCGTTAACTTGTTGCATATTAACAGCTACTCCAAAAAGAAATTTACCTTTGGTGGCCTCAGCTAATGAATTTTGCGCCATAGTGCATATGTTTGACAGAATAATAATGGCAATTATTGCAGAAATAGTCTTGATTTTCATTTTATTCTATTTACCTAATTAAATTCGGTTATGCAACCACTTTCCCCCTGCGGGCATTCAGCTCTGCCTCAATTTTTACTTCCATTTTCTTATCAATCACATAGAAAAACAACAAACCAACACCCAGAAGAAAAGGGATGGAAGGATAAATACTGACAAGCATTCTTGCTCCTGCAGCGACAGTTTCAGGTTGAATAATTTCCTTCCCGGCAACAGCACTTTCTATAGGGATATATCCGTATAAACCTAAGATCCATGCAACCAAAGCACCTCCAATTGAAAGCCCTGCCTTAAGTCCTACCAGCATAGCAGAAAAAATAATTGCAGTTGCCCTGCGATTTGTTTTCCATTCAGAATAATCGGCGACATCAGCAATCATAGCCCAGAGAATTGGTATGGTAATCCCATATGTAAATCCATGCAGAATTTGCGAAGTGAACATCAGGATTACATTTTCGGGTTTGAAAAAGATAAAGATCAGGACAAAAAGGGTAGCAACGAGTAAGGCATACTTAAAAACATCCCGTTTACCAAATTTATCAGCAAGTTTTTTTGATAATGAAATTCCAACAATCATAAAGATTATACCTCCTGCATTAAATAAACCAAAGCCGGCAGAGACCGGGTCTGACCCAAAGAAATTAATGCCAATGCCCGACAAGGCAGAAGTAAGCGGGCTAATAAACCTGGCAAGGGCAACTTTATCTACGTAATTATTAAAATAATACACATAAGAACCTCCTTTCATCGCAAGAGTGATGAACACCAGAATGGTTAAGATGAGCATTATTAACCAGGGTCTGTTTTTCGAAAGATCAGAAAGGTCATCCTTAATCGATGATTTTTGTTCCAAACTAGGGATAATGCGCTCTCTGGTTGTAAGAAATGTTATAAGTAACATTACAGTGCCTATAGCGGCCATCCATGTCATTACTGATTCAATCCCGGCGGCTTTATCTCCGTGGCCGGCATATTCAATAATTGGCAGCATAAACACCTGTACAAAGAACTGTGCAAACATCACTGCAACAAAACGATACGATGAGATACTATTTCTTTCTCCCATATCACCGGTTATTACACCGCTCAAAGCTGAATACGGAAGATTACTGGAAGCATACATCAACAACAACAAAGTATACGTTACAGCAGCATAAATTAATTTCCCCTTGTATGAAAAATGGGGTGTTGAAAAGGCCAGTATAGCAATAACACCAAGAGGAATAGCAGTGAATAATATCCAGGGCCGGAATTTTCCCCATCTCGAGTTGGTTCTGTCAGCCAGTAATCCAATCAGTGGATTAAACGCAAATGCGGCAACTAAGCCGACAGTTAGCATCACTATTGAGGCATCGGTGTTTTTCAGCCCATAAATATCTGTATAGAAATAAGCTAAATAAGTAATTAATGTTTGGAAAACCAGGTTCGCAGCAAAGTCTCCCAGACTATACCCTATTTTTTCGAATACTGTGACTTTTTGAGAAGTTAGACTCATAATTTTTATTATTAATTGATTATTGGCATACAGCTGTTAATCTGACCCCATTCCGCGGAGCCTATTGATCCCATTGAAGTTGGTCCAATAAAAATAGCTTTTTCACGGAAAAAACGATTTCGCAAATCTATCATTTTAATTAATAATTTCATTTTTTTTAAAACTATCCTTGCCTTTCGTTCATAATTTTCCAATAATGGTCTTTCCTGTGTGCATCATGAGCGATCCTATCACGGATAACATCGGCAATAGTTTTTCCTTCGTTAGCCTATTCCATCAGATTGTTGTGGTTCATTTAAAAAGTGATACATTGACAATTAATCACTATCTTTGTTTTAATGTAAAATTGATATGGAACGTATTGTAAATCTGCATTTAGAGAAATTATCGGAAGGGTTTTATCTTGCCATTGGTGAGAACGGGCATCTCTGTCGCGAGGCCTGGGCAAAGAACCATATAGGTGATGATATGACCCTTGAGAAGCTGGCATTTAATAACATCGACATGAAATATGTGGTTGAACCGGGCGCATTTGAGATCATGACAGGCCCTTCATCGCGCGATGAAGACCTGCAGAAGACCGTACTTACAGTAAAATGACAGGAGAAAAATTCTCATTGATTATTTTCTTCTTGTTTGTCTCTGTTCTTACTGCCGTAGGCGCAACCCTCCAGGCAACAGTGGGACAGTATAAGGAAGGTGACGGCAGCTGATCATCAGCTTATGATGTCAGTACTGGGCATAACATCGCTCAGGCCGGGAGTTGACGGCATGAATCCAAACGCTCCAAATGCTGCCAACTATGATGAGGCCAAAGCCAATCCGTTCCCTCTGCTGCCCGATCCCCTGAAGCTCAAAAGCGGCAGGCAGGTGACAAATGCAAAAGCATGGTGGAAGAAGAGACGACTGGAGATTGTTGAGGATTTTGACAGGGAGGTCTACGGACGTTTGCCGGATAGGATTCCTCCGGTTGAATGGGAAATCATCTCTGAAACCCGCGATACCGTTGGCCTGCACATGTGAAGATCAGAACTATTGAAGGGCATGTGCGGAACCCATCCTTCCCCGGATTGGCTGTTGACATACAGCTGACACTGACAGTCCCGGCAGACGCTGAAAAGGCTGTGCCGGTAATTATGGAGCTTGGTTTTATCTGGCCTGCCGGTATGCAGCGCTCCCCCTTCAACAGGCGACCAGCCCTCATGGCAGGAGCAGGTACTTGACAGAGGCTGGGGCTATGCCATCCTCCTGCCCTACAGCGTCCAGGCTGACTATGGCGCCGGGCTGACGCAGGGCATTATCGGGCTGATGAACCGGGGAGAGCCCCGCAAACCTGACGACTGGGGTGCACTGCGTGCATGGGCCTGGGGAGCAAGCCGTGCTCTTGATTATTTTGAGACTGACCCGTGGGCAGATGCTTCCCGCGTAGGTATTGAGGGTCACTCGCGCTTCGGCAAGGCAGCCCTGGTGGCGATGGCTTATGACAAGCGTTTTGCCATTGGTTTTATAAGTTCGTCAGGCGCCGGCGGGGCAAAACTGTACCGTCGAAATGCCGGGGAAATTGTAGAAAATCTCGCCGCTGATGGCGAATACCACTGGATGGCAGGTAATTTCCTTAAATATGCCGGCCCTCTTACATGGGATGACCTGCCGGTTGACTCCCATGAGCTGATAGCACTCTGCGCACCCCGTCCTGTTTTTATAAGCAGCGGAGATAAAGGTGACGGATGGGTTGACGCCAGGGGTATGTTCATGGCAGCTGTTGCTGCAGGGCCAGTATATAAGCTACTCGGGCAAAAAGACCTGGGAACAGATGAGTTTCCTCCTGTCGGAACAGGCACTCACAGAAGGAGAGATCGCCTTCCGCCAGCACAGCGGAGGACATACACCTGGCCCAAACTGGCCTGTATTCTTGAATTTGCAGCCAGGTATTTTGAAAAATAAATTATAAAACCCATAAAATGAAAGTCTTAGCTTCCATTTGCACTGATACTCAGCCTTGCAGCCCTCTGCCCTTCATGCAAGGAAAAACCGGATGATGAGTGACGAAACGATAGTATATACTGTCACCATTGACCCTGCAGTGACATACCAGGAGATGATTGGTTTCGGAGGTTCGCTGACATGGTACTCCGAAAGAATTATGACCAGCCCGAACAAGAACCAGATATGCCAGCTGCTGTTCGAGGATATGGGTATGGACATAGTCAGATTCAAAAACAATTATTACCCACAGGGGTACCCTGCCGTGAAGACGACTGAGGTGATGGAGAATTCAGGACTGAAAACACTATTCACCGTGACCGGTCAGCTCAATGATATTGCCAAACAGTACAACCCGGAAATCCTGACACTGATCAGTTCATGGACACCTCCCTCAGCTCTGAAGAGCAACAACAATCTCAGGCAGGGAACACTGAAAAAAGAGGGAGGTGCATACATGTACGAAGCCTATGCCGATTACTGGGTTGATATGCTTGATCATCTTTCCTTCAATCCGGACTATATCAGCATCCAGAATGAACCCTCGTGGATCACCCCCGACTGGGAGACATGTGAATGGCGCCCTACAGAGACGGCAGATTTTCCCGGATATGTAAATGCCTTTGATCTTGTTTACGAAAAGATCGGAACACGGCCTAACCCTCCAAAACTCATAGGGCCGGAAGCTGAGAATCTTGGTGTAAGTAAATTCGGGGGGAATACCTTTGCGGCATTTTCCGACCCGATTAAAGACAAACCGCACCTGGCAGCTTACGCCTATCATACATATAACTGGTCTGCCACAGCGCAAATTTCTGAAACAACATCCATGCTTAACATGGTACGTGACAACTATGGTAATAAACCATGCATAATGACGGAGTATTCCAACTTCTCATGGTTCAAAACCGCACAGTTTATAATCAATAATATCAATGAAGCGAATGCCTCCGGGTACCTGTACTGGCTCATGGCATGGGATGATGCCAATGCTCTTTCAATGATCCGGATCACCAATACCGGAAGTTTTACTGTCACTCCCTTTTACTATGTGATGAAGCACTTCGCCAAAAATATAGACAAGGGTTATGACAGGATAAATGCCACCGGCAGTACCTCTTCAATAAAACTCTCTGCATTTGCCAATCCTTCCGGCACCAAGATCACTGTCGTAATGGTCAACCCTCTTTCGTCTCCAACCTATGTCGATTTCACGGTTAAGAACAAGACTATAAAAACCATAAGTGCAGTGCAGACCGTGGAAGGAAGTTTGTATAAGGACCTCGGATCAATAACTGCTGATAAATATTTAACACTGAAGCCATCCTCTGTTACAACAGTTGTAATTGAACTTCAGTAATCACCTAACCATGAAATGCAGAATCAAATTCGTCATAATCAACATTGCGGTGCTGTTAATTGCCATCGTTGGCTTATACAATTCCCAGGCTGCCGATGTAACTGATACCTTGCATATCGTTGCATCAAACACCGGGGTGAAGGCATCAGCTTCACCCTGGCAGTCTCCGGCAAGTCTGCTCCGCTGGTAATCAGTTCTGACGACTGGCCCGGTGTGATAAGGGCTTACAGGATCTTCAGACGGATATCGGAAGCGTGACAGGGGCAAAACCGAAGATGATTTTTGATAAACCTCCCCGAAAAAAAGAGATAGTCATTGCCGGCACAATCGGAAAGAGTCCGGTCATTGACAAACTCATCAGGAAAGGAAGGTTAAATACTGATGATGTAGCCGGGAAATGGGAGTGCTATCTTATACAGACAGTGACAGACCGTTCCCGGGAGTAAAAAAGGCTCTGGTGATAGCGGGGAGCGACAAGCGCGGGACAATCTACGGCATATATGGAATCTCAAAACAGATCGGTGTTTCGCCATGGCACTGGTGGGCTGACGTACCGGTTAAAAAGAGCCCTGAAATTTATATCCTTCCGGGACGCCATTCTACGGTGAGCCATCGGTAAGATATCGGGGTATTTTTCTCAATGATGAATACCCTGCCCTGACGAGGTGGGTCCAGCACAAATACGGTGAGGTAACCCCATCTGTCAATCCCCCGGTACCTTCAGGCGTGGCAAATTACGGCAGCGAATTCTATTCGACGGCTATTCGAAGTGATACTCAGGCTGAAAGGCAACTATCTCTGGCCGGCGATGTGGAACAACGCCTTCAATGAAGACGATCCGCTGAATGCCCGGCTTGCCGACGAATATGGCATCGTCATGGGCACCACCCACCAGGAGCCGATGCTGCGGGCGCAGAAAGAGTGGGACCGCCGGTATCAGAAGACACTCGGCAGCTGGAGCTGGACCAGCCATGCTGACACCCTGATAAAATTCTGGCGCGAGGGTATCGTGCGCAACAAGGATTATGAGAGCATACTCACAATTGGTCTGCGTGGTGCCGATGACACTGAGATGGGTCCGGGGGGCCCTGAAGCGAACATTGCGATGCTGGAAAAGATCGTTGACGTTCAGCGCCGGCTGATTGCCGAAGAGCTGAACCCGGATGTGACCAAAGTGCCTCAGCTCTGGTGCCTCTACAAGGAGGTTCTGGATTATTACAACGAGGGCATGCGGGTCCCTGATGACGTCACCCTGCTGTGGGCGGAGGATAACTGGGGTAACGTCCGGAGACTGCCACAGCCGAAGAGCGCCAGCGCAGCGGCGGTGCAGGCGTCTACTATCACTTCGACTACCATGGCGGTCCCCGCAGCTACCAGTGGATCAACACCAACCCCATCCCGAAGATCTGGGACCAGATGTCGCTGGCAAAACAGTACGGCGCTGACCGGATCTGGATCGTCAATGTCGGTCACTTCAAGGGATATGAATTCCCCATGGAGTATTTTCTTTCACTCGCCTGGGATACGAAAGCACATGACAGCGATGATCTCCATGAATATACAAGACGATGGTGTGCCCGCGAGTTCGGACCTGATCATGCCGATGAGATTGCTGATATCATCTCACAGTATACCAAATTCAACGGCCGCCGCAAGCCTGAGCTGCTGAGCCCGTTCACCTACAGCCTGACTGACTACCGTGAGGCGGAGTGGGTCGTTAATGAATATAATGCTCTCGCCGCCAGGGCGGAGGAAATACAGAAGGAGCTGCCGGAGGAGATGCATGACGCTTTCTACGACCTGGTGCTCTTCCCCGTAAAAGCCTGCGCACTGGTCAATGAACTGTATGTCACTGCAGGAAAGAATGCACTCTACGCATCACAGGGAAGGTCGCTTACAAATGAGATGGCCGAAAGAACCGAGGCCCTTTTTCAGGCTGACACAGCCCTGATGGGCTACTATAACCGCACTTTTGCCGGAGGAAAATGGAACCACTTCATGGACCAGGCACATCTGGGATACACAAACTGGGCTGACCCTCCGTTCAACAGCCTGAGAGCGATAAAGCTCAGCCGCACAGAAGTGCCTGAGGTTGCCTCAATGGGAGTGGCTGTCGAAGGCTCAGACAAGTCCTGGCCGGGAGAGAAAACACCTCCTTCCCTGCCGCAGTTTGATATTTTCAACAGGCAGGAACGTTACATAGAGGTGTTTAACAAAGGCACGGAGCCCTTTGAATACTCGGTGACGGCAGATAATCCATGGATAATCCTGAGCCACACCGGAGGCATTGTCACAGGTGAGCAACGGATTGGCATCCGGGTAGATTGGGATATGCTTACCTATGGCACACATGAGGGCGCCATAACCGTTCGCGGGGCAGGCAGTGAGGTGACAGTAGCCCTCTCTGCATTCAATCCTGCTGTACCCCAGGCCGCCACTCTGAAAGGATTTGTTGAGGCTGAAGGATGTGTTTCGATCGAAGCGGAACATTATACGGGTTTGAAAAATATAGCAGAGAGATACTGGGAACGGATCGAAGGTTATGGCCGCACACTTTCAGCCATGCGCGCAACAGCTGTGACGGATGCGCTCCGGCAATACCGGGTAAAGATTCTCCCTGTCTCGAATATCAGATGTACCTCTTTTCGACAGGTGAGTTTGAAACCGTGTTGCACCTCTCACCCTCTTTGAATTTCCTTCCGGACAGGGATTTTAAAATAGGAATATCATTCGATGATGAGGCTCCCCAGATTATAACTGTTGTGCCGAAAGAATTCAACGCACAGAACGGCAACAGGGAGTGGGAAAAGACCGTAATGGATAATACCCGGTACGTTATGGCAGAACTTTCAGTCAGCGAGGCCGGCTATCACACACTTAAAATATGGATGATAGATCCCGGTATCGTACTTGAAAAGATCGTAGTGAATACGGGGGGAGTAAGACCATCTTATCTGGGACCTCCGGAGAGCTTCTTCAGGCAATAGGCAGTAGGCAGTAGGCAATAGTGGAATGAATTAAGAGTTAAGAATTAAGAATTAAGAGTTAAGAATCAAGCTATTAGACTGCAGGGTCGCATGACCGCACGACGGAGCACAGCGACAGACCTTCAGACTTTAGACTTTGGACTTTCAGACTTTAGACAATAGACATGAGATCAAGAACAAGTAATTTATTGCTAATCTGCCTGGTATTACTCTTTTCGATTGATGCGAACGGCCAGGTAAGACTGCCGCAAGCTGATCAGCGACGGCATGGTGCTGCAGCACGGTGACAGTGTGAAAATCTGGGGCTGGGCTGCCCCCGGCGAAAAGGTCACGGTAAACTTCATTGACCATAAGTATCAGGCAACCGCTGACACCTCCGGAGAATGGATGGTATTGCTTCAGGACTGAAACCTGGAGGACCTTACACCATGAAGATTGAAGCAGGCAATTCAATTACTGTTTCCGACATCCTGATTGGTGACGTATGGCTCTGCTCGGGGCAGTCGAACATGGAGCTGCCCGTCAGAAGGGTCCGGCCGCTATATGAAGCAGAAATAGCTGCATCCGCGAATAATTATATCAGGTCATTCATTGTGCCGAAGAACTACGTCTTCAAAGAGCCGCAGAAGGATCTGGCATCAGGCAGCTGGAAAGCTGCAGATCCTGAGACTGTGCTTGACTTTTCTGCTGCCGCATGGTTCTTTGCCAGAGAATTGTACGAGACCTATAAAGTACCTGTCGGACTGCTCACTTCAGCTTTTGGCGGATCACCGGCCGAAGCATGGATCAGTGAGGAGAGCCTGAAAGAATTTCCCGGTCCATTACAGTGAGCTTCAGCAATGGAAGTCGGACTCGCTGATAAAAGCCATCGCTGCAGCGACCAGAAAAGAATCCAGGAATGGTACAGACAACTTCAGCAGGCCGATGAAGGTACAAAACTCCCGGGATGAAGTGGCACGATCCGGCAATGAATACAGATGACTGGAAAACAACGACAATTCCCGGATTCTGGTCGGCCACTGAGCTGAAAGGTATCAACGGTGCTGTCTGGTTCAGGAAAGAGATCATCGTCCCGGCATCAGCGGCAGGTCAGCCCGGCACCCTCAACCTGGGCAGGATCGTTGATGCCGATTCTGCATTTCTGAACGGAATATTCATCGGTACCGTATCTTACCAGTACCCTCCGAGACGGTATACTATTCCGGCCGGAATACTGAAGGAAGGAAGCAATATTTTGTCCGTAAGGGTGATAAGCAATATCGGTGACGGCGGGTTCGTGCCGGACAAACCATATGATCTGTCTGCAGGCGGCTTCACAACCAGCCTGGAGGGTGAGTGGAAATACAAGGTTGGTGCGGTCATGCCTCCGCTGAGAGGCCAGACTTTCCTCGGATACAAGCCCGGAGGACTTTATAATGCCATGCTGGCACCCTTGCTGAACTACAGTATGAAAGGCATCCTCTGGTACCAGGGTGAATCAAATGCCGGGAGACCTGATGAATACCGGACCCTCCTGCCGGCACTTATCAGGGACTGGAGGCAGAACTTCGGTCAGGGTGACATTCCGTTTATCCTGGTACAGCTTCCAAACTTCATGGAAGCAAAGAGCAAACCATCGGAAAGCAGCTGGGCTCTTTTCAGGGAAGCCCAGACGGAAGCGCTGAAGTTGCCGGCAACGGGGATGGCTGTGACCATTGACGTCGGTGAATGGAATGACATCCACCCGCTGAACAAGAAGGACGTTGGGGCAAGGCTGGCTCTGGCAGCCAGGAAAGTAGCCTACGGAGAGAATGACGTGGTTTATTCCGGACCGACATATAAGTCGATGGAAATTAAAAGACGGAAAATTATCATAACATTTGACAATACCGGTTCAGGACTTATTGTAAAAGGAGGCGGAAATCTTAAGCAGTTTGCAATTGCCGGTGCAGATAAGAAGTTCGTATGGGCAAAGGCAAGGATAAGGGAGACAGGGTAATTGTCAGGAGCAAATGATCAAGAAGCCTGTGGCGGTGAGATATGCCTGGGCTGATAATCCGGAAGGAGCAAACCTGTATAACCGCGAAGGACTGCCCGCCGCACCGTTCCGACTGACAGATAAAGCGTGTGCAAGGAGGCAGGAAATGGCAAGGTAATATAGGCAGTAGGCAGTAGGCAATAGGCAATATTGTGAGTGAAAATTAAGATTGCATGAACGCAAGATTGCATAATTGCAAGATCGCATGACCGCAAGACCGCCAGACCTTGAACCTCAGACCTTCAGACCCTATGACTTTTCTTCCGATAGATACAGTTCTTGTCCTCGCAGAGCTTACATTGATATGGTGTAAACCGGACATCTTCCCGATGCCAATGACCCCGCTGACTGACTTGACCGGGTTCATTAGGGCTGATTCGGTAAGGGTGATCCCGCAGAAATTGTCCTTGAAGAAGCTGAACAGCTGATGCTGTTCGGCCACATCCCAGCCGCAGTAACCCGGGCTGAAACGGTTGGTAATCCTTTCCCGCGGAGCAGCCATGCTTTTGCGCAGTTCCTCCTGCATCCTGTCAGCTGCAGCCTCAACAACCTCCGAGCCGATGACATCATAAACATAACCTTTCAACAGGTCGCCGCCCTTCATGCTGTTACGGCTCATCTCCCCGATAACCAGCCCGGCAGTGCAGATAAAGAGGGCAGCCTCGTCGGCTTCTTTCATCTGGCGGTAAATAATCGGCTTGATATCGAATGTGACACCTTCAATCTGCAGGGATTTCTCCTCACGGTTTAAACTAATTCCAGGGAAAATTATATACTCAGCCTTGATGTCACCAAGCGGTAAAAGCTCTTCGGTGATTTCGTTAATAAGAATGGTGACGGGCTCGGGGCTGTACCCGACTGGTATCCCATCGTCTTCTCCAGGGCATCAGCGCCGGGGAGCAGCTCTCTGAACGTATATGTAAATCTGTTCAGGGGAGTATGGTGCTTTGATAGTGTTCAATGAATCTGACGGCATAATCATCCCTGCCCAGAACGAGGTCGGCTGCACGCACAATACCTGTAATCTTCTCGGGATTTGCTATGGGGCATGTAAGTCCGTACATGATAGACATTGCCATATAGGCGCTGTTGATATTCTCGCGGTGGGGAAGCCCGAAGGAGATATTGCTGGCTCCCTGCGTGATGTTATGTCCAAGCTTGTCATGCACCAGCCTGATGGTTTCCAGAGTCACCCTGCATGCGTTCGGGTCAGCGCTGACAGCCATAGCCATCGGGTCAATGATCACATCCTCCTCCTTTATCCCTGCCTGAACAGCCCGGTTAATTATCTTCTCAGCTATTTTCAGTCTTTTCTCCGGGTCGTTTGTAATTCCGTCGTCATCAAGAACAAGTCCGATAATGGCTGCGCCGTATTCCCTGGCAATGGGCAGAAGTCTCTGCAGCGATTCTTCCTCGGCATTCACCGAATTGATGAGGCATTTGCCTTTTGCTACCTTCAGGGCTGCTTCTATTGCCCTCGGGTTTGGTGAGTCCAGACACAATGGAATGTCAAAATTATCCTGCAGTGCGATGACTGCCTCGGGCAACAGTTCTTCATCCACAACACCCGGAAAGCCCACATTCACATCGAGGACGTCAGCCATGGCATCAATCTGTGACTTCGCCAGGGAGAGCATGTATTCAAAATTTTTTTCCTGGAGAGTGGAGACCAGTTTCTTTCGCCTCGTCGGGTTGATACATTCTCCAATTATAACAATCGGTCCCGCGGTATCAATCACAACTTCCCTTGATCGGCCGGAAAGAATTGTTTTCATCTATTGTATTTTGTTTAACCACAGAATTCACAAGGAGTTAATACAGAGTACTGTTTTTATTATTATAACAATAAAACTGTGTAACTCATAACTCTGTGTTACTCTCCCGACAAGCCGGGACAAGTTGTGGTAAAATAACAAAATTTTGATCTATCCTAAGCAAGAGTCTTAAGATATTCGACTGCTCCCTGCGGATCCGGGGAATAGAAGTCGGCTCCAATCTTATTGCAGAATTCAGCTGTTACAGGTGCTCCTCCGATAAGGATCTTCTGTGCCGGATTCTTTGATCTCAGGGAGGTGACTGTTTTCCTCATATTTTCCATCGTGGTCGTCAGCAGGGCAGATAATCCTATGACGGCACCCGGGTGCTTGTCAGCAGCCTGCATGAATTTATCAGAACTCACATCGACGCCGAGGTCAATTATCTCCCACCCGGCACCCTCTATCATCATGGCAACAAGGTTTTTCCCGATATCGTGAAGGTCACCTGTAACTGTCCCGATAATAAAAACACCCCTCCTCTTTGCCTGGCCATTCAGGTAGTAAGGCTTGAGATGCACCATGGAGCTGCTCATTGCCTTGGCAGCCATTAGCATCTGCGGAACAAATATCTCATTCCTGCTGAACTTCTGCCCTACCCTTGACATGGCGGGAATGAGTGCCTCCTCAAGAATCTCTGACGGACTGATGCCTTCTTCAAGAGCGCTCTTTGTAAGCTCAAAAGCACCCATCTGGTCCTTCATGGCGGGAGGATATGGTGATTTGATGTCGATTTTGCCAAACTCCACACATACTGATAGTTTTTCAAGAAGGTCAGTCATACCAGAAGTTTATAACGGTGAAATAAGCCTTCCGCGGCACATAGTCTAAGGAACGGAAATAGGATAAAGTTAATACGTTTAAATAAGGGATTAAGTGTCCGTGGAGCTCTTCTCCACGGACACTTTACCCTAAATCAATCCTAATTATTAAAACTCACTATTCTTTGAAAACAAACTTTTCATTATCCGTGGCAAACACAATACTGCCATTTCATCGGACTAATATCCCGGGTTCTGATAAGCAGCTTTTTCTTCGGCGGTCATTTCCATGCCATCAAGCTGGCCTTGTGGAATTGGACGCAGATAGAGATACGGATCAATGGTGCGCGTAACCAGTACCGGAGTATGGTCTCCATAGGCGGGTCCGCAAATTTCGTATGTATGTGCAATAGTTGCCCATGTTTGCGTACGTACCAGATCGAACCAGCGATAACCTTCGCCAAAAAATTCACGCGAACGTTCTGCAAGGATATAGTCAATGGTAATAGTTGCCGGTGTGGCAGCGATCATAGCAGCACTGTTGTCTGCTACTTTGGCTACATTCCCTTGTTGTCCCAGCGCCATTTCCCTGCACGTGCACGAAGAACATTAACCAGATCATAAGCGGTTTTACCGGCTTGTGTAGTTGCGCCTTTCACAGCTGCTTCGGCAGCTACCAGGTAAAACTCCGAGAATTTGGCAATGTTGAAAGGACGGGTATAGCCGGCATTAGGTTGTCCCAATCCGGTGCCATTATCAGTGCGGTAGATACCAAGTTTCCATAGCCCCGGATATGTTACCCTGCTTATGCCGCTTGGTCCTATAACAAAATCAGCTCTTCCGGGTAATACACCTGCACCGATATTAGCATTTGCAGTAGCGTAAACAATAGCTGGATCCTCATCGTTCAGGAAAGTCAGTACTGCATCACCAGGTACAACAGTCAGACCGTTTGCATTACCAAAGATGCACCAGCGGTGCCACCTTTAGGCCAGTTGCCACGGTAAACGGTTGTAAATGTGCCGTCGTACCGGGAATCATTGGTTTTGTCGGCAAAGGTGTTTTGAATTACGCCGATAGGTGGGGCCATACGTGTCCACGGACGGCCCAGGTGCTGTGATGCTTCGCGCTGAACAGAACTTACTCCGGAACTTCTGATGACTGTATAGTTCCAGGTCATCATCCAGACGGCAAAGTTATCCGGAGCTCCGCCACTGCCATAAGTAAGGCTTCCTGCGTTATAAAATTCGCTTTTCTCAGTGTGGTCAGCATACAGCAGTATTTCCTTGTTGCGGTCGTTCTGCGCCAGGTTAACATCATAGTATGTTGCCATTAAGCCGAAAGGACCCGGATTATCAATGGCGGTTGTTGCCACATTGTATGCCTCCTGAAAATACCAGGCAGCATTATGTCCGTCAGGATCAGTCCGGGGAGTCTCCGGATAGGTGGGAATGTTGTTTGGGTTTTGGAGCCACCATGCGTATGTCAGGTAAGCCTTTGCCAGGTACAGGCGGGCAAGCGTTTTGGTTGCACCGCCGGTTACACGTCCTACATCCGGCAAATCGTTTACCGCTGTCAGGAGGTCCGGGAATATGGCTTTGGTATAGACCTCCGGCACGGTGTTGCGCACAGAGGTTCTCACGGGGGTTGTGTTGAACTTCAGCTCCCCTGAGCCCATATCCAAAGGCACCCCGCCGAAAGTCTGTACCAGCTGGAAGTAGTCGAATGCGCGAAAAAATCTGGCTTCAGCAATCAGCGCATCCGGAATGGTACCTACTGCGGCAGCATTTTCAATAACACCGCTGGCGGTATTGATGTTGGAGAATGCGGCTCCCCATAATACATCAGAACGACTGGTGGAGGCAGAAATCGTTCCCACGCCGGAAAGGTCATGGTCCTTAAAGTTTCCATCGGCACTCTGAGCGTATGTTGCTTCATCGGTACCGGTTTGGCAGGCGTTGTAGTAGTAGGCTTGTCCGTATATGTAGCGCAGGTGGGCGTACATCGCAGTCAATCCTCCCATAACACCTTTTTCGGTTTTGAAATAACCGGGTTCATAAATACTGCGCGGCTGTTCTTCCAAAATATCAGTGCACGCTGCCAGGAACAACATCAATGCGGCTGTTCCTATACAAGTTTTTATATATATACTTTTCATCATTCTTCTTTTTTAAAATGCCAAATCAAGACCAATCAAGTAGTTGCGAGTTGACGGAGTGTTCGTTCCAATTGTCAGCAGACGTCTCAGGTTGGCAGAATATGCTACTGCCGCATTTTCGTTACCGTATGAGTTGGTTTCGGGATCCATACCTGATTCTTTGTTGTAGGGCGAAAACAATACAAACGGGTTCTGTACAGTGACATAAAGCCGCAGTCTGCCAATACCTGCATTTTTAATCCCGCTGATATTGTCGAAGTTATACCCCAGTGACAGTGTGCGTATCTTCAGGTACGATGCATCGAAAAGAGCCAGGGTATTGGCATATTTTGGATTGTCGCCGCTTAATACGCCGGCCGGGTTTGGATATTTGGCGTCGGTGTTCTCAGGTGTCCAGTAGTCCACCTTTACGTTCCCCCTTCGTCCGGTCATCAGGTTGAGGTAGCCACTCCCTCCGTAGAGGGTGCTGATGAGTGTACCACCGCTCCTAAAGGCGCCGACAGCCGTCAGGTAAAGTCCTTTGTAGGCTACAGTGGTGTTGAAGCCACCCTGAAAATTGGGTTCCAGGCTCATGATTTGACGGTCTTCGGGTCCGATTTTTCTTACCGGAGAACCATCCTCATTGTAATCGCCGACATATTTGACCTTGATCATACCCACATTTCCGCCCGGTTCCAGGATAGACAGATACGGATCTCCCTCCTGCCATAGTCCTATTTTCTCGTTGTCGAAGACTACATCAATGGGGTAGCCTACAAACCACCAGTTGAATTCATCCCTTGTTTGTCCCGAAGCAAGCGCTGTCAGCTCGTTACGGTTGGCATACAGGTTGATGCCGAGCATCCCATGTAAAGCCGCTGGGGCTATCTACTATCACGCCGTTGAGCGAAAATTCCATGCCTTTGTTTTGGGTTTCCCCTACATTTGACCAGTAGCTGCTCACACCGGACGTGGGGGGCAGATTAACACTCAGCAGGAGATCTTTGGTATTCGTTACATAGTACTCTATGGTACCGGACAGGCGATTATTCAGGACAGCGAAGTCCAGACCGAAGTTATATGTGACAGAATACTCCCATCCCAAATTTTCGTTGGGCAGCTGGGATACATAAAACCCGGTGGAGTAGGCAGTGCCAAAGTTGTAAGGTCTGGAGCTTAAACGTCCAAGCGTAGCATAGGGGTCAATGGCCTGATTGGAGGTTTGCCCATAACCCACACGGAGCTTCAGCAAATCTACCCAGGTGACATTACTCATAAACGATTCGTTGCCAATACTCCATCCGGCCGATACGGCAGGATAGGTATGCCACTTATGTCCTTCAGCCAGTCTTGATGATCCGTCAGAGCGGATGGTAGCCGACAGCATATAGCGGTTGTCGTATGAGTACATTACTCGTCCCATCCACGACATCAGGCCGGTCTGTATAATAGTTCTGGTAATCAGGGTTAACAGTAATTTCGCCGGCAGCCCGTCCCAGGTTGTAGAATTGGAATGCATCGGCAGGAATATCCTTTGCCGCAACATTTGAGCTGTTGTACATGATATTGCTCGGCAGAGTACAACGCTACTGCATTCACCTGATGCTTCTGGGCAAAGGTGCGGTCGTAGGACAGCAGGTTTTCAATTGCCCAGCCGGTGCCAAGTGAGTTAGTGACAGAAGCAGTTGAAACGGTAGTAGGTGTGGAACTGAATACACCCTCTCCTGTGTAGTTGCCACTGTTGGTCATGCGGAAGTTCAGGCCAACATTGGCGCGATACTTTAAGCCCTCTATGCCTGGGATTTTTACCTCACCAAACAGTGTGTTGTAGGAGCCATACGCTTTGGTCTGGTCTATCCATTTATCACCCAGGGCGTCTATAGTTTCTCTTGTATACACCCAGTTTTCATCCAATGGCATCTTTACGGTTCTTTTAAACGTGCCATCCTCGTTATACGGGTCAGCAATAGGAGAGCTGCTTATGCTACCGTAAATCCCCAGGTTATTACCCTGATTAATGGAATAGTTGTTGTTTGTGATGAAGCCAAAACGGAAATATTTGCCTATTTCCTGGTCAAGAGAACCACTTATCGAAAAACGGCTGTAGTTCTGTCCTGGCAATACGGCTTCATCGCGGTAGTAGCCCGTACTGAAGCTGTAGCTGCCCTTTTGGGTACCACCCGAAACGCCTAAATTGTGGCTTGTTACCATACCGTTTTTATAAAATAAGTCCTGCCAATCGGTATTTACATCATCGGATTCATCCACCCCGTTTGTGTACTGGCCTCGTGCTGCGCGAAGAGCAACAAATTCCGGTCCGTCCATCATGGGGTATGGAGCAAAGACTTGTTTCAATCCTGTATATCCGTTGTAGGTAAACTGTGCTTTTTGTCCGGTTTGCCCTTTGTTGGTTGTTATCAGTATAACACCGTTAGCGCCGCGCGAGCCGTAAATGGCTGTAGCTGAGGCATCTTTAAGGATATCAATGCTCTTGATGGAGCTGGGGTTGATGTCGCCGATAGACCCTCCAAAGGGGATACCGTCGAGCACCACCAGCGGATCATTGCTGGCATTCAGCGAACGTGTACCGCGAACGCGAATTTGCATTGTGGCACCCGGTTTGGTTGAAGTTTGCTCCATATCCACCCCTGCTATACGTCCCTGCAGGGCCGTGGTGATATTGGCCGATGGCACATCGCGCATCTCATCTCCCCTCATTGAAGCAACTGAACCGGTTACAGATTCTTTCCGCTGGGTACCATATCCCACAACCACTATTTCTTCAAGACCTGTCTCACTCAGAGCCATTGTAACATTTACAACGCTCCGGGTACCTACTGCCACCTCCTGCGGAGCATACCCCACAAAAGAGAAAACCAGTACAGGATCAGCAGTGGTCAGGTTAATCCTATACGCGCCGGAGGCGTCGGATAAAACACCGTTAGTGGTACCTTTTTCCTGGATACTTACAACGGTAACGAATTACCGTCAATGTCCGTAACAACACCTGATACAACTCTCTGTTGTACCATGTTCGATCCGTCAGGGACGGATCCTGAGGCAAATGCCAGACCGGATTGCACCAGTATCAGCACTGCCATGAGCATGAAGCTCAAAAGTAGTTTTCCGAAGTATTTCCTCGTCGGAATACTCAGGCTGGAAGGATTTTTAATCATAAGATTTGAGTTTTAAGGTTTAAATTCTCGGTTGTTAATTGAGCGAATGATCGGCGATCATTTTCTCATACTTTAGAATTTCGGGAAGAGGTTTCTTTTTTCACGAAGAATTGTCGCTTGTTCTCATAAGTGTTAATTTGTCTGATACTATTCTGAAATTATTATTATGTCCGGTTAAACAGCAATAAAGTTCCTTCAGCACGGGGCAGGGAACCAGGTAAAACTCAGAACAGCCTGATTCTCCGCCATATTTTCAAACAAAACCCTTCGATATTACCCTGAAAAAATATCTACGACATTGTAAATATAATAAACTTTATGAAAAATGCAACCGATTGCAAAGCAATTTTTATAATTGAGAGAATATTTTAAAAAGAGAAACAGGGCTGAGCATTAATAAAGATCTCCCCGATTAATCGAGGGCTTTTCTAGGAGCCTGGCTGCAGGGCAGGGACAGTGCAGCACCTTTATCATTAATTGAGATGGCGACTATTCATGCTCATTATGACTTTTGTGCCCGCTGCAATCCCTGATTCATTAAAAGCGTCTATACTGAAATAGTATGTTACATCTTTGTTCAGGCCAGTCAGCATCAGAGAACTGGTACCATAGACCATTACTGAAGAATATAGCTTGTTTTTATCAATACCATAGTTTATAATGAAACCAGTGGCATTTTCGTCCTTCGGCCATTCCAGTCCTGCTTTTCTTGTATCGGCATCTTCCCTGATTACCGTGAAATCATTAACAGTTGCAGGTACCTTACCTTCTCTGCTGCCAAATATTCTCAGATCATAAATGGAAAACTTACCATCAGGAACCTTGACATTTTCAATTTTAATATATTTCGCTTTAACAGGCATTTCGAGTTCTATATAGTCATGACAGGCATCAGCAGTATTATTGCTCTTATCAGCAATAACATCCCATGATTTCCTGTCATCTGAAGCAAGAATACGATAACAATAGATGATGTTTTCGCTGTCAGGTTTAAGATTTGACTCATTATCAGCGAAGTTTACCTGGATTGCATTTACAGTTGAGTTGTCATCCAGTTCAACGCTGAGCCATTCTCCCGATTCACCTGTACTGGCCGACCACCATGTTCTTATATCTTCATCAAAGGCATTTTTTACCGGATAGTTTCCATGGCAGATGATGCTTCCGCATTCTTTTTATAGGAAAGAAGCATCCATCCTTTAAAAAGACTTTCTTTTTCAAAATCGATCTTACGGTCAGGCATAATAGTCGGATAATCTCCAAAAGCCGTAAAAGTTCTCAGCACACCATCCTTGTCGAAGGCTGCCGGGAACAATCCGAGACGGCGTTCGAACATATGACGTATAGAAATAGACATTGTGGATATATGCCAGTAATTTCCGTAATTGTCCTGGAATGTTGAACTGTGTCCGGCCCCTCCGGCAAAGCCTCCCGGTTTATAGGAAAAAGGGCTGTAGGTTTCATATTCAAACGGCCCCAGAGGTGAATCGGAAGTATAAACACCGTCAGCATAAGTTTTAAATTCTGTTCCGGGTGCAGCGTACTGCAGGTAATACCGGTTGTTGTATTTTGTCATCCAGGCTCCTTCATTCCATCCATTCCTTGTCAGCTCATTTTGTTCCCCCGGCACTTCCCAGCCGTACTTGTCCGGATTATGTTCAATCAATATTTCGGGTTCAGTAACAGCCTGCATTTTTGAATTGAGCCGTACCCCATAGACAGGAAGGAAATTTGAACATCCCCAGTAGAGATATCTTTGTCCGTCATCATCGAGGAAGAAATGCGGATCCCACACTGCAAACGGCAGAGTGTCACTCATGGCTGTCCAGTTATCCGGAACGATCGGTAGTGTAATAGAATGGTTTCCTGACCATCGCTGACGCAGAAAAATACACTGTGTCATTTATTGCTATCGCATCCGGAGCATAGTCCTCGATAGGCAGTGATTTGACAGGAAGATAGTCCCATCCCAGCAAATCGTCCGAATACCAGTATCCGCCGCTGTGCGATACGAACAGAATATATTTGTCACTGTACCTTATCATTGTCGGATCAGCAGCTTCCCGGTACGATGTGCTGTCGGTGAACTGGAACCGGTAATTAAGATCAAGAGGATTGCAGAAAGTTTTTTCTTTTTCGACTATTTCTCCTGAACAGGAAGCCAGGATGAGCACGAAAAATATATACGCCTTTTTCATAAAATGCAGAGTTTTAAAAATATTAATTCTGGTGGCTGAATGCCTTCAAGTAAACCAAAAGGAAAGAAAAAAATCTTATTCGAAACAAATTCACCAGACATGAAACCTCCGGAAAAACAGTTTTTCTCTCAGGTTCGGATTTTATCACTATTATTAAAATTCACACAAAAAATTGAAGGAAATCTCCACAATTTATTACTCAAAAATCAAAATTATTAAATTTCAGCATACTTATAATGATATGAAAATTACAAGTTTTACTCAGTTGCATGATCATTTGCGGTTTTGTTTCCGGAATCTTATGTCACAGGAACCAGCTGTGATTAAAATTGATTTTGACCGCAGGATAGGGACGGTTGATCCGAATATCTATGGCGCTTTTGTTGAACCTATACGTACTGTAGTATATGGCAGCATATATGATCCTAAATCTTCTTTTGCAGATGACAACGGTTTCAGGAAAGATTTTCTCCAGCTGATCAGCGAGCTGAAGATACCGGTTGTCAGATGGCCGGGTGGAAATTATGTGTCAGGATATAACTGGGAGGATGGCATCGGCCCGAAGGAACTACGCCCGGCAAGGCTTGATCTTGCGTGGAACCAGGTGGAGACCAACCATATGGGAACTGATGAATATGCCAAGCTCTGCAGCCTTATCGGATCTGAGAACTTCATTTGCATAAATGCCGGGACAGGCACTCTTGACGATGCAAGGCATTGGGTGGAATATTGTAATGTTGAAAAAGGAACATATTATTCAGATCTCAGGAGGAAGTATGGGAATGAAAAACCATTTAATGTAAATACTGGGGTCTGGGAAATGAGATCGACGGACCATGGCAAATGGGTCAAAAAAGTGCTGAAGACTATGTCGAGTTCGCCCTGGAGGCAGGTAAACTGATGCAGCTGGTTGACAAGAATATCAAGCTCATTGCTCCGGTGCCTCAAATTACAAGCCGCGACAACAGCTGGATGGACTGGAATGATTATGTGTTGACCCATATGGCGGGAGCATTGATTACCTGTCGGTACACAGATATGCAACCGAAGCCTCACACAGGGCGACAGGAGACTCGGCAATGATGTGCCTGGGCCTTGATATAGATAAGAAGACAGAGATGGTGCAGGCACTGATTGAGAAAGGCGATGCTGAAATCCGAATCGAAAAGGCCAGTATATATTTCATTCGATGAATGGGCGGCGGATTCAGCAACAGCATTACATCGTCATTAATTGGGCACAGCATCTGAACTCCTTCATCAGGCATGCCGATATAGTTAAAATGGCTAATATCACCATGCTGTCAAGCCTTGCGGGAAATTCCCCGGATGGTGATTTCAAGAATGCATTATTCCATGCATTCTACCTGTTCTCCAATAATTGCCACGGGACAGCTCTCGATGTTTATACAAGTGTGAAAAATACAGTAATGATGTATTTAAAGAGATACCTTATCTTGATGTCACTGCTGTGCTGAATGATTCAGCCAAATGCTGGTGGTAAACGTAGTCAACAGGCATGAGGCAAATGCCATCACAGCAGATATAGTTCTGCAGAGCGGCGATTTTGCCGGGAGTGCTAAAGTAAACAGGTAAACGGAAAATACCGGATACCGGGTAATCCCAGGCTCAGGAACCTGTAAACACAGTCACCAGCGACATTAAATTCAAGGGCAATACCATTAAATACAGTTTCCCTGCACACTCAGTTACGCAGCTCCGGATTCCTTTAAAATAGTGATATTCTCCGGTCTGGCCGTATCATAATGTGAACCAATAACTGAACTTCAACAGGAACAGATTATGTGAAAACAGTTCAAACAGCTGAATTCAGTGATTTCCATATGAGGCCTGGGATGAACTCGATTTCCTGTCCTGTCACTTGACCATACCAGGTAGACAGATGATCCGAGGCGATATTCCCATTTAGCTACAAGATTTGGCCGGAATTGATGGAAATTGAAATCCGGATTGTCAATATAATAATCCGCGGTCATATCGCCATTCTCGTCAAGCAGGTATTGTCCGTCGGACATCTGTGTATTTTCATAGATAATGAACCTGTCATTGAATTCCTTAGCTTCGGGGTCCACAATGTATTTGAATTCTGAATAGCTGCCGCGGGAGACAAACGGACTGCCATAATACTGAATTGAAAACTCGGGAGTGATGTTAAGATCTGCCCTGAAGGTGAGACCGACAGTCTTCTGATTGATTGTTCCAAAGATGTAGCGATCTGAAGAATTATAATCCAGGGTGGTGATATATTGAAGCAGATCATGGTTTTGCATTATATTGGCGCTGAACCCGATCCTCAGACCCGGGAACGGTCTACAGAAATTCCCGGTTCGACAGAATAATGGTGCCGGAATTATTGCCTCTGCCCTGATAACCGTAACTGAGATAAAAGATAACTTTTTGACTGGTCAGTTGATAAATGACCCGATTCTGTAATCGTGAAGGGCAGCTCCATCTGAGGGCCACCCCTGAGAAACTGGTGTCAGTTGACCTGTCGGGTAAACGAAATCATTGCTGAAAATCCAGTTGTTTTAAATTCCGAGTAGAAAGAGAGCTTTCCTCCGGAACCAAGGTAAGTTCCGTTAAAGTTCCATGTATTGAACTGGTTAAAATCGATGCTGTATGAGCGGAATACTGAAAACCGTTTAGGTCATCTGGTATGTAATAATATTATCATTTGATTTCATCTGCAAATGACATATATCCGAGGTCATTCAACTCAAGCCCGGGGACAGCAAAGTAAGGCTGGTTGAGTATTTCCAGTGTTCTTTGTGTAATCTTCCGAGTGTTTGATTTTTCCTCCAGAACCTCCAGTTATCTCAGTGTAGCGTCATCTCCCAGGTACTCCGGCGTCCGGACGCTGATCATACCGGACAGAGATTCCTCCAGGGCAGTAATCGCTTGCCGTTGCTGCCGTTGATCTTCTCCCGATCGGGCATGCATCAATGTAGTATTTCCTTGCCATGCCAGTGATCCAGGACGCATCAAGACCTCCTAAGACATCTTAAGAGGGAATCCAGGATCCGGATCATCGTTAGATCTCGAGACTAAGGTCGTCATGCCTCCCCAGAAGTTGTTGCAGCATCTGCTTCTTGATAACCGCTACAGTATAGCTGGTCAGACGTTCAACCTGTTTTGTCTCGTTCCTGCGCCCTTTGCAGATTTCTTAACCCCCTAACTTCATTAGCTGTAGAGCTTTGATTATGCCGATGGATCATCCGTTTGAGGTTTCTCCCGCTGAATTTAGTGCGGCTGAGGGATCATCATTTTATCCAGAGACTTGACGATGTAAAGTCATTTATCTACAAGAATCAAGGAGGGGACCATCTCGCCGATGCATCTAGAATGGGAGCGGCTTTGATCATGGGATTTATAATGAGAAGATCTGCGAGTCCCTCCATGGAAGACGAGCCGTTTTTTTTCTTCGTGATCCGTCTCGAAAGCAGTAAGATTAATTCCAGATGATCGGATTGTTATTGGTACAATCGGGATTGAAAATCAGATCAATCGTAAAAAATACTGAAGATGCTAAATTTCACATTGCCTGACCTGCATTACCTCGCCACGCTTTCCCGTCAGATCATGAAAAGATTAACCTTCACTTCTCCATGGTCTCACGGACCCGGGAAAGCAAAAGACATGATCTCTCTGCCTTCGTGACTTTTCAAAAAGTATTGATGCCTCTCAGCTAACCAAAATTATAAAGCATCCGGGGACCGTTTTTCATTATATTATTCAAAATTCTCTCCTCGGGGAACAATGCAATCTACTCCGTCTGGTGTTGTGACTTCCCCGTGCCTGGATCTATTTCATTGATATCCTTGAGCTGGTTCAGCGGTATTTCAAATTCAGCGACCATGCTGAATCTTCCAAATGTTCCTGTTTCCCTTGCAACGACATCCGTATGTGATCCCAGTTGATAGGATTAGATCAATGATCTGTACACTTCTGACCCATCCTGAATCCATGAATTCAAAATACGGTTTTGTAGTTGGATGACTGTCAAACATAATGCAGAGCATGTCGCCATTGAATTCATCACAATTTCCAGGAATCCTCGGAATCTTGTCAGGTTGACCATGGAAAGCTGCACATAGCAACATAAGATAATGATCGTCATACTGGATATTCATCTCTGTTGGATATGTGGGTTCGGCTCCCTCGTTCGGAATAAACTGATGCCAGTCTACCGGCCCATGTACCTTTCTCCCAGCACTCATCATCCAGCTTCCCGTTAATGTCAGGTGGCTGTGTCGTAAGCCGCTGTGTGACATATACAGGCTGCCTGTTTGCTGTTTGTACGGATTTAACTGTGTCTTGCAAGGTGATCCGTTCCTTGAGGCGGTGGACTGGCGTAGACCGCGGGGCTGAATCTCTGAAAATAACAGCACAAGCCAGAACAGGGGTGTAAAGGAATTCTTCATTTGTCAGGATAGATGTGTGAAATTACTAAAATCCGGAAAAACCTCGGTTAAGAGGGAAATATATCTTATTATTCCGCTCCCCACGAGTCGCATTGTAAATATGTTAGTTACATGTAGCACTAAGATAATCGGGTATATAAATACAATATCGAGAAAACAGGAAACGATCTGACAGGAGCGCCGGGATACACATCACTCTTTAAAATTCCCGCCTGAACTAATCTTTTTAGCCTGATTTCTTTATAACTTTTAATTTTTTGTCATCATTTGCATAAAATGCAAAGACTTCTTAAATTTATAATTGTGAATTTTACACTTATTAGAATTCATTCCCTGCTTTCAGACAATGAATAAACCAACCCTGAATGAGATTAATATGAAAAGAGCTATATCCTTATTGATAATTATGTTGTTTCTGGTTTATAATCTATGTATTGGTCAGACACAGGAAGAACAGAATAGCAGGGTCATTATTCTGACTGACGTCGAAAATGAACCAGACGACACCTAATCACTTGTCCGCCTGCTTTTATACTCGAATGTGCTTGACATAAAAGGAATAATTGCGACAACCTCTGTTCACATGAAGAAAGAGGTAGATCCTGAAATCGGTTGTGAGGGTCATTCAGGCCTACGGCAGAATTCAGGATAACCTTGTTAAGCACGAACCGGGCTTCCCTGAGGCTGATGCGCTGATGCAGATCGTAAAGCAGGGTTTGCCGGAATACGGGATGGGAGGCGTCGGAAAAGGTAAAGATTTGTCAGGGTCGGACTGGATTATTGAAATCCTGAACGAAAAAGATGCCCGTCCGTTATGGATATGTGTCTGGGGTGGCCCGAATACCCTTGCTCAGGCATTGTATAAAATCCGGCAGAGCAGATCTGAAGAAGAGGCCACCAGGATGATAAAAAAGCTCCGGGTCTATACAATTTCGGACCAGAATGACAGTGGTATATGGATGAGGAAAAACTTTCCCGGCCTGTTTTATATTGTCAGTCCGGGAGGCTATGGAAGTGCTACATGGACTGCTGTAAACAGTGCGATCCCCGGATTGAACAACGAAACGATAAGCAATAAATGGATTGCACAAAATGTCCAGCAGAACCATGGCCCGCTGGGGGCTGTCTACCCTGATGTTGCGTATGGAATGGAAGGAGACACCCCCACATTCCTTTCGTTGATCCCCAACGGTCTGAATAATTACGAACACCCTGAATGGGGTGGATGGGGTGGACGTTATGAATTTTATCAGCCTGACTATTCGGCACTGGATACCAAAGGATTCACAGGTGGTGTGCCTGTGGATCCCGAACCAAGAGCGATCTGGACCAACGCTGCAGACAGGTATATTCCCTATTTATATAATGAATACGGACGGGCGGTCAGGAAAGATACCGTTGTCTTTAATGACAACAAGGCCACCCTGTTCCGCTGGAGGGACGATTTTCAGAATGATTTTGCAGCCAGGATGGACTGGTGCACCAAGCCTTACCAGGAAGCCAATCATCCACCCGTGCCTGCATTGGGGCATCCGGGGCAGATTACAGTAAAATCGGGTGAAGGATTTATGCTTGATGCCAGTGGTACGTCAGATCCTGACGGTAATAATCTCAGCTACCTTTGGTTCCAGTATCCCGAAGCCGGATCATATAAGGAGATTATTCCCATCAGCCTGGCAGAAAACCTGTACAGGATCCCATATATAAAGGCCCCGGTGGTAGAGAAACCTGAGACAACACATTTCATACTTAAAGTTACCGATAAGGGAAACCCGCCACTGACAAGATACAAAAGGGTAATAGTTAATATCTTACCACAATGATCATTACGGTTTTACTTTTCAGCGGAAGGACTATTACCCCGGCCGAAAAAATATCTTTATTGTGAATTTCAGTATTTAATTTAAATTGTAACCAAATGAAATACAGACAATTAATTGTGTTAGCGGTAATGCTGATAACCGGGGGCTTATGCTTAGCCCAGACTGACAAACCGGCGATAACCGAAGATTTCAAACCCTCAACCCTGAACCAGCCCGGACAGGAATATCCACAGGTGAATTCACAGGGCTATGCAAGATTTCGCATCAAAGCGCCCGAGGCGCAAAGTGTTGTTGTAAGTTTTGGACTGGGCGGACCAGGGGAGGAACACCCCTCACAAAGGCTGCCGACACCTCATGGGTCGGCACGACTGCCGGACCAATGGAAGAAGGCTTCCACTATTATCACGTGACAATTGACGGTGGTGTTTTCAATGATCCCGGAACTTTGAATTTCTATGGTTCCACCCGCTGGGAAAGCGGTATTGAAATACCTGCCCATGATCAGGATTTTTACGCATTGAAGGATGTGCCGCATGGTAAAGTACAGCAAATCCTGTTCCCCTCCAAAAGCACAAACATCTCCCGGCGCGCTTTCGTTTATACACCTCCCGGTTATGACAAGGAAATATCGAAACGCTATCCGGTACTGTATCTTCAGCATGGCTGGGGCGAGGATGAGACTGCATGGACTAACCAGGGCAGGGCTAATCTGATTATGGATAATCTGATCGCCGAAGGGAAAATAAAACCCTTTCTCATCGTGATGACGTACGGAATGACCAACGATGTTAAAATGGGTGGTCTCAGAAATTTCGATATAAAACCCTTCCAGACAGTACTGCTGGACGAACTGATCCCTTACATTGATGATAACTTCCGTACCCTGGCCGATCAGCCTCACCGTGCGATGGCTGGTCTCTCAATGGGGGGAATGGAAACCAAGACAATTTCCCTGGCAGACCAGATGTCTTCTCGCATTACGCTCTTCTCAGCGGCGGCACTTACGCACCTGAAGATATCAAGGATAAGTCGATGGTCAAACTCATTTTCCTGAGCTGCGGCAGCTTTGAAAACCCCACAGGCGTAACGAACGCCGCCACTGCCCTGAAGGATGCCGGCATCAACGCAGTATCATTTGTTTCTGAGAATACGCGCCATGAGTTCCAGACATGGCGGCGCAGTCTCCTTGAACTCGCTCCGCTGCTGTTCGTCAAATAAGAATATTAATTACAAACAGATGAATAACAAAAATGTCTTCCGTCCATTGCTTTTATGGGCAATGCTTTCTTTTACCGTTTTGCAGGCGGTCAACCCCCAGGGGTCCCCTGGTAATCTCGCCCCAGGTCAATCCTGACAAAACGGTTACATTCCGCTATCTGGCTCCGTCAGCCAAGATGTCAGGCTAAATGCCCAGTTTGAAAAGGGTCCGGTGCCGATGACAAAAGACACTGTCGGCATCTGGAGCGTTATAGTAGGTCCTGTGAAACCTGATATCTATCCTTACAGTTTCCTGGTGGATGGCATCCAGGTCATGGACCCCGGGAATGCGGCATACTTTCCTAACGAGTTTTTCAAGGCCAGCCTGGTAGATATTCCCGGTGACACCCCTCTGATCCATTCACTGCAGGATGTACCGCACGGTACTGTCACCTATACCATGTTCAAATCAGAAATCATGAAAGGGATCGACAGGCCCCTGGTTGTTTATACTCCGCCAGGGTACGAAAGCAATCCTGACAGGAAATATCCGGTGCTTTACCTGATCAGCGGTACCACTGATACTGAAGAAACATGGTATAAAGTAGGACGGGCCAATCTTATTCTCGATAACCTGATTGCCCGGGGAAAAGCGGAACCAATGATTATTGTGATGCCTTACGGTAATAATTTTATCCCGATCAGCGGTCCGGCATCTCCCGACGTGGTTCCTATGTACCAGACCTTCAGCAATGAATTAATAAATGATATCATACCATTTTGCGAGAAGAATTTCAGGATAACAGCTGACAGGGAACACAGGGCTGTTGCCGGCTTCTCGCGAGGCGGCGGACAAACTCTATGGGCCGGCTTATCCAATACCGATAAGTTTGCTTATATATGTTCTTTCAGCGCCTACCTTACAAAAGAGGTATTCGAGCAAAACTTCAGCACATTCTATTCAGACCCTGATGATACCAATAAACGGATGAAGCTTTTCTGGCTCAGTGTTGGCAATGAAGACTTCCTGTACCAGCAGGCAGTTGAATTCATGGACCTGCTCAAGTCAAAGAGGATCGCAACAAAAACACTGGTAACCGACGGTGGTCATACATGGATGAACTGTAAATATTTCCTGTCGGAGGCAGCTCCCCTCCTTTTCAAGTAATTATTGTCCCTGATAAAATGATATTATCATGTTAAAGAAATTCTTAGTAACCCTGTCGGCATTCATTGCATTGTTATCATTGCCGCTTGTTGTGATCTCTCAGCAACGGACAACCCCGTTTGTGTCTCCTGAAATCCATCCGGACAAAAGTGTCACTTTCCGGTTCAGGGCGCCCGATGCGAAAGATGTGAAACTCAACTCCCAGATAACATCTGAACCGCTGCAAATGACAAAGGATGAAAAGGGAATATGGTCAGTAACAATCGGGCCGGTCAAACCAGATATTTATCCTTATTGCTTTGTCGTAGATAGCGTACAGGTGGCTGATCCGAATAATACGCTGATATTCGCAAATGAACGGTTTAAATACAGCCTGGTGGATATTCCTGGAGATCAGCCTCTTATTCATTCCCTTCAGAATGTGCCACATGGCAAAATAAGTTACAGGTATTATAATTCCTCGACACTTGGAAGAACACGTACACTGGTAATTTATACTCCTCCCGGTTTTGACATGAATGGTAAAACAAAATATCCGGTACTTTACCTTATTCATGGAGGATCTGATACTGAAGAGACCTGGACCAAAGTTGGACGTGCCAACCTGATTGCAGATAACCTGATTGCCCAGGGAAAAGCAAAGCCAATGATCATAGTGATGCCCTATGCGAATGTCTTGCCCGGTCCTGGAAGGATTTACAAAGGATATGATCAATGATATCATTCCTTTTGTTGAGGCAAACTATCCTGTTCTGACTGAGAGCAAAAACCGGGCTGTTGCAGGTTTTTCAGTTGGAGGCGGACAAACACTTAATATCGGCCTTACAAATACTGATAAATTTGCCTGGGTGTGCTCATATGCACCTTATACGGCAACTGAAGAGTTCAAGACAAACTTCCCAACTGGTCACCCGATGCAACATTAATTAACAAACAACTCAAATTATTCAGCATTTATATTGCCACGGATGATTTTCTTTATGAAAATGTCATGGAGCATATTGCAATGTTTAAAGCGAAGAATCTGAACGTTCAGTCCCTTATTGTTCCTGGTGGCCATACATGGATGAATTGCAAACTGTATCTGACAAATACTTTGCAACAGTTATTTAAGGAGTAAATTGTTAAAGAGGATTTTGAGAAACATGCTCCTGAGGGATTTGATATTCCTCAGAACCGGTATTGCTCACGGGAAAATAGATACCATCACGTATACCTCAAAAACAGTTGGTGCAACACGCAGGGCTTTGATATATACTCCTCCCTCCTATTCAAAAAATAAAAAATATCCGGTCTTGTATCTTCTGCATGGCATCGGCGGCGATGAAAAGGAATGGCTTAACGGAGGACAGCCGCAGGTTATACTGGATAATCTTTATGCTGATAAGAAGCTCGAACCAATGATCGTAGTAATGCCAAATGGAAGGGCAATGAAGGATGACCGTGCAACAGGAAATATCATGGCGCCTGATAAGGTTCAGGCATTTGCCGATTTCGAGAAGGATCTCCTGAATGACCTGATTCCCTTTATCGAGAAAAAATATCCGGTAATCAAGGACAGTGAACACCGTGCAATAGCAGGTTTATCAATGGGCGGCGGACAGTCACTGAACTTCGGGCTTGGTAACCTTGACAAATTTGCCTGGATAGGCGGTTTTTCATCAGCTCCCAATACTAAGGCTCCTGAAGAATTGGTGCCTGATCCGGAGGAAGCAAGAAAAAAGCTTAAACTGCTGTGGATTTCCTGCGGTGACAATGATGGCCTGATATACATTCAGCCAGCGAACTCATGATTACCTGGTTAAAAATGATGTCCCGCATATTTATTATATTGAGCCAGGGGTACATGATTTCAAGGTCTGGAAAAATAGCTTATACATGTTTTCACAACTCCTTTTCAAACCCGTTGACGTTTCGAAATTCAACAAGTACAGCCCGTGGGTACCCCGGCAGCTTCAAATGTCAGAAGAGCAGGATATCCTCAGATTTTACCTGATGGCCGGGCAATTTTTCGCGTCAATGCACCCGATGCACAGAATATCCAGCTGGATCTGGCAAAGAAATATGACATGGTTAAAAACAGTGATGGTGTCTGGGAGGTTACAACCGATTCGCTGACCGAAGGATTTCATTATTATTCACTGATAATAGATGGGCTGCAGTTGCTGATCCTGCAAGTGAGACATTTTACGGTATGGGCAGGATGGCAAGTGGTATTGAGGTTCCTTTCAAAGGAGATGATTATTATGCGATAAAAGATGTTCCTCACGGGGAAATAAGCATAAAGCGGTACTATTCCACAGTCTTTAACAAATGGCGTCAGTTTTACATTTATAAACCGGCAGGTTATGATGTCAATATAAACGAAAAATACCCTGTATTATATATTTTGCACGGTGGTGGTGAAGATGAAAGAGGATGGGCCACACAGGGTAAAACAGATCTGATACTCGATAACCTCATCGCTGAAAAGAAGGCAAAACCTATGATCATCGTAATGCCTGACGGAAATGTCGATGCCCAGGGCTTTGGTGATATTACCCTGAGAATGTTTGAAAGAGAGCTGAAAGAATGTATCATCCCCTTTGTGGAAAAGAATTACCGTGCTGAAACCGGACCCGGAAACCGTGCTCTTGCCGGATTATCAATGGGAGGAATACAGACTCTTATATGCCGGAATAAACAACACTGAAATGTTTCCGTATCTTGGAGTATTCAGCTCGGGCTGGATAATGCCGGCACAGAACAAGCTGGCTGACAAGCAATATGAATTCATGAAAGAGAACCCTGACAAGGTCAACGGTAATCTGAAGCAGCTGTGGATTTCAATGGGCGGAAAGGAAGACATTGCATATAACAACTGTCAGACAATGATGTCGAAATTCGATGAACTCGGGGTTAAATACACTTACAGTGAATATCCCGGAGGTCATACCTGGCCGGTATGGAGAAATAACCTGTACAATTTTGCACAACTGTTATTCAGGTAGCATATAGTCAAACTGATATTTAATGTTAAGGTGAAAAACATTACTCAATGAAACTACTAAACTCATTTTTTCTGGTTATTGCAATTACCGGGATAATTGGAATGGCCTCATGTCAGACTAAGAAACAGGACTTTCAACCTGATTTTGATTCGTTGGAGAAAGTCAAATCCTGTTCCCGAATGGTTTAAGGATGCCAAGTTTGGCATTTATTTCCATTGGGGTGTATACTCTGTGCCGGCCTTTGCAAATGAATGGTATCCCCGCAACATGTATATCGGCGGATCGGGAGAAAACAAGCACCATCTGGAAGTATATGGCACACCTTCTGACTGGCCTTACAGCAACTTCATCACCGGTGCGAAAGACCTGCAGGGTAATTTTGTACAGTTCGCACCCAGGCTCAAAGCTGAAGGTGGTAATTTTGATCCTGATGAATGGGCTCAGCTCTTTGCTGATGCAGGTGCTAAATTTGCAGGCCCGGTAGCCGAGCATCATGATGGCTTTTCAATGTGGGCAAGCAAGGTCAATCCATGGAATGCAAAAGATACGGGGCCTAAACTTGACCTGGTGGGTCTGCTGACGGATGCCATCCGCAGGCAGGATCTGAAAGTCATACTTTCAATGCATCATGCTTTTAATATCACTGGCTTTTATGATTCTGTGCCTCCGGCAAGCGATCCAAAACTTCAGATGCTCTACGGACAGCAGGGCAAAGAGAAGAACGAAGCTTTCTGGTTGAGCAAACATAAAGAAATCATCGATAATTATAAGCCTGATATCATCTGGCAGGATTTCAATCTGCCTAAAATCTCAGAAAATGTACTCCTCGGGTTTTTATCCTACTACTACAATAAGGCAGCGGAATGGAATAAAGAGGTTGTGGCGACATACAAGGATGGTCTGAATACTAAATGTGCGGTACTGGATTTTGAACGTGGCGGACCTGCCGACATCACTGAGAATTACTGGCTGACAGATGATGCTATCAGTTCTTCCAGCTGGTGTTATACAGAAGGAATTGGATACTATTCGAAGAAACAAATACTTCACGGTTTTCTCGACAGGATAAGTAAAAACGGCAACCTGCTGTTAAATATCTCCCCGAAAGCTGATGGCACAATACCGCAGGAGCAAAAGGACATTCTTCTTGCTATGGGTGCATGGCTGAAGAAATATGGTGAAGCAGTCTATGCTACCCGTGCATGGGAAAAATATGGTGAAGGTCCAACATTGATGGGATCCGGGCATGGAGTATTTACGGCTCCGGCCGAGGGTACAGCCAAAGATGTCAGATACACCAGATCAAAAGACAACACTACCCTTTATGCAATCTTGCTGGGCCGGGATGCTGGTCAGAAAGAAATAACACTGGCTTCACTGGCATCGAAAAGCATTGATCTGAAACATCTTAAATCTGTTATGCTTATAGACGGGGAAGCCGGGAAATACCTTCCCCTGGAATACAGACAGGATGAAGAAGGATTGACTATCAGCCTGCCGGAGCGATCTTTTGAAGAGATGGCATATGTCATTAAACTCACATTCAGGAAAAAAATTCCGGCATTATTGACTTTAGAGAAGTGAGAAACGCCGGACTATTTGAGCTGTATTGATTTGGACAAACTTATAAAAACAGATATGAGAAGACTATGAAAAGAGGTGTATTTATTGCCCTGGGTATAGTATTTACATTAAATGTATGGGGCCAGCCATTCCCTTACCAAAATCCGGGTTTAAGCTCCGAAGAACGGGCTAAAGACTTGATTTCACGATTAACAATAAGCGAGAAAGCAGCCTTGATGTGCGATGTGTCAGAGGCTATCCCCCGCCTGGGCATAAAAAAATTCAACTGGTGGAGCGAGGCGTTGCATGGCCTCGCCAACAATGACAGTGTGACTGTATATCCCCAGCCTGTTGGCATGGCTGCCTCATTTGACGATGAGCTTGTATACCGGATATTCACCACAGTGTCGGATGAAACACGGGCCAAATATAATCAGGCCGTGCAGAGAGGGCAGGAGAACAGACGTTTTCTGAGTCTTTCTGTCTGGACGCCAAACGTTAACATCTTCCGTGATCCGCGGTGGGGACGCGGCCAGGAAACCTATGGTGAAGATCCGTATCTCACATCGCGGATGGGTATCTCGGTGGTAAAAGGATTGCAGGGCCCATCAGATGAAAAATACCGGAAGCTTCTGGCATGCGCCAAGCACTACGCCGTACATTCAGGCCCTGAATGGAGCCGCCATACACTCAACGTCGTTAATCTTGATCCGCGCGACCTCTATGAGACCTACCTGCCGGCATTCAAGGCACTGGTGCAGGAAGCAGATGTGAGGGAGGTGATGTGCGCTTATCAGCGCCTTGAAGATGAACCCTGCTGCGGCAATACCAGGTTATTGCAAAGAATTCTTCGTGATGACTGGGGCTTTAAGTACCTTGTTGTTTCCGATTGCGATGCTATTACCGACTTTTATCGCGGTCATGATTACTCATCTGACGCAACTCATGCGGTAGCACAGAGCATTCCTGCCGGAACCGATCTTGAATGTACATGGAATAACTGGAATTATCTGAAATCACCCGATGCTGTCTCAATGGACCTGATCAGGGAAGAGGAGATGGATAAGAGCTTATTGCGCGTGCTGACCGGTCGGTTTGACCTGGGCGAAATGGATGATGACGCCATTGTTCCGTGGACAAAAATCCCGGCTTCCGTGATAAACAATGAGGAACACAGAAAACTTGCACTGGATATGGCACGCGAAACCATGACCCTGCTGCAGAATAAAAATAATGTTCTTCCATTGAAAAAATCAGGGAAAAAGATAGCCGTAATAGGTCCGAATGCTGATAATGCAAGAATGTTATGGGGTAACTACAACGGAACTCCATTCCGTACAATTACGGTTCTTGATGGTATCAGGTCAAAGTTGCCCGCGAATAAAATAATATATGACAAGGCATGCGATATAGTTGACAGCAAGGTAATTGTCAGTTTTGCTCCTGAATGTTCCATTGATGGAAGGCAGGGTTTTAAAGCCTCCTACTGGAATAACACCACTCTGGCCGGTGACCCTGTTGCTGATCAGAGGCTCTCCGGCCCCCTGAAGCTGGCCACAGAAGGAAAGAATGAACTGGCTCCCGGGGTGAAGCTTGAGGGATTCTCCGCCAGGTTCGAAACTGAATTCACAGCCTCCCAAACTGAAGATATTGTTTTCAGGTGCGGTGTGGCCGGTTCTTTTGAGCTGCTTGTAAACGGTGAATCTGTAAGGAAGTACGAAGACTGGCGGGCGATGCCCTCAAAAATCTCATATAAGGTTGAGAAGGGCAGAAAATACAAAATAGAAATCCTGTTCTCGCATCGTTACAACTGGCAGGCCGTAATAGAATTTGACCTGGGAAGAGAGATTGAACAGGATTTATCGGGGCTGATGGCAAAACTGAAGGGGATTGATGTTGTGATATTTGCAGGAGGCCTCTCCAACGAGCTGGAGGGAGAAGAAATGCCTGTATTATTGCCGGGATTCAAGGGTGGTGACCGTACAGATATTGAATTGCCTGCAGTACAGCGTAATTGCATAAAAACGCTGAAACAGGCAGGAAAGAAAGTAATATTCGTTAACTGCTCGGGCTCTGCATTAGGCTTGGTACCCGAAACGGAAAACTGTGAAGCCATCCTCCAGGCATGGTATGCCGGAGAATCAGGCGGACAGGCAATTGCCGATGTGCTTTTCGGCGATTATAACCCTTCCGCAAAGCTGCCCGTCACCTTCTACAAAAACATAAGCCAGGTTCCTGATTTTGAGAATTACTCAATGGCAGGCCGGACTTACAGGTATATGTCTGATCCGCTTTTCCCGTTTGGTTTCGGCCTCAGCTATACCAGCTTTGCAGTCGGGAAAGCCAGTTTCAGTGATATTAAGATCAAAAGCGGTGAAAGTATTAAACTTTCTGTTCCGGTGTCAAACACCGGCAAACGTGACGGAACAGAAATAATACAGGTTTACGTCCGGAAGGCCAATGACAGTGATGGCCCCCTGAAGACGCTGAGAGGTTTCAGGAGGGTTGACGTAACTGCCGGTAAAACTGTAGAGGCGACAATTGAACTGCCCTGGACTTCATTTGAGTTCTTCGACCGGGCAAGCGGTAAAATGGCTGTTGTCACCGGTGAATACGAGGTTTGGTATGGAAACAGTTCAGACACAAAAGATTTGAAGATGGTGAATATCACGGTTCAATAATTAAAAGTCTATCCGCATGTGTAATATCAGATATTAGTCATACTCCCGGATTGTTTAAATGATCTGATTAAATGTATAAACATATTCCTGAACCAAGTTACTAAGCATACTGATCATGAAACGTATTAATACATTACTGTTCGCAGTATTAATAATAAGCACAGGCAGCTATGGACAATCCTACAGCAGGACTGATCTGGGCATCAAATCTACAGTCAATAATATCGGGATTGAAATTCAATTCTTTAGCCCATCAATTGTTAGGGTACTGAAATGGCCCGAAGGCAGGACTTACGTTAAAGAGAGTCTTTCTGTTGTCAAGTCACCTCAAAAGACGGTTTTTGGCATTAAGCAAAAAGGAAATGACCTGATCCTGAACAGTGAAAACCTTCAGGTATCGTTAAACCTTAATAGTGGACAGATATCATTCATGACATCACGGTCCGGGTTACTGTTAAGCGAAAGTGAAGCAGGCGTCAGGTTTACCGATTTCATTGATGCCGGTGTAAATACCTGCAGAGTGTACCAGTCATTTGTTCTCGATAAAAATGAAGCCATTTATGGATTAGGCCAGCAGCAGGAAGGAAAAATGATCCAGCGTAACCTGACATTAAATATGATACAGGGGAATACCGATGATTATATTCCTTTTTTCCTTTCGGTAAAAGGTTACGGCTTGTTCTGGGACAATTATTCACCTACTGTTTTTGAGGACAACCCTGAAAGCACCTCGTTCAAATCAGATGTGGGTGACTGCATTGATTACTATTTTATGTACGGAGGCAATGCCGACGGCGTGATTGCACGTATGCGAGATCTGACAGGTCAGGTGCCGATGTTCCCGCTGTGGACATTTGGCTACTGGCAAAGCAAGGAACGTTATAAAAGCCAGGATGAACTCGTAGGGGTGGTTAAGAAATATCGTGAACTTGGAGTACCGCTTGATGGTATTATCCAGGACTGGCAGTACTGGGGGAACAATTACCTCTGGAATGCCATGGAATTTCTCAATCCTGAGTTTTACAATCCGCAAAAGATGGTTGATGACATTCACAGCCTGAATGCGCACGTAATTATTTCCATCTGGAATTCTTTTGGTCCTGAGACAAAACAATACAAGGAATTGGATAAGATAGGGGCGCTCATGGATTTTAAAACCTGGCCGGAATCCGGTTCGGAAAAGTGGCCGCCAAATCCCGATTATCCGTCAGGTGTAAGAGCTTACGATCCTTATAATCCTGAAGCCCGGGATATTTACTGGAAGTATCTTGACAAAGGCATCTTTTCACTTGGTATGGACGGGTGGTGGATGGATTCATCTGAACCCGACCATTTGCAATTCAAATCTTCCGATTTTGACAATAAGACATATCTTGGATCATTCCGGAAAGTGCGAAATGCTTTCCCGTTAATGACAGTTGGTGGTGTATACCAGCACCAGCGTGCCGTAACTTCCGATAAGCGTGTTTTTATCCTTACCCGTTCAGCATTTGCCGGCCAGCAGCGCTACGGAGCCAATACCTGGTCCGGTGATGTTGTGGCATCATGGGACGCATTAAGGAATCAGATTTCGGCAGGATTGAACTTCTCGCTTTGCGGAATCCCATATTGGAACAGCGATATCGGTGGATTCTTCCTGTGGAATTTCAAAAATACCCTTAACGATCCTGACTATCGCGAACTTTATGTGCGCTGGATCCAGTTCGGGGCGTTCTGCCCAATGATGCGCACTCACGGCACAGACGCTCCCCGCGAGATTTTCCAGTTTGGGAAAAAAGGAGATAAGGTGTACGATGCGATTGAAAAATCTATAAATCTGCGATATAGCCTGCTGCCCTATATTTATTCTGCGTCATGGGATGTCACGGCCAATCAGTCAACCATGATGCGGGCCCTGATGATGGATTTTCCGGAAGATAAACAGGTTCTGGATATCAATGATCAGTATATGTTTGGCAAATCACTGCTGGTTTGCCCCATAACCAAACCGATGTATTCAAAGGAAACCAAAGAAGATTTCAGCACCGTCAGAACAAGAGAACTTTACCTGCCAATAGGAGCCGACTGGTATGATTTCTGGACCGGTGAGAAGTACCCTGGCGGACAAACAGTAAACAAAGAAACACCGATAGACATCATTCCACTGTTTGTAAAAACAGGTTCAATCCTTCCTGTCGGACCTGATGTGCAATATGCCACTGAAAAGAAATGGGATAACCTTGAAATACGTGTTTATGAAGGCGCCAATGGTTCTTTCATTTTATATGAGGACGAAAATGACAATTATAACTATGAGAAAGGGGCATATTCGACAATTACCTTTACCTGGAACGACATCAAAAAGACATTGACCATCAATGACCGCAAAGGTTCATTTCCCGGCATGCTTGCTGAGCGCAAATTCAATATTATAAAGGTAACCTCCGGCAATGGTACCGGAATGGATGCGGTTCAAAAGTACAATACAGTCGTAGATTATAAGGGAAAGAAAGTTATTGTTAAACTTTAGTGTAGTCATTGACTTTCATTAATAAAATGAATTAATAGCTAATCAGGTTGAAATATTCAAGGTTTCTTGCAATAGCAATTGTATTAATTACAGGTTATGTATCGGGCATTAACGCACAGGTGAATTTTCGGCGAAAACAGCTTTTCGATAATGACTGGAAATTCTTTTCAGGAGATGCACCATCGGCTTCTGCCAAGGATTTTGTTGATAAAAACTGGAGGTGTCTTGATTTGCCGCATGACTGGAGCATTGAAGGAAAATTGGATCCGGGAAACCCAACTGGTGGCGGTGGCGGTTATTTCCCCGCTGGCATAGGATGGTACCGGAAAAAATTCGATGTACCTGCTGCATGGAAGGGTAAATGCATTTCAATTTATTTCGAAGGTGTTTACATGAATTCCGAGGTATTTATTAATGGAAAATCACTTGGTGTACATCCGTATGGTTATACAACATTCAGTTACGACCTTACTCCTTATCTTGATTTTGGCAGGGAAAATGTACTGTCGGTAAAAGTCGACAATTCAAAGCAGATGAACTGCCGCTGGTATAGTGGTTCGGGAATATACCGCCATGTATGGATGATAGTCACAAACCCGGTACATGTTGCCACCTGGGGTGTTAATATCACTACTCCGCAGGTATCTGCGGAAAAGGCGACAGTCCGGATAAAAACGCTGGTTAAGAACCAAACGAACCTGTCACAAAGCATCATTCTCAAAACCACCCTTTTCAATGAAAATGCTGACAATGCGGGACACAGTCAGACAAAAGTGGAACTTCCTGCAAACAGCGAAAAGGAAATTGAACAGCACATCACTGTTTCAAAACCATTGTTATGGAACCCTGAAACACCTCATCTTTATCAGGCTGAGGTAAAAGTTTTAACAGGTAACAAAGTGACTGACGATACCAAAACCACTTTTGGTATACGTTCAATTAAATTCACAACTGAAAATGGTTTTCAGCTTAATGGAAAAACAGTTAAGATTAACGGCGGATGCGTCCATCATGATAATGGATGTCTGGGTGCTGCTGCTTTTGACAGGGCTGAAGAACGACGGGTAGAGCTTCTTAAAGCCGCAGGTTTTAATGCGATTCGCACATCGCACAACCCGCCGTCTGAAGCATTTCTTGATGCGTGCGACCGATTGGGAATGATTGTAATTGACGAAGCATTTGACGGCTGGAAAACCAGCAAAACCCCCTTCGATTATGCAATTTATTTTAATGAATGGTGGCAACGCGACATAGAAGCAATGGTATTGCGTGACCGTAATCATCCTTCAATTATTATCTGGAGTACAGGAAATGAAATAATTGAAAGGAAGACCCCTGAAGCTGTTGAAACTGCAAAAATGCTCGCAAACTGCATCCGTAAAAATGATCCGACACGTCCTGTTACCTCAGCTATGACCACCTGGGACAATGACTGGGCAATATTCGATCCTTTATTTGCTGCGCATGATATTGGTGGATACAATTATCAGTTACATAGGGCTCCGTCTGACCATGAAAGAGTTCCTTCGCGGATTATGATTCAAACCGAATCGTATCCACGAGATGCTTTCGCAAATTGGAAAATGGTGCAAAGCCATAATTATATCCTGGGAGATTTTGTTTGGACAGCACTTGATTATTTAGGCGAATCAGGCATTGGACGCTGGTATTATTCCGGCGAAAAACCCGGAGAACACTGGGAAAGTGATTTATTCCCATGGCATGCCGCTTATTGTGGTGATATTGATTTGACAGGTTGGAGAAAACCAATTTCTCACTATCGTAACATGTTGTACAATAATACCGAACATATCTATATGGCGGTACGGGAACCTGAAGGTGATACCTTAAAAATCAAGGAAACTTTATGGTCCGTCTGGCCAACCTGGGAAAGCTGGACATGGCCGGGTTTCGAAGGAAAGAATATACAAGTTGAAGTGTATTCCAAATATCCAAAAGTCCGGCTGTATTTAGATAAGAAACTCATTGGTGAACAAGCAACAACCGAAGAGCAACAGTTCAAAGCTGTATTTGACGTAGCCTATGTTCCCGGTATCTTGTCTGCTGTTGGCGTTTCTGAGAATAAAGAAATAGAAGCAGTAATCCTCAAAACGTCAGGTAAATCTGCAAAAATCAGGCTGATACCTGACCGCATAAAGATCATAGCTGACGGACAGGACTTATCTTTTATTACAGTTGAAGTGACCGATGAGGATGGAATATTGCAGCCAAACGCACAAAACCAATTACATTTCAGTGTTAGCGGACCCGGAGTAATTGCAGGGGTTGATAATGCAGATATTAAAGACCCTGATCCTTACAGTGGCACTATCCGAAAGGCATGGCATGGACGTGCTTTAGTTGTTGTCAGAAGTACAAGAGACGCCGGTAATATTAAACTTACAGTCAGTTCCGAAGGTATAACCGAAGCTTCTGTAATGATTAATACTGATTTGAAATAATTTGAATACAGGAAAAAGGTGAAGAAGATGTGCCTTTCCCTGACGTTAAAGAAACCTATGGATAATCATCAGTATTACATAAAATGAAAAGGGGAATCATAATCTCCTTGTCATTTTTTGTCTTATCTGCATTGTGTGCAGGACAGGCAATGATGTCTTATAAACAGTCTGCTGAAGGAATTGATGTAAGTCTTGCCGGGGGAACTTTGAGCATTCTGCCGATGGCAGATAACACTATGAGAATCAGGTTTTTTAAAGATCCGCAACCAAAAGATACGGAACTTGTTTTCATCAAGACACCAGACAAACCAGTTTTTAAAGTAACAGACACCCGGGATGCCTTACTTGTTAAGGGAAAAAAGATAACAGTTTCTGTTAGTAAACGATCCGGAACATTATCATTTGCTGACGATAAAGGGATAATATTCCTCAGGGAAAAAGAAAATACCCGCCAACTTATCCCGGGAACCGTTGGAGGTGAATCCTGCTTCATGGCAGAACAAATTTTTGAATCCCCGTCTGATGAGTATCTGTTTGGACTTGGTCAGTTCCAGGATGGACATTATAACATTAAGAATATCACCCGAAGACTGACTCAGGTTAATTCTCAGATTTCAATCCCTTTTATTTACTCAAGCAAAGGTTACGGGTTACTCTGGCACCAGTACGGGCTTACCGATTTTAATCCGACAGATAATTGTATTACACTCGAAAAACAGGAGGTATCAACAGAGAATAACCAGTCAGCCGATGTTACAACAACCTCCGGAACACAGCAGCGAGCACAAATACAATCAGTTTATAACGGTACCTTTAAGGTTCCTGCCGATGGAGTTTATTCTTTGTTTATTGATTACGGCGATATGGAAAGCCGTTATTTTGTGATTATTGACGGGAAAACCTGTATCGATCAGAGTAACATGTGGCTTCCTCCAACAGTAAGCACCCTGGCAGATCTTTCAGGAGGAGAACATCAGATACAACTCTCGTGCAAGGCGACCAATAATCCGGAAGTGTCCTGGAAGCTTGTGGACAATCTTACCACTTTCAGATCGCCCAATGCAAAGCTCCTGGATTATGTTGTGTTCTTCGGTCCTTCGGCTGATAACGTTATTGCCGCTTACCGCAATCTTTCAGGCAGTGTTCCCCTGTTCCCACTATGGGCTTATGGTTTCTGGCAATGCCGTGAACGATATACCTCCGGTAATCAGTTGGTTGAGACGGTAAAAGAGTTTCGAAAAAGAAATATCCCCGTGGACGTAATTGTCCAGGACTGGCAATACTGGGGTAAAAATGGCTGGGGTGTTCCTATATTTGATGAAACCAATTATTCCAATCCGGCAGGTTTTATCAAAGAGATACACGATTTGAATGCACATTTCAACATTTCAATCTGGTCAAATCCCGACAGAAATTCTGTAACTGGCAAAGATTACGTGGCAAACAATCTTTATATACCAGGTAGCAAGTGGTTAGATTATTTCAATCCCGTTACAAGGGAGACCTACTGGAATACCTTAAGAGATAATTTGTTTGCTTATGGTGTTGATTCATGGTGGATGGATGCCACTGAACCCGAAAACGATGCACTTAAAGGAGAAGAAACCTACCTGGGACCCGGTGATTTTTATCGCCTTACATATCCGCTGTTTGTCAGTCAGGCTGTTTATGAAGGCCAACGGAAAACATCATCCGACAAACGTGTATGCATTCTGACGAGGTCGGCTTTCCTCGGGCAGCATAGATATGGTATCATAAACTGGTCAGGCGATATTGGCGGTACCTGGGATGCATATAAAAGGCAGATTGTGGCAGGATTAAATTATACTATTACCGGTCTGCCTTACTGGACGACTGATATTGGAGGATTCTTCCGCTCCGGGAAATCGCAGTATACGGATGAAAAGTATCATGAGTTGCTTATCCGCTGGTATCAGTGGGGAGCGTTTAATCCCATCTTCCGGGTACATGGTTATCAGTCTGAGACTGAACCCTGGAAATATGGCCAGGAGGTTGAGAATAATATGCGTAAAATGCTCAATTTGCGTTATCGCCTTCTGCCGTACATTTATTCAGAAGCTTATATGATCACAAACAATGGCTCCACAATGATGCGCCCGCTTGTAATGGATTTTATAGGAGATACGGCAGCCATGAAACAACCTTATCAATATATGTTTGGAAAAGCTTTTCTTGTTGCACCGGTAACGGAACCAGATGTAAAAGCGTGGAACATTTACCTTCCGAAGAGAAGCAGAATGGTATGATTTCTGGACCGGTGAGAAGTACGCAGGCGGACAAACAGTGAATAAAGAAACACCAATAGACATCATCCCACTGTATGTAAAAGCAGGTTCAATTATTCCTTTCGGACCAGAAGTCCAGTTTGCCACAGAAAAACAATGGGATAACCTGGAGATACGGGTATATGAAGGTGCCAATGGTGTGTTCACTTTATATGAAGACGAAAACGACAATTACAACTATGAGAAAGGTATCTGTTCAACAATTAACTTCTCATGGAACGATTCCAAAAAGAAATTGACCGTAGATGATTGCAAAGGTTCATTCCCGGGAAATCTGAAAGAACGTAAGTTCAATATCGTACTGGTGAAAAAAAATAAAGGCGAGGGAACCTGTATTCCTGAAAAATACGATAAAGAGGTAATATATACAGGTAAGAAAGTGGTGATCAAACTGTAGAGATAATGAAGACAAAAATTCTTTACAAATGAATTAAGTCATATGGAATACTCAACTTTAGGAAAAACAGGACTCAAAATACCACAAATTATATTTGGAACCAGTGCCCTGGGAAATTTATACCATGCTCATACCTATGCTACAAAACTTGAAATAGTCAGTGAATGCATAAAAAATGTTCAGAATCCGGTTTTTGACAGTGCCGGTAAATATGGGGCCGGGTTGGCACTTGAGACACTGGGAAAATGTTTGCGCCAACTAAAAATAAGTACCGATGATGTCTTAATAAGTAATAAACTGGGCTGGCTCCGCAGCGAATTAAAAACACCCGAGCCGACTTTCGAGCAGGGTGTCTGGTTCGGTCTGAAAAACGATGCAGTTCAGCAAATAAGTTATAGTGGCATAATGGCATGCTTCGAGCAGGGAAATGAATTGCTGGGAGGAACCTATAAACCTCAGCTATTATCAGTACACGACCCGGATGAATATATAAATAAAGGCATCAACCCCGAAGAAAAGGAAAAACTCTTTAAAGATATTCTTGAAGCTTACAGAGCTTTATCGGACCTTAAAAATCAGGGAAAAATAAAAGCCATCGGTATTGGTTCAAAAGATTGGACAATAATTAGCAAAGTGGCCGGATATGCAGAACTCGACTGGGTCATGTTTGCCAATAGCCTGACAATTATGAATCATCCGCCGCAACTGCTGGCATTTATGGATAAGTTGTCCAAAAAGGGAGTTACTATTATCAATTCGGCGGTTTTCCAGGGAGGCTTTTTAACAGGAAGTAATTATTACGATTATAAACTTATTACTCCTGAAAGTGACAGACCAAAATTTCAATGGCGTGAGACGTTCTATGCCCTTTGCCGGAAGTACAAAGTAATCCCATCGGTAGCTTGTGTAAATTTCGGGATGACCCCTCCGGGAGTAGCTGCTATTTCCCTCAATACTTCAAATCCTGATCGGGTGAAGGACAACGTTGAATCTGTGCTTGCAAAAGTCCCGAAGAAATTCTATGGCGCAATGGTTAAAAAGGGATTAATCAGCAAGGATTACCCCTATCTTAATATATAGTTCAAAAAACAACTGTTAAACCGGAATTCATACCCATTAATGTTACTTCCATGCAAAACCAAAAGTTTACCACCAAAGAGTATTTAGTACCTTTTATTCTGATAAGCTCGCTCTTTTTCCTGTGGGGTATAGCTCATGGCATGCTCGATACCTTAAATAAACATTTTCAGGATATGCTTCAGCTTTCGAAAGCTCAGTCAGGGATGATTTAGTTTTCGGTTTATATGGCTTATTTCAGCATGGCGCTTCCTGCCGGCTATTTCATGAGGGCATTTGGATACAAAAAAGGGATAATCCTTGGGTTGTCATTATTCGCTTCCGGCGCATTATTAATAGCAGCAACCACTTCATTCGAATCATTCTGGATTTTTCTTATCTGCCTGTTTGTTATGGGATGTGGACTGGCAACATTGGAAACCGCAGCAAACCCCTATACAACAAAACTCGGACCCAAAGAGACAGCTGAACGGCGGATTAATTTCTCCCAGTCGTTTAATGGCCTGGCCTGGGTGATTGGACCACTTATCGGTTTGTATATCTACAGAGGTCAGGATGCCGGGGCCGGACAGAAACTAAGCTCAATGATTTTGCCATACATGGCCATAGCAGTTGTCGTTATTGCCGTTGCAGTTATATTTATTAAAACGCCTCTGCCTGAAATATCGGAAGAAACAAATAGTACTAATGACGCAAGTGATAATTCCGATAATCAATCCTTTATCGCGAAGCCGCTTTTAAAACAAAAACATTTTGTCCTGGGAGTTGTCGCCCAGTTCTCCTATGTGGCAGCTCAAACGGGTATATTCAGCTACCTTATAAACTTTGTTACAGATGAAAATCAAACACCTCATTTCGATAAGGCGAATGGCCCTTTGTTCCTGGCCGTTGGCTTTGCCCTTTTTATGATCGGACGAATGTCCGGAAGTTATCTTATGCGATTCTTTAAGCCTGCCAGAATTCTGGCTTTTTATGCCTTAATGTGTTGCCTGCTTTTACCATTGGTAAGCGCAGGACTTGGGTGGGTCTCTCTAATTTGTTTATATGGTGTCTTCTTCTTTATGTCAATTATGTTCCCGACAATATTTGCTATGGGAATAAAAGATTTGGGGCCAAAAACCAAGAAGGCCTCATCTTTCATTGTGATGTCAATAGTGGGAGGGGCAGTTTTCCCTCCGGTAATGGGCTGGATTGCCGACAACTCAAGCATGTCAGTTGGCTTTTACGCTCCAATACCGTTTTTCGCATTTATCCTGTATTATGCTATCTCCGGCTACAAAGTAAAATATGCCTGATTCTTAAAAAAAATGAAAATCGACAGCCACCAGCATTTCTGGAGCTATAACCCGAATGAATATGGCTGGATATCCAATGAAATGGAAATCCTCCAAAAAGATTATTTGCCTCACCAATTGCAAACTGAACTTTCTTCAATTGGTTTTAACGGTTCAGTTGCAGTGCAGGCACGTCAGTCGCTGGCAGAAACACAATGGCTTCTTAACCTGGCTGATCAGAACAGTTTCATCAAAGGAGTGATAGGCTGGGTCGATTTATGCTCTCCTGACGTGGAGGAACAGCTAACTCAATTTTCCGGGAACCCGAAACTGGTTGGCATCCGGCATGTTTTACATGATGAACAGGATGAAAACTTTATGCTCAGGAAGTCCTTTCTGGGAGGTATTGCATATCTGAAGAAATTCGGATTGACCTATGATATTCTTGTTTTTCCGCGACATTTGCCCAATACAATTGAGTTTGTCAGCCAGTTCCCTGAACAGGTTTTTATACTTGACCACATTGCCAAGCCATCAATAAAGGATAAAAAAATATCACCATGGAAGGAGGATATTGAAAAACTTGCCAGGTTCAGAAATGTCTATTGCAAATTATCGGGAATGGTTACCGAGGCAAATGTTAAAAACTGGAAACAGGAGGAATTAATTCCATATCTGAATATTGTGTTTGACGCTTTCGGCACAAATCGGTTGTTAATCGGATCGGATTGGCCCGTATGCTCACTTGCCGGATCTTATAGACAGATTATGCAGGTAGTATTAGATTACATCAGACCTTTCCCGGACCAGGATAAGAAAAAAATACTTGGTGAAAATGCCATAAAAGCATACGATCTTAAACTTTGAACGCATTAGTTTTTAAACTATATAAAAATGAAAGCCTTTGCTATTACAAAAGAAAGATCAGTTCAGGCAATTGATATTGAAGAACCTGTACCCGATCCAAATGAAGTATTGCTGGAAATTCATTACATCGGATTATGCGGAAGCGATTTAAATGCTTATCGCGGGCTGATGCCATTGGTAACTTTACCTCGAATTCCGGGTCATGAAATAAGCGGAATAATCATTGATAAGGGAAACCAGGTTCCTTCTTCTTTTAAAACAGGAGATAAAGCAACAGTATCTCCTTATACAAATTGTGGCGTCTGCCCTGCATGCCGTACCGGTCGAGTTAATACATGCGAGTTTAATCAGACACTTGGAGTACAACGTGACGGAGCACTTACCAGGAAGATCCGGATTCCTTACGATAAAGTTTTTACCAGCGAAATACTTTCACTGGAAGAGTTGGCTTTGGTTGAACCAATGAGTGTTGGATATCACAGTGCAAACCGGGGCGAAGTAAGGGAAACAGATACTGTATTAATACTTGGATGCGGTGTCATAGGTATGGGTGCATTATGCGCCACTGTACGAAAAGGTGCCACTGTAATTGCGTTGGATATTGACGATAAAAAACTGGAAATTGCTCAGAAATTTGGCGCGGCCTATTCAATTAACAGTAAAAATGAGAATGCTCTTTCCCGGATTAAGGAGCTGACACGAAACGAAGGCGTGAATGTGGCAATAGAAGCAGTTGGTAATCCGGCAACCTTCATTCTTGCCCTTGAAGCAGTATCTTTTGCCGGGAGGGTCATAACGATAGGCTATTCAAAAGAAGAGGTTCATTTCAACTCCCAGTTAATTGTCCGCAAAGAGCTTAATTTATATGGCTCGCGTAATGCTCTCAGGGTTTTTCCTTCTGTTATCCAGATGCTTGAACGTAAAGAAAAACCTTATTTAAACTTAATTACAAAGGTGTTTCCCTTTGATCAAACTCCCGATGCTTTTAAATTCTGGGATGAAAATCCAGGTTCAGTATCCAAGATATTAATCCATGTGACGGAATGAAACACAATCTGACTTAAGCCTGATTTGCAGCATAATTGAAATAAGATATTTTGCTATTCTACAAGACATAATTAACGTTGGAAAATGTAATATTTTAAGAATCCTGTTCGATGAAAACGATTTCTCGTGGTTTGACAGTATTATTCGTCGTGTTTCTCAATACCACGGTCCTGGCACAGCCATATTCAGCCAGAAACCCTGTTGTCTGGGCTGATGTTCCTGACATGTCTGTTATCAGGGTGGGTGGCACCTATTATATGAGCAGCACCACAATGCACATGACTCCCGGTGTGCCCATAATGAAGTCAGAAGATCTTGTCAACTGGAAGATTGTGAGCTATGCCTATGACATACTTGATGACGGTGACGCCATGACCCTCAGTAACGGGAAAAACGATTATGGCAGAGGATCCTGGGCCAGCAGCCTGCGTTATCATAACGGCACTTACTATGTTTCTACCTTCTCGCACACAACCGGGAAGACTTATGTTTATTCAACACAAGATATTGAAAAAGGACCCTGGAGAGCATCGTCCTTCACTCCTGCCCTGCACGATAATACCCTGTTCTTTGATGACGATGGCCGTGTATATATGATTTACAGCGCAGGAAAGCTCATACTGGTTGAGCTCAATCCCGATGCTTCAGGAATTAAACCGGGAGCCACAGAGCAGGTGATAATCGAAAATGCAAGCGCCCCGGCAGGCGACAACATCATGCTTCCGGCAGAGGGTTCTCAGCTCTTTAAAGTAAATGGCAAATACTATCTTATTAATATTACATGGCCACAAGGCGGAATGCGAACCGTTGTCATTCACAGGGCTGACAGAATAACCGGGCCGTGGGAAGGAAGGCTTGGCTTGCAGGATAAAGGTGTGGCACAGGGAGGCCTGATTGACACTCCGGACGGAAGATGGTTTGCCTGTCTTTTCCGCGATCAGGGTTCAGTTGGCCGTATTCCCTACCTTGTTCCGGTAAAATGGGAGGATGGCTGGCCGATCCCGGGCATTGACGGCAAGGTCCCAGAAAACCTCGATCTCCCTGCCAGCCAAGGTTTAATCCCTGGAATTGTGGCTTCCGATGAGTTCAAACGCCATAAAGGAGAGCCTGCCCTACCCCTGGTCTGGCAATGGAACCATAATCCGGAAAACTCCGTCTGGTCATTAAACAGGAAGAAAGGCTATCTCCGGCTTACAACAGGGAGGATTGATGCACTCTTCACTCAGGCCAGAAATACCCTCACTCAGCGAACCTTCGGACCTGTATGCTCAGGATCAACTGCAATAGATGTTTCAAATATGAAGGAAGGTGATTTTGCAGGCCTTGCATTACTGCAAAGAAAGTTCGGCCTAGTGGGCGTAAAGTATAACAACAGGACCAAATCAATTGTGATGGTTAATGCCCAATCCGGTAAACCGGTTGAAGTTGAGAGCGTTCCACTGAAACAGAAAACGGTTTATATGAAAGCTGAATGCGATTTCAGAAACCTTGCCGACAGAGGTTATTTCTTTTACAGCCTCGATGGCAGAACCTGGATTCCAATCGGAACACCACTTGAAATGGAGTACTCAATGCCCCATTTTATGGGCTACCGCTTTGGATTGTTCAATTACGCCACCGGAACACCTGGCGGATATGTTGATTTTGACTGGTTCAGGATCGATAAAGAAATAAGTAATACCAGATAATAGAAATAACTAAATATCAAAAACTATGAAGAACAATTTTCAAAGCAGATATGGCACCGCCAGAGTGTCATGGCACACTTCTGAAGTCCTCGCAGGTATTATCAGAATGGCATCGCTGACAATTATTCTGAATTTCTGCCTTATTCTATTCTCAGGCTATTCCGTCGGGCAGACACTGAAATTGAACAATCTTGGATATTTTGAGACCCAGGGAGTAAACGTACTGGTCTTCAGTAACCAGTATAACGGAATGTTTTATGATGAAAAAACTGCCGGGATAGAGATCATTCATCACGGTGTGAGAACATCAACCGGTGGCGCGGTAAGGCTGCAGAACACGCCTGAACAGTGGGACCTGATACCCACAGTCGTCAGCCGGAAGGTTGATTCTCTGAACAACAGTATTGATGTGGTTCTGAAATATACCGATTATGATTTTACTTCCAGGATCAATGTAACTGTAAAAGATAAAGGTGTAATAATGAGCGTTTATCTTGACAATCCCCTGCCAAAGGATCTTGAGGGACGCGCCGGGTTGAATCTTGAATTTCTGCCAGCTTCATATTTTGAGAAAACATTCCTGGCAGACGGGAAGCCGGGTCTGTTTCCATTATACCCTTCCAGTTCTACCACCATTGAACCTGCCAGCAATAAGATCAGGCAGTTTGCCGGTCATTCAACATTTGACGACAGAGGCAAAGGCGAATTTATTAGTTCCCAAACCTATTGCCACAGGTAAAACTATCATCCTGGCACCTGAGGACCCGGAACGTTTGGTAAAGATTCAATCACCAGATGCAGAATTAATGCTGTTTGACGGACGAAACCTGGCACAGAACGGATGGTACATAGTACGCACACTGCTGCCTGCAGGCAGAACAGGGAAGGTGCTGCAATGGTACCTCGAACCAAATGCCATCCCTGACTGGAAAAGGGACCCGGTTATAGGATTTTCACAGGTGGGTTACCTCCCGGGTCAGGAAAAGATTGCCGTTATAGAGCTGGATAAAAATGATACTCCGTTAGAAACTGCATCGGTCTTCCAGGTGACACCGGAAGGGGAAACGGTGGAAAGGTTCCGTTCGGATGTCAAACTCTGGGGCAAATATTTCAGGTATAATTATCTGAAATTTGATTTCACTCCTGTCAAAGTTCCGGGGTTATATTTCATCAAATACGGTAATCAATCTACCAATACATTTGTTATTGGTCCTGATGTTTACAAGGAAATCTGGCATCCGACACTGGATGTCTGGTTCCCTGTTCAGATGGATCATATGATGGTAAATGAAGCCTATCGTACCTGGCACGGTGCTCCATACATGGATGACGCGCTGCAGGCGCCGGTAAATCATCAGCATTTTGACGGTTACAAGATGGGCCCCACAACAGAATCAAAATACAAACCCCTGGAGCGTATCCCGGGCCTGAATGTGGGAGGCTGGTTTGATGCCGGCGACTTTGACATTCAGTCCTTTTCGCACGGAACCGTACTGCTGAACTTCGCTGATGCATGGGAAAAATTCGGGGTTGACCGTGATCAGACCTATATTGACCAGACAAAACGCTTTGTGGATATTCATCGCCCTGATGGCCAGCCTGATATTTTGCAGCAGATTGAACACGGAGCATTGAACCTGGTTGCGCAGATTGAAAACATCGGATACCCGGTAAGAGGTATTATTGTCCCGAATCTGTACCAGTATCATCATCTCGGTGATGCAATTAATGAGACTGACAATCTTCCATACAATCCTGATCTGAAGCCGTATGAGACTGACGGGAAATCAAGCGGCACACCGGATGACAGGTGGGTATTCACAGGTAGGTCAGCAATCCTTGACTATTATACCGCCGGTGCCCTTGCTGCTTCATCGCGCGCTTTAAAAGAATTTAATCCATCACTTTCCGGCAGATGTCTTGCTGCGGCAATAAAAATGTGGAATGATAACATCAAAATTCCCCCGGCTGCCGTTGAACCTGAATACCAGATGTTCGGCGCTGGGACTGAAATGACTGCGGCACTTCAGCTGTTCATCTCGACAAAGGATGAAAAATACTCAAAGCGGTTCACTGAATTATTATGGCCTTCGCTTGACAAGTCACCTGCCATGGGCGGGATGACTGCAGCCCTGCAGGCATTGCCTTATATGAACAATGACTACAAGACAAAACTTAAGGATTATGTCATTAAATACAGGGAGGCTATTGACGGATATGACAAAAATAACCCTTATGGTGTTCCGCTTAATCCCAGAGGATGGGGCGAAAGCACAGTGATCATAAACTTTGCAATAACCAATTATTATGCAAACAAGGCGTTCCCTGAAATTATCGGTACTGAATATGTTTATAAGGGCTTGAATTATATATTCGGCTGCCATCCTTATTCCAATATCTCTTATGTTTCCTCGGTCGGAACAATATCAAAGAAAATCACTTACGGCAATAACAGGGCTGACTTCACCTTTATTGCCGGCGGTGTTGTACCCGGCCTGATCCTGTTAAAGCCTGATTTCCTGGAGAACAAGGAGGACTGGCCTTTCTTCTGGGGTGAAAATGAATGTGTCATAGATGGCTGTGCCGCGTATATATTTCTTTCAAATGCTGTAAATGATCTCTAAATGAAAACTCAGATATCGAATATATTCATATTTGTATTTACGGTATTATGCCTGAGCGATGCAGGTGCTCAAAATCCATTCATAACCAATCAGTTCACAGCTGATCCATCAGCAAGGGTGTTCAATGGCAGGGTGTATGTTTACCCGTCGCATGATATACGCGCTCCTGAAAGTGTAACCCGTAAAGACTGGTTCTGCATGGAGGATTACCATGTGTTCTCATCGTCAAACCTGACAGACTGGACCGATCATGGCGTTATTGTAACCCAGGAGAAAGTCGAATGGGTCAATTCTGCCTCATACAGCATGTGGGCTCCTGACTGCATTGAAAGAAACGGGAAGTACTATTTCTATTTCCCTGCACTTGTCAAACCCGGTTCCGGAAAAGGTTTCGGAATCGGGGTTGCAGTTGCCGATGAGCCCGCCGGGCCGTTTATCCCGCAGCCTGAGCCGATTAAAAATGTCCACGGTATTGATCCCTGCACCTTTATTGACAAGGATGGTCAGGCATATATATACTATTCCCTTGGCAAAATCTTCGCAGCGAAACTGAATGACAACATGCTTGAAATTGAATCAGAACCGGCGGTTATGGAAGATCTGCCAAAGCAGGGGCTGGTAGAAGGTCCTTTTCTGTTCGAAAGGAATGGTATTTATTATATGACCTATCCGCATGTGCAGAATAATACAGAAAGGCTTGAGTACGCAATTGGTGATAATCCGATGGGGCCCTTTAAAGTAACTGGTGTGATAATGGATGAATTACCCAGCGGTTGCTGGACAAACCATCAATCGATCATCGAATTCAATAATCAATGGTACCTGTTCTATCATGACAACGATTTGTCGCCAGGCTTCGACAAGAACAGGTCGGTCAGGATTGATTCTCTTTTCTTCAATGATGACGGGACTATCAGGAAGGTGATGCCTACTTTGAGAGGTGTCGGGTTAACAGATGCCTCCCGGGAGATTCAGACAGACAGGTACAGCCATTTGAGTGATGACGGGGTTACTGTTGCATTCCTTGATACTCTGGACAGGTTCAAAGGCTGGAAGGCAGAGTTTAACAGATCCGGGGCATGGTTGCAGTATAACGGTGTTGATTTCGGGAAGGGTGAATTTAAAACTGTTATGATAAGAGGCCGGTCCGAAACGGGCGGCCTCCTGCAGATAAGGCTCAACAGTGCGCAAGGGCCGGTCATTGCCAATGTGAAGATCAGAAAAGGAGGGGGATGGATTATCTGCACCGCGCCAGTGTCAGGGATAAGGCCTGGCATTCAGAACCTTGTTACAGTGTTAAAGGGAAATAATGTGGTTGAGGCTGACTGGATAAGATTTGATTAGGATTTTCAGGTGGTCCTGCTCTGTTGCGGGTTTTCCCTGGATCAGTACAAACAAAAAAAGCCCCGACTGTTTCCAATCGGGGCTTTATTATAAAGTCGGCGGCGACCTACTCTCCCACATTTTGCTCTGCAGTACCATCGGCGCAGGAGGGCTTAACTTCTCTGTTCGGAATGGGAAGAGGTGGAACCCCTCCGCTATAGCCACCTTAAGACTTCAATATCGTGACATACTGGTTTTATTGTAAGTTTAATAAGACATTTCTCAGAAAGCTCACGGGTAATTAGTACTGCTCAGCTTTGATGTTGCCACCTTTACACTTGCAGCCTATCAACGTCGTAGTCTACAACGACCCTTAAGGGAGATCTCATCTTGAGACGAGCTTCGTACTTAGATGCTTTCAGTGCTTATCTCTTCCAAACATAGCTACCCTGCGATGCAGCTGGCGCCACAACAGGTACACTAGAGGTCTGTCCAACACGGTCCTCTCGTACTAGTGTCAGGTTCTCTCAAATCTCCTACGCCCACAACAGATAGGGACCGAACTGTCTCACGACGTTCTGAACCCAGCTCGCGTGCCACTTTAATCGGCGAACAGCCGAACCCTTGGGACCTTCTCCAGCCCCAGGATGTGACGAGCCGACATCGAGGTGCCAAACCGCCGCGTCGATATGAGCTCTTGGCGGCGATCAGCCTGTTATCCCCGGAGTACCTTTTATCCTTTGAGCGATGGCCCTTCCATACGGAACCACCGGATCACTATGCTCTACTTTCGTACCTGATCGACTTGTCGGTCTCACAGTCAAGCGCCCTTGTGCCATTACACTCTCCGCACGGTTACCAATCGTGCTGAGGGCACCTTGAGGAGCCTCCGTTACTCTTTTGGAGGCGACCACCCCAGTCAAACTACCCACCAAACAATGTCTCCGCCGGCTGGCGGATTAGATTCCAGGTAAATAAAGGGTCGTATTTCAACGTTGACTCCCTGACGCCTAGCGACGCCAGTTCACAGTCTCCGACCTATCCTACACATTACTTACCCAAAATCAATGTTAAGCTATAGTAAAGGTTCACGGGGTCTTTCCGTCCCGTTGCGGGTATCCGGCATCTTCACCGGAACTACAATTTCACCGAGCTCATGGCTGAGACAGTGCCCAGATCGTTACACCATTCGTGCAGGTCGGAACTTACCCGACAAGGAATTTCGCTACCTTAGGACCGTTATAGTTACGGCCGCCGTTTACCGGGGCTTCGATTCAGAGCTTTTTCCCATTGCTGAGAATAACCCCCCCTCTTAACCTTCCGGCACCGGGCAGGTGTCAGGCCTTATACTTCATCTTTCAATTTCGCAAAGCCTTGTGTTTTTGTTAAACAGTCGCCTGGGCCATTTATCTGCGCCCCCATATTAAACAGGGGAACCTTTTTCCCTAAGTTACAGGTTTAATTTGCCTAGTTCCTTAGCCATGGATCACTCGAGCACCTTAGGATTCTCTCCTCGACTACCTGTGTCGGTTTGGGGTACGGGCACCACGTATCTGAAGCTTAGGGGATTTTCTTGGAAGTCTGATTAGGAACACTATCCGTTCAGCCGAAGCCTCGCGGTACTATCAGGTTCGTCATCTCACAGCTATTAACCGTATGATATAACTACTCCCTTTAACCCGGTATTCCGTCACCGGGCGGTTCTTTCACTCCTCCGTCTCCCCATCGCAACACGCGGTGGTATTGGAATATTAACCAATTGTCCATCGAGATCGCCTCTCGGCTTACCCTTAGGTCCCGACTAACCCTGATCCGATTAACGTTGATCAGGAAACCTTAGTCTTTCGGTGGGCAGGTTTCTCACCTGCCTTATCGTTACTTATGCCTACATTTTCTTTTCCAGCCGCTCCAGTATACCTTACGATACGCCTTCAACGCAACTGGAATGCTCCCCTACCAATGATGCTTTTACACACTATTCCATAGCTTCGGTGATATGTTTATGCCCGATTATTATCCACGCACAACCGCTCGACTAGTGAGCTGTTACGCACTCTTTAAATGAATGGCTGCTTCCAAGCCAACATCCTAGCTGTCTGGGCAGTCGCACTTCGTTTTTCCAACTTAACATATACTTCGGGACCTTAGCTGATGGTCTGGGTTATTTCCCTTTCGGCCACGGATCTTAGCACCCATAGCCTCACTCCTGAGCACCATTTTGCAGCATTCGGAGTTTGTCAAGGTTTGATAGGCGATGAAGCCCTCTAGCCTTATCAGTAGCTCTACCTCTGCAAAACTCGACTCAAGGCTGCACCTAAATGCATTTCGGGGAGTACGAGCTATTTCTCAGTTTGATTGGCCTTTCACCCCTATCCTCAGTTCATCCAAAAACTTTTCAACGTTTACTGGTTCGGCCCTCCATCCCGTGTTACCGGAACTTCAGCCTGACCAAGGATAGATCACAAAGTTTCGCGTCTACCCCTACTAACTATACGCCCTATTCAGACTCGCTTTCGCTTCGGCTCCAACTCTTAAAGTTTTAACCTTGCTAGTAAGGGTAACTCGTAGGCTCATTATGCAAAAGGCACGCCGTCATCCCCAACTTGCGTCGAGGCTCCGACCGATTGTAAGCAAATGGTTTCAGGTACTATTTCACTCCCCTGTGCGGGGTGCTTTTCACCTTTCCCTCACGGTACTAGTCCACTATCGGTCTCTCAGGAGTATTTAGCCTTGCGGGATGGTCCCCGCGGGTTCAGACAGGATTTCTCGTGTCCCGCCTTACTCAGGATACCAGCTAAATCATAAATACGCTCCCGTACAGGGGTTTCACCTTCTGTGCCCTACCTTTCCAGGTAGTTTCAGTCTGTATTCATGATAATTATGCCGGTCCTACAACCCCGACTATGCCTAAACATTGTCGGTTTGGGCTATTCCCATTTCGATCGCCACTACTCTGGGAATCACTTTTGTTTTATTTTCCTCCGGGTACTTAGATGTTTCAGTTCTCCAGGTTTGCTCTCCGACTTGCATCGGAGTTCCAGGCCTTCAGCCTGGAGGGTTGCCCCATTCGGACACCTGCGGATATAACGGATATTTGCTCCTCCCCGCAGCTTTTCGCAGCTTGTCACGTCCTTCATCGCCTCTGAGAGCCAAGGCATCCACCATTTGCTCTTAATTACTTTCTTGAGTAATCTCTTATTAATCTTACAATATAAAAATTTATCAAATTTGATATCTTCTCTAAAAACCAGTATGTCAAAGAACCTATTGGGTCTAAAGTCGGTAAAGTCTGAAGGTCTGAAAGTCAGGTCTGAGGGTCTTTCGACTTAGACTTTGACTTCTGACCCAAATATTTTAAATAATGAAGTAGTCACAGGCGTGATCAATACTCTGACCGTATCAATCATCTCCAGAAAGGAGGTGTTCCAGCCGCACCTTCCGGTACGGCTACCTTGTTACGACTTAGCCCCAGTCACTAGTTTTACCCTAGGCCGCTCCTTACGGTGACGGACTTCAGGCACCCCCAGCTTCCATGGCTTGACGGGCGGTGTGTACAAGGCCCGGGAACGTATTCACCGCGCCATAGCTGATGCGC
>CAVRBS010000014.1:455000-456821 GCA_963719235.1 uncultured Bacteroidales bacterium
CCAGTCACTAGTTTTACCCTAGGCCGCTCCTTACGGTTACGGACTTCAGGCACCCCCAGCTTCCATGGCTTGACGGGCGGTGTGTACAAGGCCCGGGAACGTATTCACCGCGCCATTGCTGATGCGCGATTACTAGCGAATCCAGCTTCACGAAGTCGAGTTGCAGACTTCGATCCGAACTGAGACCGGTTTTCGAGATTAGCATCCTGTCACCAGGTAGCTGCCCTCTGTACCGACCATTGTAACACGTGTGTAGCCCTGGACATAAGGGCCGTGCTGATTTGACGTCATCCCCACCTTCCTCTCACCTTACGGTGGCAGTTTCGCTAGAGTCCCCTGCTTTACCAGATGGCAACTAACGATAAGGGTTGCGCTCGTTATGGGACTTAACCCGACACCTCACGGCACGAGCTGACGACAACCATGCAGCACCTTGCAGAAAGCCCCGAAGGGAATTTCTATCTCTAAAAAATGCACTCTACATTTAAGCCCAGGTAAGGTTCCTCGCGTATCATCGAATTAAACCACATGTTCCTCCGCTTGTGCGGGCCCCCGTCAATTCCTTTGAGTTTCAGCCTTGCGGCCGTACTCCCCAGGTGGATTACTTATTGCTTTTGCTTAGCCGCTGACAGTGTATCGCCAACAGCGAGTAATCATCGTTTACGGCGTGGACTACCAGGGTATCTAATCCTGTTCGATCCCCACGCTTTCGTGCCTCAGCGTCAGTGTCGGCTCAGTAAGCTGCCTACGCAATCGGTGTTCTGTGTAATATCTAAGCATTTCACCGCTACATTACACATTCCGCCTACCTTAACCAAACTCAAGACTATCAGTATCAATGGCAGTTCTGCAGTTAAGCTGCAGGATTTCACCACTGACTTAATAGTCCGCCTACGCACCCTTTAAACCCAATGAATCCGGATAACGCTTGCATCCTCCGTATTACCGCGGCTGCTGGCACGGAGTTAGCCGATGCTTATTCCCAGGGTACCGTCAATCCCGTATCACGTACGAGAGTTTCTCCTCCTGGAAAAGCAGTTTACAACCCATAGGGCCGTCTTCCTGCACGCGGGATGGCTGGTTCAGGCTTTCGCCCATTGACCAATATTCCTCACTGCTGCCTCCCGTAGGAGTCTGGTCCGTGTCTCAGTACCAGTGTGGGGGATCACCCTCTCAGGACCCCTAAACATCAAAGCCTTGGTAAGCCGTTACCTTACCAACTAGCTAATGTTACGCATGCCCATCCCGTACCGTCGAAACTTTAAATATCTCAAGATGCCTCTCTATATCTCTATGGGGTATTAGTCCGAATTTCTCCGGGTTATCCCCCTGTACAGGGTAGGTTACATACGCGTTACTCACCCGTCTGCCGGTCGCCACCAAAGTATTGCTACCTCGTGCTGCCCCTCGACTTGCATGTGTTAAGCCTCCCGCTAGCGTTCATCCTGAGCCAGGATCAAACTCTTCATTGTAATATTTCATTTTTTAAATATCTCTCGAAGATCAATCCGGTCTCTTCAAAAACTCAAACAAAATCGCTAGGTTTTTGGCGAGTATCTCTCTCGCCTGTGTGCTACTACTTCATCATTAATTCAAAGAACTTATTCCCTTAATTTTTTATCGAAAGGGTTACAAAGATAATGAACTCTTTCTCTCTTCACCAAACTTTTCACAAAGTTTTCTCAACCTTTTTTTTGCCACCGTTTCCGGGTGCATCCTGCGAATTCATTCTGTCAAACCTTTCTTTCAGGGAACATGCTTTTCTTCAAAAGCGGGTGCAAATATATGGACTATTTTTTATAAACCAATTTTTTTGCAATT
>CAVRBS010000015.1:0-189017 GCA_963719235.1 uncultured Bacteroidales bacterium
GCTCGCTTCCCAGTTTCTCCCGAACTGGTAGTGCGAGACGGTCGTGCCGGTCATCGAGCAAGCCTCCGCGGTCCTTACCAGGCCGGTCGGCTGGGTGTGCGGTATCGGAATGGGCGCTGACGGCCCAGGGGCCGCGGGGAGGGGTGTCAACAGGACTGGACCGCGCGGTCTCCCGCGCGGCCCGGTGATTTCGGCGAGCCTGAAGGCTTGCCCTACGCCTGCGGCGGGTTTGGAGACCCGCCCTACTCAGTCGCCGCTCTGGCTGCGACGCGAGCCAGAGCCCTGTTGCGCGCGGCGGCCCGCGCCTGGCCCTCGGGCCTCCACCGCCGCGGTCCCGCCCTCGGCCGCGGGCCTTGGTAAGTCCATTTCAGACAGCATAACTTCTCCTGTTCTTGCGGTTAAAAAAAAGATGCCGCCATTTTCCCGGAACCATCCTGGCGCAATTATTTTGCGTAACATATACCGGCAAAGATGCGCCTTCATCCTCGACTGTCGCGCGAACGGATCTTGAATAACCATGATGCCAGCTTCCCTTTATAGTCTTCAGCTCATTGACAGGTTTTGCGGCCAGACGTATACTGCTCCCCGCCATGATGGCAATACGCTTCTTAACAATCTGTCCTGCAAATGGCTGGGTACATTCACCCCTGTCAGTTCGGACGCCAGCCTGACCCCAAGGTAAAAAAGGCCTGTTACATGAAATCTTTCTGCCTGCCGAAGCAGCCACCCAATAGTCAAGATCCGGATACCGTCTGATTATATGAGCAACATCAAGGATCTGCTTCAGCTGCCAATAACATTCCTTTCCCCCGTGATGCATGACCGCAAGCAGAAGATTGGCAGCCGGGGAAAAGACCTGGAGCTCCTTACCCTGTACTCTTCCTGTGATAATCTGTGATATAAGATCCTAATCCTTATATCCATCCGGTAAAAAGTCATGCTGCCTCGCCAGTGAAACTCAACATGTGAAAGGCATATATCATTTGCGTATCTGTCGAAGTTGTATTCGGCGAGCTCGTTGAAAATATATTCATCTGTCAGTTCCTCAAGGGCCTCATGCAAAGATAATCCTTCTCCGTCATTATCGATTTTACCTTCTTTCAAGAGCATTGCTGTGGATGAACAGATCGATGTCAGAAGAATATCTCTCGGCCAAATTACCGTACATGACCTCCCCGAGCCAGAACCCCTTATACGGAATAACAGTAATATTTTCTTTTTCAAGCCAGTCCCTGATCTGAAAAAACTCAGCCACATAACGCAACTGACGAAGCAGGTTGTCCTGGATTGCATCATTTAGCCTTTCACGAAATGTCATCAGTAACCAGGGAGGAAGGCAATTTCTCAAGCAAATCCCCAAGTTGTGGCCTAATGCCGTGAAAATCGGCCCTTGTATAAAGATCTTCCCAATTGATCTTGTTCTTCCCAATGAAATCTATGGCTTCAACCGCCACTTGTTCCGAATCTTCAGTGCGGCATGAAAGAAGCAGTAATCTGAATTCGGGGGAAAACATCAACGGGATTATAGTAAAATCATGATACCGGACATCCGGTTCACCTCCGGGACTAAGGAACACTGCCTATACCTGTCTGAATGCACCGTACCCTAGCGGACTCAAGACTTGAGCCGGCACTTTTGCTTCCTTCCGCTTTACAAACCTCGATAAAATAAATGTAGCCAGAATGCACAGGGCCAGCAGCACCAGCCCCGAGAGGGAAGATACCGATGCCGTCAAGCAGAAAGGCAACAGCGATGATGAAGATATTGAACAGCGAGATATTTAAGTGTTGCCTCCCTGTGACTGAACCCTGCCCGAAGCATCATATGATGAATGTGCCGGTGATCGGCAACAAAAGGACTCTGGTGATAGTGCAGCCGCAGTACAGATAACCCGTAATGTATCAAAAAGGGGAATGATGAGAATGCCAATCGATACCGATGGAGCAGAGTGCAGGTTCATAACTGACTTGCCACTGGCATACCAGCTCATTGAAGCGTATAGCGAAAACAGCCAGGGTAAACCCAATCACAAGAGAGCCGGTATCACCCATGAATATCTTTTGGGCCCGTCAGACATATTGTACCTCAGGAAAGCCATCAGGAGCCCAGCAGGGCAGCTGCCATGACAGTATAACCGTAATCGCCCGACAGGTAGAAAAAGAGCCCGAAGGCAACCGATGCAATTATGCCGACTGCAGCCGCCAGGCCATCAATGCCGTCAATCAGGTTGACTGCATTGATAATAATTATGATCAGCAGGATGGTGATCAGAAATGACGACCATGCCTGTATCTCGTGCACTCCCAGAAAGCCGTGAAGATGTGTTAAATGCACGTCGGTGAACACAGCAATAATAAGAGCTGATGCCAGTTCGCCGAAAAGCTTTTTTGGAGGATTAAGAAATACAAGGTCATCCTTGACGCCGACAAAAAATAACAGTACAGCCGCGGCGGTGAAGTATGATATGCCGGGCATATATCCGTCTATCCCGAGAAGAAAGCCGACAAGAAAACCTGCAAAAATGCCTATGCCTCCCAGGGTGGGAATTTCCTTGTTGTGTATCTTATGATTGCCGGGCTTGTCGTCAAGGTGTCTCTCATTGACAACCCTTATCACCCTTGGGAATATAATACCATGTAATCAGCCAATGCACTGGCAAAAGCAACTAGGATAGCCGGCCAACCTGTAATCAGTATCTCTGGCATAGTGCGACGAAGATTAAAAAATTTAGGAGTAATGTGGAAATTTAGTTATAAACAGCATTATTCAAGACAAAAGAGTATGCTTTTATCTTGCGCCTTTTGTCTTTTATCTTAAAAACTCCGGTTTTTCCGGCAGGTCTTTAAAAATCCTGAAGACAAGCTCCGACTTCGGAAAAAATATCACCCACGCCGTCAGAAAGATCAGCATGGCATCTGTGTAAAAGGTGATATGTTTCTGATACCATAATTCCAGCTCCCCCTTGTAGGGTGCGATGTGCTGCCTGTAGAACCCGTGCTTGTCACCCTCGAAATCGGAGATCCATTTTTGTTCGTCACGGAAAATAATGGATCCGATGCCCGTTATTCCCGGAACAGCATTATAGATGACAGCCTGGATATGTCCGGGGAATTTCAGAAAATCCACTTCCATCTGCGGTCTCGGACCAACAACAGACATGTCGCCGAGAAGGATATTGAACACCTGCGGAAGCTCATTGAGCTTGGTCTTTCTCAGGAAACGTCCGAAGGGGAAGACGCGCGGATCATTTTTCACCGTCAGGCTGCCCGTTCCCAGGCCCGGACTGGCCTTCAGCATCGTGGCGAATTTCCATATCCTGAAGGGCCGGTTCTTATATCCCACCCTCTTCTGCCCGTAAAAGATATAATGCTCACCCGTCAGCAACAGAATGATCATGACCGGCACCAGCAGCGGCGACAGCACCACAATGCCAACTGCAGACAAAACAATATCAAAAAGTCGTTTAAAATATCTTCTGTACATTTCAAATTAGTTGGCGTGTTGTAGTCCATGACCCTGACCCGTCCTGAAAAAAGTTTACAGGTTTATACTACTAAATTAACTCTTTTTCTGTAATAGTTTTTCCACATTCTTTTTAAGTTTCCCTGAGCTCTATGAGCTTGTTGGGGTGTCAGCATTTCACAGCTTAAATGCGGTCTTAATGTATTGTACTTTTCAATTGACTTGCTTAGCTCTATTATATCTAAGTTGTTGTGATTATTGATTTTATCGTATAAGTATTCATCTTTCAATATTCCATTTATTCTTTCCGCAATTGGATTTTCAAGAGGATCTCCATTTTCAGTCATACTGATTGATATTGCATGTTTATTAAGCAGGTCAGTATACTCTTTGCTGCAATACTGTATTCCACGGTCTGAGTGATGAATAAGTCCTGATATAGGTTGACAGGTATTTTTGATGGCATCCTGCAGAGAGTTGACAGCATGGGTACTATCTAGGTTTTTGGCAAGCCTGTATCCCAGTATCTTTTTCGAATAAGCATCCGTAATGAGAAACAGATATAAAAACTCCTGTTTTGTTCTTATGTAAGTTATATCGCTCACCCATATCTGGTTAGGCCCATCAGGTACCAATTCTTAATTAAATTAGGGTATTTCCTGTACCAGTGATTAGAATTAGTTGTGATATGTTTTCTTTTTCTTCGCTGGACAAGAAGATGCTCTGCAGCCAAAAGATCAAACAATGCATCCCTTCCTATTTTAATATTTAATCTGTTTATATCTTCCTTGATCATAAAATACAGCTTTCTCCCACCCATACGGGGGTGATCCTTACGGATGGCCGAGACTAACTGAAGTACAATGTGATCCTCAGTAATAGTTTTCTTTTGATGTCTTATGTTCTTGTAATAGGCTTGCCTGGTTATACCAAACAGTCTGCATATCCTCCCCAGACCTACATGAGGATAGCTGTCTTTTATCACCTGGACTGTTTGGTGGCAGACTTTTTTCTGATAGTGATCTTAAGCTGCTCTTCTGCAATGTCGATCATTTTTGACAGCCCTTCAGATCGTATTTGTTCATCTTCAAGCTTTCTTTCAAGCTCTTTTATGCGCTTTATCAGTGTCTCTTTATCAGTTTGCTTATAATCCATGGTTTGCCGATTATTTGATCTTTTGCCATCAAATTTACAAATCCATCCGATAATTGTTGACCTGCCAGGAATATCATATTTTCTCCTGGCTTCAGCTTTTGAAAGCAATCCAGAATTTACCTCCCTGATAACCTCTCTTTTTAAAGAATCAGAATAAAATTTTATACCTTTCATAAGTTTACATTTTGTGTAAACCTATTTCAGGACAAGACACCCTCAGACCGCAAGACCGCAGGACTGCAAGACCATTCTACATCTTGGAATCCAGTCCTTTTCCCTTCTCGATATGATCAAAGTTGGGCAGCCAGGTCTTAAGAATTTCTACTATAGCTGCCTTGGTCACATTGTCAGAGGCAAAAAGCCTGCGCAGTCTTTCAAATATCTCATCTATCTCTTGAAGATCTCTCTTAACTGAATTCTTTATCACTCCAAGATTAAGGAACTTTTCATTATCGATAACCTCTTTTTCTGTAAAGAATTCTTCATAAGGTTTCTCTCCGGAGGTATCTGTTTCAAAGAAATAAACAGGATATGATGTGGAATTCTCATTCAGAAGCAAGGCCTTTTGCCGTGCTTCCTCTTCCGTTTTGCATATATCTGCTTTCAAACCAAGGTATTTAAGAAGATCCGTGGCGATGGCATCAAACGAGATCATATCACGTTCCTCATCAAGCTTAGGAAAGATGATGTCTCCGGACTTTCCCAGCACCGAGGCTATCATGCACAGCTCGCCCGACTCCTGCGGCGAGACGAAGAATCGCCTGATGCCCGTCGGGCACGACCATGGCTGTCTTTTGTTAAGCCTCTCAATGAACCCAGCGGAAGGCTGCCGTTGGAGAAAGCCACGTTGGCAAAACGGGCCGTGGTGATAGGCAATCTGTCCGGAATATGCCATGATCAGCTCTTCCATCAGCTTCTTGCTGGCACCCATTATGTTGACAGGATTGGCGGCCTTATCGGTCGAAACACAGAAAAAATGTTCGGGAGGAAACTGCAGAAGGAGCTCTAAGAGCTCCTTGGCGCGAAGCACATTGTTCTCTATCATTGCCTCTATAGAGAAGATATCCTTCTCGCTGCGCACATGCTTATGTGCTGCAAAGTTGGCCACGATATCAAACGGCGCCAGTGACCGGAACATCTTCCCAAAAACCCTGTCGCCGAAGTTCATCGGATAGGTGATGAAGTCAGCAGGAATATTATACTCCTGTTGAGCTTCTCAGGTCGCGCACCAGCTCCGTCAGTCCGTTCTCATTGATATCAACCACCACCAGCCTGCTGATATTGAACTTCAGGATAGCCTTAATATATGATGATCCTATCGTTCCCGCCCCGCCTATCACCAGCACCTTCTTCCCGTTGATGCGCTTTCTCAAGTTCAGCATGGTACTTCTCCAGATCAGGCTTAAGCAGGCTTTCCTGACGCTTTGTTACAAACGTTTTTATAAAATGGTCAAGATCAAGATCTCTTATCATACTGTTTACGTTTATTCGTTCGTTCAGTGTTCATTTGTTCTCCCTGTTCTCTCATTAATCATCTGATCTCATATCTTAAAAGACCTCCACAATTCGTTCCGCCGCATGCCCGTCCCATAACTCGGGAATTCCGCCCTTTTTCCATTCCCCTGCAAACAGCTTCTCCATCGCCGGCTTTATCGCAGCAGGATCAGTGCCAATCAGCTCATTTGTGCCCACTGTGATCGTCTCCGGCCTCTCGGTGCTGTCGCGAAGCGTCATGCACGGCACGCCCATCACTGTTGTTTCTTCGGTTATTCCTCCCGAATCGGTAATAACTGCAAAGGCTTTTCCACGAGGTAGTTGAACTCCAGATATCCCAACGGTTCTGTCAGGTGTATCGATGGCGGGACCGCAAGACCGCAGGACTGCAGGACCGCAGGACTAAAGTCATTTATGACTTTGCGGGTCCGTGGGTGGACAGGGAAAATTACTGGCAGACCGCCGCTGCATCAGTGATAGCCTCAAGCAGACGCTGAGGTTATCAGGCTCGTCAACGTTGACCGGACGGTGAAGGGTTATGACAATATATTCCTTCTCCTTCAGACCTTTCTCATCCCATATTGCCGGTTTGATGAATCTGTGACGGTTGGCAAGAAGCGTGTCTATCATCACATTCCCAACAAAAAATACATGATCATCCGGCACACCTGCCTTCTAGGTTCTCATTGGCAAAGTGCGAGGTGGTGAAGAAGAGATCGGTGATACTGTCGGTCACCATCCTGTTTATCTCCTCGGGCATGGTGAGATCAAACGAGCGTATCCCGGCCTCGATATGCGCCACTTTTGTATTAAGTTTTTTGGCAGTGATTGAGCATGCCATGGTTGAGGTCACATCACCAACAACAATCACCAGGTCGGATGGATGAGCCATCAGTTCTTTCTCGAAGCCCAGCATTATGCCGGCAGTCTGCTCTGCCTGTGTTCCGCTGCCCACCTCAAGGTTGACATCAGGTTTGGGTATCCCCAGCTCCTCAAAGAAAGTCTCGCTCAGCTTCGGATCATAATGCTGCCCCGTATGCACCAGCCTGTATTCTAAGCACTTTCACTTGACTTTTGTCTTTTGACTTTTGTCTTTTGTCTTTCAATCGCATGAATCAGCGGCGCGATCTTCATGAAATTCGGCCTTGCGCCGGCAACTATCGTTATTTTCATTTTATCTTTATTGTCATGCGTATTACTGTTTTTTTTCTCAAACACCACAAAACTTCCGATCTTCACAAACTCCGACAAAACCGTCTGAATATCCTCCTTCCTGCGCCACCATGTTTCGCATCAAATCTGAATATGTGCTCGGACTGCATCCTATGTAAACCGGTGTTTCAGCATTCTTCAATGCAGCTTTGAATATCATTGATGCCCGTGCGCATGTGAGCAGGAGACGAAACCAGGATTATAGTGTCAATGCAGGTCTTGAGTGGCAAGATAGTCCCTCACAATTATTGCTTCAGTCAGAGTGCTTCGTGCATCACCCGGCAGCACTGTAATGCTGTCTGCCGGGATACCCAGAGCCACAGCGGAATTATGTGCCTGTTCTGTTGTACTGATGATATCTGCTCCCTCTTGATTCCAGTATTTTATACGGCCCCATGCTCTCCTGCACAATGATCATCCTGTCGGCACTAGCCTTCATTATAGAGGTCAACTGCCTGCAGCACCCTCTCCGGGAAGCTGCCCATAAGCAGCACCATGGCATCGGCATGCTCGGGTACATTCTCCTTCACCAGCCATGTTCCTGCCCTCCGGCAGCCACCAATACAGATGCGCACTGTATCGCGATCAGAATCAAAAAGAAGACTATCTTGTTAGCATGAGATTATAACAAGCGAACACGCGTTGCGCTTAATGCCTGACAGCTCTTCTCTTTCAGCTTGTCGCATATATAATCCAGCTGTTCATATGTCAGTTTTGAGAACATCGGCAGGGTGATCAGGTTGTCTGCCACATATTCTGTCTTTGGCAGCGAAGCTGCAAATTCCTTGTAGATCGAGAACCTGTGCACAGCCGGATAGTGCACGCTTGTCTGTATGCCTGCAGCGGCAAGGTGTTCGCGGACCCGGTTTCTCTTTTCAACGGTTGAGTTCTTCAGAACGACCGGGAAAATATAGTTCGAGGAGAAATATTTGTACCCCCTGAACGGGACAATTATCTCATCAATCCCTTCCAGTTGTTTTTCATAGTATGCCCTCAGCTCTGCCCTGATCTTAAGATCATTCTCAAGCTTGTCAAGCTGCACGATGCCGATTGATGCCCTGATATCGTCCATGCGGTAGTTGTAGCCCAGCTCGACGACATCATATTCTGTCGAATGGCCTTTTGCCCTGTCAAATGAGAGGGAGGTCATGCCGTGCGAGCGTATCAGTTTTGCCTTTTCATAGAGGGTATCATCATTGGTGACGATCATTCCTCCCTCGCCGGTGCTGATGTTCTTGTTTGAGAAGAAGCTGAAGCATCCGAAGGTGCCGAAGGTGCCAAGTTTTTTGCCTTCATATTCCGACAGCGGACCGTGGCAGGCGTCTTCGATGACTTTGAGATTATGTTTTTCGGCAATGGCCATGATCCGTTTCATGTCGCATGCAAAGCCGCCGTAGTGCATGAGCATGATTGCCTTTGTGCGCGGGGTGATCTTTTTTTCTATTTCATCCGGATCGATTGTCAGATCCTCCATGCTTTTCACGTCAGCGAATACCGGGATGGCGTTGACATAGCGTATGGCGTTGACTGTTGCCACGAATGTCAGAGAGGGGCAGATGACCTCATCGCCCGGTTTGATATCGCTGAGCAGGAGAGCCATGTGGAGGGATACCGTGCAATTGGTAAGCGCCACGGCATGTTTCACGCCAAGCATCTCCGCGAATTTCTTTTCAAACTCAGCATTTTTCGGGCCGGTTGAGATCCATTTTGAGCGTACCGTCTCAACCACGGCATCCTCTTCAGCCTGGTCAAAATTGAGATCAAATAAAAGTATTTTATAATCCATTAAAGGCAGGGTATAAAATGTTAATGTGGTTTATACGGCAAATTATTTCCTAAAGTTTAAGTAAAATTCCCAGACTGAAGCCAGTTCCATAGGCAATATGAAGTATCAGATAGGATATCAGTGCATAAACGATATTTCTTGGCTTTCCTGAAATTCTAGTTCAAAAACTCAATGCCAGGGTAAGGTATATAATTAAGGGAAGTACAGCAACCCAGCTAAAAAAAATCATCACCGGCAGAGCCACCAGATAAATGACAAACGCCGGTGGGACGAGGTGCCTCAGTCTTAACTGTGACCGTACCTTTTTAAACACCAGTGGTTTATAGAGGCCATAATAAAAGTACTGGGACCATAGTGACATAAAATTGTCACGCACGTAATATGTTGCTTCCATAAATACGGATCCATAAGTATTTTTAATCCATTGGCATTCATACGGTAATGGAACTCATCATCCTGGTCACGTATAAGCTCCTCATCGAGAAGGCCTATTCTCTCAAATACACTGCGTTTATATATCGCCATAGCCACGGTCTGGACACATATCCTCTGTTTTTTGTAGTCCTGAATTCTGAATTTCCGACGCCAAACTGCGAGCTGATACAGGCTGCACAATTACCCTACCCTTCTCTGTCCTGCCTGCCTGGTTCAGTGGTCCGCCCACAGCATCTGCATCTTCAGATCCGAGCAGCGACATCCCCTGTAGAAAATAGTTGGCAGGATATTCAGCATGCGCGCCCATTAATGTAATATACTTCGATTGAGATGCCCGGTAAACCATATTAAATCCATGACTTACATATCTCAGGTCATTTTTTATAAGTTTTATCTGAGGATATTGCAGTTGCCATGATTTGATTTTTTCCAGTGTATCATCGGTGCTTCCGCCGTCAATCAGATATATTTCTTTGTCAACCGGTGGCGCATCAATCAGAGACCGGACCAGTAGGTCAATAAATTCGCTTTCATTAAAAACAGGTATACAAACAGTGAGAATATTCATTCCAGTTCTTTGACCATTGATAATTCCTCTTCGCCGGTTTTGCCAATCACCCACCCGTTCTTACGATAGGCTGCAATTGCCTGCGCATTATCTTTTTTTACACTCAGGTTGATTTGTTTGAAACCTTTTTCGCTGGCACGTCTCTCGAACTCCTTTAAAAGAATAGTACCATAACCTTTCCCCTGATATTCAGGTGAAACCCCTATGACCACAAGCCCCATTGAAGGAATGAATTCGTTAACATCGCTATAATTAATACTCTGGTGGACTGGCTTTGAAATTTTAAGCTTCAGCTTAATGTTTCTCCAGATAAATGGTAGTCGCTTACTGATTTCAGGATGAAAAATCAGCCAGGGTCTTAAGAGGAAGGAAGCAAGGAGGGTTTTAAAAGTGTACTGTGTAACACTCGTTGCCGAACCATGTTTTCCTGGTTCCCTGCTTAATATTCCACCGCAATAACCGATGACGTGTCCGTTTTCTTCAAGATGAAAAATTTCTCCTCTTAAATCTTCTATGTACCAGGACAGCATTTTCATACAATATCTGGTACCAAGCTTTGAAGAAAGTGATTCAGGGAACGAGGTCTGATGGCATTTGGCCACAGCCTGTAAATCTTTATTCTTAGTGGAACTTAATGCCATTAATGAATAAACTAAGCATTAATATCAGTGCACTTGAAGCTCAGATATGACAGCCTTTATCTTACCATTAGAGTTGGTGGCAATTTTATCGGGATAGTTGAAATTAATCAGTGCCATACCCACCTGGCTTTCAAGGCGCTTCTTTAATACTGCCTCAGCTTCGGATTTTTGATACACTTGTTTATCAATAAGTAAATTCAGAGTGAACCTCTCGTAGTCATACTGGATCAGCTGCCCGGTCTTCAGACCTGGTATGTCAAGATAGAGACCGTGAAAACGAACCATTGATCTGCCATCTCGGCAGACGACCAGATCCTCAATCCGTCCTGCCATTTCATCTATTCTGACCATATATCTGCCGCCAATAGGAGACTGATCTGAAGAAAGTTTAGCCATGTCTCCAATCCTGTATCTTATCAACGGTTGATCATAATTATGAAGTCCGGTTGAAACAATTTCTCCGGTTTCACCAGGCATTGAATCTGAACCATCTTCATTCAGGAATTCCATTATTCCGGCATCCGGACTAACCAACAATGCACCATCAGGAGTCTCGGATATCAGTCCGCATTCTTCACAGCCACTGTAAGAATCATAACATTTGCACCGGTAGATCTCTTCAATAGTCTTGCGCATTCCCGGAGTAAGCTTTTCGGACGAAGTGATTACTGCTTTTAATTGAGGGGCAATGAGCCCTTTTTCCGAAACACATTTTGCCAGCAGAAAATTACTCATCGCATAACCTGTCATATACTCCACCTTGTTGTCAATAATACCTTTCAAGTAGTTTCCAACGGTCTCCGGCGATATATGATATGCTGAAAAATAGGTCTGTTTCTCAAAATAATTGTATCTGTAATATGGAATCTTAAAATGTGAATCAGGCATAATCCGCCTACCGCCTATCATACCTCTGGGGGTATCTTTTGATACTCCCGCCCAGTTGCGCACTCGTGCTTCCATTAATGCAGTAAACCTCTGGTGGAAGTAACGCGGCAGATATATTTTCGTCGGGGTCCCGGTGCTTCCGCTGCTTGAAATAAAAAGCCCTCTGGACAATTTATCCGATAACAGTTTTGTAGTGCCAAAACGTCTTAATTCATCTTTCTCAAGAAACGGTATATGTTTCAAATCAGAAAGAGAAATGTTACTGAGATCTTTTTCTGTAAGACCCGCAGCTTTATATTTTCCTCTGTAGAATTCTACATGACCATAGGCATGAACTAAAAGTTTTCTGAGCTCTTGAGTCTGATATTCACTCCATTGCTCCGAAGTATTAAATTCCCTGCTTTTTACCTCTTTCAGTAAATCCAAATAACATCCTCCGAATCTGCGCTGCTGCCACTGGAATCCAAAAGCTGAGATCATCAGGTTTTGAACAAAGACAGGCATTTTAGGGTATATTTTATCCTGCACCAAGGACATTGAAATCAAGTTAACAGTTTTGTCCAGAGTTTCATAACTCTAGCACTGTCAAAAGACTCAGCTTTCAGGCGGGCCGCTCTGGCCATTTCCCTGGCTACCGAAGAATTTTCAATTATATAGCTGATCTCCTTTGACATTGCCGCCGCATCTCCAACATTAACAATTTTGGCTTCTTTAGTTGCTTCCAGTAAAAAGGGTATTCCTCCCGGGTTTGTACTTACAACTATTAATCCCAGCGCCATGGCTTCAATCACACTGACGGGAGTATTATCGACATTTGTTGTATTAATGAAGAAATCATAATGCTCTGAAAGTCTTGTCCATTCTTCCCTGGTGAGTTTCCCGGTAATCTTTATATGGGTATCTACTCCCTTCTTTCCGGCATATTCAGTGAATTCCTTCAGGCTTCCGTCCTTGTCTGGCCCTACCATACACAATTCAGCATCAGGATAAGCCTTTAAGAGTTCTGCCAAAACGTCAACAGCCATTTTAGAATTGTAGATTTTGCTGAATGCCCTAACCCATATTAAATTTGGCTTAGGATGAGTTCTTTTATTAAATGGATAATTTGAGATATCAATATTGTTTGGAATTAATGTCACGCGGTAACCATGATTTGCAAATACATTCTGAAGGTAACCTGAAACCGCAACATTGATGTAAGAATTACTGAACAGTTTATCGCAAGCCTTTTTTGACCGCATCAGTCTGGTAGGCAGATCGCCGCCATGAAGAATAGGAATATATTTTATGCTCAGGAATACTGCCAGCCTGCCACTCAAATAAGCATACCAAAAAGCGTTTGAACTGTATGTGTCAATGAGAATATAATCGACCCTCTTTCCAATAGTCAGTATTCTGAAAAACATCTGCAAAAGGCGTAGAAACTGATACTTTTTTGTGCCGGCATAATATACCTTAAATCCGGACTCCTCCAGCTGCATGCCAAGAGTTCTCAATCACACCTGGTGAAAAGCCGTGATGACTGAGCTTGTTCCCAATATATAGAAGTGTTTCAACCGGCAGGTTCTTCTTCGGGATGTTCAGTTACAATAAGCATTGACAAGCCTAAAAGCAATGGCGTTATAAAGGTCCTCATTGCAGAATGAAAAGTGGTGAACAGCGCCAGCACAAACATTGCAAGCAGGATTGGCCCATATACAATCCATGATGCTTTCCTGAATAGCCTAAACCCTAAAACAAGTAAGATTGTGAAATATATCAGGCCGAGCAGGCCGTGTTCTGAAAGAAGCCTGCTCATCTCAACATGGGCAGCAACCCTTCGGGTATTTTCCCTCAGGTGGTATGAGGCACCAACACCGACACCTAACACTGGATGTTCAATCCATAACTGCAGATCATCTTTAAAAACGTTTAACCGGTTGGCAGTAAAAACGTTTAGTGTTTTTTCTTTGTATCCTCCAATGGTACCCGGGGTTTCTCCCTTATATCTCGGGACAAGGTTCCCTCCGGTAATCCGGTCGGCATACTGAAACACCAGGATTAACAGAAGTACTAATGGTATAACTTTTACCAGGTTTACAAAAAACCGTTTCATTGTAAATTTATAGTTACTTGCCCGGGCTTCATAAAATAAGAGAAACATTACCCCTAAAGCACCTCCGATCATTCCTCCGCGTGAAAAAGTGAGTAACCCTCTTAATGCAAAAAGCAGGAATATTATAAGATCAAGCCACCTGTAACCCGAAAGATACCACCGTTTTCTCCAGAAGAGATAAGTCAATAAATGCTCCCAACCCCAGTCCGGTGGATACCTGGTTTGTACCCCATCCACCTGACATTTCAAAATTTCCACTAAGATTATATTCAACATTTTCAAAATCAGGTGCTTTTAATTATAACAAATGCCAGAACAGAAATTAAAGGCAATGTAATTAATCGCAACAGCGACTTGAAATCCTCATTACAGATAACCTGATCCTTGAAATAGATCACTGCCAGGGCAACGCTGATAGGGCCAAACAGATTGGCAACAACATTTTTAAATCCTACCAAACCTGATTCATCAATTATCATTCCCGGGATGAGAAGAATTAACATTAACCAGCCAATTGATCCCTTACGATAGCCAAGTAATATCCCTGATGTCAGAAATAACAATAGCAGATACTTGCCCATTTCATAAGGTATGAATGGTGAAGCGTGGGATATCCGTCCGAGCAATTCAAAGGATATAATATAAACAATAAGGCCGGTAAAATTCAAAAAAAACTCTTCCGTTTTCTTTAAAAGTCCCGGTAATGATGAAATCAGAACAAAATAAAACCATACTATAAGAAACCACGAAGACAGAATGCATAGTCCTCCAAGTATTACATGAAGTATGACCCAGAACAGGGGACTTTTATTTTCAAGAAGATATTTGAGCATGATTAGAGTACTGCTACGCCTGAGACAGAATGTCTCTGGTTATTCGGATGTTATAATAATCATAAGTAAAGTGTTCGCTCATTTCAAATGCTGCCTGGGCCATTTGTTTAATATCATCTCCCGATAATGATATAAGTCTACGGACAGAATACAGAAGTCCTTCAGTGTCTAAAGATGACATTACATATCCGTTGACATTGTTTTTGACATATTGCGAAAGACATGAGATATCAGATACTATTGGAATGCAGCCATAATTTGCCCCCTCCGCTACAACTTTCGGAAATCCCTCCGAATCTGAAGGAAGCAGTAATACATGCACTTTAGCAAGAATTTTATTGATATCCCCTTTAGGTAAAAAACCATGAAACAGGCAATTCAGATTATTTTGTCTTGCAAGGTCTTCATATTCTCCCGTTTCTTCCCATCGCCAATAAAATGCATAAATCCTATCCGGGATTCATTTCGAAGCTGTTTGAATGCTTCGATTATTTTCAAAATCCCTTTTGTATCAACCATCTGTCCCACAAACACAAAATCAAGTTTCTCGTCATAAGATTTTGACTTCAAAACCATTTCTCCTTCAATTCTCTCCTGTTGTGTAAGACAAGGATTTTCAAATGATAGGCATGTGATCAGGCTGATCAGGCCACTGCCCATTAATTATAACTTTAGTACTTTTTGCTTTTTTCAGCAAAAACTTATTAATACGATATGAGGAAGGATCTTTTTCGCGAATCCAGTTCCCGGCATATTTATGCCAGAAAATTTTATGCCGAAAGAAAATATTGAATAAAATATTGCAATTAATGCTGGATGTGAAGGTCCGCGTGTATGAACTATATCTATCCTTTTTGATATATATGGGGATCATGAATACTAATCTGAAATATGTCCATATAATTCTTAATCGCTGATATAAACTGCTGCCTCCAACAGCAGGTAATAAAACATACTTAATATCAACTCCTCGGACATTTTTGATATTTCTTATTTCAGCATTGTAATGAGTGACTTGAAAGCAATCCATGTAATGTTCTCAAACAAATGAGCAAAATTTTCTATTTCACGGACCACCGGTTCAAATGCGAGATATTCGCCATGAGTCATTATATAGACTGCAGTGTCCGAGACTATCAGGAGGTCAGGACGCTTTGATATATTTTCAGACATTGTTCCAGATAAGTCTGAGGTGAAAATTTTCGTTGAAAAGATTTTGAGCTTTTGTTTTAATCGACTCCATTTACGCTTTATCTCATTTTCAAGAGAGTTAATTTTGCTTCTCCCATTCTTCCTCGTTAAATGTGTAGGCAATAAAATCCGGTAACTCATCCTTATCTGATTGACTACCTCTCCCGTATCAGAAGTAATAAATGGCAAGCCATGTGCCATATATTCGAGCAAGTACCAATGGTCCAGTTTCAGAAAAAGATGTATGGATGCCTAAGTGTAAAATTTTTAAGATATTGTTGCATAGTCAGTCTCATTTTGAACTAATCCTACATATTCTGATTTTTTACTGCTTTTACAACCCCATCAGCATATTCGGAGCCATCATGATTCCCAAAAATGTTAATTTTCGTTTAATGGTGTTCGCAAGTCTAATCCCAAAGTGTATGTTTTTGATAGTTCTCAGGTTTGACACCATGATCATATCTCCATGGTACTTCTCGGATCGGGTTAATGTTGGCATAGATAGTATTGGCTAGGAAAAATGCGTGTCTTCCATCAATCCTCAAGAACCGCCTTGCCCATTCAATGTGATCATTGCTCACCCCAATATAATATTCTGGCTTAAAGATACCCCTAAGTCTGCATGTTGCATCTTTAGCAGTTTTATATCTCCCAAAAATGATCATGAAAAATTAGCTTATTCTTTCTTTAAATATAAGGCTTGACAACCTAACATATGCCCAGGTATGCCTCATGTGCACATGAACTATATCATACTCTGAAACAATCGATGCGCATTTGCTCATGGTGATGGATTATATTTACTCTTCCGGTCAAGAAATATCGCATTTGATCGTTTATCAATTTTATCAAACATGGGGCCTTTTGCACTAATAACCATGCAATCAGCATGATGGCCTGCATTCAGAAGCATGGTGATTAAGTCAAGGCAAACTTTTTCTGCCCCTCCTATATTCAACGTATCAATAACTTGAAGGATTTTCACTCAGACTAAATATCAACAAAACCTAATTGTTTCAATCCTGGCGCCTTCCTTTAATTTATTTCTTGACCTTTGCCATGATAATATGACCTGGATTAATAAACCCGGCCAGATTATTAATAATGAAAAATAAGCCAGCATTTTCAGCCATTTACTAGCTTTATATTGATATGGTATTACAGAGCCTGGCACTGAAAATAACAACATCATCATGGAAAGATGATTTCCAAAATATTTCCTCGTAAGATAAAGCACACTTGGGACAGGCCTGGGGGCAAATAGTTTTTTGGGGCGTAATCCATCCCAGCTGCCCATTTGTCTTAGTCCTCCTTCCGCTGCTTTTAAATGGATCCTTTTCGCAAAGTGATTAGAAACATTTGTTAAACCTAACAAGTAACATCTTAGCCCGAACTCTCCGTCACCCTGTCTCTGCTTTTCAAACTGCCTGTCAAACATGCCCGTAAATTTCATAATTTCTTTTCGAAACATTACGTTACCGGCATCAATCTGGTCACTCCAGCGGAAATAGGCATAGTTTTCAGGGACATTTGCACCAATTACTGATAATGAAACTCCAGATGAAATATCAACCTTCCAAAAATCTATGCTTTTCAAATGCTGAAATATCCAATCTGAGGCTATTCTTGAATCATCATCAAATAGTAAAATATATTCCCCTTTTGAGGCTAGTATTGAATTATTTCGTGCCAGCCAGAGCGCCTTTTCGTTCTGTTTAATAAGGCTCAGATCAAGGTTCCATCCTTTATAAAACTGTTCATCTATGTTGTCAGACTGATCGCAGACTATTACCTCAAAATTTTTATAATCCTGTTTTTCAAGGTCTGAAAGAACATCTTTGAGATAAGCATATCGGTTAAGGGTGGGGATAATGACTCGATATTTTAGGATTTCGCTTAATCAATGCTGAATTAAATGATTCATAATCATTTTTGATATAATGAAAACGCATTATTTACATAAGGATTAATTCTTTTTACACTTTTTGCCTTATTAAACCCTGAAATTTCTTTTACCGGATTATGAAGTGATAAAAGTCGCAAAAACAAAATATACCAGCTGATCCCCGGATTAAAGAATCGCCTTACAAATCGGTAATTATCATGTATGTCTTCAACAAAGGTCTCTTCCGTGATTGTTACTTCACAACCTTCAAATAACTTGATTTTTCTTGTTCTTCCTTTAAATTTTCTGGGAATGAATTATAAAGAGACGCCAAAGGGTCATTTTTCATTATTCCCTTCTGCAAGGCCTGATAGGCTGCATCGGCCAACAATGCTTCATCGTTTGATAGCCATTATCTATATTCAGTAAAGTCTGTTCTGCCTTGCCAACCTGCGATAGTCAACAAACTAAGGAATGGACTGCCCTTTTGCAACAAGATTAAAGTACCAGACTGGGATTTACATATTTTAAAAAGGCGAATAGCATTAATTATATTCTTTTAAAAATAAATTGATCTGGCGTTCAATTGAAAAACCATCTTTGATTGTGGTAAAAGCATTTTTAACCAAACAACGCACAATGTATGATCTGACAGCAATCTTTCAAGTCCATTTTCTGATTGAATAGTATTAAATTTGTTTACTAGAATGCCATTGTAACCATCTTGTAATAACTTCCCTCATTCCTCCGGCACCGTTGAAACAACAGGAATACCAATGGCCATTGCCTCCAGAGCTGAATTAGAAATACCTTCACATACACTGGGAAGTAAAAAAATATCGGCAGATATTAAATGTGACTTAACCATAACATTTGACAATGCTCCATACAGAAAGACACTATTTCGAAGTCCATTATTCTCAATGAAGAACAGAATTTCAGCCATATCTGGTCCCTGTCCAATTATATGATATTCAACATCAGGATATGTCTTCATTAAATCACGAATTGCCAATAAAGCATATACATATCCCTTTCTGAAAAGTAAGCCGGCCAACTGACAGAATTGTCTTTTTGCCATTAGTTTTTGATTTGAATTCTGGAACATTCTCAAATTGAAAATCTATCACAGGTTTGTTAACAAATATTCTCTCTGGTAGAGCATCATATTTTAAATTTCTTTAGCTATATCATCTGAAACACAATGAATGCGATCAACTAATGAAAACAACTCAAAAAGCTCTTTTCTTCTGCAGGGTTTGCAGTGGGGTCACATATTCAGCCGTACCCCGGCAGCTAACAAATAACCTTGCAGGTCTGTAATATTTCAACAATTCCAAATGAGCTACACCTACCCCTGAAAACTCGAAAGTGTATAATATCAAACCTCTGTCGTTTGATTAAAAATCCTTTGAATAAAAGTTTTAGCGAACTGATTAAATCATTCTTCTCTTCATTTGCAGCACCCAATTTATGGCTTCTATTGGGTGAAGTACAAAGTTCAAAGCGAGTTTAAATCTGTCATTAATATTAAGAACCTTGATGTTACATAGATTAGTGTTCTGGTTAAAAAAAAATTTATCGGACCTTTTAGCACTAACTAACACAGTGACATTCATTCCTGCTTTATGTAATCCAACAACTTTATTAACAATAAATGTTTCACTTAGAACAGGAAATTGATTCGTTACAATGCCAATAGGTTTACCCATATTTTAGTGACGCGCTATTAATATATTAATTCTCAATATTGAACATCTTTCTGTCAACCCAATCAAACAATGAAAACATTGACCATATCATCCAGCTTTGATCCTTGCCATTCTGATGTAAGTCCCATATTTCTTTAATCACTCTTTTATCTATGAATAACTCAAGATTTGGTGGTGTATCATTATCCTGTTATGAACTCTTTCTTTAAGCTGGTTCTTAACCAAAATGCCAGTGGTGGAGTGAAGCCCTTTTTTAATCCGCTATTGGGTTCATTCTTCGGAATCAGACCTGAAAGAACATTCCTTAACGGTTTTTCCCTCATTGTTCATCACACAATCACTATAATTCAAATTTTTACTATAATCGACCAAACGTTGACTAAATAATGGCGTTCTTACCTCCAGGCTATGATACATACTTGCCCTGTCAACCTTGAGCAAAACACGCTGAAGGTGAATGTTAAATTCCAATTGCTCTTGCCAACTGAATAGCCTGTCCCTGTATTCGTGACTTCTTATTAATATGTCTGTACCAATAAGGTGTCTTCTTTACAAATGCCTTTAATAATCTTCCCAGTCCAGAAACAAACTTCCGGGTATACCCTGCTTATTAAGATAATAAGTCGCTAAAGTCTTTGAACTTCATGAGAATAAATGGAATTGTTCCCTTTAATTATTGCCTGATTACAATTTTGAATAGCCGCTTTGACTCTTGATGACTCTTAACAGATCAAAATACTTGTGACGCTTGATAAAATCTTGGGTAGCCATAAAATAATTCATCACCCCCATCCCCTGAAAGAACAACAGTAAGCTCTCTTCTTTGCAATTTCACAAACCTTCAGTGTAACAAGCGAGCTGAAATCAGATAAAGGTTCTCCAGCTGAATCCACATATTGGTCTAATGCGTTAAGTACGTCATCCTCAGTAATAATATGGATATTATGATTGACTTCGAAATATTTGCCAAATCGTTCAGCTTCGATACTTTCATCAAGAAGTTCATCATTAACTCCGATAGTGTAGCACTTGATTCCTTTCTTTAATCGGGCAGCTATTCCTGTTGTTAAAGTTGAATCTACCCCCCCAGACATAAACGTTCCTAACGGAACATCACTCACAAGTTGAGACCCGATTATATTTGTTAATAAGTCTGAAAGATTTGCATCAGGAATAAGCGTTGGATCCGTGTTATACTTAATTGGTTTGAATAGTACCTCTCTTATCAATTTTTACAATGTGACCATGAGGCATGAAAAAAGTATCTTCAATTAATCCTTCTCCTTCCTGAATAAATCCGATAATTGAAAAAATTGGCGATAGAAGCCGGTATAATTGAGTTGTGCCGGAAGAAATTATGAGATGTTATATGGTTGTAGTTTGAAGAAAATACCAGTCCATTCTCGCAAAGCCCATAGTACAGAGGCTTTAACTCCGGCATTGTCTCTGATCAAAGTGACAGTATCATTTAGCAAATCATAGACTGCCATCGCAAATATGCCATCCAAACGTGATACAGTTGTCATCAATACCTTTTCTATCAAAACATTCCAGAACCACCTCTGTATCAGAATGGCCATGCAGTTCGGATGGAATTGATATCAGCCCATTGGCAAAGTTTATTTATATTATAGATTTCACCATTTAATACTAGAATAAGATTCCCTGATTTTGAAATCATTGGCTGACTTCCGGCTGAACTCAGGTCACGAATAGCAAGTCTTCTGAAACCAAATATTATTCCCTTGCCGAATCATTTTCCCATATTTTGCTTTCATCAGGACCGCGGCGCTCCAAATCAATCAAGGCATTATCAATAAATCTCCGGTGTTGGCACCACAGATCCTTTAAAATCCCAAACACCTACAAATCCGCACATCAGACTATTCCTTTGTTAAATTGATTAAATAGGGGAAATTTACTTTGGATTTTCTTGTAAGCATGTGATATGCCGCTATATATACCAGTGAGAAGCACAAAAAGCTTAGTAAAAACTTAGCCAAATAAGTAATGTCTGTAAATGTCATTGATTGAAAAGGATAATGCTCCTGATATCAGCAGGCTGATCAAAGCAGGCAGGATCGATTTCATAAAATCTGAAAAAGTGTACCCATAAGGCTTAAATGCAGCAGATAGTGTTATAGGCATCAGAAGAAAAATCCATGTTATAGCAAAAGAAATAATTACTCCGTTAATTTCTAAGAATAATGACGATAAAAAATAAGATAAAGTAACTGCAATGAATGCAACAATTGAATTACGTAGCATCAATTTCAGATTTTCCTTTCAGCAGAAACAGCGTTCCAACTGGCGAAACCAGGGCTTGTAACATGCCAACAATAGCAAGAACTGAAACCATACTGGGCAATAATGGATAATTTTTATTGAATAAAACAGGTACCCACAAATCCGCTGTAAGTGAAATAAAGCCCATCAAAGGGAAGATTAACAAACTCAAGACTGTAATGACCAAAAAATACTTCTGTTTGAAATTGTTGGTACCTGTATTAATACGTGCCAATACCGGCAATAAAACTGCATTTACCTTTGAGGTGATTGTTCTCATGGGGAAAAGCAGGATCTTATATGCAATTGAATATTGACCCAACACTTCAGCGGAGAAAAACTTGCCGATAATGAGATAGTCTACATTTCTTACCAAATAATTAAACACTGAATTAGACGAAAAATAGGTAACAAATGTTTTCATCTCACCAAGAATTGACCTGGTCCATGTAAACCGGAGGTCAACTTTCATATAAAAAACATAGCCAAGAAAAATAACGATGTTAGGCACTACTAGTTTTACTACTAATGCAGAATATGGCAGTTTGGCAATAGCAAGCATAATTGCTATTGCACCACCGATTGCTATTCCAATAATCGAAAGAATATTTTGCTTTTTAAATTTAAGCCGGCGAGACTGAAGGCCTTCAAAATAATTATTAAATACTCCAAGAGGCGTGATTATGCATAATGCAAGACCAAGATTAAATAATAACCAAAACGAAAATTGTTTTGCATAAAATAGCAGAAACAATTGCAGATACAATTAAGCGTCAACAAAGTGAGAACAACTGAAATAGCAATAACCAATCCCATTAATGCTTTGAATTTTTCAGCGCTTATAGAGGCCTCCTTAAGTATTTTTTCTCGTACACCCATTGTCCCCAGAACTCCGGTCAGACCTGTCGGAATAGATGCTAGCACAACGGCACCGTGATATTTTGGTTCAATAAGATTGGCCAGAATAAGAAGGGTCCCGTAATTTATTGCCAGAACAATAAACTGCTGTAAATATGACCATTTAAGGCCTTCAAAAGCAAGTCTTTTAATCGCTGAACTATCCATTAATAATGAACAGAGAATTAAGACTAATCAACAGCACTTTTATTCGTGCCTATTGCCTTTGCAGGAATACCCAACAACATGCAATGTATCATCAAGGCAATCATTTACAACCAGGGATGAGGCTGCAACTTCAATGTTATTACCTATTTTAACCGGTCCCAAGATGACTGCATTTGCACCAAGGCTGCAGTTATTCCCTATCACTAGTTCACCTCTTTTGCATCCTGCCGTCCACCTATAATATTACCTCCTGTCAATGTCAAATTCTCCCCAATAACTGCAAGTCCTGAAACAACACATCCAACAGATGCATGCAGAACCAACAACCCTCCTTTAATATCGGCTTTGTAATGTATCTCAATATTTGAATAAGCCTGCATCAAATTAAATAACGGGATAAATATCACCCTGATGTATTCATAGGGCTTTCCTATCGTGGTGTACAGCCCGCGTTCAAGCCTGTATAGAAAAATACCACAAAAGACACGGCTCAGCCAGATATGAAGTATCCGGATCTTGTGCTTGCCAAGCATGCGCCGGACGTCCTTGATAAAGTATTTAGACTGAGTTAGCATTTATGATTTGTCTTGCGGTCTTGGGCTCTGGTTTAGAGCACAGGCCTTAGGGATGAGGGGTGAGGCATGAGGGGTGAGTTGTGGTTGAGTAAAAACTCAGGGCGAAGAGCAAAGAGTTCTCAGGGTTTCATTTCTCCTTTAGCTTCTTGTTGCCTGCTACTTACTTCTTACTATAGCTCAGGTACCATCTGCAGAAACGGCTTAGACCTGCCTGCAGATCAGTCTGTGGTTTAAAACCGCAATAAGAATTAATCTAGTTTATGTCCGCATAGGTCTATTAACATCGCCGGACTGCATGGGGAGATATTCAACCTGCGCCTTTCGTCCGAGAACCTGCTCCAGCTCTGCAACAAGCTCATTGACGGTCACAGGTTTGTTGTTGCCAATATTCATCAGGTGAGGGGGCCTTTCTGTGTTCATGCTGATTAAGAATTGACAGAATACCACCAACAATATCATCTATATAAGTAAAATCGCGCAGTAGTTTTCCTTCTGCATAAACCTGAATGGATTTGTTGTTCAGAATTGCCTCAGTGAACTTCCAGATGGCCATATCGGGTCTGCCCAAGGGGCCGTACACGGTGAAGAAACGGAGGCCGGTTGCCGGGATACCGTAAAGATGACTGTAAGCTGAGGCCATCAGCTCATTGCTCTTCTTGGTGGCGGCATACAGGCTCACCGGATGGTCAACATTGTCGTCCTCGCTGAAGGGCACCTTTTCATTATTGCCGTATACGCTCGAGCTGCTGGCATAAAGAAGATATTTCACAGGGTAATGCCTGCAGGCTTCAAGGATATTGAAGAACCCAACAATATTGCTCTGAATATAAACATCAGGATGATCAATGCTGTACCTCACCCCCGCCTGGGCGGCCAGATGGATCACATAATCGAACTTCTCATTCCGGAAGAGCTCTGTAATGATGATCCTTGTCCTCAAGGTTCATTCTCACAAAACGATAACCGGGATATTTTTTGCTTTGGGCCAGATCTGCTCCATTCAACTTCCTCCCTTTCAATACCCGCCTCATTCAGTCGTGCATACTTGAGGTTCACATCATAATAGTCGTTGATATTGTCAAGCCCGACAACCTCATTCTCCCTTCTCAAGAAGGGCGTTGGCGAGATGAAAGCCGATGAAGCCGGCCGTGCCCGTAATTAAGAACTTTGACATGAAAAGAGACTGTTTATTGTTTATCGTGTGGGTTGATGTATTGTTCGGGCTTAGCAATAACCCACTTGCCCTCTTTCCGGCCACCTGACCTCTTGACTATATTAAGTTCTTTTAACCGGGACAGACTTCTTTCAATAGTTCTTCGGGTGTATCTGGTTATCTCTGCTATTTCTTTTATCGTTAATTTCGGGTTGACCTGAACCAGCTTAAAGACTTCAGCTATACTGCCTGATAATTCTTTACCGACATTGACCTTTTCTTTAAACAGAGTGACTTTAAATCCATTAAATATTTCTTCAAATACAGGTGGAACAATGCCATAGACTTTACAGATATTCAGAATTCGCTGAATACCTGATCCATATCTTTCAATTAGACCAGCTTCTTTAAAAGCCTTTGCAAGTAGCTTATTCCTGCACTGAAATGAATTTCTATCAATAACTGTTTGTTCAGCGTTTACTTCGAGCACAATCGTGCTTGAGATGATTGTCTGCGGATGCAAGTGTACGTTCAGCGTTTACTTTGAGGCCCAAATGTGCTTGAGATGATTGTCTGTGGATGCAAGGGTATGTTCAGCGTGGAGCGTTCAGCGTTAATCGTATTTGACGCCTTTATGATCTGATGATTTAAGAACTCTTGATCAGGTTCGCTGTCTTTCTCAATAAATGATCGGTACGTTCCAGTAATTCATCCAGGGTTTCGTTAGAAATATAGTTGCTGTCAAATGCCCTGTAAGACTGATTACGTGTTTCACTGCAAGAACCCATTGCAACTGATAAAAACTGAACAAACTCTTTATTCCCTTCTCTGCCAAATCCTTCTGCTATGTTATCTGAGACTGATCCTGCTGAAGCTCTCATCTGATCACGGAACCTGTAATCATGATTGAAGGGATCTGTTGAAGTTATCTCATAAACCACCTTACACAACTCCCTCGCCTCCTGCCAAACCTCCAAATCTTCAAACCTCTTTACTACCATATCCTAACGATAAACCATGAACCATAAACGATAAACTTACCCTATCTTCAGATAAGTGAATCCTTCCAGATCAGCTTTGTTATAGATGCCGCGGCCATCGATGACCAATGGTGATTTCATGAGCGAGCGTACTTTCTGCCAGTCGGGCATGCGGAACTCCTTCCATTCGGTGACATGAAAGAGTACATCGGCATCATTCAGTGCATCGTAGATATCTGAAGCAAATTCAATGGTGCCGTCAAGGCGGCGGCGTGCTTCATCCATGGCAACCGGGTCATAAGCCTTACCGTGCAGCCTGCATCAAGAAGCTGACTGATCAGTGTCAGGGAGGCGCTTCACGCATGTCATCAGTGCCTGGCTTGTAGGAGAGACCCCAGATGGCGGCTCTCTTTGCCTTCACATCACCTTTATATATGCTCAAAGAACTTTTTAAAGAGGATTTTTTTCTGTCGTCTCATTGATTGCCTCAACAGATTCAAGAAGCGTCAGTGGTGAGTCGTGATCTTTTCCTGTTCTTATCAACGCCTTTACATCCTTCGGGAAACATGAGCCGCCAAATCCGGCCCCGGGATAAAGAAACTTGTTGCCTATCCGGTTGTCTGAGCCTATGCCTTTTCTTACCATGGAGCATCGGCGCCCACCTTCTCGCAGAGATTGGCTATCTCATTCATGAAGCTGATGCGTGTTGCCAGCATGGCGTTGGCAGCATACTTGGTCATCTCGGCCGAGGGGATATCCATGAAGATCACCCTGAAATTGTTAAGCATCATAGGAGTATAAAGCCTTGTCATCAGCTCCTTTGCCCTTTCGCTCTCAACGCCAACAACAACCCTGTCGGGCTTCATGAAGTCGTCAATGGCAGTCGCCCTCCTTCAGAAACTCGGGATTGGAGGCTATATCAAACTCAATGTTTTTGCCTCTCTTTCCAAGTTCATGCCTCAATTGCATTCCTGACAAGTTTTGAGGAGCCGACCGGCACGGTGCTTTTGGTTACTACCAGAAGGTATTTCTCCATGTTCTCGCCGATAGTTTTTGCCACTGCCAGCACATGGCTCATGTCGGCACTGCCATCCTCGCCGGGAGGTGTGCCCACGGCAATGAAGAGTATCTCAACATCATTCAGGCTTTCGGTCAGGTCAGTGGAAAAGAACAGCCTGCCGGCCTTACTGTTGCGGTGAACAAGGTCTTCCAGCCCGGGTTCATAGATGGGTATGATGCCGTTGTTGAGCTTGTCGATCTTCTCATTGTCGGTGTCGATGCAATGGACTGTTGCGCCCAGCTCGGCGAAGCAGGCGCCACTGACCAGACCGACATAACCTGTTCCTACTATGGAGATGTTCATCGTTTATTGTTTATCGTTCAGCGTCTGCTCAAGACAAAAGATAAAAGGCTTGTCAATGAAACGGCAAAGCTGGTTTAAATATAGTTCTCGCTTAATCACTGAATCATTTTTTGTTGCTATATACTATCATTACTGTCTCTCGAGCCACCTCGACAGAAAAAGGTCATAGACGGAATAGAATGTCCCGTCACTGTCACTCTCCTCAAAAATCATCTCCTTTGCCAGTAGCGCATCAATCGCTCTCTTCGATCCGGCGGGAGTTCCCAGCGAATATCTGCTCAGGAATACCCCGGACTGGGGTCTGTAAACCCTACCCTCCTTTGCCACAGCAATAAGGACCTGCCATTGATTTGAGGTAAGCAGATTACGGTACTGAAGGAAAGTCTTCTCCTGTTCCTCAAGTATTTTTATACATTTTGTATCATACATTTTGTATCATACATTTTGCATGATGACACTTATATTGCCCGTGCAGCCTTCTGGCAGCAGGCAATGCAAAGCGTTCTGGGTCTGATGTCTGAGGGTCAAGCTAAGACAAAAGACAAAAGGAAAAAGACAAAAGTTCTTGGCGCAGAGCACAGAGCTCAGGGAGCAGGGATTTTTGTATTTTATTGTCTTGACTTGCTTATCTATTTGATATAACTTTATATGCGTGAAAGTTAAATTCTAAAACGTATTGCCATGAAATCAAAGTTCCTTACGCTCGACTGGAAGGACTTTTCGAGAGGCCTTCTTATTGCTTTCCTTACAGCAGTGATCTCAGGAGTTATCGGGATGCTTGATACGGGAGCTATTTTTAACTGGCTATCCATCAAGCCCGTTCTGATTGCCGGGATCAGTGCGGCATTGTCGTATCTGCTTAAATGCCTGATGACGAATTCGCAGGACCAGATGTTTAAAAGAGAGCCGTCATTTGTATAAGACAAAAGACAAAAGGAAAAAGACAAAAGTAAAGCAAATTCGTAATTACCTGGATTTTTGAACTATAGAGCCAAGAATATTCTTTAGTTCATATGACTCCTTAATAAGAAAGTCCAGCTCAGTATGATTTATTTCTGCAACAGTTCTTTTAATAATTCTAAGCCAGTAATTTGACTCCCTCATTTCTCGCAAACTAATTCGAACTTTATTAGTAAAATCCGCCTTAGAGGAACCTGATTGAGATTCCTCATAGTTTGCGCCTGAAGAACAAGCGCTTTTTGATAATTGCGACCTGATTGTCTTGTTTTCCGGAGAATACGGCAAAGTTTTTAAGAAATCGATCACCTTGACAGCAAATTCAAAAAGCCTCTCGGTAAGATTATTCCTCTCCATCTTTTATCTTGTGCCTTTTGTCTTTTATCTTATAGCCCAAATTTGCCGGTGTCAATCCATCTCATATCAAGGAGTGACCAGAAGTCTAAGGCAAGGCCATTGAGGACATATTCGTAAGGGAGCCAGCCGTAGCCGTCTTCGCCCCAGGATTTGCCCCAGGAGTTGCGGATCAGAAGAGCGCCTTTGGTTTCTGTTTTACAGCTAAGGTTTGTGATCACGCGGTTGTCGTCATAACCGACTGCAACAACAGCATGTCCCCACTGGGTCATTCTCCCTTGCAGGGATAAGGGATGTCACCGGGCTTATCTGTGTCCTCAAACGACTGAAATCCCCAGAAGCCGAACATGGAAGGGATACCTGCATCAAGGTATTTCTTCACTGAAGTAAGAACCATCTGCAGCTGGGAGTTCTGATCCCTGCGGGTCGTGAGCAGAAATATTTAATTGTCGAGTAGTTCTCTGCCAGGGCATAGACAAATCCACCCGGTTCCTTGTCGAAGTCCTTTAGTCTTATACGGCCAGTACTTTTCATCAGGCACGCCGCACAGCACAAGCGCTCCCATGGTTTCGCTGAGCCATGCTCCGGTGTCACCGGTGACCTGCATCAGGTTCCGTGTAGTCTTGTAAAGGAAGAGTCTTGATGCGTCGATATGCTTTCCAAAGGCTCTTCTCTCAAAATATTCAACGATGCCGGCGGCGGCATGGGCGGTGCAGCATCCGAGATCTAGTTGGTTTTCAATAGGACTGCACCATTCTCTTAAATCCACAGAGGATTTAAGCGGAGAGCGTAAAGCGGAGAGCGTAGAGGTTTTCGCTTTGAAAGAGGGGAGTTTGAGTTTTTTGTTGAAGGCGGTTATCTGCTTACTGGCAGGGGTGTAGTCGCGCAGGTCAGGTTGCGGGGAGAGCCAGCCGGTGCCGACTTTATGAGGCACGCCGCTGACCCAGATCTTTCTGTTGAGTATCCTGTTTTTCATGGCATAACCTCCTTTAAGATGGTTCCGTTCTGTGCCGGGGAGGATTTCGAACAACCTAAAAGATGTTCCGGGTTCAGGGTTCAGGGTTCCGGGTGTTTCCGGGCCGGTGAAGGCCTGGGTGGCATAGGCACTCTTCGAGAGTATTGCAGCAAAGGCTTCCATGCTTTCAGGCAACTTTGAATCAGCCACGACACCGTATGATTCAAGAGCGCTGTTGTTGAAGCTCATCTTCAGTTCGCTGGAGCCTAATCCGGATTTAAGTACCATGAACTGCGGAGTGGCAAGATCGGGCAGGTAAACAACAGTTGTTTTGACCGTATTATCCTTCTCTGCCAGATATTCCACAAGCAGATAAGGTTTGAGAGTGTAGCAGCGGAGGCCTGTTTCATTCTTCAGATCCGCATCGGAGTAGACTTTTACTGTGGCACAGCCTGCAAGCAGGATTATGCTCACAGCCACAACCAGAACAGTGATTTACCTTTTCATAATTAGTAGATTTTATCAGACACTACTAATTTAGGAAAGAAAAATACCAGTCAAGTCAAGAAAAATTTTACTTGCCGAAGAGGAGCCCCAGCTTCATATTGATGAAACTATCACGATAACCCATCGTCCTTCGTGAGTAAAGTATCGTCACGATCCCATTGTGTGTAAAAGTCCCGCAGAAAACGAAAGATGAAGCTTTTCGACAGTGGGTACTGATCATTCCGGCACCGGGATTGACAAAGACCCTTGAATAGTCTTTGAAATTCTCAAAGTTCATGAGAAAACCACCATCGCCCATCACAAAGAACTTATACGTTGTTTACCCATGAAATATCGTACATCGCCAAAGATTGGTAATGTCATAGCCGTCATTATAGCCAAGATATCCTACTCCGCCACCCAGTGCAAGACCGCCACCAAAACGATATCCGTTGACGGTGGTAATGCCGGCATAATGATTCCGAAAAGGGGACATCTGTCAGTTCAAGTCCAAAGCCATAATGACCTTCCGTGAGGTTGTAATAGCCGCCGGTGACACCGGAATATTCCTTTGAGCGGTTGAGAACAGCTTATGGCTTCTCCAGAAGTCCTGCTTATGCTGCAGAAACTGCACCTTATCGAGGTGGAAGCAGCGTTCAGTGGTTATCTGTGCTGCAGCAAAGGGTGCCGTCAGCAACAGGACAATGAGAATGGTGTAAAGTCTTTTCATGATGGTCTTTATTGTGACAGGTGAATGACTTTGGCGTCTAATTTACGAATTATTCTTTAGGTGATAGTTTAGATTTAAATATTTGTTGTGCAATACTGGCATGGCGTATTAAGGCAGTAGGCAGTAGGCAGTAGTGATTTACAGGACGTAGTTGTCAATTACATGACTGGCAAAGGGGAAGCTGCATGTGAAAGCAGGAGAGACGGCATTGAGAACATGAACTGAATCTTTGTCTCCTTCAATGATAAAATCCATGACGAGTTCGTCAGTAGTGACATCGAGCAGCTGTGCCCTGATGCCCGGCTTGCCCCACTCCGTGAAGCCTTTGGAATCAAGATTTCTGACCATTGAGGCTGCCAGTCCGGTGAAATATTTCCTGTTGTATTTCTTTACCTCGTCAATGGCAAGGCTCCGGAAACCAAATGAGTTCCTAATGAAAAGCTTTGCTTCCTTTCCCAGTATACCTGCCATCTCACTGAAACTGAAGCCGTACAGACCTTTGTAATTCTCCCTCCAGAATGCAGGCACAGAGGTTGGGCCAATCTTCACATGTCCGTCCACGGTGACGGTGTAATGTACCCCCAGAAATGGATTCTTAAGGTTTGGTACGGGATATACGTTTGTTTTGACAGGATTATTTGCCCCGGTGTATTTCAGATAGATCCCCTTGAATGGAATGATTGTATATTTCTTTGAGATAGCCGAAGTCCTTTGCTACCCTGTCGGCATAGAGGCCTGCAGCATTGATAAGCTTTGTCGCCGATAAGATGTTGCCTTTTGTTGTTTTAATCTTGTTGCCATCAAATCTTGCTGCATAACCCTTCACTGAAAAAAGAACTGTACCCCTTTTTGCTTCAGCTCATCTTTTATTGCCTGATTTACCTCAACAGGGTCAACGGTAGCAGTATGTGGGTGACCAGAGTGCATGTTTAAAGGTTTTTACATTCGGGTCAATGTCAGTCAGTTCCTTCTCATCTATGATCTTAACATCAACACCATTGGCTTTGCCTCTTTTTTCAAGCTCGAACAGATGCAGGCAATTCACTTTCATCTTTTAGCGACAACTACTTTTTTCGTCTCGTTGATCTGTAGTCCGTTAGCATAGCAATATTCCCTCATCTGACGGTTGCCGTCACGGGTGAATTTTGCTTTAAGCGAGTCTGCAGTATAATAGAAGCCGGCATGAAGCACGCCGCTGTTTCTTCCGCTGCTGTGATAAGCAACATCAGGTTCTTTTTCAAGGATTGCGATCTCTGCTGCAGGAAACCGGTTCCTGAGTTCCCTGGCGATTGAGAGGCCGATAATGCCGGCGCCTATTATTATGTAATCAAACCTATGTTTTAATCATTTTAAATATCTACTTTCTTTGTCTTGACACAAAGAAAGTAACCAAAGAAAATCAAGGCTTAAGATAATTTCCGGGCTCATTTTTTATTGTTTGCCCACGCAATACAACTCGTCCCGACGTACAAATCATTTCTATAAATATGAATATTCCTGTCATCTCGGGATCAAACAGTAATTGCTTACCACAAGCCTTCCCTGCTGCTGACCTATGTCTCCGTCTCTAATCCGGAAATACTCTTAGGCCTCTCCCTTAAGTTTTAATTATCTCTTATACTATTTGCCTTTGAGTTCGAGGCCGAGTTTGAAGTTGATGAAAGATTTGCGGGCGAATTGACCGCCTGACATCACCATCACTCCTGTTGAAAAAGATACACCCGTTCTGTTTGCCGCAACCTATTTTAGTCCCATGAAGGATTTATGAACACATAGTGTCTGGTCCTGAATATCTTAGAAGCCAGGGCTAGTCCTCCTGCATAGCAAAGAACGGCACAAACTCCTGGGCGCTGAAGCTGTACCGGCATGTCGAGAACAGAGGGAACAGTGTACCTTCGTTATGTCTCTGGACCCCCACGACCGGCCCCGGCCTTGATGTTGCGCGTGAACTGATAGCCGGCAACAGTGGTAATACCATAATAGTACTTTGAGTAAGTCATTTTCTGTTAATCCAAGTCCTATGCCGCCGGTTAAGTTCAGTGATGCTTATAAAACCAGGACGCCAGTCATAGTTGAGTTTCGGGACTTTGGCTATCCGTTGGTCGGGCTGGCCTGCGGCCGTACTTGTAAAGAATATCAGCAGAAGCAGAGTAAGAGGGGCTTTCATAAGTCTAGTGTTTTAAGATAAAAGATAAAAGTAAAAAGACAAAAGTAAAACGGTGACTTAATGTGTTAATTGCGACTAACTTTTATCTTGTGACTTTTGTCTTTTGTCTTATATGCTTTACACCCAATCTTAATCGTTTGTGTAATATCCTGCACCCTTAGACGAACCTTTCGTATAGTAGTTGCCCGGGATCATAGTAGCGGTGGCCGTAGCCCAGGGTATAGCCGTAGCGGAGACCGTAACCGTAGTAACCGGAGGCTGAAATGTCATTGACAACAATGGCCACATTTGACATCTCTCCTTTACGGTAGATCTCGTCAAGCAGAGCCACGGAGCCCCTGGTGGTGTATTTCTGCCTCACGACAAAGAGTGGTGACATTGGTCAGCTGCGCGAGCAGCAGGGCGTCAGTGACAATGCCTACCGGCGGAGTGTCAATGATTATTGCATCGAATTCATTGCGTGCCCTTGCAATGAATTCGGCCATCTTGGGTGAGCCGATCAGCTCGGCAGGATTAGGTGGCACGGGGCCTGACGGTGCAAACCAGAGATTTATGATATCAGTGGGAACGATAACTTCCTCAAAAGTAGCGCTGTTGCTCAGATACTGACTCATGCCGTGACCATTACCTGCCTTCAGTATGGTATGAACACGGGGTTTTCGCAAGTCCAGGCCGACAATCAGTACCTTTTTGTTCATCATGGAGATGATGGTGGCAAGGTTGACTGAGACAAAGGTCTTGCCCTCGCCGCTGACAGGTGAGCTGATGAGCACCACCGGGCATTTTGTCTGTCCGGTATAAAAGGCCAGCGAAGTGCGCACCGCCCTGAAGCTCTCTGCCAGGGTACTGCCGGGTTTCTGGGCCACAGGGTCTTCAACATGATACTCCGAATGGCTTATATAATCCTATGATGGGCGCTTTTGTCAGACGTTCAATATCGTGACGGCCTATGATCTTGTTATTGAGCAGGTCGAAGATCACTATCAGCGCCATCGGCACCAGAAGACCCAGAAGTATGGCGACAAGGTAGTTTTTCATTCCCTGTGGCCTGGTCCTGGTGCTGTTCTGCACAATTGCCCTGTCAATGACGCGGTTATCGGTTATCTGCGATGCCTTGGCTATTCCCGCTTCGGCACGCCGCTCAAGAAGATAGGTATAGACAGAATTGTTCAGGTCGAATTTCCTCTGGATGCCGATCAGGCTCCTCTCGGTGCCGGGGAGACGGCCGAGCTCCTTTTCAACCCTGGCTATGTTGCTGTTAACGTTGTTGACCGAAAGCTGCAGCTGGTTTATGGCGCTGGATACGTTCTCACGCAGCGCTGCCCTTGCATCTTCCATCTCCTGGTCCAGCATCTCCATCTGCGTCAGGTTCTCCTTCATGGAGAAAGCGATCTGCTTCCTCTTCTGCTGTAACGTTGCGAACTCAGTCACCAGCTTAACAAGAACAGGGTCCGTAACTCCCATTACACTCGGAGAGATAATGCTTTCAGCCGTGTTACGCGAAATCAAGGTAATCGCGAAGGTACTCGTAGTATTGCATCTGCAGTTCCAGCATGTTTTTCTCCCCTTCAAACTTCTCAAGTCTCTGAAGGACCAGTGTGCCCTCCAGGGTAAGGTCCACAAACCGGTTATTCAGCCTGAAGTTCTCCATCCTGTTCTCCGCCAGCGTCAGCGAGTCTGAGATCAGCCCCAGCTGCGCTTCAATGAATTTGATCGTGTTATCTGCAGCCCTGCTCTTCAGCTCCAGTCCCTGGTCAATGTAAATATCCATCAGTTTATTAAGGTAATCGGCTCCCTGCTGAGGCGAATAGGCATCAAATGAAAGCGTAAATACACTGGCATATTCTTTCACGGGCTCGACTTTCAGGCTATAACGGTAACTGTTTGCCATATTGGCCGGAGATTCAAACCAGACCAGCCAGCGGCTGTTCCCGCTATGGAATGATTGGGAGCTGTCGCGTTTTTCCACCACAAAATTAAATCCATAATTATTATAAACATCTCCCAGCTTAAATTCATGTTTCTGAGTTATCCGGTTCGCCTTAGTGCTCTGCTCTTCTTCGCCAATTATCAACAGTATATGAATCAGGTCCTGTGAACCTGATAGTCATTGGTTTTCCCGTTGGTTGATCTTCAGAGAGCTTTTTCACCACAAATGGAGATGTTTTGTAGGTACGCTGCCACTTAATGCCATGCCGGGAGATAGGTACATAACCGATATGAAGCTCAGGTATGTCTTCAATGACTCTGTAATTGAGTGTATATGATTGCAGTATCGCCATCTCATCATCGAGATTGGGATAGGGATTGTAAATATTGCCCGCGAAGATCTGCTCCATGTTGGCTACGGCACCGGAGCTCTGATCTTCCTTGACAAGCAGGGTGCTCTTTACATTGTACACCCGTTGCGAGTACTTATTAAAAAGATAGGCAACAGACAATGCAAGGAACAATGCCACGACTATCCATATCCAGTTGCTGATGAACAGGGAGACGTAGCGCATCAGGTCGATGTCGTCGGAGGGCGGAGCGGGTTTTTTAGGGGATTCCATATTGTTGTTAAATTGTAGGATACGGTGAAAACAGAATAGTTTGGGTTTTCAAGATAAAGGACAAAAGTCACAAGATAAAAGTCAGAAGGAGAAAGTTATTGAAAGAACACTTTTGTCTTTGTCCTTTTGTCTTTTGTCTTAATTTTTGGATAAAATTTACCTGGCAGCCTTTGGCTGAAAATCTTCATACTTAAAAATCCTTCGGTTGGTCAGTCACACTTGATCAAGTGCCTAACAAGCTTAAGGTTAATCAAATAAAGCGTGAGTTGGTTGCTTTTTACAACTCTTTATTTTATGTCAATACTTCCCCAGGTTTCGGACTTTCCGCCAAGGGCGGATTGCGATGAACAAAGATATACAAATTGTTGAAAGGTTGAAAAGTTGAAGTGGTTGAAAGGTTTCATTCCTCCGTGTAATAGGCGCCGGCTTCGTCCTTGGCGCCCTTGCCATAGGCGGTGTGGCCGTAGTACTTGTAGCCGTAGTTATAACCATAAGCGTAACCCATGGTGTAGCCGTACCTCAGACCGTAACCGTAATAACCTGACATCGATATGTCGTTGACGATGATGCCCGGGTTTTTAATTTCCTTGTTGCGGTAGATCTCGTCAATCAGATGAAGCGTGTTCCTGGAGGTGTAACGCTGCCTGACCACGAACAGGGTCATGTCGGAACGCCGTGCCAGCAGGATGGCATCTGTGACTACGGCAACAGGCGGGGTGTCGAGGATGATGAAATCAAACTGCTTCCTGGCTTTTTCGAGGAAGTCTGTCATTGATTTGCGCTCTATCAGCTCGGCAGGGTTGGGAGGCATGGGACCGGATGAGGCAAACCAGAGGTTCTCGATGGATGTCTTCTGAATGATATCTTCATACTTGCTGTTGCCGCTCAGGTAAGAGCTCATACCCTCCGAATTTTCAATATTAAGTATCTTGTGTATGCGGGGCTTGCGCAGATCGAGACCAACAAGAAGCGTCTTGCGGCCAAGGAGGGAAATGATCGACGCCAGGTTAACAGCCACGAAGGTCTTGCCCTCACCGCTGACGGTGGAGGTGATAGCTATCACCACAGGCTGATCGCCGGGGGTGAAATACTTCAGCGAGGTGCGTATGCTCCGGAAACTCTCTGCCAGCGTGCTGCCGGGCTTCTCAATGACGGGAATCTCATTGCCGTAACTGCTGTGACTGATGAACCCGAGGATGGGCGCTTTTGTCGCCCTCTCGATATCTTTCTTGTCAATGATCTTGTTGTTAAGCAGGTCGATGATGATGATGGCAATGGCGGGAAAAAGCAGCCCGAGGATAAGTGCAAGCATGTAGTTCTGCCTTGTTTTCGGCTTGATACGTGCTGCATTATAAGGCTCTGCATAATCAATCACCTTGTTGTCAGAGACCTTCGATGCCATGGCAATGCCTGCCTCTGCCCTCTTCTCGAGCAGGAAATTATAAACCGTGCTGTTCAGGTCGAAGTCGCGCTGTATACGTATCAGCTGCCGCTCCGTGTCCCGGCAGTCTTCCGAGCTGTCCGTTGACATCGGCAATGCGTCCTTCAACATCATTCATCGATATCTTCAGCTGGTTGATGCTGTTGGTTACATTCTCGAGCAGGGCGGAGCGCGCCTGTTCCAGGTTACCTGACATGAGGTTGGCGGCCGGCAGGTCGTCCTTCAGCACAAACCCCATCTGCTTCTGCTGAAGCTGCAGCTGCGAGAGCTCCTCAACGAGCCTGATGAGCAGCGGGTCACCAATGCCCATTACGCTGGGAGAAACGATGAGCCCGCTCTCATTACGCGAGGTCAGGTACTCCTTCAGGTACTCATAATACTGTGCCTGCAGGTTAAGCGTGTTCTTCTCCATCTCATAGCGCTCGAGACGCTGCAGCACCATATTACCCTCGGAGGTGAGATCGACAAAACGGTTGTCAAAGCGGAAGTTTTCCATCCTGTTCTCCGCCCTTCGGAGAGAATCGGAGATCAGTCCCAGCTGTTCACCGATAAACTCAATAGTTTTTGCGGCCGCCTCATTCTTCCACCTGAGTCCCTGATCAATATATGCAACCATCAGGGTATTAAGGTATTCGGCTTCCTGCTCAGGGACCAGTCCTGTCACCGTGAGGGTAACCAGCGTGGCCTCCTCCTCGATGGGGCTGACTGCAAGCTTATAACGGTACATGTTGGCCAGGGCCGGCGGAGGGACTATATAGAAATAATATTTATTTGAAGCTCCTTCGACATACGGCGATACTCCCGGGTGTCCGGGGTTGAATGATAAAGTCAAAGCCGAATTTGTTGAAACGCTCTCCGAAGCTGTGTTCACCCTCATATTCGTCAGCCTCAATTGTCATTAGGTATTTCTCCGGGGAGATAATTTTAATACTGACTTTCTTCCCGGGCTGGAGCCAGACAGTGTCGCTGATCACAACGAAGGGTGATGATCTGTACATGCGGCTCTCGGCAATACCGCGCTTCCCCACTGCCGTATAAACCACGTGAAAGTCCTTCAATCTGTACATCACATCGTGGTTGAGGTCAAACGATTTCAGGATACCTATCTCATTCTGCAGGTTCTGCCGTGAGCCGAACAGATCACCTCCGGGGATGATCTTGTCCATCCCGGCATTGCCCCCGCCGTACTGTTCATCGCTGATAAGCAGGGTGCTCTGGACAGTATAGACTTCCTCGCCCCAGCGATTGACGCCGTATGCTATGGCGAGGGTGAGAAACAGCGCCGCGGCGAACCAGTACCAGTTACTGATGAAAAGTGAAAAGTACCTGCGGAAGTCGATGCCTTCACTCTCAGGCAGGTAATAATTCTGTTCGTCGTTTTCCATCAGGCTTTGATATAGTTAGTTCTCGAAATAATCTATCAGAAGTAATGTGGTGGTCAGAGCGCTGGTCACAGTGGTGATTATAAATGCGTATGTCGGAAGGTTGACATTAAATGTCTTTTTTGGTACCGGCTGCACTATAATCACATCGTTGGGACAAAGGAAGTATGCGGGTGATGCCAGAGTATTTTTATCCTGCAGATTAATCTGGAATGTGGTTGTCGTATTGCCTGTTGGCCTGATGACCAGCACCCTCTCCTTGGCGCCTGTCTCTGTCACTCCTCCGGCACGGCCTATGCCTTCAAGGACGGTCAGCTGATCGTTATAATTAACATAACTCCCCGGAGCGCGGACTTCGCCTATGACCGTGAACTTGAAGCTTAGCAGCCGTACCTCGATATATGCATGACGGAAAAGTGAATCCACCTTGGCTTGCATAAGATCGCGTATCTCGTATATTGTCATTCCCTGCAACAGCTATCTTGCCTAACAACGGTACTGTCACATTGCCTGAAGGGTCAACGCTGTAACCCATGATATACTGTGAGGATTCGCTCTGAAAATAACTGCCACCTGGTGCGGTTTTGTCGGCAAGCAGCTCTTCCAGCCTGCCATCGGGTGTCTGCGTCTTTGCCGAGATGTACAGGATATCACGGGCCTGAACCTCATAGTCAGGTATTTCCATCGTAAAGTGATCTTCACCTCCGGCTGCATCAAGATTGTTCAGGTAAGAGAGCTCTTCCTGGGTGGAGCAGGAGGCCAGCCAGTATGATCAGGGCAAGAAACGGGAATATTTTCTTCATTTAAGTGAGTGTTTTTTTGTCGAAGCTAAAGCGAACTAAATATCCTATTTTTTTTCGAGTTTACGTATGGATGTGGTTTTAATATCTACAGTAAGGTTCATGCCCGGTTGTATGATTCGTATGACCACCTTATGTTTTCTTCCCACCCTGATCAGCTCGCCCCGGAGGCCGGTGAGGGAGCCGTAGATCACCTCCACCGTATCTCCCTTTGCATAGACATCGCTGCTCACTGTCACGTCGGCATCGCTGCCGCACAGGATGCGCAGGTTGGTAATTTGTATCTCGGGGATTACCACGGGCTTGCCCTGCAGCATGATGAACTTCACAACGCCGTCGGTGGTGCGTACTGTGAAGAAGTCTTTAGGAAGGACTTTTACAAATACATAAGAACTGATAAGTGGCTTTTCGACAAGCTTTTTGCGGTCGGACCACTGGCGCAGTGTTTTCTGCAGGGGAAGGAATGTCTCGATGCCGTTTTCTGTAAGCCTGTCGCTGACGCGTTTCTCAGCGCGTGAATGTGTATAGATTGCATACCACCCCTTCTCCGGCTTGACCAGGGCCGGAACTCTTCCTTCACGGGCGGTGTCTGGTTTTCTTCCATAAATATCTGTATTGCCGGGCAAATTTAATAAAATTTGTCTTGCGGTCCTGCGGTCTCTTTCAAGACAAAAGACAAAAGAACAAAGACAAAAGTGGTTCAACACGTAAATACTTTTTCCCATGCCATTCGCATTTTTACTTTTGTCTTGTGACTTTTATCTTTTATCTTAGATAACCTGTGCTAAAATCCCCATACGAGGCCACCGCTGAAAGTGGTATGTCTGGCCGTAGAGATGAGGGGCAGTCCATGATTCTTCTCCTTCGATATTGCTTTTTATCAGAGAGGCTTTCACCTGAACGCCGCCGGTAATCAGGTATCTGATCTCGAGCCCGGTGGTGATGTTACTCCACTCAATGGTTTCAAGATATGGCAGGCCAACACGGTCGCCGCCAATGCTCTGATAATCAGGACCTCTCTCCGACCGTTCATGCCACAGACGGATGTTCATTCCCCTTATGGGTTTATAGTCAAGAGCGAACCACCAGCTCCTGCTGTTGTCCCGAAGCCAGTGCCCCATGTTGTAACCCTGGTTCTCGTATGTAATGGTAGGCACATAATGCTGAAAGGTGAGAGGATAGGTGAAGGTGCATTCAGCCGTCAGCCACAGGTTGGGAAGAAAGCTGAAATTGCCGGCACGGGCGCCTCCCTTCCAGGAGAAGAAGTTATAATCGGATGTGGAGAAGCGTTCTGTCGACAGCTCATCAATGAACAGGGTGCCGTACAGATGAAGGTGCCTTATATTATGCGAGCTTATGTCGATGAACATCTGTGCGTTGCTGTTGTCTATACCGGAGTTCATGCCGTGATCGACCGATTTATAGAAGAAGAGAGGCATCAGGTAATAAGGAGAAAGTCTCGGGTCGGACCACACAACGCTGTTGCCCATGGAGATATCGAGGCGATGAAAAGGAGTGAAGGTGAAAAGGTTGGTGGAAATGTATTTGGTGTGATATACTTCGCGGTAATCAAGACCGTAGGAATTTGTCACCCAGTATGACCGTGCCGAGTCTACTACCATCGAGTTCAGCCAGCCGTAGAGCCAGGTCATCTCAAACCACTCCGGCAGGTTTGAGATGCAGCTTTATCTGCATGAATGACGGCTCCCTGCCGGAGAGGATATTCGTCCCGGCATAACCGCTGCCCCACACGGGGGCATCCTTCAGGAAAGAGATGTCGCCCCATTTCCACATATAGCTTGCACCTCCTGTCATCTCGGAGAAATCGGTGCCGTTCTTGATATGCCCTCCCCGCTCCCGGGTAAGGTATTCGGGGCTCCCCAGCAGCGGATCCTGGTGGTTATCCTGCAGCGCTGCGAAGAAACCCCATTTGCCGTAGCTCCCGTAAGCCTTCGCCCCGTTCTTCCACGCTATCGATCCGTCCGAACTGTAACTAATTCCCAGGATGGGTGAAACTGTGATATTAAACATTGAATCCCTGTACTGGGCGGTGGCCGGATTATAAACCAGTTTCATTTTGCCCGGTTCAGTTTTCATGCCAAAAGAGATTATAAAAAACTCCAGCTCTTTCTTCTGCCTGGGGGTCATTTCTTCAGTGTGATTCGCTGCCTCCTCAAGAAGGCCTGAGATCATCTTCCTGCTGTAAGGCTTCACAGCCTGGTTGAAACTGATGATCCCGTCTGCGGCAAGCTCATCGAGAAATGAATAAATACTCTCGTCGGCTACGGGTTCGGGAATGACCTGAGCAATGAAGAGGCGTGAAGGAAAAAACCAACAAGAATGCAATCAGTGTTGATAAGTTTGTTGATGATCTCATTGGCTTCATGTTTATGCAAAGATAACTCTTGGCGTAAATTTGTAATATCTTGCACAAGAATTGAGGGGAAATGAATACACGTCGTTTTCGGTACTACAGTCTTTTTCTTGACATTCTCATTCTGGCCTGTCATATATTCTGATGACCTGGCTCAAGCCGGCGGGAATTAAAACATATGTTCCGTCTCATGGACCGTTCTTTATAGTCCTTGCACTGCTATGGATGATGGTCTCGCTTTTTAACGGCAAGATAGGCAGCGGCCACATCATCAATCTGAGAACCCTTTTTTACTTTGTTATAACATCGAACCTCATCGCTACCAGTATCGCTGCCCTGATACTCTTTGCTTTCCGCGACCTGGGATATTCAAGGGCGGTTGTTTTCGGGACCGCTATTACAGCTACTTTCCTGGAGCTGCTGGCCGGAACGGTATGGCTGGCATTCAGCAAAGGCTTCCTTGCAGGACATTGACCTGATCAGGCCTTCGGAACGCGACATGGTTGCCCGTTCACATCCGGAGAACGGCAACGGCATCACTCCCGACCCCGAACTGACCCTTCGCCTGCAGCAGGGATGTTCGCGTGAACGCGCCGAGGCATTATCGTCGATGGTAAGCCGTGCCGAGGGATCGCGCCTGGCCGTAGTCTCAACGGCAGAAGCTTTTAATATTCAGAACCTGGCGCCGGGAGATTACTCCTGCATCATCAACCTGAAACCGATGAACGGAATTAATGACATAGATGACTTTCTTGACACGGTTAACGTACGGCTGACAGGGGACGGCATATTTTTATGCAATGTGGAGACGCTGGAGCAGCGTGCCAGCCGGCTGCGCTATAAGTTTACACCGGTGTTATATTATCTTTTTGTTGCCATTCCTGATTTTCTTATCCGGAGGGTTGCTCCCCGCCTGCGTCTGACCAGGGGTCTATGGAATTTCATGACGCGGGGCGCCAATGCACCACTCTCGCGGGCCGAGGCGCTGGGACGCCTGTGCCGCGCCGGCTTCGCAATAAAGCAGGAAAAGTTTGCGGGCAACATGCTGTGCATCAGGGCACAGCGCAAGTCAGAACCCCTGCCTGTCAACGGCAGCGGCTACGGTATGATAATAGCCTTGCCGCGCATCGGTCGCGACGGCAATACCTTTATAGTATATAAACTACGAACCATGCATCCCTATTCTGAGTTCCTGCAGGAATATGTCTATGACCTGCATGATCTGCAGGCAGGAGGCAAGATGAAGCACGATTTCCGTGTCACGGGGTGGGGACGGTTCTGCCGGCGTATTTGGCTCGACGAGCTGCCGATGATAGTCAATCTCTTCCGCGGCGACATGAAGATAATTGGAGTGCGGCCTCTGTCACAGCACTATTTTAATTTATATGACAACGAGATCCGCATAAGGCGCATTAAATACAAACCCGGACTTATTCCCCCCTACTACGCTGACATGCCTGCGGGGATTCTTGAGATACAGCGCTCCGAGATAAAATACCTTGACGCCTGGGACAAAAACCACTTAGGCACCGATCTCCGGTACTTCTTTAAAAGTATTTACAATATTATCTTCAGAAACGCGAGATCGAACTAGTATTTTGTCTTGCGGTCTGACTGCGGCTGCAACTATTTCTGTCTTAGTTTAGCCTCCATGGAGAGGGTGGCGTGGGGCACGGCGCGGAGCCGTTCCTTGCTGATGAGCTGTCCTGTCTCACGGCAGATGCCGTAGGTTTTGTTCTCGATACGTATCAGTGCCGCCTGCAGATGCTGGATGAACTTCAGCTGCCGCTGTGCCAGCCTTCCGGCTTCTTCCTTGGACAGCGTGGTGGCACCCTCTTCCAGCACCTTGAAGGTGGGAGAGGTGTCCATCGTATCGTTGTTATCCTCGTGTGTGATACTGGCCTTGAGAACCTCGTAGTCGCGTCTGGCTTTCTCGAGCTTGGTCATAATAATATGCCTGAACTCCTCCAGCTCCTCATCCGAATATCTTGTCTTTTCTGCCATGGCTACCGGTGTTAGAATTTTGATAGGCAAAGGTAATATAAAAGTTGATGAGTTGAGAGGTTGAAGGGTTGAAAAGTTTTAAAAGTCCGGGGGTCTGAAGGTCTAAGGGTCTGAGGGTCTGAAAATCAGGCAGATTACACATTTACTCAGTACGTTGAGTAAATTTACTCAGTACATTGAGTAAATGCAAATTTGTTTGAAAATAACAACAGGCACTGATAAGAAAATCTAGCACTACTGCCTATTGCCCTCCCCTTCAGTCTGGCTCGTCGCTATCCCGACATAACATGTTGGGACTTAACGCTCCGCCCTCTATTGCCTTGATATACTATTTATGCACTTTTTATTAATTTTGCAGCCTGCTTAAACGAGATAGATACAATATGTCCAAGAGATTTCCCGAATACAAGGGTCTTGACCTGGCAAAGGTGAACAACGAGGTGCTGAAGATGTGGGATGAGAATGACACCTTCCGCCGGTCGCTCCGCAGCCGTGACGGTAAGGGTGAATTTGTCTTTTATGAAGGCCCGCCGTCAGCCAACGGACTGCCAGGCATACACCATGTCATGGCCCGCGCCATCAAGGACGCCATCTGCCGCTACAAGACAATGCAGGGCTACGAGGTGAAACGCAAGGCGGGATGGGATACCCACGGACTGCCCGTCGAGCTCGGCGTGGAGAAAACCCTGGGCATCACCAAGGAAGATATCGGGACTAAAATCTCTGTGGAAGAATACAACGCAGCATGCCGCAAGGATGTGATGAAATATACCGATGTGTGGGAGGATCTGACACGCCATATGGGCTACTGGATAGATATGGACAATCCGTATGTCACATACGACAACAGGTATATCGAAACCCTCTGGTGGCTGCTGAAGGAGCTTTATAAAAAAGGCCTTCTCTACGAAGGTTACACCATTCAGCCATTTTCACCCGCTGCCGGCACAGGCCTCAGCTCTCACGAGCTCAACATGCCGGGCTGCTACCGCGATATAAAAGACACAACCTGCATCGCGCTCTTCAGCCTTAAACGCAATGAGCGGTCGGAATTCCTTTTCCGGGATATCGACACTAACGGTGTGAAGATCATGGCATGGACCACCACGCCATGGACCCTGCCGTCAAACACCGCCCTGGCTGTGGGTCCGGATATCAAATATGCAAAGGTCAGAACCACAAATCCATATACCTCCGAACCCATCACCGTCATACTTGCAGAAGAACTGATCCCGGTGATCTTCGCCCCTGACAAGAAGGTTGAATACAAAGTCACAGGCTCCTTCAAAGGTTCAGAGCTGAAAGGCATCGATTATGAGCAGCTGATCAACTGGGTTGATCCGGGCGAAGGCGCTTTCCGCGTTATTACGGGCGACTTCGTCACCACCGTTGACGGTACAGGCATAGTGCATATAGCACCTACCTTCGGTGCCGACGACTACCGCGCCGGGCGCGAGAACGGCATCCCGCCCCTGCTGGTGGTGATGTCAGACGGATTCCAGGGGCCGCTCGTCGATCGCCGCGGTCGCATGGTGCCACTCGAGGATCTTGACCAGGCATTCACAGCCACGCATGTCAACACCACAACATACGGTCCGTTTGCCGGCCGTTATGTCAAGAACGAATATGACGAATCCCTTAAGGAAACAGACGCCACCCTCGACGTTGACATCGCAGTGATGCTCAAACAGGAAGGAAAAGCTTTCCGAATAGAGAAACAGATACATACCTACCCGCACTGCTGGCGCACAGACAAACCCGTCCTTTACTACCCGCTTAACTCATGGTTCATACGCACCACAGCGTCTGCGCGACCGTATGATAGAGCTTAATAACACTATTAAATGGAAGCCCGAGAGCACCGGCAGCGGACGCTTCGGCAAATGGCTTGAGAACCTGGTCGACTGGAACCTATCCAGATCACGCTTCTGGGGTACTCCCCTGCCTATCTGGATGACCGAGGACCGCCAGGAAGAGATATGCATCGGATCAGTGGCAGAGCTCAAGATGGAGATATCCCGCAGCATCGATGCTGGCTATATGACACATAATCCGCTGGCAAATTTCGTCGAGGGCGACAACAGCACAGAAAACTATTCACTGCTTGACCTGCATCGTCCGTTCGTTGACGCGATCATCCTCGTCAGCAGAACCGGCAGGCCGATGAAGCGCGAAATGGATCTCATCGACGTATGGTTTGACTCGGGAGCCATGCCCTACGCACAGTCACACTATCCATTCGAGAATAAGGAGAGTTTTTCGGAAAAATTTCCGGCCGATTTTATTGCCGAAGGCGTTGACCAGACACGCGGATGGTTCTTCACCCTCCATGCCATCGCCGTAATGATCTCCGATTCGGTGTCATACCGAAATATCATCTCCAACGGCCTCGTGCTCGACAAGAACGGCAACAAGATGTCGAAGCGGCTGGGCAACGCTGTTGATCCTTTCAGCACCATCGATCAGCACGGCTCCGATCCGCTGCGGTGGTACATGCTCACCAACGCGCAGCCGTGGGACAATCTCCGATTTGATATTTCCGGAGTGGAGGAGGTGAAACGCAAGTTCTTCGGTACCTTATATAATACATACTCCTTCTTTGCCCTCTACGCCAATGTCGACGGTTTCACGGGGAACGAGCCGCAGGTGCCGATGGAGAAAAGGCCCGAGATAGACCGGTGGATCATCTCGTTACTGAATACCCTTATCAAAGAAGTAACCGAGCGGTATGACGATTATGACATCACCCCGGCAGGCAGGGCTATTTCGGAGTTCGTTACCGAAAACCTCTCGAACTGGTACGTGCGCCTTAACCGCAAGCGTTACTGGGGCGGCGGACTGGATGAAGACAAGCTCTCTGCCTACCAGACACTCTATACATGCCTTGAGACAGTGGCTATACTGGCTTCACCTATCATACCTTTCTTCACTGACCGCATATTTACCGACCTCAACTCGGTCAGCGGCAGGGATAAGGAGGGCTCGGTGCATCTCACCGCCTTCCCGTCATATAATGAGAAGCTGATTGACAAGGCTCTCGAGGAGAGGATGGAGATAGCGCAGAAGATGTCGTCGATGATCCTTGCTCTCAGGCGCCGGGTGAACATCAGGGTGCGGCAGCCGCTTGCCAGGATAATGGTGCCTGTCAGCGACGGCAGTTTCAAGAACAACTTCGAGGCAGTCAAATCTCTGATACTTGCCGAGGTGAATGTCAGGGATGTCGAATATGTGGATGACACATCCGGCTTGCTTGTCAGGAAGGTCAAACCTAATTTCAAGCTTCTGGGTCCCCGGTTCGGGAAGAAAATGAAGGAGGCAGGTGCTGCTATTCTGGCCCTTACTCAGCCCGAGATAGCAGAGTTCGAGAAACTCGGAACCCGGAACCTGGAGCTTGACGGTGAGGTTTACCAGATCACCACTGATGATGTGGAGATTATTTCGGAGGATATCCCCGGGTGGCTTGTCGCCAATGAAGGCCGGCTGACTGTCGCGCTTGACATAACCGTCACCGAGGAGCTTTTGCATGAAGGCATCGCCCGCGAGTTTGTGAACCGGATACAGAACATCCGCAAGGACTCCGGTTTTGAGGTCACCGACAAGATAAAGGTTATCATTGAGGATCTGCCTTTTATATCCGTAGCCGTTAAAAAGCACTCGGACTATATTGCCTCCCAGACGCTGGCGCTGGAGATCTCTCTCGCTCCTTCTGCTGAGCTGACATCTCCCAACACCAAGGAGGTTGACATCGAGGAGCAGATGGTGAAGGTTCTGGTAGAAAAGGTTAAAGGTTAAAGGAGAAAGGTTAAAGTCTGATCAAACGAACATTCGAACAATCAAAATCAGAATTCCTGGTTCTGTTTTGCCCGCTGTTCAGTGCGTTAAAGAAATTAAGATGTATGCAGATTTGCATTCGGACTGCAAAATTGCATAACATCGGATTTAGTTATAATTACACTTATAACTTTCCACAAAATCACACTTTTCTGTAACTGTAGTTTTAATTTTCTCTTTAAACAAGAAATATTTAAACTATACTTATAACTTTTTGTCACAATAATGATCATCGTAAATGATCAAACTATTGTAGATCAAGACATTAGATTTTGACCGGACCCTCGTAGTGGGTCAAATAATTGATTCTCATTAATTGCGATCGTAACGACCGTTACGGTAACCACCGTTACAATAAAATTATCCCGGACCCTCGGAGAGGGTCAAATAATGGATAAAACATCTATTCCTGTTATTCGATGGCCTACAACCATCTTTATTTTTTCTTCTTTATTACATTCTCTACAATAATATGATGATCTATGATCATCTATATTGTATTATCAGGTCTCACATCGCTCAATGCTCCATGCCATAACAATTAATATCTTTGCGTGACAATAATTGATTACGCCATGTTTTCGGGAATAGTAGAGGAAGCCGCACCGGTGGTGCGGATCGAAAAGGAAAAGGATAATATTCACATCACCATGCGGTGCTCATTCACCGATGAACTTAAGATAGACCAGAGTATATCGCATAGCGGTGTGTGTCTCACTGTGGTGAAGAAAGAAGGCGACACCTATACTGTGACAGCAATACGGGAAACGCTTGACAAGACCAACCTTGGGCTGCTCAAGCCTGGAGATAAAGTGAACCTCGAACGCAGTACACGACTCGACGGCCGGCTCGACGGACACATGGTGCAGGGCCATGTCGATCTCACGGCAACGTGCACTTCGGTCAGAGAGGCGGAAGGATCATGGTACTACACCTTTGAATATGAACCTAAATCCCCGGAACATCTGACTGTCGAGAAAGGTTCTGTCAGTGTCAACGGTGTCAGTCTTACGGTCGTTAATTCGAAGGATACTTCCTTTGAGGTGGCTATTATTCCTTTCACCCATGAGGTGACTAACTTTCACCAGATCGAAAAGGGTACGGTTGTCAACATAGAATTTGACATACTGGGAAAATACATTGCGAAGATAGTGAGGCAGCAGCTGGGCAGGGGGTAATGTCTGAGGGTCTGAGAGTCAGGGGGTTGAAAGGTTGAAAAAGTTGAAGGGTTGAGAAAAATCGCAAATCGCAAATCGCAAATCGCAAATTATAATGTCTTTAGCCACAAATAAACGTAAAATAGTGGTTGCCATTACGGGTGCCAGCGGCGCAATATATGCACTAAGCCTGATGAAGCGACTGCGTGAGCTGCCGGAGCCTCCGTCAGAGGTTGCGGTAATTCTGACTGGTAACGCGGAAGAGATTATGCTCTATGAAACCGGTACCGTATATGTTCCATCAGGCAGCGAGAAGCTGTGGGACAACAAGGATTTCAATGCACCCTTTGCTTCCGGATCATCATCGTATGACACCATGATAATCTGTCCCGCTTCAATGGGGATGGTCGGACGCATTGCCCATGGCGTCTCTGATGACCTCATCACCCGTGCCGCTGATGTAATTCTGAAGGAACGCCGCCGTCTAATTCTTGTGCCCCGCGAGACGCCTTACAGCCTCATCCACATTAACAACATGAAGCTTCTCACCGAGGCCGGTGCTGTTATCTGTCCTGCCACGCCCTCCTTTTACAGCCGGCCGCAGACAATAGATGATCTTGTAATGACCGTCACGGAACGGGTGCTCACTCTGGCAGGATTCACCATTGACATTTTCAGGTGGAACGAGTAGAATTACACAAACGCATTAAGACTCTGCTCCGAAGGCATCATGTTCTGAGCATCGCCACTGTAAGCGATCGCGGTCCGTGGTGTGCTTCGTGTTTTTACGCATGGGATGAGGAGAATAACACCCTTGTCATCACCACCGACACAACAACCCGTCACGGCTCCGAGTTTTTAACTAATCCTTCCATTGCAGGAACCATTGCCCTTGAAACCTGGCGTGTCGGCAGAATCCGGGGCATACAGTTCACCGGCACCGTCAGACTGCCATCCGGCGAAGAGCTCTCCCGTGTAAAAAAGATTTACCTCCGTCGCTTCCCTTACGCTGCGCTGACTGACTTACATCTGTGGACTATCTCCCTCAATTATATAAAGCTTACTGATAACAGAATGGGCTTCGGAAAAAAGATAATATGGGGTACCTGATCCTGAAAAGTGGACATTGGGAGAGAATCTGAAGTCCGGTTTTTTTTACTCTCTTAACAGTGAAGTCATTAAATAAGACAAAACTCAATACAAGAATCCGAAAAGCCAAAGGGGGAGCCTCTTCCCGGCACCATATTCAATTCCGTCGGCCACGACAAAACTGTCGTTGATGCCCTTTATCTGATTAAATCTTTTCGATTTCCCTCCGGTCTCAAATACATATTGACCGTCAATGACAAAGTCACCCTGTTCAGCATATTCAACAATATGAGACTCGCCCAACTGGTTTATGAAAAATGTCTCCCGCAGGCTTCCGGTGTTTACCCCTGAAGATGACAGCGCATAGAGAAGATTTGTGTTCTCAAGGTAGATCTTATCAGGCTTTTGCAGCCTGGTAATCCCCTTCGCATTTTTATACAATTCCTTACAATATGCGCCTCCTCCAGATAATTCAGGTAAGTAATAATTGTACTCCGATTTAATCCGGACCTTTCGCTCAGCTTGGATATATTTGGAATAAAGGGAACGGATTCCGCGATAATCTGAAGCAACAGTTTCATTTTTGAAACATTTGCCACTTCAACCTTTCTTAATAAAGGTAACTCTATTTCAAGTGTCATATTGATTACTTCTTCCAGCCTGTGAAAATAAAGTTCGGGGACCTCAAGGAAGAAAGGATAATATCCTGATTTAAGGTAAGAACTGAAATACTTCAGGGGTTTTACTTTTTTAAGAATTTCCTGTTCCAGATCCAGTTGCCTCCTGATGATATCCTCAAGATGAATGGCTGGAAAAGACAGACCAAGTGTAAGATTCAGATATTCGCGGAATGAAAGTCCTTGCATAGTGTAAACTATGGCTCTTCGGCTCAGATCAGCCCGGGAATCAAGAATTTCAAGAAGTGATGACCCGGTAAAAACAATCTTTAGCTTCGGATAATCATCATAAATATTTTTCAGTTCCTGCGACCAGCCGGAATATTTATGCACTTCATCAAGAAAGAGGTAAAGGCCTCCCTGTTTAACAAACCTGTCAGTAAGATCTGTCAGTTTGTTTTCAGAAAACCATATATTGTCAAGACTGATATAAAGAGAAGATTCATCACGGGGAAGGTTTCTTTTTAAATACTGAAGTAACAGTGTTGTCTTCCCGACACCTCGTGCACCTCTTATTCCTATCAGGCGTGCCTCCCAGTTTATTATATCAGCATATCCCCTGATGAAATCAAGAGAGACATTGTCAAGCTTACTGTTGTACTTTTCAAATAACTGTTCCATAATTTGCTCTTTCTATTAAGCAAATATAATCATTTTTTGCTTAATCCAGTAAGCAATTTCTTTATTTCAATTCTTCACACCACTATTGCCAGCTGCCTATTGTCCCGAAAAAGCTTTGCTTTTTCGAGGATCCTCGAACCGAAGGTTCGGGACCTATTGCCTTATTTTAGTAACTTTACAAATCCATGATCGACCACTCAACCATCGAGAGAATTTTCGACGCTGCCCAGATAACCGAGGTGGTGCAGGAATTCGTGTCGCTCAAGAAGAGGGGCGTCAACTACCTGGGACTGTGTCCTTTTCATAACGAGAAGACCCCTTCGTTCACCGTCTCGCCCGCCAAGGGCATCTTCAAGTGCTTCGGCTGCGGCAAGGGAGGCAACGCCGTCAACTTCATCATGGAGCATGAGCACCTATCGTACCCCGAGGCGCTCCGGTACCTGGCAAAGAAATACAATATCGAGATAGAGGAGAAGGAGGTCACCGCCGAAGAGATACAAAAGCAGAACGAGCGCGAGAGCATCCTGGTGGTGACACAGTACGCCGCCCGGCTTTTTGTCGAAAACCTCTTCCACGGTCACGAGGGCATGGCGCTGGGGCTCTCATATTTCAGAGAACGCGGCTTCCGCGATGCCGTGCTGCATAAATTCGATGTGGGTTACTGCAACGAGAAACGCGACGACTTCACCCAGAAAGCGCTGTCGGCAGGATACAAGACTGATTATATGGTCCTGAGCGGATTGACCATCGACAGGGAGGGTTATCTCTTCGACAGGTTCGCCGGCCGCATTATGTTCCCCATCCATTCCCTCTCAGGACAGGTGCTCGGGTTCGGGGGAAGGATCATCAGACACGATCCCAAGGCCGCCAAGTATGTTAACACGCCTGAGACGGAGATATACCACAAGAGCCGCATCGTTTACGGCATCTTCCAGGCACGCCAGGCCATAACGCGCGAGGACCGCTGTTACCTGGTTGAGGGATATACAGACGTGCTGTCGATGCACGAGGCCGGTGTCGAGAATGTCGTGGCGTCATCAGGCACCGCCCTGACACAGGAGCAGATCCGCCTCATCAAGCGGTTCACCCTCAACATCACCATGCTCTACGACGGTGACCCGGCAGGGGTGAAGGCTTCCGTGCGGGGCACGGACATGGTGCTCGAGGAGGGCATGAATGTCCGCATAGTAATGCTGCCCGAAGGCGAAGACCCTGACTCATACTCTAAGAAAGTTTCCGAGGAAGAGTTTAAGAGATATCTCAAGGAGAACGAAACTGATTTCATCAGGTTTAAGACAACCCTGCTCCTCGACGAGGCGCATAACGATCCCGTGAGACGCGCTAACCTTGTCAGGGAAGTGGTGCGCTCAATAGCTGTCATCCCCGACCAGATTACACGCACGGTATATATCAAGGAGTGCAGCATCCAGCTTGGCATGCCCGAGGAGGTGGTCCTTGACGAGGTGATGAAGCTGCGGAAGCAGGAGAGCTTCCGCAATCGCAACTCGTGGCCGGTGCAGGATGCCATAGTATCACCGCAGTCTCCCGCACAGAAGCAGAAGAAAAAAGAAGAGTCTTCATTTTACTCCGAGAAAGAGCTGCTCCGGCTGCTCATCCGTTACGGCGACGAGGTGCTGTCGCGCGTGGTCGACAGGGAAACAGGCACGGAGACCATAACCACCGTGGCTGACTATATCATCTCACAGATAACAGAGGATGAGCTGCTGTTTGACGACCCGGTCTTTGCTTCCATCTTTTCAGAGATAACCTTTAATGTGTCGCAGGGGCTCTTTCCGGGAGACAGGCATTTCGTGCACCATCCTGACCCTGTCGTCAGCGCCATCGCCGTCGACATGCTCACCGAGCAGTATACGCTCAGCAGGATATGGAGCTCAAGGGGCGCTTACATCGAGACCGAGGAGATGAAGCTGAAGGAAATAGTTCCGGATACTGTCCTCAAGTTCAAGAGCGACAAGATCAAGATAATGCAGAAGGAGCTGCGCAGGGCGATGACCGAAGCTGCCGGCGACGATGAGAAAATCGCCTGCTCTCCAGGAGAGGTACAAAACAATGACCTCGCTGCAGAAAAAAATATCCTCCGGCCTCGGAGGACGCATTGTATTATAATTGCACGGAGCAGAAAATCATTTTTTTCTTAACTTGTGGAAAATTTCCGCTGCCATGAGACAAACCCTTCCTGTTTTCATTGCGTTGTGTGCGGTGCTGATCTTCTCCGCCTCATGTAAGAGAGCAGACAAGGCAACTCATATACCCACCCCCGTATTTTCCACATACATACCTGACTCTCCCGAAGACACCTCCAGGATGAGGGAGATCTATTACGGATTGCTGACGCCGGTGGAGGTGTGTAATATTTTTGAAAGGCTCGGGTTGCATTACAATGACACCGCCATCCTGGCCACCGAGTACCAGGATCTTTACATGAGCAGCTACAAGGCTGCAATGAACCTGGGAGTCTACGGCGTCGACATGGGTTACATGAAGCTCTTCGGCGTCAACAGGCAGACAGTGAGTTATTTCAACACCATCAAAACTCTGAGCGAGCGGCTGAACATGCCTGACACCTTTCTTGCAGATGCCATCAGAAGCCTAGACGCTGAGATCAGTAACGCCGACACTCTTACCGGACTGATGAATGATGCCTATCAGAAGATAGATAAACATCTGCGTCTTGAAGGAAGCGAGGGAACACTGGGTCTGATGCTCATGGGCGGATGGGTTGAAGCGATGTACCTGGCCACGCAGCTGGCATACGACTCCGAAAATCCTGACCCGCAGGTCGTTGGCAAGATAGCCGAACAGAAGTACTCGCTCATCTCCCTTCTCAGCTTCATGAAAAATTATTATGACGATCCTATGGTGGTCTTTTACACCAAGAAACTGAAGTACCTCAACCGCTGGTTTGATACATTTGAAATTTACTACCAGAAGGGAGACGTCAGGATAGACACAACGCGCCAGGTCATAACAACATCCGGAACGGAGATGACTGTCACTGTAGGGACACTGAATGAAATACGCGATTATATTGCGAAGCTGAGGGCCGAGATCACTGCTGTCTGAAAAATTCAAATACTTATATTATGAACCGTCGTCTTCTTTCACTTACGGCTATCATGGCCGTTATTGCCCTTTCATGCGGCAGAGGTCCGCAGGACAAGAAGGGCATTGAAACCACTTCCGTGGTCACTGTAATAGATAAGGGATTCAGCAAATATATCGCTGCTTACACTTCGGGAATTGTTCCGGCGGGAAGCACTGTGCAGATCGTTTTTACTCCCGAGTTCGCCGCCACAGCTGATAAAAGCAAAACACAGGGATTGTTTTCCTTCAGTCCTTCATTGAAGGGAACAGCGGAATGGGCTGATGACATGACACTCCTTTTCAAGCCGTCGAAGCCGTTGGAGTCTGCGACTTCGTACCAGGGAACCCTCGATCTCAGCAAGATCGGGCCGGTGGATGAACAGCTTCGTCTTTTCCCCCTGGCCTTCAGTACAATAGAGAAGAACTTCTCCGTCACCATTAATCCTGTCACCTGTGACCTGCCTGACGGTAACACCTATTCCCTTACCGGCACACTGGTTACTTCCGACTTCATTGATCCGTCAGAGGTGGAAAAATATCTCACGGCCAGCACCGGCAGGCGCAGTGAAAAGATCATATGGGACCATGACAACAACAACAATCACGCCTTCACCATTGAAAAGATTCAGCGCGGCCAGGAAGAGAGCCTGCTGAAAGTTGCATGGAACGGCAGTCAGTTCGGTATTAAAACCAAAGGTGACCAGAGTGTTGCCATTCCTGCAGCAGGGGTCTTCACCGTAACGGAAGTCAAGGTCAATTCCGGAGACAGTAAAAGCATCGAGATCTTCTTCTCGGATATACTTAACGCCGCTAATGAGCTTGAGGGCTTGGTGACGATGAATCCCGTTCACCCCATAACCGTCAGCGCCGAAGGCAACAAGCTGCTTGTCATCCCGGGCGATAATGTCGTTGGTGTCACTGAAATAACAGTCGACGGATCTTTGCGCAATACCAGGGGTGACAGGCTTGGTGAATCCGTCAGCCGGAGCATCAACTTCACACCTGTGGAACCGGGACTGAGGAGCTCGGGAAAAGGTGTAATAATGCCTTCCTCCGGTAACCTGATCTTTCCATTCATGGCAGCCAATCTGAGCGCCGTGGACCTGACTATAATTAAAATCTTTGAGAACAACCTGCCTTACTTCCTGCAGCAGAACAGCATGGGAGATGCAAATGCATACAGCAACATCAGGCAGTTCGGGCGCCCTGTATTCAGGGGGCGTGTTGACCTCACCGCCGGCGCAGGTTTCGATCCGAACAGATTTAATCTCTTTACCATTGACCTGGCCAATTATATCGAACCTGAGCAGGGCATTCTTTACCGCGTTGAGCTCGGGATGCGGCCGTCATATTCGCTCTATCCCTGTACCGGCACCCGAACAAAATCAAAGTACGAGGAGCTGCTTGAACAGGCTGATCTCGACAGGGCATGGGAAAACTCAGAGGATTACTACTCTCTCTCTGAGGAAGGCCTGTTTTATCAGTATGCCTATGACTGGCGCGAGAGTGAAAATCCCTGCAGCGATGCTTTTTACAGTCCCGATAAGAAGCTTGTCAGCAACATACTTGCTTCTGACCTGGGTATCATGGCAAAGAGCGGAACGGATAACAACCTGCACGTTTTTCTGAACGATCTGCGCACGGCAGCGCCCGTCGAGGGCGCCACGGCCGAGATATATGATTACCAGATGCAACTGATGGGCACAGCCACTTCCGATAAGGCCGGTATAGCAACTTTAGCCTGCCCGAGGAAACCATTCCTGGTGATTGCACGCAAGGACAAGAACCGCAATTACCTTTCACTCAATGACGGCATGGCTCTGTCAATGAGCTCATTTGATGTCTCCGGCGAGACCCCGCAGGACGGTATAAGGGCATTCCTCTTCACTGAGCGTGATGTCAGGCGTCCGGGTGACACTATCTTTTTAGGAGTTATTGTAAGGAGTGTTGCCGGCAGTCTTCCGGCAGGCCATCCCGTGCATTTCGAGCTGTCCAATCCCATGGGGACAGCGTGTCGATGACCAGGTGGCTACCCTTGACAGCAGGGGCTTTATCACATTTACAACCGTCACCACTGAGGATGCCGTGACAGGTAATTACAAAGCCCAGGTACGCATCGGCGGTGCCACCTTCACAAAGACGATAAAGGTCGAGACCGTCAAGCCCAACAGGTTGAAGATAAAGCTCGATTTCCCGTCGGCCGTCGCCGGAGGTGACAGCAAAACGATAAAAGGAACCATGAAGGTGTCATGGCTTAACGGGACAACGGCGAAAGATATGAATTCGAAAGTTGATCTGCTCCTCAGGCCGGTGAAGACGACCTTCGAAAAATACGGGCAGTACAACTTCGATGACCCTGCCGCACAGTTCTGGTTTGAGAGCCAGACGATCTTCGACGGTAATATCAACAGCTCCGGGGAAGCTGTGGTGACATTCAGCCCTGATGATGAGCTCAATGCCCCGGGTATGCTCGACGCTGTCTTCACGACACGGGTGTTTGAAAAAGGCGGTGATGCAAGCATCAACCAGACTGTTCTTCCATATGCACCCTATCCAGCTTTTGTGGGAATGAATATCCCCGCTCTCGGAGCCACGGGGCGGGTTCTATTCACTGACCGTCCAAACGAGGTCAGGCTGGTCACTCTTGATAAGAACGGCAAGCCTGTAAAAAGCGATGTGGAAATCAATGTTTACAAGCTCGACTACCGCTGGTGGTGGGAATCTGACAATGAATATCTCGGTTCGTACATTACACGTGACCGTAACAATAATATCTTCAACGGGACTGTCACCACCTCCGGCGGTGAGGGAAAGGTTGCTTTCAATGTAGATAAGGAGCAGTGGGGACGCTATCTTGTCAGGGCTACACTTCCCTCAGGGCATTCCACCGGCATGATCGTGCTTGTCGACTGGCCGTGGGATTACGGCATGAAACCCGGCGGCAACGACGGCGCAAGCCTGCTTCAAGTCAATACAGACAAGGACAAGTATAACGTGGGTGACCAGATAAGCCTCACCTTCCCCTCGCCGTCAAAGGGACGCGCAATCATCACCATAGAGAACAGCACCGGGTTGCTTGACATAACCCAGGTGAACACGGAGGCGGGCAACACGGAGGTGAAGGTCACGGCCACGAAGGCCATGACACCCAACGCATATCTCTATGTGACCATGCTTCAGCCTCACTCACAGACAGTTAATGATGCACCTATAAGACTGTACGGCGTTATACCAGTATCGGTTGAAGACCCATCATCACGACTTGTGCCTCTGATCAGCATGGCGGACCAGATAAGATCACAGCAGGAGGTGGAGATAAAAGTCACCGAGCAGAACAGGCAGGCCATGACATACACACTTGCCGTGGTGGATGAGGGACTGTTGGATCTGACCGGATTTAAAACACCTGATCCGTGGAAGTGGTTCTTCGTCAAGCATGCTTTAGGAGTAAAAACATGGGATCTTTATGATATTGTCTTCGGGGCATTCGGAGGAAAGCTTGGCCGTATATTCGCCATTGGCGGCAGTGAGGCAGCTGTTGATCAGAGCAAGAACAGGGCACGGCGTTTTGTGCCTGTAGTGCGTTTCATGGGGCCCTTCACAATTGAACAGGGTAAGACCGGAATACATAAGATCAGGCTGCCTCAGTACACCGGTTCTGTAAGGGTGATGGTCACCGCTGCCGGAGAAGGAAATACCTTTGGCTCTGCCGAGAAGAGCGTTATCGTCTCCGATCCGCTGATGATTCTCGCAACAGCGCCCAGGGTGCTGTCGCCGGGAGACAGGGTGGCGCTGCCAGTGACAGTATTTGCACAGAAAAAGGAAATCAGCGAGGTGTCCGTCACTGCCACAGGAAATGAGATGATAACGTTCACCCAGCCATCGGGCACGGTCCGTTTCACTGAGCCGGGCGAGAAGGATATGGAGCTGCTCTTCACCACGGCACAGCAGCCCGGCAAGGCAGTGATGAAGGTAACAGCCACCGGCGGCGGCGAGAATGCTGTTTATAACATGGAGGTGGAGGTACGCATTCCAAACCCACCTGAACGCAGGTCAGAGACAAAGACCCTTAGTCCGGGAGAGAAATATGAAAAGAGTTTCACTCCTTTCGGCATAGCCGGCACCTCATCGGCCACAGCAGAGATCTTCTCTCTGCCGTCGGTCAACCTGAGCCGCCGCCTGGGATGGCTTACCTCTTACCCTCACGGCTGCACCGAGCAGATCACCTCAGCCGCCTTCCCGCAGATCTACCTGCCTGACCTGCTTGGCAATAACCTGCCCGATCCCGGTAATGTACGCAACAATGTACAGGAAGCCCTGCGGAGTATTGCCTCAAGGCAGATAGCTTCCGGAGCTCTTGTTTTATGGCCCGGCAGCTCATATCCTGACGACTGGGTCACCTCTTACGCAGGTCATTTTGCCATTGAAGCGCAGAAGGCCGGGTACGCTCTGCCGGCAGGGTTCATGAGCAAGTGGACCACCTACCAGCGTTCCGCTGCATCATCATGGAGGTACCAGCCTCAGTACCGGTACACGGCCAATGACCAGGCCTACAGGCTCTTTACTCTCGCTCTTGCAGGGTCTCCAGATAAGGGGGCGATGAACCGCATGCGCGAGACATCCGATCTGCCCTCCATAGCAAGGTGGTTCCTGGCAGCAGCGTATGCCACGATAGGGCGTCCCGAAGTGGCACAGAGCCTCATCGACGTCAGAAATTTTCGGCCTGATAATGAGTATTCATCATATTATTACGGCAGCAACCTGAGGGATCAGTCGATAATACTGTACACCCTCACCACCATCGGCAATATAACAGAGGCGCTGGAACTTCTTAAGGAGATAGCCGCAGAGCTGAGCCGCGATCAGTGGTTCAGCACGCAGACAACTGCATGGGGATTATTTTCCTACATGAATTTCAGCAAGACGATACAGGGTGACAACATCAAGCCGGTTAAGGTGTCATTCGAATTCAACGGCAAGACGGAGCAACTGTCATCAACAGAGGGTGGCATAATGCGCACCCTGAAACCCGCAGCCTCGAACAAGCTGACAATAGTGAACGAGAGTGACAAAACGCTGTTTGTGACCTTCACCGAAGAGGGTGTACCGCCGACCACGGATCAGACGGTGACAGAAAATAATCTGACGATGAAAGTCGATTACACGGATATGGAGCAGAAGCCTGTCGATGTTGCTTCACTGCCACAGGGAAGCGGGTTCATGATGCTGGTGACCGTTACAAACACGACGTTCCGTCAGATCAATAACCTCGCGCTGACCCAGATGATCCCGTCAGGATGGGAAATACAGAACACCCGCCTGTTTGAGGCTAACCTGCAGGTCAAAGAAAGCGGTTATGACTATCGCGACTTCCGCGACGACCGTGTATATACCTATTTCGGCCTCAAGGGAGGTGAGACGAAGAAGTTTTACATCATCCTCACAGCATCATACAGGGGATTCTATTCCATGCCTGCCGTTGTCTGTGAGGCTATGTACGACGAGGGTGTCACCGCACGACGTCCCGGCCGCGAGGTGATCGTCAGTGAATAAGGAGAAGGCAGTAGGCAGTAGAGAAGCGACCGTAAAGTCCCGACATAGTATGTCGGGACAGGGAGCTGTCAGAATGCAGGGGAGGATTAGCAATAGGAAGCAGGGGTGAGATTAAGCCTGAAAATACTGGCTGGGTTAACGGTGGTGCTCCTGATATGCATACTTGTCGCGCCGATGCCGTCATTCAATACACCGCTATCTACAGTAGTGGAGGCTGCCGACGGCTCCCTGCTCGGAGCCCGTGTGGCTGCCGACGGCCAGTGGCGGTTCCCGGCGCCCGACAGCCTTCCCGATAAATATGTGACATGCCTCATAAATTACGAGGACAGATGGTTCAGGTGGCACCCCGGAGTTAATCCGGTTGCTGTTGTAAAAGCCCTTGCTGACAATATCAGGGCAGGTGAGACAGTCCGCGGAGGCAGCACCATAACCATGCAGGTGGCACGACTGGCTCGCAGTAATCCTGAAAGGACATACTCAGGAAAGGTCATCGAGATGCTCTCGGCGCTTAAGCTGGAGCTATTCAGGTCAAAGAATAAAATACTGATCCTGTATGCCGCCAACGCCCCCTTCGGAGGCAACACCGTCGGACTGGAGGCAGCCGCATGGCGTTACACCGGACGCAGCAGCAATGACATGTCGTGGGCAGAGGCTGCGACGCTTGCCGTGCTTCCCAACGCCCCCTCGCTGATCTACCCGGGGAGGCGATCAGAGCGTTTGCAGGCTAAAAGAGACGCCTTGTTGACTTCTGCTGGTTCAGCGAGGTATTATTGACAGCCTCACCTGTTCGCTTGCCATAAGCGAGCCGCTTCCCGGAGCGGCAGTGCCGATGCCGTCGCTGGCCCCGCATCTCACCAGCCGCCTATGGATTGAAGAGCCGGGGAAGAGAGTACGTACGACAGTTGATCCAGTGTTGCAGATGGAGGTATCTGCGCTGGTTAACAGTCACCAGGCAGTGCTGGAGGGTAACCTCATACATAATGCCGCCGCACTGATAGTGGAGGTTTCCACCGGCAACGTGCTTGCTTATGCCGGTAATAGCACCGTGTCTGACACGGCCGGCAGGCACGGCCGCGATGTTGATATGATACCTTCACCGCGCAGCACCGGCAGCATCATGAAGCCCTTCCTTTATGCAGGGCTGCTTACCGGCGGTGATATCTTGCCTAATGCTCTTATTCCGGATATACCGACACGTTTCCCCGGATTCCGTCCCGAGAACTCGGACTTCACCTACAGCGGCGCCGTGCCTGCGGGTGATGCCCTGGCACGGTCGCTGAACATACCTGCCGTGCGCATGCTGCAGATAATGAATGAAGAGCGTTTCCTCAGCCTGTTGCACCGTATGGGGTTCACCTCTTTTGACAAGCCTGCATCGCATTATGGTCTTTCGCTTATACTGGGTGGGGGCGAGGCCAGCCTCTGGGAGCTGTCAGGTGTTTATGCCTCCATGGCGCGGGTGCTGAATAACATCAATGCCGGTGAAGGCTATCATGAAGAAGACTGGCACATGCCAATAATCACAACTCAGCAATCCAATCCTCAGTCCACAGTCGGCAGTCGGCAGTCGGCAATCAGCTATGACACTTTAAATCGCAAATCGCAAGGCACAAGTCGCAAATCGCAAGTCACAAGTCCTAAATCGCAAATCGCAAATCGCAAATCGCAAATTCGAGGCCTCACTACTTATTCCCCTCCCCTCACAAATAACTCTTCTCAGACAACTCTCTCTGCCCCGGCCATCTGGCTGACCTATGAAGCACTGCGGCGCGTCAACAGGCCGGAGACAGAGACCGGGTGGCAGTACTTCGGCAGCGCACCTGATATTGCATGGAAGACAGGTACAAGTTTCGGCTATCGCGACGCTTGGGCTATCGGCACAACTCCCGAATACCTGGTTGCCGTATGGGCAGGCAATGCCGACGGAGAAGGCAGACCCGGTCTCTCCGGAATATCATCTGCCGCGCCGCTGCTCTTTGACATCTTCAGGCTGCTGCCGTCCGCCTCCGGCGGTTTCAACCGTCCCGAAGAAGGCCTTACACTCACGGAGGTATGCGCTGCCAGCGGTTACAGGGCTGGTCCCGGCTGCACGGAGAAACGCGAAGAGTGGGTGCCGGAAGCCGGCCTGAGAAGTGCTGCATGTCCTTACCACACCATGATCGTTCTTGACACTTCCGGCAGCTACAGGGTCAATACCTCCTGCGCGCAGCCCGGGGAGATGATCAGCCGCTCATGGTTCGTTCTCCCCCCTGCAATGGAATATTACTACCGCATGCGCAATCCCTCTTACCGTACCCTGCCTCCGTTCCGTCCGGGCTGCAGCGATGACAGGCAGGTGCCATCGATGGAGTTCCTTTATCCTCCCCGTGACGCCAAAATTTTTATCCCGCGAAACCTGCAGGGACAGATGATGTCAATGCTTCCCGAGATAGCACACAGGCGGCGGAATGCTGTCATATACTGGCATCTTGACAACAGGTACATCGGGATGACAAGGCATATCCACCAGACCGAGCTGCAGGTCAATGAAGGTGAGCATATCATCACTGCTACAGATGACGAGGGCATGACTATATACCGTAAGTTCACCTGCGTCGGGACTTTATGAACAGCATATCCGAAAAAACTATATTTTTACCGCTGCATTACAATCTAACTTTAAGGAAAAGTGACGAGGCTACTGTCCGGCCGTTTTTTTCAGAAAATACTTGCAGGCACGACCTTTAACAAGTATAAGGAGGTTTTTAACCAGGCCGGTTATGCCATTATGCTCATTGATAACAAAACAAACAGGTTTATCAATGTGAACAGGGCAGCTACCGAGCTGTTCGGATACAGCAAGGAGGAACTGAAGAAGATGACTCCCCTCGACCTCTCAACCGAACCTGAGGAGACCGGACGGGCATTAAAGTCAAAGGCTGACGAACAGTCGGTCAGGCCTGCCCGGCGAAAGGACGGAACAATAATTACAGTCAAGATAGAGTCCCGTTACTCGGAGAAGTTTCATGTCACCCTCATCAGCGACGTGACCGAGGAATACCGGATCCGCAGGGCGCTTGAGCTGAACGAGGAGCACCTCAGGGAGGCACAGCGCATCGGGCACTTCGGATGGTGGGAGTTCCGTCCCGAGACAGGAAGATACATCGGATCAGAAGAGATTGCCCGTATATTCAAAGACGAACCCTCGCCTTTGTCTTTCACGCACCAGGATAATATTTCATACACTCATCCGGAAGACAGGTCATATCTTATCTCTTCGATTGAGGATGCCATAGAGCAAAGGAAAGAGTCATTCTCGATGCATTACAGGATCATCACTCCTTCAGGCAAAGTCAAGGCTATCGCTGTCAACTCAAACGTGAAGTATGATGAGAACGGCAGGCAATTGTACCGTTACGGCACCTGCCAGGACATCACCGAGACGCAGAAGATCATGGATGATCTGATAATGGCACGGCGGCAGGCTGAAGAGTCTGACAGGCTAAAGACAACTTTCCTTGCCAATTTCAGTCATGAGATACGTACCCCGCTGAATGCGGTGATGGGATTCGTCAATATCCTCACCTCGATGAAAACGACAAAAGAGGAGAAGGCGGAGATGGTAAGTCTAATCGAGATCAACTCGCAGCGTCTGCTGAGGCTCATCAATGACATGATCGACATGTCGCGCATTGAGAGCAACAGCATGGAGATAAAATATACGAATGTTGAGCTTAGCGGGTTCATCTCCGCAATGGCTCCTTCGATGGCCTATGAGCTGGAGGCTGCAGGGAAGAAGAACCTGGTAGCTACACCTGTTATTGACAAAACCAAACATAAAGTATATCAGTATATCGACGAGTTGCGGCTGAGCCAGATCTTCAGTAACCTGATCGGCAATGCCATCAAGTTCACAGAAAAAGGAGAGATTAAGTTCGGTTATAAGATAGCCCGTAACGAGAACAGGTATGCAATCACATATTTTGTCAGTGACACGGGGCAGGGTATCCAGCCTGACAGGCTTGACGATATCTTCAAGCCCTTTGTTCAGTACTGGAACGAGGATGTGCCCAAGGTGCAGGGTGCCGGTCTCGGGCTGGCGATATGCAAACGCCTGGCGGAGCTGATGAAAGGACGCATCTGGGTTGAGTCCCTTCCTGGGAAGGGATCATCGTTCCTCTTCTCGTTCAACACGCCGGTGATGATCGAATAATCGTCAATTTCGAATTTTTTTTATCTTTGCCTCCGCTGGGACGTTAGTTCAGTTGGTTTAGAACGCTTGCTTGACAGGCAAGAGGTCACTGGTTCGACTCCAGTACGCCCCACAAGAGCTTATCAAGTTACCCCCCGACGCATCAAGGTACCCCCTAAGGAGGTTATATTGAACTTGACCAACCGGGTGATCTTTAAACATCTGAATTTTATTGGGATAACTAACGTTCAATGCTTTTTAAAGAAATAAGTCATTCCGAGTTTAATATTAAAAAAGCTGTCGGTACCATAATCTTCTCCCCCGTATTGAGTAAACAGGGCCGCGCCCAGATTGACTGACATATTTTTGCTGACAGGCAATGCCCATCCTAATCCGGGGCTGGCAAAATAGATTGTTCCTGCTTCTGTCTTAGCTGAATTCAACAATACTCCAATGTCACCGGAAGCAAAAAAACTTGCTTTTCCAAGATGGAAAAAATACCGGAAGTCAGCAAAAACAGGATACAACACTATTGATCCTCCGTCATAAAATGATACTCCTGCTCCTATACCCCCGGTGAAATTTTTTATCAGTCCTATACCCAGTATGGTTGACAAATTAGCATTCCTTTTTGCATAATCCCGGTCTTCCGAATATAAGCCTATCCCTCCACTCAGTTCTGTGACACTGATTAATCCCGGTTTTGAATTGCCGGTTGCAGCGGACCTGTTTGAATTATTTTTTGTCTGGCCGTAACCCGATAAGGAGGCAACGGCAAAAACCAATATTGAAATAAAAACAAGTTTTTTCATCCTCTGATTAACTAAGTTCAACAATATCAATATACTAAACGGAAATTAGATTAGCATATTACTTAAGTCAACAGAAAGATTGGGGGTTGATTCCGAACAGACGACAAGGAGTTAGTGAAATACCAGATCAATTATCCTTTCATCAAGCCTTAAAATATAGACAGCCAATAGTACTACCAGCAAAATATAAATCCAAGTTTTCTTTCTCATGATACCTGGTATTAGCTTATTATTGTTTAATCTAAAAAATCATGTTTCCTAAGCCTAAATAAAGTTAGACCTTTCCTTATTAATAAAACAAACTAAAAAGGGGAAATTTATGAACAAAATGACGGCATCTTATTTTTAGGTCAAATCCACTCTTTCTCCAGAAGGCTCATTCTTTTTTTAGGTATATTTACAAGTGATTCCGCTGATTATGAAGGGAAAGGAGAGGTGCCTGCCTGGTATATCACTCAATGCGTGCCTGCTGCTTGTGTTTTTGACCATGAGCTTCTCCTCCCGCGCCCAGATCTATCCCTTCAGGGAATATACAAGCGACGACGGACTACCCCAGCTGGAGACGATGGGCGCCATGCAGGACAGTCGCGGATATATCTGGATGAACACCCGCAACGGCCTCGCACAGTTTGACGGACACTTATTCACTTCTTACTACAGGAAGGACGGCCTGCCGTCAAATATTGTCAACCGGATCATAGAAGATGCGGACGGCATGATCTGGGCTGTCACCACTAACGGCATGGCACGCTTTACGGGGAAGACATTTCACAGCTATCCCGTCCCTGATTCGCTTGATATAAAGCAGCTGGGATTCAGCTGCATTACCGGCAGGCCCGGAGCCTTTTTCCTGATCGGAAGATCAAAGGATAACCTGAAGATAATCGTGTTTGATTCCGGCAGTTATTATGACTATAGTAAAATGCACCCTGTCTTGCTAAGAGATTCGCTGTCCGTTGCCGCTTTTGATAATAAAGATTCTACTTTGTATCTGACCGGCGCGGGTGTGGCTCTTTATAAATTCAAAGAAGGAATTCTGACTGTCATCGGAAAAGATCCCTTAACCCCCGCACAGGTCAAAGAAGTTATAATCCACATATCCGGCAGGAAAAATACTTCAGATGATAAGTTCGACGGCTTATACTTCAGCAATGAATACAGTGCGTCCTCCCTGTCAGGCATGATAAGTAAGTTCGGCAACGAACCCGATTCCATCCTGAACAGGATATTCCCGGTAAAAAACAGGGTCAAATGGAGAGAAGGCAGTGTGATCTTCAGTATGATCGACCGCGATAGTACCCTATGGATGATGACTAATTCGAAAATTTTCAGGATGGTGTCAGATGCATTCACAGAATACGATGAAGAGGACGGCCTGGCTCTCAATCCATGGGCCCTGGCAGCCGATCCGGCCGGCGGCCTCTGGATAGGGTCAATCACGCGCGAACTGCAGTATTTTGACGGAGAGCGGTTCATAAACCATAATGTACCCGATGCCCTCTTTCACGGAAAGCCGGCATATTTCCGGGGTAGTACCACGCTTTCAAACGGGGAGGTATGGATATCCACCAACAAGGGCGTGCTTATCCGGGACAGAAAACAATTCAGAAGACTGGATAAGATTACCGGCGATGAACAGGTATGCATCATTTATGAAGACCCGATCGACAAAACATTTTTCATCGGGACAGGCGGAGGATTATATCATATCGACGGAGCGAAAGTGACGCTTTATACTGAGATGAACGCGTTTGACCTGGGCATAGTCGAAGGCATCACACGTGACTTTCACGGCAATTACTGGCTGGCCAGCCACTATGGTATAGTTTTTTTTGACGGGAAGAGCTTCACCCCGTTCCGTTCGGCTCCTGCACCGGCGGAGATGGTATGGGGCATCATCAGCGATTATAAAGGAAATATATGGAGCGCAGGGTCTGACGGCATATTCTTCAATAATCCAGATAATCCGGGATTCATCCCGGCGCTGCCTGAAGAGTCAAACCTGCCCGCCAGTGTCATCCGTGACCTCGGAGACCACCGTCTGATTATCGGACGCATGCTTGACATATGCATCATCGACCTGGATAAATACTATAATGGGGACCATGATTACTATTCAATATTGGGTCGCAACCAGGGCTACAACGGAAACGACTGCCAGGATAACGGTATTATTCAGGACGCAAATGGTAAATGGTGGTTGCTTACGAATGACAAACTGATCTGTTTCGATCCGGACAAACTGAAAAAAAACGAGACCCCGCCGCTGGTTCATATAACAAAGGCCGAAATCCCCGGCGACACAGCAGCCTGGGTCACGGTACTTGACACAGCTCTCTTTTATAATACAATGAATAATGTGGCTATCAGGGGCCGGAGGAATTCTCTAAGGATCAGCTATACCAGCGTATCAACAAGGTATCCCGAGGAAATCAAATATCAATACAGGGTATCGGGCCTTAGCGAAAAATGGTCCGCAAAAAGCCATGACAGGTCAGTCATCCTGGCTGACCTGCCTCCCGGAAAATTTACTTTTGAACTGAATGCATACAACAGCGACGGAGTCAGAAGCACGGTAACAGACACCCTGAATATTTCCGTCATCCCGAAATTCTTTCAGCGCCTGGGTATAAGATTAGCACTCGGGTTACTGGCTGTTGCCCTGATCGCTTTGCTCACCTTCCAGATCCGCCGCCGTGTTAACAGAAAAAGGGTTGAGTCAGCCAGGCTGCAGGCTGAGAGCTACAAAATGCAATTAAGCGCTGTCATCAGCCAGCTGGATCCGCATTTCACCTTTAATGCCGTTTCTTCCATCGGCTCCCTGATCATGAAGGGTGAAAAAGAAAAGGCTTATACCTATCTTCTTAAACTTTCCGGCCTTCTCAGATCAGTGCTGACAGACAGCTCCCAGCTGCTTAAACCCATCAGGGAGGAGGTGGAATTCGTCACACGCTTCCTCGATCTTCAGAAACTTCGTTACGGAAGCAGGTTTGACTACAGCATTAAAGTTGCCGAGGATGTTGATCAGAATATTTTTGTTCCAAAGATGATACTTCAGTCGATTGTCGATAATGCAGTTAAGCACGGTATCGAAAATAAAAAAGACAAAGGTGTGATAGAAATAGAGGTAATTAAAGTGAAAAATGGTAATGAATTTGTTGTCCGTGATAATGGCATAGGCCGTAAGGCAGCCTCCGAATTAAATTCGGACGGAGTGGGTCTCGGGCTCAAAAACATTATCAGCGGCATGGAAATGCTGAACAAGGTCAACAGTGAGAAGGCAACATTGACCTTTACGGACCTGTATGACAACGGGAAGCCATCGGGTACAGAGGTACACGGTTTCCTTCCGTTGAATTATACATTTGATCTGGCTATTGATACAGCACAACAACGCATCAAACAAAACCGTCTATGAATGATCAGATTATAAAAACCATGATCGTGGAGGATGAGCAGGAAGCGCTTGACCTCCTGGCGAACCTTATTGAAGCCACAGGCATTGCCACGGTGATTGAATCCACAACAGATCCCTCCGCTGCTGCGGACCTGATAATTAAAAATGACCCTGACATTCTCTTCCTTGATATACGCATGCCGTGGGTGTCAGGTTTTGACATCCTCAATGACCTGAGGGAAAGAAGGAGGGTAAATCCGCATGTTGTCTTCACCACGGCCCATGACGAATATGCCATCAAGGCATTCGACTATGCCGCATTCGATTACCTTCTCAAACCCATTGACCCCGAGCGCCTGCTGGAGACATTACACCGGTATCGCGAGAACGGAAGGAGAGATTCAATTGACAGGGCTTCCGCACTGTTTGACAATGATAAAGTGCTTATTTTCAGGGGTGTGACAGGGGTGGCATTCATCGATCCGGCAGAGGTTGTTTTCATTACTGCTGACGGAAATTACTCTACGTTTCATTTCATCTCCGGCCGGACGGAAACGGTGACAGCCCTGCTGGGTGCGCTTGAAGAACATCTCGGTAATCAGTTTTACAGGACAGGACGGTCATGCATAGCCAACACTGCCTTCCTTTCACGGATAGACACAAGACAGCAGCAATGCATATTCATCAAGGGTGATAAGGAGTTCCGCTGTGAAATTTCACGTGACAAGATCAAGCAACTGCTTGACCACATGAAAACACGTATTACCGACTTTTAGGCAGAGTCTCTTAATAGAATTATCTTTTAAAAAGGCACCTTCGTACATTAGATGCACTCCTTCATACAACGGGTCGTAAATCGCTATGCAGCCAGAATAATTTATTCAATCTTTATTGCAGTAAAACCGGATCGCAAGCAAAAAAATATTCTTTATAACATGACAGGTGGTTCTTCCCCCCATTTCCCTGTCAGGCCACACAGATCGGAATGCTGCAAAGCATCAATATAAGGTCTGTGTGGCACGTTTTTACAGGGTGCTCTTTCAGAATTCGATCTTCATCACCCATACATAGTCCGAGGGCGGTTTGTTTATGACTTTAGAAGGAATATTTACCGTAAAGGAGTCTGTTCCGTTCAGCCATGAACACTTTGTTTTTGTACCGTTCACCGTCACCTTTGCTCCCTGCGGTAGCGTCAGGCCCTTCATGGCTACAGCAGCAGGCATGTTTTCGCCTTCGTCAGCCATATAAAACAGGTACCATGTATTATCACCTTTCCTGTTAATGCAGACCTTTCCGTCCCTGTACGGGGCCATCGCCCTGGTGCCGTAGATAGCTTCGCCGTTTATATTCATCCATTTGCCAATCTCTTCGAGCAGGATGTAAGCACCTTCCGGCCAGGTGCCGTCAGGTGCCGGTCCTATATTGAGGAGCAGGTTCCCGCCCTTGACTACAATGTCAACCAGCAGTTGCACCGCCTCACGGCCCGACATGAAATGAGGGTCAGGCACCCATGCCCAACCTCCTCCTGCAATGATGCAAGACTCCCACGGGTAAGGAAGTGCCTTTTCAGGAACCCTGTTCTCAGGTGTCAGATAATTCTGGTTTTTGCCGTATACTGCCCTGTCTACGACTATTAATCCTGGCTGCTTAGCCCTGGCTTTTACCACCAGCTCATCCATGCGAATATCCTGACTCTGATAACGCACATGCTTGTCAGTCTCAGCCGCCTTATATCCCTTTATTTCCTCATCACTCATCTTCTTCACCCATCCGCCGTCAAGCCAGAGAATATCAACCTTGCCGTAGTCGCCACCGAGCAACTCCATAATCTGGCCGTGCGTGAACCCGACAAACTTCTCCCACCGCACCGGGTAATTCTTTACGTTATAATTGACATTCCGGTCCGGCGTGGCGAAATTGGGCCACCAGTAATACTCGCTATGCCAGTCGGGCTTTGAAAAGTACGCCCCTGTCCACATACCCTGCTCCCTGAAGGCAGTGAAGATCTCCTTTGTTACGTTGGCGCGGGGATTTATGCTGAACGGACAGGAAGGGTCAGTGATCTTATAATCAGTCAGCTTAGTGTCAAACATAGAGAAGCCGTCATGATGTTTCGTTGTGAAGATGACGTACTTCATCCCTGCGTTTTTTGCTGCTTCAGCCCACTTTCCAGGATTGAAACTGACAGGGTTAAAGCTCATTTGAAGTGCTTCGTACTGCTTCTTATATGCCTCATAATCAAGATTTTTCCTGCGGCACCAGTCCTCATCCTCGGCGCAGATTGACCATGATTTAACTATGCCCCACTGGCTGTAAGGTCCCCAGTGCATCAGCAGTCCGAATTTCAGATCCTGCCATTGTTCAAGCTTGCTGAGGACCAGCGTGTCAGTTTCCGGAACATAACGCTCTTCAGCCTCCTGGGCAAACAACCCTGTGAGCCCCGGCAGCATCAGAAAAAGCAAAGCATATTTTCTCATCAGAGGATGAATTATTCAGTTTTCAGTTTACCGTCGAGTGAGAGACCTATGACTGTCATCTTATCATCGAGCACATTTTCGGGCACTTTTATAAAATATACCCCGGCATGGTTGCTCCATGAGGGCCTGAGATATTCCTTAAAATCCAGGTTGGTGCCGTTGCCAACTACAACCGCTTTGTTTACCCTGTTCATTAAGCCCTGCAGCATGATCTCACCGCCGCCGTCACCGTTCAAAAACAGGTATACCGTTGTGCTGTCAGGGCTCATGGTTGAAGGCCCGTCAAAACACCCGGCAGGCAATCCTGCTATAGTGCCGAATATCGCCTGGCTGTGCTTTGACGTCCAGCGGCCGAGTTCTTTCAACACCGCCACCTGCTCTTCAGGTATGGTACCGTCAGGCTTAGGGCCGATGTCAAGCAGGAGGTTGCCTCCCAAACTTATGCAGTCGGCAAAAATGCGTATCACCTGCGAGGGGCTTTTATAGTTGCGGTCATTGCCCTGGAAGCCCCACGAGTTGTTGATGGTCATGCACAGTTCCCAGTATTCGTCTTCCGGCGGCCTGAGTGGAAGCCCCTGTTCCGGAGTGCCGTAATCGCCGTAACCTGCCAGGCGGGAATTGATTATTGCATCAGGATTACTTTCGAGGATCATCTTTCTTATCTCAGGCGCACGCCACATCTCTGCGCTCTGTTCCCAGTCGCCGTCGAACCACCACAGGTCAGGACTGAATTCCCTGTCAAGCTCGGTTATCTGTCCGTGATTGAACTTAACAAACCGCTCCCATCTGATACTGTCAGTGTCATATCTCTTCACATTTTTTGTCATGTTCGGATAATCGGGGTGAGACCAGTCAAGCAGAGAAAAGTAGAGCCCAACTTTCAGTCCCGATTTGCGCAGGGCCTCAACAAAAGGTTTGATCAGATCGCGTGCTGCCGGGGTCGAATCAACAACATCAAGACTGCTCAGTTTCGTGTTCCACAGGGCGACTCCGTCATGATGTTTTGATGTCAGCACCGCGTAGCGGGCACCGCTCTCCCTGATCAGTCTCACCCATGCATCCGGATCATATTTCGCGGCAGTGAACCCGTCAAGCTGTTTCATATAATCGTCGTAGGTGATCTGCTCGTTAAAAAACGACCATGATTTGTCTATGCCATTGACAGAATAAATGCCCCAGTGAATGAAAATGCCAAGACGTGCATTGCCGAACCATTCCATCCTGCCGGTACTGTCGTTTTGTGCAGTAGTAGGCATACTGATGCAGAAAAACATCAATGCAGCAATAATACTTTGCTGCAAGCTCCTGTTCCTTTTTATCATGTTCTGTTATCTTATGTGATTATGAAAAGTCAAATCCTGAAATATAGGCCGGGCATTCATAGAATTTCACTGTCTCTTCCTGTGATAATCCCGAAAAATACGCATATACCAGTCCGGGTTTTGCGTTCAGCAGCCTGTTCAGTGCCCCCATCCTTCTGTTTGTTCTCAGGATGTCGAACAGTTCCGAGTGATCATCAAGCCAGGTCAGCGCCGTATTAAATCCTTCCTCAGCGCATACTGCCTCAAACAGGTCAGGCAGCAGATCTTCATTTCCCTTACGGCAGTAAATTGCATTTAAAATAATATACCGGAACTCTTCAGGCTGAAAAAGTCTTCTGAAAAGGGGTGTCACGGGAAATACTTTCATCATAAGCCATCCCCACAGACCGGGTACATTGACAACCTTGTACCGTGCAGGTATAGCACTGACGCCGGCAATGATCTCGTTGCCCTTCCTCAAAACATAGTACCTGTGGCCGACAAAAGCAAATTCGTCGGAGTAAAAACAGTAATTACGGTACTGCGCGGCCAGCAGGCCTGCCATGGCAGGCTCTTCCTCCGGCGTCAGCCTGGTGACGGAGGCATTGGGCTCAGGGTTAAAACGGCTGAAGGCGATTGTGAGAAAGGAACGGATATACTCATATCCGGCCTGGTTGATAAGGTTCCGCGACCTCTCGTTACGGCTCTCCACATAGGCATACATCACATGTGACTCCGTCGGTTCCGCCGGTTCATCGCCATCGCGGCCCGAGCCTCTGAACATTGAGAATATCTTCTGCTTGAAGCTCTCTTCAACAAAAGAGTGCCTGTCGCTTTTTCTGGCAGGTGCTCTTTCTGTCTGGAAGGCACTCTGTACCGCCATATAACGCAGATGTGTCGAGTTGTACGGCACTCCGCAGTTCATCGTATTGCGCCGGCACATTCCGATGACCCCTTTCAGGCTGTTTCTCTTGTAAAGCCCCATGAAAGAGAGACCGTCACCATAGGCTTTGATTTTCTCTTCGGTGTTCTGCATTGAATAACGCATACCCCCTTCGGACCCAAGGACAGTTTCCTTAAGCAGGCTGACGATCTCATCATCAGCCTTGTCAACTCTTTTTACTTCAAGTCCTTTATAGTCAGTTACGTTTTCCTGTTCCATCGGGTCTCCATGTGTTTTTACTTCATGATCCTGATCAGTGCATGGGCTACTGTCAGGTCTTCAGGCGTTGTTATTTTTATGTTCTCCCTGTTGCCGTGCGTCAGGTGCACCTTTACTCCGGCCGCTTCTGCCACTGTTGCGTCATCGGTGAACGACGGATCATAGTCGCGGTCATAGGCCGAAAAAATCAGGCTGCTGCGGAAGACCTGCGGGGTCTGAATGAGCCGTACCTCGTTCCTGAGGCATGGTCTGCTGGCGTCTCCCGACATGATCCTGACAGAATCAGCGGGTTCGGTAAAGGGCACGGCAGTGCCGAATTCCTCAGCATCGGCAAAACACCGCCAGATGGTGTCATGACTTACCAGCGGCCTGACACCGTCATGAACAGCTACAAGCGACTCTTCGGTCACACAGGCCAGTCCTGCCCTGACAGAGTGAAATCGCTCCTCGCCGCCTGAAACTACTTTATGACTTATCTCAAAGGAATACTCCCTGACGAGGCCACGCCAGAGAGAATGATGTTCTGAAGGAAGGACTAAAATTATTTCAATTTCGCTGTCGAATGAGTGAAACCTCTCTATGGTATGCATCAGCAGCGGCTTCCCCTCCAGGAGGAGAAACTGCTTCGGGATGGCGGACTTCATCCTGCGTCCGCTTCCCCCGGCAACTATGATGCAATACTTCTTCACTCTCATCCATCATTCCTTCATGTAGAGATACCGCTTGATACTCTTCTTGGGTGTCTTTACAAATTCTTCCGGATGTACGCGGAATTTTGTCACGGCCATATACTCAGGTAAATGAGCATTAACACCCTTGCGGATGCTGTCCAGAGCGTTGTTCAGAGTTTCCTCCGTGATCCCGTCTTTCTTAAGCTGCTCCTGGTCTGGGTATATAAGAGCGACAAGCTTGTGCTCCTCGGAAATAACAACTGATTCGGACACAATCCTGTAATTATTGATAAGAGATTCTATCTCTTCAGGATATATGTTTTTCCCTGATGGGCCCAGCAGCATGTTCTTGCTCCGGCCCTTGATATAGATATACCCGTCTTTGTCAATGACTCCGAGGTCGCCTGTGTGCATCCACCCTTTATCATCAATCACTTCTTGTGTGGCAGCGTCATTCTTGTAATAACCGTGCATGACATTGTCTCCGCGAAGGATGATCTCGCCAACAGTCTTTTCCGGATCGGGTGAGTTGATCTTCACCTCAAGTGTATCAACAGCTTTGCCGCATGAGCCCAGCCTGTTGGTACGCCACCCGTCGTAACTGATCAGAGGCCCGCATTCAGTCATTCCGTAGCCGATACTGAACGGCAGGTGTATGGTCTTGAAGAATTTTTCCGCATCGGAATTGAAGGCTGCCCCGCCAATGACAATCTCCTTGAACCGGCCGCCGAAACTCACAGTCAGTTTCTCGCGGATCTTGTTGTGAAGAACCTTGTTTATGCCCGGGATCTTCAGCAGTATCTTCATGTGAGGCTTGGAGATGACGGGAAGGATCTGTTTTTTGTACACCTTTTCTATCACCAGGGGAACCGAGAGTATCAGCCTTGGCCTGATCTCCTTGAAGGCCTGTAAGAGTATCTGTGGTGACGGCGTCTTTGTCAGGATTGTGATGTGGCAGCCGTATGTGAACGGAAAAAGAAACTCGAAGGCGCAGCCGTACGTGTGTGCCAGCGGGAGAAAAGAGACGACGGGGTCACCCGAGTCAAGGGGCATGTTAGCCTGTGCGTAACGGGTGTTTGCGGCAAGACTCCTGTGAGGTATCATCACTCCCTTGGAGAAACCCGTTGTGCCTGATGTGTAGCTTATTACGGCAAGCTTTTCATTGTCTATTTCAGAGAATTTTATATCCTCCTGTTTAAAAACAGGGTACTTCCTGCTGAACGAGGCGTCTTTAGCGCCATAGATGCCGGTATACTTTTCAGAACGGCTCATGATCATTTCGAACGTGTCAAGGCTGACGGCGCACAAGATCTCTTTCATCCTGTCAGATTCAAGGCTCTCCCACAGCTTGTCATCAATGAAGATCAATCTTGAATCTGAATGGTTGATGATGTTGAGCATATCCTCCGGCCTGAAGTCGGGCAGGATTGGGACAACAATCGCACCGTAGGTCACAACGGCAAGGTACATCGCACACCAGTTGGCGGAGTTTCTGCCCACAAGGGCAATCTTGTCTCCCTCCTTAATGCCAAGCTCTTTAAAGAAAATATGGTGCCTGACAATCATCTCCGCGATTTCCTTATATGTATAACCCTTTTCACGGTAATTTGAGAGAGCTTCCTTGTTCCAGTTCTTTTTGATGCTCTCCTCTACATAAGTGATAAATCTTTCTTTGATCATGATTGTGGAGTTTTCCGGTTTCTAAAGCAAATGTAATCTTTTATACTGTTAGAAGAATTCAGAACCTGTACAGTATGAGAACTGTAATGGTCATTATAATGTTCACCGCTGTGAATATGAGATTGTAACGGACTCTCTTTTCACTGAAATGGGTGATCTTTCTTGAAAAAATGCCGATTGTAGGTACAAAAAGCACAAGCAGGAAGACAAAGAATTCCGGGCCGTCGAAGACCTGGCTGAGGCCGCCTCCTCTCAGGCTGGCAAAGTACATGACAAGCAATGTAACAAGGAGATAAACAAGGTAGCTTGCCTTTAACGCAAAGGTCGATATCGGCCTTGAATGATGCAGCTTATGGGGCTTGAGATAAGCGTATGCTATTGAAAAGACAATGATAACGAAAAGGCCGCCTATGATATAATTGATCATCTCCGGGAGACTGTAGTTATTCATTAACTGCTTTCCTTTTTACTTCTCACCCAATCGGGACCAGACAAGCGAGTCCTCAATAGTATGAATCACATATCAAACCAAACGTAAATATAAGGTTTAGATTTAACCGGTGAAAATAAAAGTCAGGAGTGCAACAGTCTCTTACACTGTCTTAACCCGGAAGATATTCGTTGCCTACTTTCCTTGCTCTCTTCGGATGGTCAAGATCTATGTTGAGGGAAATGCCGGTTTCAACAAGGATATTCCAGCCTGCCAGGAGCTGGATATATTCTGCATACTGCCCGCCATCAGGAATGACAATTGTGGGGAATTCTGTTTTATGCTTTGCAATGGCGATTACATTTACTCCGGCACTTTTTACAATGCATTCCATGAATTTATCATGGTCGTGTTCGAACGGGTCGACCCAGATGAGCACCTCGTTCTCATTCATTACCTCCTCGATGCCGTGAAGAGCGAATGTGCCCTCAAGAAAGGCTGATTTTTTTCGTGTGATCTCATTTGTTTTCAGGGCAAGCTCTGCGGCAACGCCATTGTCGCGGCCCGCAAAATAAATCATCCCTGCTTTGCTGACCATGTCAATAATCTTCCTGTCTATTCTGGCGGTCAGAACCTCTTCTGCCTGCGCAGCTGCTTTTTTTAATCCGGTCATCTTTTCTTTTCTGAGGTTCCGGAGGAGAGAATCATAGAATAGCCCCTGCTCCGCCACGGACTTGGTAGCAGCGACAGCGTCTTCTTTCCCGCAATTAAGGACATGGGTGCCGTCAGCAAACTCTTCAAGTTTGGTTCCGGGATTGGCTGTCAGGCCCAGGACAGTATTATGTTTCTTCTTCTTGAGAGCATTGACCAGGCGGATTACCTCTTTTGTCTGGCCTGAGTTTGAAGCCACAAAAACAACAAAATCCTGCAGGTTATAATCCAGCGCCTGGGTGCAGCCTTCTGTAATGACAGGCAGAAAAAATTCTTTCTTCAGGTTGGCAAAAATGGTTCTTTTAGCAGGAAACAGCCTGCTGCTTCCCTCTCCTGTAAGGAACAGTCCTTTTTTTGTTTTGAAGAATTTAACAAAGCGCTGAGAAACTCCCGGGTCAAAAGACCTGATTATACCCGGTGTCTCCATCATCTCCCTGACAAGGGCAAACTTGCTATATTTCTTTTCTGTAAGATTCATCTATTAATCATTTAGTAAATAACCCATCCGGCCCGGATTTAATTGCACCGGATATAACTAAACGAATTTCAGCCTTCCAAAGTATTCAGGCCTGTGATAATCAGGTTTTTCTGTGCCGATGGGATTCCAGGTCACATAATGCGGATTACTCAGCCTGTCGCCACACTTGTAGAAATTTGCCCTGAAACTCCTGCCTCTCAGGTCTCCGATTTTATGATGAAAGAAGGTTTCAAGAGGGATAGCCAGCGTGATTGACCACCGGATATCGCCGGTTATCTCGGTAAACGGCTCTGTACCCATTGTCGTGAGACGACGGATGCCACTGACGACGCGGGCATCAGCCCTGACGCCGTCATGTCTTCCGTGTCCCGAACCCATCAGCAGGGTGCCAATAGGATTGCACTCGAGATTATAATAGATGCCGTCATCAGACGGCGAGACAAAAAACTCGACACAGGAGTCCTCACAGACCATCTCGTTAGTCTGGGTTTTCTCAGCCTTGACATTTGTCTCCCTGACATAATATTTTATGTAGATTTCGCGGTCTCCCCAGGCTATATTGAATTTCACCCCGGGCTTGTACGGGAACGCTTCCCAGTTGACCGTTTCAACAGAATGTCCTTCGCCCAGCTCATCTAGCCTGGCTGACACTTCAGCCATGTCAGGATACAACTCTTCTGTGTTCAGTCTTTTGACTTCGATGGTTTTCATGTCCGTTTAAACTTCTTTCAGCAGTTCCGGCCGGGTGCGGTATGTGTCGAGCACCAGCTCACCGAACAGGGTATTGGCCCAGGCGAACCATTTCCTTGTGAACTGTGTCGGATCATCTTTCATAAAAGATTTATGCATGAACCCGGTTGCCGCATGGGTGTTCTTCAGCATCTTCAGCGAAGAGACAATGTCATATGCATTATTGGTAGTAAGCGCCCTCATGATGATGGCGATAGGCCAGATACGGTTTGTTCCGGTATGAGGACTGCCTACGCCGTGGCCCATTTTGCCTGAAAAATAATACGGATTGCTTTTACTCAGCACGAAATTTCTTGTCCTCAGATACAGCTCATCATTCCGGTCTATGGTACCGAGATAAGGCATTGCCAGAAGGCTCGGCACGTTTGCGTCATCCATGAAACTGCAGTTGTAATACCCGTCTGTCTCGTAGGGAATTACCTCCCCGTGCTCCGGATGAATTGCCCTGGCATATTTTAACAGGGCTGCTTCAACCTCGTCTGCCAGAGCAGCGGCATCCGCACCCAGCTTTGCGTCTTTGAGTACAGCTTCCGCTATTTCAGCAATCTGCCTGAGACATTTTACGGCAAAGTAGTTTGACGGTATCAGGAAAGGCCATATGGTTGCATCGTCCGAAGGTCTGAAAATAGAGACTATCAGTCCGACAGGGTTCACGGGATTGCCAAACCCGCCTCCGGCAACAGTGTCTGTCTGCCACCCGGTAACCCTCTGGAAGCGATACGGACCCTGGTCTTCCTTACGCTGCTGCTGCCTGAAAGTGCGTATAACTAGTCTCATAGCCTCAGCCCAGGAAATATCAAATACTGAAGTGTCTTCTGTCGCCTTCCAGTAACCGTATGCAAGCCTGACGGGATAACAGAGGGAATCTATTTCCCACTTGCGTTCATGAAGCTCCGGTTTCATATCCGTCAGGTCATTCATCCATTCGCTCTGTCCGGGACCGTCGTTAAAGGCATTGGCATAAGGGTCAATGTGAATGCATTTTACCTGCCTGTTGATTACGCCGGCTATGAGGTCCCTGAGCTTGCTGTCGGATGACGTCAGGGAAACATAAGGCCATACCTGGGCGGTGGAATCGCGCAGCCACATCGCATTGATATCGCCCGTGATGACAAATGTGTCAGGCTGACCATTCTTCTCGCTGTAGCTGACGGTAGTGTCAAGGGTGTTGGGAAAGCAGTTTTCGAAGAGCCATGCCAGTTCCGTATCACCGAGAAATGATTTGACTTCCTTAATAGTTTCTTCAACGGCTTTGCTCTGAAATTTTCGCATTTTTGGCCCTGGCCTGTTTGAGCTCCATTTACCTGCAGATACCGAGGAGAATGCGGGAATTCCCGCGCTGAGCGCTGCCCCGGCCACGACGGTGTTTCTTATGAACCTTCTGCGTGTTGCCATATTGATTTATCTTTTAGACACCGGTTTAGCCCTCAGCGACACATCCTTGCTGTACATGAATCCAAGGTCCCAGTCCTGTTCCAGATCCCAGTTTATCTTGACATCAAGTTCGCCCGGGTAATATGCCACCGGCTCCGGATTTCTCATCAGGCCAAAATCTCCTGTGGTCCATGTCCGGCTCGAGTCAATGTCATAAATGGCCTTCATTCTGTAGCGGCCCTTGTCAATCAGTTCAAACTTAACCTCCCCGGGACTTTTAATAATTGCTTCCTGAAGCACTTTTTCCTTGTCACCCAGAAGCTGTATTATCACGTTACCGTCATAGCCGGAAAGTTTTGCCTTAACACTGCCATAGTCTTCTATTACTCCGACTGTGATTCTGTAAACTATAGAATCCGTTGCATGTCCGTATATGTCAGTAAATGCACCTCCCTTGCATTCAAGAGTGTAAGACCCTCCTGCTTTCAGGGGTGTTTTCATAAGTATACGCCGGGAATTAGTACTGTCTTTAACGAGCACCGCATGAAGTTCGGTCTTAATGGTATCTACGATTTGCGTCAGTGTAATTTTCGACGTGTCAGGATCATTCAGGGGTGCTGCCCCGGTAAATGCCGGGATGGCGCCCGGTTTTATTTTGCCGCTGAGGTTTGTCGCCAGTGTAAGGGCAGGGGTTCTCCTGGCGCCTGCCCTTGGAGCTTCCGGCTTCCTGAACCTGAAGATTACGGAGTCGGTTTTTTGAATGAGCGTGCCGGTGCTGTCAGTGAAAGGATAAGTCAGGAGCGCGTCAATGACCTCGCGGTCATAGACTTCCGGACTGGTGATCCACAGCATAAAAGTGTCACGCCTGGCATTATTTTCCATATACCATGTATCCGGATCGATGCCGGTAAGCTCTATCGAGACCTGCCCGGTGTCAGAGGGAATGGCAAGGCCAAACCCGATGGATCCGCTGCTCTTGCGCTCTGTATACCTGAGGTACTGTTTCTTAGCTTCACCGGTAAAGGCATAAAGCCGGTGTACCCCGAAAGTAAAAATGTCGTCCTTTGTTTTTTCAGGAGCGTTTACGGGTTTATACTTTATAGTGTCAGGAATGATATTGTTATACTCCTCCGCGGTGATGTCGATTATTGAATCACAGAAAGCAAAAGCCTCATCCTCAAGATCATACATTTTGTTGCCGTTTAAGTCCTTCAGGGCGTAGAGCCTGAAGCGGCCGGGCTTGATATTGTTTATCATGAAGCCACCCGAGACATCAGGCTTGGAGATATAGGCGGGAAGCAGCGTGCGCGGCGCCGTATCCGAAAGATTGGAATACATCATTACTAGCACATCGGGAACAACCTCGAGATCAAACGCACCGAAAACATTGCCTGACAACGACAGGGAGTCGAGAACGGGTCCGGTAGAAAAAACGTACTGGAAATTCGGGATGGCATTATTCTCGTTGTTGTCGCGTATTGCATCCTGGAAATAGAATGTGTAAGTGGTGCTGTCTGTAAGCGTTTCCTCCCAGCTTACAACCAGACTCTTTCCCTTCAATCGTACTACAGGCTTGGTTTTAAGTGGCGGTGACACCATGAATTTTTCGGTGATCTTGTCCAGTACCACAAACTCGTCAAAGGTTATCACGAATGATTTCCCGGAGAACATCACCGTGCTGTTTGCCGGCTGGCTCTTCAGTATAACCGGGGAATCAAGGTCCTTCGGCCCGCCCGAGGGTGAATTTATCTTGGCACAGGATAAAATGAAAAGCACAACCAGTGCTGTCACGCCCAGCCTGCCTGATATGTATCTTCTGTCATCCACTGCCTGCAAACTTACATCAAATTTTGTTATGTAAATTATTGCGGCCGGAACGGCCATACATGACTTTTTTACTAATTTTGAACTCCAAACAATCATTAAATGACACTTCAGATCATACCATGGGATGTCAATCCGGAGATCTTCCGGATCGGCAATTTTGCAGTCAGGTGGTACGGACTGCTCTTCGCTTCCGGATTTGTAATCGGATATTACATCCTGAGAAAAATCTTCAAGAACGAAGGACTAGGTGATGCAACACTTGACAGGCTGACAGTATATGTTGCCGTAGGAACTATTGTCGGAGCCAGGCTCGGGCATTGCTTATTCTATGAACCAGCCTATTATCTTGCCAACCCTGTAGAGATACTGAAGGTATGGCATGGAGGCCTCGCAAGCCACGGAGCCGCTATTGGAATACCGCTGGCGATCTGGCTTTTTGTAAGGAAAGAGAAGAAACCGTTCATATGGGCTATAGACCGTGTCGTGATTGTAGTAGCGCTTGCCGGAGCGCTTATACGACTGGGTAACCTTATGAATTCGGAGATATACGGCGTCGAGACAACGCTGCCGTGGGGTTTTGTGTTCCTCCGCAACGGCGAGAACGCACCGAAACACCCTACACAGATATATGAATCCCTTGCTTACCTGCTTACCTTCGTTATTCTTCTGAGGGTCTACTGGAAGAACATGGGCAAACAAAGGCCCGGATTGCTGTTTGGGTTGTTTCTTATCTTCGTATTCGGCTTTCGCATCCTCGTGGAGTTCGTCAAGGAAGACCAGGTTACCTTTGAGGCAGGAATGAAATTCAACATGGGTCAGCTCCTCAGCATACCTTTAATCATTGCAGGAATAGCATTACTGGTATGGGCATTCAGGAAAATTCCGGAGCCTGTTGTAAAGAAGAAATGACCCGGATTACGGCCGCTTGTTGATGCCGTAGAAGATCAGATGTAATATTGCGTCAAGCCTGTTATTGATGTCCAGCTCGCGCTTGCGCCAGAAGAGAGGGACTTCCATTCCTTTCAGCATCGTCTGTATGGCCATGGCGGTGTATTCACTGTCTTCGATCTCAAAGACGCCTCGCCTGTGGCCTATATAAACTAGCAGCCTCAGGATGGCCAGCTCTTCCCTGTCATATCTCGACCTTATCTTTTCAATGAATTCGTAATGATCAAGATTCTTGTCGAAAACGGCATTGTAATAGTTTGAGAGCTTTTCAAAAGCTCTCATCCTCACAAATATGTAATTACGCAGCTTGTCAGGAGGAGAATCAACCTCCTTGATGGCGGTGGTAAGCTGTGTGCGCAGCTGGTTGGCTTCATAGAGAACCACCGCCTCGAAAATATCCTCCTTGCTCCCGAAATAGTAGTAGATGGAACTCTTGCCTTTTTTCAGGGCTTTTGAGATCTCTTCCATGGTGGTCTTCCTGAAGCCGTAACGACTGAAGATCCTGCTGGCAGTCAGAATGATCTTTATCCTGTATTCGTCCTTGTCAACCATAATAACCCAATCATATGCAAAGATATTCAAACATTTTCAAATAATTGGAACGAATGGGCCGGATATTCGAAAAACGGTTTTTATAACATTCATCTTATTTATTTTTAATTTTACATATTAATTCCTAATTGAGAAACCTCACTGATGAAGGTTGGGGAAAGAGAGTACCGAAGTATCTGGCAGGACGGGGATAAAGCGTCAACGATCATGGTTATTGATCAGCGAAGACTGCCATTTTCTTTTGATCTTATGGAGCTCAGAAGTGTTGATGACGTGTGTATGGCAATAAGCACTATGGCGGTGCGCGGCGCTCCGCTCATCGGAGCAGCTGCTGCATGGGGTATCTGGCTCTCGTTCCTTGAACACCGCAACGAAAAAGATATTTCAGGATCTGTTCTGAATGATGCAGTCCGTCTTAAGGCAACAAGGCCCACTGCCGTCAATCTTGCATGGGCTGTTGACCGTATGATAAAAGTGTTTGAAAGCAGGCCCGCTGCAGACGCTTTACAAACGGAGGCAGCAGCCATTTGCGATACCGAGGCGGAAAACAGCCGGCGTATCGGCAAGAACGGTCTTGCCCTCATTGAGGAGATAAGCCTAAAGAAAAACGGCAGTACGGTAAACATACTCACCCACTGCAATGCCGGATGGCTGGCTTGCGTTGACTTTGGCACGGCTCTTGCGCCTGTATACCTGGCTCATGACAGCGGCATCAGTGTACACGTATGGGTTGACGAGACCCGTCCGCGTAATCAGGGAAGCCGGCTGACAGCATGGGAGCTGAGTAATCATGGCGTACCCTGCACCGTCATAACTGACAATGCAGGGGGTCACCTGATGCAGAACGGCATGGTTGACATTGTCATCGTCGGGTGCGACAGGGCAACAGCAAACGGAGACGTGGCGAACAAGATCGGAACATATCTCAAGGCGCTGGCCGCACATGATAACGGGATACCTTTTTATTCGGCATTCCCGGTGTCATCATTTGATCTGACAATTGAAAGGCCGGAGCAGATACCGGTAGAAGAAAGAGATGAGGATGAAGTAAGGATGGTTGAGAATACATATATATGTCAAAAAGACATCCCCGTTTCAAATTACTCATTTGACATAACGCCGGCACGGCTGATAACAGGTATCATAACCGACAGGGGAATATGCCGGGCGGATAAAGAATCAATAATGAAATTATTTTCGTAATTATATGGAAGGTTTTGTCAAGTTCAACTGCTACTGGAGCCAGTCGGGACAAGTGATCTCGGATGAGCAGTATGAGATAATCAATCACTGGAGGGAGATCCTTTTCAACATGGATCTCGTTGGAGCGTTTGAGAACGGCGTGGGTTTCGGCAATATCAGTATACGTATCGGTAAGTCTCAGCAGTTCATAATAACAGGATCTTCAACGGGTGATATTCCCGAGCTGGAGCCTGGTCATTATGTTAAAGTCTCATCGTACAATATAGATGACAATGCCGTCATGTGCAGCGGACCGCTGAAAGCATCTTCGGAATCGCTCACGCACGCTGCGATTTACACAGCCGATCCGGGCACCAATGCCGTTATTCATGTTCACTCCATCGGGCTGTGGGAAACGCTTATGAACAAGGTTCCCACTACAGATCCTAAAATAGAATACGGTACGCCGGCTATGGCACGGGAGATGATACGCATCTTCAGTGAGCCGGAGGTATTCGAAAAACGCATTATTGTCATGGCCGGCGACCGCGGCGGTTTGATCACCTTCGGCAACGATCTTGACGAGGCGGGCAGTGTGCTGTTCGAATATATTAACAGTAAATAAAAATAATTTATATATTTGCCACCTGTTTAACAGGGCCCATAGCTCAGCTGGTTAGCAGCATCCCGACCTATGGTCGGGAGGGTCGCTGGCCGGATCAGTTAAATGGCCCGGTGAATTTGAATATTTTTCGGGCCCATAGCTCAGCTGGTTAGCAGCACCTGACTATAATCAGGGGGTCGCTGGTTCGAGCCCAGCTGGGCCCACGGAAAGCAGCCGCTAACGGCTGCTTTTTCTGTTTTACCATGGGCTCGAAGCCCTCCCCTGCAGTCTGGCTCCTTCCTAAAATGAATTGATACTCAGGGTTTGGAATTATATTGACTTTTAAATAGATTTGCCGAGAAACATTTCATTCCGAATTATTATGATACAAAAAGGAAGACGGTTCTATCCTGTATTTCTGACTTTCCTTTTTATCCTTAATTCCTGTTCTGGGCCTCTGGAATGGCCCGACTCACCTTTATACGTTTTCGAACAGGGTGAACAAAAAACAACTCAACCGGTAGATCGCGACAGTGTGTTGAAAGAGATTGCAGGTCATTATGCACACTATGATGTGGTGGCATACGAAGACACTACAACCAAAACGACCATGCGGACCTTTATCATTTCATACGGGTTTACCGATTTATACCTGGATGAGGGAAAGTTGATGCAGTCGGACCGGTTTGTGCGCGCAGAACAGAAACTAAGCAGAAAGAATGCTGAATCAGTATTCAGTGACGAAGCAGTCCAGGCTATCAAACCCCGGGTTCAGGAAGTTGAATTATTTCATAAAGACGGAACCTGGAATATTTATAGGCCCGAGAGCCCAAGTCTTCTGGGAATTGACGGAGACCCGCTGAAACCCCTTTCAACCGATCCCAATGACCCAAATATAACAGATCCTGATAAGGACGGCCATCCCGGTGTCACTGTTCAAATCAGTGTAGGGAAATTCTTCACAGGTGAGATTTATCTGATACGAAGGGAGATTTTCAGCAATTATCTGACTCTGAACAATAACGGGACCTTGAGTGGATATGTCATTGACAGATCAGAGCAATTTGTTGTTGGAGCCTCAAAAAAAATACTGAACCAGAAATCAAATAATTTTCAGAATCCTGACACAGGGCTGAGCCCGGTCTTGCTGGTTAAAGTCGACCCTGACATAGATACTCCCGAAGAGTTAATGAAGATAAGAGATGATATCTTCCCGGAAGAACCCGATTTTTACAAAACCCGCTAAATTATGTATGATAATCCAATCGAACAGGAGAAGAGATCTGCCGGAACGGGCTTAAATGCCGAAAGCCTGAAAGAATTATGGTCGAAAACCTATAATACCCAGGGAAAGCCAGACTGGTCACACATTTTACCCTATTATGATGAAAACATCCGTTTCAGGGATTCTGTTCAGGAACTCAGGGGAATTGAAGAATTTGTGGCAATGACCAGGCGGCTTACCGATCGTTCCAAAGAACTTTCGATGAATATTGTGAGAGTCGCTCAACACGACAGGGATTTTTTTATCGAATGGGAAATGACAATCAAATTCAAGAAAAACCCCAGTTCCGTAATATTTGGTTCAAGCCGTGTGACACTGAACGAAGAAGGAAAGATCATTGAACAGAGGGACTATTATGATCTTTGGGGAGACATCTTTGATAATATTCCACGGTTTGGGAAGGTTTACAGACGGTTTATGAAAAAGAAATTTGGTTAAACTTTCATTAACAAAAAGACCAGGTCAATTGTTTCACTAACTAAAAAGAGGATTATGAAAAAGACTGTATGTGTTTTATTGCTTCTGACATCGCTGTTTTACGGATCATTATCCGCCCAGACGGGTGCTCGCTTTGGTCTGAAAGCGGGCCTCAGCCTTGCAACACAATATGGCATTGCACCTGCTGATGATATCTACAAGGTTGAAACCAGCAGCAGAAAAGCTTTTGCAGGTGGGATTTTCGTATACTTTCCCATAACTGAATCAGTAGGCATTCAACAGGAACTTTTATATGCTATGAAGGGATCAGGACAGGATGTAACCATTACGACCCCTTTTAACATAAATACTGTATCTGAATATAAACTGAACTATTTCGAAATGCCGATAATATTAAAATACAAATTTGTCAATATTAAGAATATTGGGATTTATGGCAGTACAGGCATAGCTTTATCTCTTTTAATCAACGGGGAATACAATATTACCACTACAATTAATACAGGCACTCCTCCCTTAATAGTAACAGATGAATCTGGCGATATGGCAGGAATAGACACTTTTGACTATTCGTTCATATATGGAGCCGGCGTAGATTTTAAGCTTCTTAAACAGGATTTTTTCTTTGAGTACCGCATGACAGTTGGATGGAATACACTTGCAATGCCCAACGCTGAGGGTGCAGAGCCTGTTCCCTTACGTAACCAGGACTATATTTTTGCATTGGGTATGTATTTCTAGAAACTTGTTTCGAATTATGTTAAATTGGAGATGATACCTCCATAATTATTATCTGGCTTGCATAAATGAAGAATAAAAAGTTTGCAAAGTATTTTAAAGAATATCAGTGGCCGAACCTCGCTGCAATGATAAAAAACAACCGGCGTGATCCCAGGATCTGTACCAATGATTTCAGGGATCGGCTTGTTGTTATCAGTGGCGCTACATCAGGGATAGGTTACCATACAGCCAGAAAATTCGCCTCGCATGGTGCAGACCTGCTCTGCATAAACCGCAATCAAGAAAAATCTGAGGCTTTAAAACATGAGATTGAAAGTGAATTTGGAGTCAGATGTGATTACAAAATAGCCGATCTCAGTAATTTGCAGGAAATTGACCGGGTTGCCCGAGAACTTTCAAGGCTTGAAAGACCGATCGATGTGCTGATTCATAATGCAGGTATCTATCTTACCAAAAGGGAACTTACCGCTGAAGGATTTGACAAGGTTTTTGTAGTAAATCACCTTTCTTCATTCGTGATAAATATTCTCCTGTATAATAAGTTAAAATCCCAGGGGAAAGCGAGAATCATACTGGTCAGTTCAGAAGGCCACCGTTTTGCTGCCTGGGGTCTGCGGCCCGATGATCTGAACTGGGAAAAACGACGTTATTCAGGATTGAAAAGTTATGGTTCGGCCAAGCTTGCCCAACTACTGTCAATGATCCTCTTTGCTGAATGCTTCAGACCCTTGGGAGTAACCATAAATGCATTGCATCCCGGCGCTGTCAGATCAGAATCCGGGCAGGAAAACGGTGCATTTTACCGCTGGAAAAAAAAGCATCTTTATGAAAAGATCCTGAGACCGGCTGAAATTTCGGCAGAGTCTATCTACTACCTTGGGGTTTCAGATGAGATGGAAGGGATAAGCGGAAAGTTTTTTAACCTGACCACCGGGGAAGAACCCGCACCCCCCGCCCTCGACAGGGAGGCGGCTTATGAACTTTGGACAAAAAGTGTGGAAATGACAGGAGTTGAGGATATAATCAGTAAATCCTGAATCTCCATGACTGAAAAGAAATATCATTCAATTGTCGTTGGAGGGGGTATAGCCGGACTGACCTGCGCTGCATTTCTCGCAAGGGAGGGCCATCGTGTTTTGCTTATTGAAAAGAACAGGGAATGCGGGGGATTGGTGAATTCTTTTTCACACAACGGATTTCATTTTGATACCGGGATCAGAGCTCTTGAAAATGCAGGCATTATTTTCCCCATGTTAAAGGAGCTGGGCATAAAGCTCGATACCGTTAAAAGCCCTGTTTCAGTTGGTGTGGAAAAGGATATCCTGAATATCGAAAACATTGAAAGTCTGACTGAATATAAGAACCTGCTGAAGAGATTGTATCCGGAAAGCAAAGCCGAAACAGACGATATCATAAGAATAATCCGAAAGGTGATGAAGCTCATGGATGTGCTTTATGGTATAGAAAATCCCTATTTCAAGGATCTGAGGCGTGACAGGAACTATCTGTTTAAGGAACTTCTGCCCTGGTTACCCAAATTTCTTTTTACAATAGGAAAAATCAACCGGATGAATGTGCCGGTTGAGCCATACCTGAAAAAGATTGTTAAAAATTCCTCACTCAGAGATATTATATCCCAGCATTTCTTCAAGAATACCCCTGCCTTTTTTGCCCTGAGCTATTTTTCCCTGTACCTCGATTATTTCTACCCCAGGGGAGGTATGGGCAAACTTGCCGAAGCCGTGGAAAAAAGGTTCATTGAATGTGGGGGCGAGATAATGCGGGAAACAACCATTGAAAGGGTAATGGCCTTTGAAAAGAGAGTAACTGATCAGAATAATGTTGATTATATATATCAAAATCTTGTCTGGGCAGCTGACCTTAAAACTTTTTACAGGATTACCGGCACAGAGGGCTTACCCGGCAAAATACGGACGAATTTCGAAAAGGCGAAAAGCCGCTTGCTTGAAAAAAGGGGCGGTGATTCCGTTTTTACACTTTTTGTTGAAGTGGATGAACCCGTTGAGAGTTTTAAAAGAATTTCGAACGGCCATTTCTTTTATTCTCCGTCGAGGATGGGATTGGGTGAAACCCACTGGGGCGAGCTCAACAGTATTTTAAGTGCTCCAGGCGGACCGGACAGGTCCCGGATACTGGGTTGGCTCGATAAATTCATTGCGCTGAATACATTTGAGATTTCTGTCCCGGCTCTTAAGGACCATGATCTGGCACCTGAAGGGAAAACAGGACTTATAATCAGCATTCTTGCTGATTATGATTTGTTTAAAATGATCGCTGAAGCTGGCTGGGTTACGGAGTTTGTTGCGGAACTGGAAGAGCGGATCATCAAGGTACTCTCCGACTCGGTTTATCCGATGTTAAAGGAAAAGGTAACTGACCGTTTTTCTTTTTCCCCTCTTAGCTATGAAAAGAGGGTTGGCTCCTCTGAGGGAGCGATTACCGGATGGTCTTTCCGCGAGCCGGTTCCGGTAATCAATAAAATCATGTCTGCAAACCGGGCTGTTGTAACACCAATACCTTCAGTATTTCAGGCAGGGCAATGGACATATAGTCCGGCTGGAGTCCCCATGTCTGTTCTCACCGGCAAACTGGCAGCACTCAGTATCTTAAAAACTTAACTGTTACAATCCGTCAGGGTTTGCTGCACATCCAACTTAACTGCACTATTAAGTCTTTAACCTGCTGAGATTTTAATTCTACAAAACAAAAAACAGAAGTATTATGACAAGTACAGTAACAGCAATGCCAACAGAAATCTGTTTTACTATGGTACTGGCAGAGAATGTTATGAATTTTTCAGAGTTGGCGAGCTTGTTATATATGCTAATTAAATCATTACGGTCCTTTACTGTGGTATAACAACCCGGGCTGTCAGCAATATAGTGCTGAGCGAAAGGAAAACAGATTACCGCACTGATTTCCGGTTGTGCCAATCCGGGAAAAAGTGTGTTTTCGGTTATACAAATATCCTCTGGTGGAATATCCAGGGCTTCAAAAACTTCGGCCGGATCAAAAATCACGGCAAAAGGATTATCATCACCATTAGCAAGCTTTTTACAGTGACCTATTGAGGTATTCCCCATGAGCCAAAGCTTTTGATCCAGTCTGCGCATCTTTCCCCTTTTTATGCTGCCTGATAACAATAGCTTTCTGTTTGTCTTGTCTTCCTGAATATCCAGAAAGATTTCTCCCTTTGCACTCGTTGTGAAAATAGCCCTTTTACAGTTTGGATCAGCAATACCACTGGTTGGCAGGGCAATAATGGTATTGCTTAATATATCCATGAAAATGAAAGATAATGATCCGGTTTTTTTATCTGTTGCAATGAGGTAAGCCTCTTGCCTTGTACCCCAGAAAGTACTCGCACGTGTATTAAGATTACCTAATCCCATATAGTAGTCCGGCTCGTCATCGGTAAACAATCTGGTCTTTGCAAGCTCATAACGATCAGGCAGAAGTAATTTTGCATCTTCAATATTACTGAGCCTGAAGAACAGAAACAGACTATATGGATCAATCACAAAACCTATGTGGGGAGTATTTTTTGAAGCTCTGAACAGCATCCGCTTCATAATTAACGGAGGTAACAGTCTTTTGAGTTTCTGAAGGTAGAGGAGACTGCTGACTTCCATAGGATTGATCAAGCTTTCAACTCCTTTAATGAATTTTTCCTCGTTCTGTATTTCCATATGTCCAAATGCAGATAAAATTGAAGAACTTTTACCTAAATCTATGAATTATTTCACTTTTAAAAATACATTTCAACAAACCGCTTAAAAGAATTTGGCGCCAGTTAGGTCAGGATGCCGGCCGCTCGCGTCAGTGTCCGAGCCTAGCTGAGCCAAACGAAAGGCAGCAAAAAATGGCTGCCTTTATTCGTTAGATATCCTTCTGGTAGATCCTGAACTTCTTGATCACCTTACATCCGATCCTCTCATATTCACCTCTCATCCTGAGGTTGTTTTCAAGCACGAGGTGGCTGTCGAGGCTCACCATCTTGCTGTTGATGCCATCCTGCAGGATCTTCACTCCCATCAGGACATCTATCCCTTTGCCGCGAAATTCTTTTTTCACCCCGCCAAGCATCATTATGAGCTTTTTTGATCTTTTTGACTCGCGGAGAACCCTGAAAATGCCAAAGGGAAGTAATCTCCCCCTGCAGGCTTTTATTCCGGCGCTTATATCAGGCATGCCGATAGCAAATCCGATGAGCTGACCGTCGTCCTTTTGAACTGTCTTGATATATTTCGGATCCAGAATAGGCAGATACCTTGCAGCGAAATCAGCTTTTTCCTTGTCGTTGAGAGGCACAAACCCGTAAATCTCGCTGAAAGTTTCGTTCATCAGCTCAAGAACCGGAATAATGTACGGTTTAAGCTCTTTTTTACTTGCAAATTCGAGGATTTTGAAATTTTCCGTTTTTTCCACTCTTACAAGCACCCGTTCATAGACCCTGGGGAATTCCTTCGGCATGTCTCCCAGGTAATTCACCAGGTCAATCTTTTTAGTGTACCCTTCATCCTCAACCAGTTTGTTCATGTACGGAGAATTGTTGGCGCTTGTTATGAACTGCGGATATTCAAATCCTTCTATCTGGAATCCCTGTGGATCCTTATCGGAGAAGCCAAGGGGTCCGACAAGCTTGACCATCCCGTTCTGCCTTGCCCAATTCTCTACTCTGCTTATCAGGGTATGAAATACTTCCCGGTCATTATAGCACTCCATAAAGCAAAACCGGCCGTGCTGCTCGTTGTTAATTTCGTTATATCGCCTGTTTATCAGTCCCATAATTCTTCCCACAGGTTTGCGGTCTCTATAGGCAAGCAGAAGCAGGCCGTCAGCATATTTGAACGACTTGTTCTTCTTCCTGTCAAACAGTTCCCATTCATCCATGTAGATCGGCGGGAGCCAGTCTTCATTCCTGTGGACTTTTTCAGGCAGATAAATAAAATCGCGGAGGTCTTTGCGCGTCAGGACTTCTTTAATTACCAATTCTCCCATATCTGGTTAGTTAGATGAGTCAAAAAGACAGGTTATGGTTTGTCATTTATCTCTTTTCGGTCAATCCCGTCCGCAATTTTAAGCAGTTTTCGGGTATCTCCTATATTAACAATAAACAGGACAATAACCACGAAGCCGATAGAATATTGCAGCGACCCCGGCAGAAGAACCTCGGCCACCATAATAGCGGCAATGACAATTCTTACTTCCGTAGGGCCGACGATACCTGCGTCAATCGAATAGCTCCCCGTGATCTTGTACCTCATCAGGGCAACGATCATTTCCCAGCCGTACATGACCACGAAACCGAATCCGAAAAGCTCCCATATACCATCAGCATAAATAATATACCCGAATCCTATCAGTATAACACTTATCCAGTCAAAAGTTATATCAAGTGCAAACCCATACCTTTTTCTTGGCTTATTCCGGAAATAAGCCAGCCTTCCGTCCAGCGAATCACCAAACCAGCTTATCATAAATCCCGGGACTGCCAGCAACAGGTAATATTTGCTGAAATAAGCCGCAAGTATGAAGCTTGCTGCCACTACGACACTTCCAAAAAAACCAATGCCTGTCAGGGCATTCGAACTAACGGCCGGAGGGATGCGCTGCACCAGCCAGGTTATCGCCTTTTGCTCATATTTTTTCAGGAGGTTTGTCCTAGCCCTGTCGCTGAAGACAGATTTCATTAATTCAGTGGGATTCAGTGACCTTATCGGTTTCTTAGGACTGTTATTTAACATCTCAAATGAATTGGTTGCTGGCTGTTTATACTGATTCCCCCTCAAGTTTAAACATTTTTCGCGGTATAAATGAGGATGGCATGGGCATTTCATACACGCATTCCCTTAAAAAGGCTCCAAAGGCTTCTGCATCGGTAAATTTTTCCCGCTCCTCAACAGGAATAATATTGCCAATCCCGATCCGGAGCTCCTGGTCCCTCTTATTAAAAACCTCATATGGTAACCTGAGCGAACGAACCCACCAGTGAATAATTCCAAGAAAATAGAAAAATGCGGAATTCTTATCGAAGAAACGAATAGGTAAAACCGGAACTTTCACCGAGTAAATCAAATGAAGAATGCTGCTCTGCCATTTGCGGTCCCTGATGCGGAAATCTCTCAGTCTGAAATCAGATACGGCCCCTGACGGAAAAAACCCCACCGGGTGGCCGTTATGCAAATGCTCCAGTGTCTCCCGGATCCCTTTGATATTGGAACTTTTAATGCCCATCTTTTTATTGCCCGCAGGTATGACCGAAATAATATTATCCTGTAATGTTTTAACCCTGGAGATCATTTTATTGACCATGAACCTGTAGTCAGGCCGAATCCGTGCTATCAGGTCTATAGACATAATCCCGTCCAGTCCGCCGTAAGGATGGTTTGACACAGTGATAAATGGTCCCTCCGGCAATAATTTCAGCCGCTCGGCATTACCAACAACGTAATTCACACCAACGTCATCCAGCAATCTTGAGGTAAATTCAGCTCCGTTATATGCCCCTGAATTATCATATACCTGGTTAATTCTGTCAAAGGCAAGCAACCGCATGACATATTCAGCAAGGCGATGTCCTTTTTCTCCTTTGTAAAGCGGAGAAAAAGCCTCGAAATCCTTAGGTTCAATTACTTTCATAACCAATATCAAATTTAGCAATAATCCATTGCTCAATCCAGGCAGGGCTCTTCAATTAAAATGAATAAATTGGTACTTGCTTTGAATTACGATTGTTAAGATCAGTCCTTATAAAGATATATACAACTCTTTTTGAAACATGAAAACACTGAACTACACTCAAATACAGCCAACATCCATCGATGGTAACCTGATCAAAAAGATTGCGTCCGACTGGATGCTTGTTACTGCAGGCGACAAGCATAAATTCAACACCATGACAGCCAACTGGGGTGGTGCAGGTTACCTGTGGAACAAATATGTCGTGTTTGTTTTTGTCCGACCTGAGAGATATACATATCAATTCATTGAGCGCTCTGACGGATTTACTCTCTCTTTTTTTGACGAAAAGTACCGCGATGCTCTTGACCTGTGCGGAGCAAAGAGCGGGAGGGACTGCGACAAGATCGCTGAAGCATCGTTAACACCTCACTTTACGGAGCTGGGGTATCCTGCATTCAAAGAAGCAAGGCTGGTGCTCGAATGCCGCAAGCTCTATGCTGATACTCTCAGTAAAAATGCTTTTCTTGACAATGAGCCTCTCAGAAAGCCACTACAGTACCAAGGGAGATATACATAAAATGTACATAGCAGAGATTGTCCGTGTTTGGGTAAAATAACCGAATCGCATGGCGTATTCCACACGGTGTGGAAGAGACAGCCTGATGGTTCGTGGCGGTTTGTGCGGGATTAACACGGGTTATTTCTGGAGCGAATAGAGGTACGTTATCTCTTCTGCCCAGAGAGATTCTTCAGGTGTTTCAAGAATAAGAGGCATATCATCAAAGCGGGGATCGTTCATAATAAGCGGAAGACCTCATCGCCAAGCTCCCCCTTGTGAAGGTTGTCATGGCGGTCAACCCGCGTACCAAAAGCTTTTTTGGATTCATTGAGGTGCATGCCCTTCAGGTACTTAAATCCTACAATCCTCTCAAACTCGGCAAATACTTTTTTAAATCCCGCAGCATGTTGACAGGTCATACCCGGAGGTAAAAGCATGGCATGTGTCAATGCATACACCTATCCTGCTTTTATCATTAACCCCGTCAATGATATGCTTAAGGTGTTCAAACCTGTAGCCGAGATTTGTGCCCTGTCCTGCCGTGTTTTCTATTACGGCAATGACCCCGGATGTTTTTGAAAGAGCAATATTGACCGATTCCGCGATCAGGTCAAGGCATTGTTCTTCGGTGATCTTCCCGAGATGGCTGCCCGGGTGAAAATTGAGCCTGTCAAGCCCCAGCAGCTCACACCGTTTCATCTCATCATTGAAGGAATAGCGCGACCGGCCAAGGACATCCATGTCCGGGTTTCCAAGGTTAATAAGATAACTGTCGTGCGGAAGTATCTGGAACGGCTTGTATCCCAGTTTTTCACAGTTTTCCCGGAAGGCAGTTATGCTTTTCCGTGTAAGCGGGGGAGCTACCCACTGACGCTGGTTCTTCGTAAAGAAGGCAAACGCCTTCGCTCCTATCTCATGTGCATTTACAGGAGCATTTTCAACTCCGCCTGATGCGCTTATGTGCGCGCCTGCATATTTCATACCGTTAAGATTTTACCGTCTGTCAATCAATGGTTTTTCATATACATAGATCTCTGTGAAACCCAGTCCGGCAAGCTCAGGATAATAAGAATATGTCTCTTCGCGTGTATAGAATCCGGGGATAATGACCTTGTAACTATCCCATTCCTGTATAATCTCAACCGGACGCTTAAGTTTACTCTCAATCTTTCGCTTCGCCTTTTCTGCCTGGGCAAGCTTATAGTAACTTCCCGCGTGTAAAATAAATATCGGTTCCGGTGGCGGGGTTTCTTCAATTATTATCTCAGGTACCACGGGCTTTTCAACAACGATCTCTTCCTGCTCTTCAGGGATCACTGGCACTTCAACCTGTTCCGGTTGTTCCGGCTGAATCATGAATGCCCTGAGTAACCGGCACCAGCCCGGTCTCTGACTCATGTATCACAAGGATGTCAGTAAACCCGTGCTTCTTCAGCAACGGAATGAAATCCCTGACCTCATTTGTGTCTGCGAAACCGGATACCTGTACCTTATATACACCTTCTTCCTTTCTTATGGTCACCAGCTTCTCTGCGGCGGCAAGCAGCCTGTCTGTCATCGATGATGTTTCCTCTTCACTGCTGAAAGCTCCCAGCTGAATTGTGGTGCCCGAGATGACAACAGGCATAGCCTGTACTTCTAAGGTTTCTTTCACCAGCGCAAGGGAATCTTCCCGTTCCTTTGTTAGCCAGTCGCTCCGGACAGCTTTATTGGTGATAACCCAGACCTCCGTAATGCCCTGCCCATTTATTATCGGGATATATCTGTTAAGGTCATCGCGGTCATTAAAGCCGGTGATGCGTACCTTCCAGAAACCGTCCTCTTCAAAGAGCTCGACATTCTTATCAAGTACTGCTTCGACCTTTTTCTTCATGATCTCGGCATACAGCTTGTTTTTGAAGGCTCCGAACTGAACGGCATAATAATCTTCGGTGATCGTTACAAGCTCCCGTGTAACCTCGTGAACGACAAGGTATGATGTGTCTTTTCTTACAACGGGTTCTACCTGTGTTGTCACAACAACACTGTCTTTCGAAAGGATCTATTTTTTTCAGGGTAAAGTCCAGGTCTTCAACGTAATCACCCTCCATGTTTGTTATTATGCTGAAAGGCACCGAATCTGGAGTTGATGTCATATTTAGTTTTCTCAGCTGCGATGTGTCAACACGCGCATAATATGAACCCGGAGCAAAGCCGAAGTAACTGAAGTAACCATCTTCCTCTGTAAGAGCACGTGCTGTAAGCAAATTTGCGCTGTTATAGAAGTTCACAATAATGCGTCCGAGACCTGACTTTACCCCCTTGTCGTCAAGATCCACAGTTCCGGTAGCTTCGCCTTTAACCTGAATCGGTATCTCTATTAATTTCAGCATGTTGGCATCAGTGATAACGGCAACTGATTTTTTGTCAATCCTCCAGGAGACATTGTCAAAACTGCCCTCATCAAATTCAAGGAAGTATTTTACATACGGCTCAAGTCCGAGGATATGTGTGATCGTGTCTTTTTCACTTCGCTCTGTCCTTCCTCCGTTTGCACGGACATTCAATCCACTCGCCTTAGGTTCTCCGGCATCGCGGATACCATTTGCGTTAAGGTCGAGGAATGCCACAATTGAAATGCCTCCTCTTCCAACATTAGTGCGGTTATCTGCCTTATGATAATCTGTCTGTCCGTCATTGATAAGGCTGCCCCTGGCGTATTGAACATAAGTCGTCTCTTTGTTGATCTGCCTGGCTGATATCCCTGTCTGGGCGAATGAAAAGTCATAACGCAGTCCCACCTCGGCAATACTGATTTTGTTGTTGAAGTATTGTTCATATGAAATATTCATGTACCCTTTTTCAAAAAGGCGCTTTTCCAGACTAACCTTGCCGGAAAGAAATTCATGACCTGTATAGGTGTACTGGACCTGAGGCAAAAGAACAAACCCGGCTGGCAATCGCACGCCCAGTGAAAGGTTGCTGTATACATTTGGACTGAAATATTCTGAAAAGGTCCCGTATGTGGTCAGGTTGGTATTTACTCCAAGAAACGATCCTGAAATCAGCCATTCTGCAGTAGAGTATTTGGAACCCGGAAAAATAATCTGATAATAAGAAAGCCTTGAATAGGCTGAAAACTTTTTGATCATTACAGGAAGAGAAACAGAGACCTTGCGTTCCTCAAGGTAATTATATGATATGGCCGTCTGATTTCTATCGTAATATGTATAATTGAGATCCAGCTGTATGTTCGATGGAAGCCGGTATGTCAGGGTTCCGTTTGCCCGTACTCCATAGGTGTATTCTCCAGAAAGAATTAGATTATTGGTTATCCTCAATGATGCATCCATAAAAGGCATGAGAGGACCGGAGGAGACAGAGGAAAGATACTCGGCACCACCGCCAATGGTCAGAAACCGTGTTGCGCCATAACTGACGCTTGCCCTCGAAAAGCGACTCCATTGTGCGTCTTCTACTACACCCGCACTCACGGTATACTCAAACTCTTTATGAGGCAGGAAATTATAAGGAATGCTTATGTTCTGTTCCCGTGTTCGCTCCTCTCCCCATGGACCATAATATCTGAGTTTAACTTGTGTGTTACCGTAAACGATTGGCACTTCGAAGGTGAAAAATCCTGAGGCATCAGCTTTGACATAGTCAACAAGAATGTTGTTTACATAAAGCTCAACTATCCACCCGGGTTCGGTTTTTTCCGAAAGAGTGTAACTGCCAAAAGAGCGCCTGAAGGTAGTAGGCGCACTGGTGAGCTGAATGCCTATCACCGGATTGTAAATGGATGCTATGGCATGGGTGGCTATCTTTCCGGCCATGATCTGCCTGAGGAATGTACGTTCATTGTCTACGTAACGCCACAGGTAATCCTGCTGCTTCTCGGAAAAAGGACTACCCGAATAATAATTCAGTGATGCCATGGCTTCGCCGCCCGCAATCACTGCCCCAAGAGCAAGATTTAAGCGTCCTTCTGAAACCCCGCTATTTCTTTCACTGGCAAAAACAGACCAATCGGCCATGCCAAACCTGAATCCCGGGTAGCTTCTTCCGATTGTTGTGTCAACCTGCACTTCTCCCTTAAGACGGGTTATGTTTTTCCTCATCTCTTCCTGACGCATCTCACGTATCCCGGGTAGTTCAAGTTTGGTTTCAATAGTTACGGTCAGATCACGGAAGCTGAAATTGCAATTGAACCCGAAAATTTTCCCATAATAGACCGACCTCAGATAAAGATTAGTCTCTGACCGAACCAGGTCCCCTTCTTCAAGCTCATAGGTCTTGCCGGAATAGATAATACGGTTATTCTGTTTATCAATGGTGTACGTAGCTTCGGGTTGAATAAAATAGCCGGTGATAAGATCCAGATTTTCCGAAGGAACATTCCTGATTTTGAGGAAATCAAAAAGATCAGTAACAGGCAGGTAAATATCGTTACCCTTTATCGCTGCATCAATCTCACCGATACCGACATACGGTATCCTGATATAGACAGTTACCTCGTCGTATGGCGGCTCATCCTGTCCGGCAAGAGGCTGAGAAGGATGGAAGGCAATCAGAAAAAGCAGAAGCAGTAAATAGTGCCGTGGAACAAAAAACATACATCCTGAATGCGCGTTTCCGGAGTATGCTTTTCGTTTTGTCATTTTTTTCTATCTTCAGTTCTCGGGGTGGTCATTCCTGAATACAGGTTACACTGAAGGTTCCATTATATTGTCCCGCCAGATTCGATCCGATAGGACCGACGGTGAGTGTGCCTCCAACCAGAAGGGTGGTCTGTTGCGGCCATGGTAAAGTGGTGACAAATGGTGAAGCCGGCTGTGTACCGCCTAAATTTAGTGTCAGTGAACCTCCTCCACCTCTTATCAGAGTAACCGGAGAGCTGATCATCAGCGAGATCACAGAGCCGCGGTTTGCTCTTATATAAAACATTGCCGATGAGTATGTTAAGCCAAGGTTCAGCAATATCACATCGCCGGTCGACGTTCTTGTGCCGCCCGGGCTTATTATCACTGTGCCTCCGCCTGCGCCGGGAGAGAATGCCCCAAAGGCAAGGGGGAATGAATTATTTGCAGTCAGCATGACGGGCCGCGGAGGATTGGGCTGTGCAATTACTACGGTGATAAATCCACCTAAAAAAGTTAAGGTGATGAAAAGAAATATCCTTTTGCTGAATTTTAATATACTTTCTTCTTTCTTCATTAAAATCCAAGGATCAGTTTTAGCGTGCATCTCTGATTGCCTGTTATATAACTAATAATATATATGCCCTGGTTTACTCCGGGATCAAGTTCATAATAACCGGTCTCATAAACTTTTTTGATATAAAGAGGCCGGCCGGTCACATCATAGATGGTTATTATGCCTTCGCCGCCGGAAATCTTATTCACCGTAGCTTTGATCTTACCCGAGGATTCATATGCGCTGAAAACCCCGCCAGGCGAAGGATGATCATCAATTCCGGTAGCGTTCTTCAGGAAAGCAAGGCTGAACCTGTTGTTATAATCACCGGCGCTCAGTGTAACCCTGTAGTCCTGGTCCGTCAGCATATTAATAACCGATCCGGTAACTGCGTCACGGAAGTATATATTTACTCCCCCGGGGAGGTTCTCAAGATCCTTTATCTTAAATCTGACCTCCCCGTCTCTGTAGATCATAAGCCCCAGCGGAACAGTCAGTGTGGTATCAAAAAGCTGTGTTGGAATAGCGTTTATAGACAGTTTTTTATCGCCCGCCAGTACCGAATAGAAGTTCGTAACGAGCCCGTCTGTATTCATTAGTTTCAGGGCATCCAGCCTGCCATCAAATGAGGGTTGCGCGAAGTCATCAAAGTAAATCACCGAAGGGTCCGAAGAGGCATTATCATCCGTAAATGCCGCGATGGCTCTTATCAGGAAGCGGGAAGAACTGTTTGCCGATTTCAGGAATGGATGGGTCAGGTCGTTTACCCTGACACTGTTGCTCACCCCGAGGGTGCCGGTAACCGGATAGGTTCCGTCGGAAACATGAACAAAGAACCCCTGCATTGAGGGGATAATGTTTGTCCCAACCCCCAGATCTGAAGGTATTCCGTTTACATAGCTGCTGTATCTACCTCCGTACTGATCCGTGTCGCTCGCCATAAAATAATATACCGCATCATCAATGTTTGGCCGTGTCCACCCCGCCGGAGCGTCCCAGTCAACCGGTGAAGGGTAAGGATTTCCGACCAGGTTGAATCCTTCAGTGTAGATGCTGTCGTGGTTAAACAGCGTAAGCGAGAGGTTGCCGTTATTCACCTCCCCGGTGACATCCGCTGTTTTTGGTGCTGTCACATCTCCAAAGTTAACGGCATATCCTTCCATGGGATTGAGAATGTTTGTGCCTGTGGTATAGCTGACCCACCCTGTGCTCCTGTGGTTCTCATTAAACCTGTAGAATAAAGGAAACGATGAGGCAAGGTCCATGTCATCGCCAAACGCACTTACGGTAGCTGCCTGGAACGGAGAGCTGAAATACTTGTATCCGAAGCCGGCAGGAAGATAGCGTTGCATGGTGACATTGCCTGTCACATTACCTGCACCGGACCCATCTATAAGGGCTGTCTGCGTTGCGTCCGAGATAAGGGTCAGATTGCCATCTGACACAAGGTTACCATTCTGAACCAGCACAACGCCACTGACATTCAGCTGGCCCTGAAGCGTAACTCCAGCATTGTTATTTACGGTTAAATTCTTAATTGTGTTACCGGTGAAAATATTGTTCCCCACACTCTGGGCTGTCGTTCCCACAAATGCCACGGTGCCGTCAGAAGCATCAATTCCGCTGTTGCTTGTGACCGAGCCGTAAATCATTATAGTACCCGATGACACAGTGAGAGACGATCCGTTTTCGATTGTAATATTCCCGGCTTCTGCCGTAACCCCGATGTTTATGACAGGCTCGTTGGCAATATCAGGTATCTGCACGTTTGTTGTCTGATTGGGCACAGCCCCACATGACCAATTGGACGGATCATTCCAGTTTATGCTCGTTCCCCCTGTCCAAACCTGATCGGAAATAATTGTTATCGGGCTAGTTGCCTCGACCCCTGCGCAACCTCCTGCGGCAGCTATAGTGTTTGTCACAGTATAACTTCCGGGAGTACTTGCGGCCAGGTTTACCTGGCCTGTTGCGGTGCTTACAAAGACCAGCCCGGCGGTAGATGAAAATGTACCCGCTACTCCGCCGCCACTGAATGTTGGCATTGGATTGACTGCGGTCTGGCAATATGGTGTTCCTGTATAACTAAATGCTGCAACCGGTTGTGTGGTAACCGTTAAAAGCGCCGCTGAGCTGTTTACGGGTGATGTACCGCAACTGGAAGAGATAACACATCTGTATGAACTACCGTTTTTTGTAATTCCCGGATTTGTAAGTGTAAGTGTTGGTGTCGTGGCACCGCTGTAAATTCCACCATTAGCTATACCGGCGAAACCGCTGCCGCTATTTTCCTGCCACTGATAAGTCAGATTTAAACCTGATGCTGCAATAGAAAAAGAAGTGTTGTCTCCATTGCATATTGAAACCGGTTGGGGTTGTGTTATGATGGTGATACCACTGTAGATAATCAGGCTTACGGCCGTTGCAGCGCTTTCACATCCATTAACTGTTTGTGTAACAGTATAATTATAAGTACCGGCAGCAGTTTGACCGGTTGAAAACGGATTTGCAGTACTTACCAAAGTCCCACCGCTATACCATCGAATATTAACACCGGAAGAAGCTTCCAGGTATGCTATCTGATTTGTGCAATACTCTTTATTTGAAGCTGAAGGAGCCGGAGGGGCCGGAGTAATAATGAAGTCTTTTGTAACGCCTATCGGTCCACAACCGCCATTGTACGTATATGTTATTGAATACGTTCCTGCCGACGGAGGAGTAAAAATATTTCCTGAAATATATGGATTTCCTGAATAGGTCCCTCCTGATGGATAACCAAATGTGAGTGTTATAGGCACGGAGCAGGTGCCGGCTGATGGAATATTGGGTGACACAACTCCAGTAGCATCCAGTGTATAGAAAGTTGACGGGGAAGATTGATTGTTATATTCGGTTCTCATCCACCCGTTTGATCTTACTTTATCAGAAATTCTAATCTCATCAAACCTTCCGCTAAAATAATAATCTGAAAGCCATGGTTCCTTACCAACAGTTAATGTGTTTGACGCTATTCCGAGAGTACCGGTTTTTTTGAATGGTCTCTCAGGAATACCATTTACAAAGGTTTTTATTGAATCAAGAATATCGGAACTTATTCCGGCCAGATAATACCATTGGCCGGTGTTCAATACCGTTCCTCCGGCTACATCTCTGTTCAACGAAGGTGTGTTTGCAGAATTCCTGATCTCAAATTCAACTTTATTATTTGTGTAGATACCAAACTTATAGCCTCCGCTCGAATTATTCTGGTTACCCGCAATCTTCTGGTCGCGATTTGCTGCATTCATATAGACCCACGCTGAAACAGTTATGTTCCCTGCAAAGTTTGTATTTGGGGCATTAATAACTTCGACATATTGATTCGTTCCGTTTAATCCCATAGAATTATAAATCTCCCCCGCAGGATATGTGGGTGAATTATACGGGGTTCCTGATTTATTGAATGAGGTGAAATCATTCAGGCTGTTGTTATCAAGATGCCAGACGCCTTTGTAATGGCTATCCCAGACTGAGGTAGTTGAGGGATCGGTGGTTACCTGGGGATTTCCATAAAGTATTTTGATTACTGTATTTGATGAAGAAGATAGGGTTGGAATACGAACCCATGCAATAAGATCTCCACTGATTCCATTATAATACTCCAGCTGATGATCAAGCTTATTGTAATTATTGTCGGTAAAAATAATGTCATACCCGTTCGCATTTAATATCTGACCTGTTGGTGAAGTCTTTAAGAAATTCTGTCCGGTAAGATTAACTAATACTGGAAAACTATAAAGATCTGCCCCTCCTGAGACTTTGGTATAATCAATTGTAAGGTTCCTTGAATAACCATAGCTCATTAAAGTCGTAAGACATCCTGTTGCCAGGGCAAAATCAAAAGATGTAGTATTAAGGTTTGAAGCACTGGTCCGGGTGACAACATTGCCAGACTGTGTGCCATGTACCCCCTGGGCCCTCCACGATGTATTATCGCTATCTCTGCCGGTAATTCTTGTATTACTGTTGATTGTATAACTGGTAAATCCATTGCCGGTTAAATCAAGAGTATAGGTGGCGGCAGGAAGGCCGGAACTGAAAAACCTCCAGTAACCTTCAGTAAATATGCTGTTAAGATAAATTACATCATCCGTGTAGGCGGCAAAGCCTGCAGGAGGAGTGGAAATAAATTCAGCAGTTATATTGGTCCCTGCAGATAATGAAGAAAAATTCATAATAGCCGGTCTGTAATAAGCGGCCGTTCCGACAGGAAAAATGTAATTAGTAGACAGGGTAGTATTAACGGCACGCGTTAACCTGCCGATAATGGTTCCGGAAACATAGTTTAAAGAACCGACAACACCATTAGAAATTATCAGTGTATAGGTCCCGGTTGTAATATTGCCCTGCATCATTGTAAGAACACCTGCTATAGTAACACTACCGGTCAAAGCGACTCCGGAAGAATTATTCACAGTGAGATTATTCAGATTTACAACACTTGAAGGTACTGAAACACCAGCCGATGAACCTCCAAATACAAGGCTGGATGAAGATGTTGTGGTTAGATTTGTTGGCGTGCCGGCAATAGCTGGCCCGTTCAATGTAAGTGTATTAGTGTTGCAACAGTCAAAGCACCGGATGTGAAGAGTAAGTGTTCCGTGCTAACAGTGACATTGACCGCACATAGGCTGTCTGCCTTGTTAAGGGTAAGGTTAGTTTAGCGTGACATGGCAGGTCAATGTATGGCTGCTACCGTAGAACCACCGATGATAAGGTTTAGATGTTGCTCCTGCCGGCACCAAGGGTACCGCAGCTATGGACCGGCACCGATTTAGCGTCAGTAAGCGTGTTTGCTCCTATGGACAGACCGCCACCGCCGTGAGAGTGAATGTTCCGCTTACTGTGGAGAACTTTGCAGAGTAACGATGCTGGTATTGTGATATTGTAAGATTATTTAAGGCAACTACACTGGTATGGTATTTAATACGCCTGGCTGAAGTGCCGTGCCAAATACGAAGACTGGATGAGGATGTTGTCCCTCCAGTTATTGAACCGCCGGCATGGCTATAGTTGGCTCCGTTAGATAATGTAAGCGTGTTAGCTCCAACTGTAAATGTACCGGCTGTGAGAGTAAGTGTTCCGGCTACAGTTAAATCTGCTCCTAATGTGATATTCCTGCTCGTATTGATATTATTTATTCCGCCTGATATGGCATTCAATGTAATGGCTGTTCCCGTGCCAATCGTAAGGTTGGACGTTGCCCCTCCGGTTAATGAACCGCCTGCATAACTAAGATTGGCGCCATTAGATAATGTAAGTGTATTGGCTGCTATTGATAATGCCCCTGTATTGAGAGCAAGTGTTCCTCCAACAGTGACATTACCGCACATAGCAGCTGCCTTGTTAAGGGTAAGGTTGTTTAGCGTAACCGCAGGTATGTTGGCTGCACCAGCACCACCGATGATAAGGTTTGATGTTGCTCCGCCCACCAGGGTACCGCAGCTTGCCGGACCGTTTAGCGTCAGCGTGTTTGCTCCTATGGACAGACCGCCACCGCCGGGAGTGAATGTTCCGCTTACCGTAGGAGAACTTTGCAGAGTAACAATGCTGGTATTGGATATTGTAAGATTATTTAAGGCAACAACACTTGTTGGTATTAATACGCCTGCTGAAGTGCCGCCAAAAACAAGACTGGATGAGGATGTTGTCGCCAGATTGGCCGGCGTTCCGGCTATTGTCGGTCCGTTTAATGTAAGCGTGTTAGCCCCAACTGTAAATGTACCGGCTGTGAGAGTAAGTGTTCCGGCTACAGTTAAATCTGCTCCTAATGTGATATTCCTGCTCGTATTGATATTATTTATTCCGCCTGATATGGCATTTAATGTAATGGCTGTTCCCGTGCCAATCGTAAGGTTGGACGTTGCCCCTCCGGTTAATGAACCGCCTGCATAACTAAGATTGGCACCATTAGATAATGTAAGTGTATTGGCTGCTATTGATAATGCCCCCGCTGTAAGAGAAAGTGTTCCGTTGACAGTTAAATCTGCTCCTAATGTGATATTCCTGCTCGTATTGATATTATTTATTCCGCCTGATATGGCATTTAATGTAATGGCTGTTCCCGTGCCAATCGTAAGGTTAGACGTTGCCCCTCCGGTTAATGAACCGCCTGCATAACTAAGATTGGCGCCATTAGATAATGTAAGTGTATTGGCTGCTATTGATAATGCTCCGGTATTGAGAGAAAGTGTTCCTCAACAGTGACATTACCGCACATAGCAGCTGCCTTGTTAAGGGTAAGGTTGTTTAGCGTAACCGCAGGTATGTTGGCTGCACCAGCACCACCGATGATAAGGTTTGATGTTGCTCCGCCCACCAGGGTACCGCAGCTTGCCGGACCGTTTAGCGTCAGCGTGTTTACTCCTATGGACAGACCGCCACCGCCGGGAGTGAATGTTCCGCTTACCGTAGGAGAACTTTGCAGAGTAACGATGCTGGTATTGGATATTGTAAGATTATTTAAGGCAACAACACTTGTTGGTATTAATACGCCTGCTGAAGTGCCGCCAAAAACAAGACTGGATGAGGATGTTGTCGCCAGATTGGCCGGCGTTCCGGCTATTGTCGGTCCGTTTAATGTAAGCGTGTTAGCCCCACTGTAAATGTACCGGCCGAGAGTAAGTGTTCCGGCTACAGTTAAATCTGCCCCTAGGGTGATATTCCTGCTTGTATTAAAATTATTCAATCCCCCGGATATGGTATTTAATGTAATAGCAGTTCCCGTGCCAATCGTAAGGTTAGACGTTGCCCCTCCGGTTAATGAACCGCCTGCATAACTAAGATTGGCACCATTAGATAATGTAAGTGTATTGGCTGCTATTGATAATGCTCCGGTATTGAGAGCAAGTGTTCCTCCAACAGTGACATTACCGCACATAGCAGCTGCCTTGTTAAGGGTAAGGTTGTTTAGCGTAACCGCAGGTATGTTGGCTGCACCAGCACCACCGATGATAAGGTTTGATGTTGCTCCGCCCACCAGGGTACCGCAGCTTGCCGGACCGTTTAGCGTCAGCGTGTTTGCTCCTATGGACAGACCGCCACCGCCGGGAGTGAATGTTCCGCTTACCGTAGGAGAACTTTGCAGAGTAACGATGCTGGTATTGGATATTGTAAGATTATTTAAGGCAACAACACTTGTTGGTATTAATACGCCTGCTGAAGTGCCGCCAAAAACAAGACTGGATGAGGATGTTGTCGCCAGATTGGCCGGCGTTCCGGCTATTGTCGGTCCGTTTAATGTAAGAGTGTTAGCCCCAACTGTAAATGTACCGGCTGTGAGAGTAAGTGTTCCGGCTACAGTTAAATCTGCCCCCAGGGTGATATCCCTGCTTGTATTAAAATTGTTCAATCCGCCTGATATTGCATTCAATGTAATGGCTGTTCCCGTGCCAATCGTAAGGTTAGACGTTGCCCCTCCGGTTAATGAACCGCCTCCATAACTAAGATTGGCACCATCGGATAGTGTAAGTGTGTTTGTCCCAATTGTTAAAGTCCCCGCTGTAAGAGTAAGTGTTCCTGCTACCGAAATATTTCCCTGAATAGCCTTGCTTCCACTTCCGGAAATGCCAAGATTGAAGTAAGCATAAGTGCCGACATTTTGAGCTCCTGCATTATTATAAACAATAGTACCCGAGGTCGGGGCTGTTGCTCCGCCACCGGCTGTGCTGGTAATTGTGCCTCCCGTAATTGTGCCTCTAACGTTAACTGTTCCTCCCCCGTTAAACAAGATATAAGTTCTTGCTGCAACAGCGTTCATCGTAATGTTTCCGTTTACGTTTAACGTTCCGGACGTTAAAACCACAAATGCGTCCCTGTTATCATTCCCTGCTATGCTGCTTGTTAAGTATAAATTATTACAGCTCAGCGTCCCCGTATTCAGCGCAATGCTTTTTGCGACATCATTGGAAGTACTGTTTACATTTACATCGCCGGCCACGTTTAAAGTAAACGCTCCAAAAGTCAGTGCAGTTGCATTTGCTCCGGTATTAATAGTTAAAGCTCCGATATTGTTAGCCGGAGAAACATTCAATGTGACGTTATGGTTATTGCGGATTGTAACTGTGCCGGTTCCGGCATTTTGACCAGGGTAAGTGGTGCTGGTTGCGCCGGCCCAGGTTCCGGCAGTAACGCATCGTTGCCAGTTGGCGACAGTATTCCAGTTGCCTCCGGCAACTGTCCGATAATCACCTACTGCCTGACCATACCCATGGAGGCACAACCCTGAAAGTACAATGAAAATTGCAAAAGACTTCTTGATTTTGTTGATATCGGTTTTGTGAAAACTCATTTCTGACTTAGCATCAGTTCCGCCTCGGCATATTTTTCGGGTTTTACGTCTGATGGAGCAGAATAGATGACAAGCAGGTTTCCAGCGCGGTAATCAACACCCTTGTCATTAAAGAGACTGAATTCGAAACTTCTCCTGGTGTTGGGAGTGTAAACGGCAATACCATTGGCGATACCCACTCTTGTGACCGTACCCAGAGGAGAGACATGATCAACTGAGATATCCCCGTAAACAGAGTAATTGCCTGCACGGTTAAATGTAAATTTCAGCTTTGGAATTGTGTCGCTTTCAAATCTCAGTGCCAGATCTGAGAGCGTCACATTGACAACGGGCTTGCCTATTCTGATGATCACCGGAATCGTTATTCCAAAGATTGGCACAAGTTTTACTGAAATAGAAGCCGGATCTTGCGGGGTCTCTTCCTCTTCGCCGAGAGGCTTCTCCTCTGGTATAGCCCGGAAATATACGTGTGATCTGTATTCTCCCGGTTCCAGGCTGCCGGACTTGACAACCTGAACCTTGACTGTCTGCGCTTCATTTGGACCCAGGGTCACAGACCTGGGAAAGAACCTCAGGTATGGGCTGGCGATTAGCTGCCCTTCATCAGGCTCAGTGATAGTCTCAAAACCTCCCTCTTCGGTCATTCTTATCTGAACCAGAGAAATAGCATAAGTGGCTGTGTCATCTCCGACGTTGGCCAGATTTAGGTCCATCGATCTCTTATTTCCCTCAAACACAACCCTTTTGGGGGTGATGAGCAGGTTGCCCTGGGCCCTTGTATTAAAAGGAAAAAAGACCTAAATCAGTATCAGGCCTGCAGCTAAAAGCAGATAGAAACGCTTTGACATTATATTTTTTTTTACTTGTTCTGGTTCCTGTTAATTAAAGTCAAATGTGATAGTGTATGTTCCTGTATATACCCCGACCGGATTGTCGTTCAGGGTCCCGACCTTGAGAGTCGCTCCCACATAAACTGTCTGAGATCCATTCTCAAGCATCCCTGCGCCCGGCGTAGCTTCCGGAACAGATTGCCATTCTTCAACTGTCATTGTTCTGGCAGTGCCCATGTGACTAATTGTCACCGGTGATGCTGGCAGGGTAATAGTATATGCTATTCCCGGATCACCGGTGACATAAAAACTGGCCGCATTATGTGTTCCGCTGCCCGGCCAGACACTGCCGAGCACTGAGATGGTATTCTGAGGTGTCAGGATCAGGTCGCCCCCCTGAGGGCCCGGCGAAAATTTGCCAAAACTCAATTGCGAAGTCTCAATGGCAGATAATGTGGCTACTACCTCAGCTGTTATCTGACCTGTGGCAGTTGCAGATACTCCAGATTGCGCACATGTCAGGCCTGTGGTTACAGTCAATAAACATACAAGGCTGATAAATATATTATTAAGCCTATTCATTATGTTTATATCAGGCTATAAATCTTTTTTAGTTATAATTAATGGTCACAGGGAAGTTGGCCGAGGTATAGATTCCTGCAGCCTGGTTTGCAGCTACAGACAGCGTCGCACCAACAGTGAATGCTGCTGCACCGGCGCCGTCAAGAGCAGGAGCACCTCCGGCATTGTGCACAAAAGTATTTGCTGCCATTGTATTTGCTCCGCTGATCAGGGAAACAGTCCCGTCTGCCGGAAGGGTAATGGTAAATGTTCTGCTTGCTTCCCCGGAGACAGTGAATGATGCTGCAACACCTGCGGCGGGCGGGACAAGAGCAGGACCAACTGCAGTCCTGGAATTATCGGTCCCGAGAACAACAGTTCCTGCAGTACCCGTTACGGCAATTGTACCAAAATCCATGTCACTTACCTTGGTAAGCGCAAGCGGACCAACGATTGTGGCGGTAGCTGTTGTCTGTTCAGTATCAGTTGACTGTGCAAAAATACCTGAGGTAAAGGCAATCAGCATTGCTGAAAACAAAAGGATCTTTTTCATTTTTTCTGTTATTGAAGTTTTTATTAAGTTATTTATTCTCTTTCTATGCTTCGTATATTAAAGCATAGCTTTCGTGTTTAAGGAAACGGGCTATTTTTTAAATAATTGTAAACTCCGCATTAAAATAATTAATTCCGCTCCGTAAAATTAATTTTTACAGTACGCGGCAACCGGTCAAAAATGCGGATTTATCAACAACACGGAGGCGTTATCAACATTGTTCAGAAGGTGCTGCTGCCGTCCCAGCAATGAGTACATAATTTAGCTTTGGGCAGCCCAATAGCCCTTACCAGATCTTCAAGACGCTGAAACATAAGTGTATCCATTCCCAGCGTTGCTGCGATTTCCTTTACCATCATTTCATATTTCGGTGAATCGGGATCAAGATAACTTTCAATGTTTTTCTCCTCTCCCTCAAGCTTGACAATGGCTTTGCGCGCTGCCAGTTCAAGGGTTGAGCGCGACTGCGAGAAATTTAGGAAAGGACACGGATACAGCAGCGGCGGGCAGGCGATCCGCATATGCAGTTCTGCGGCACCGGCCTGGCGCAGGTCACGCGTGTTATCCTTTAACTGTGTTCCCCGCACAATGCTGTCGTCAAGAAATATTATCCGCTTTCCGCTGGTGACTTTTTTGTTTGGAATGAGCTTCATCCTTGCCACGAGATCTCTCTGTATCTGCCTCTGCGGCATGAAGCTTCTCGGCCAGGTCGGGGTATATTTTGAGAACGAGCTCATATATGGCAAACCCTTGGCATTTGCGTAGCCAAATGCATGCCCGATGCCCGAATCAGGAACACCGGATACAAAATCAGCCTGCACGTCATCGTGGCTTGCCAGGGCGGCACCGCAACGGTATCGCACCTCTTCCACGTTACGGCCTTCATATTCCGAAGTGGGGAAACCATAATACACCCAGAGGAAAGCACATATCTGCATCTTCCTGCCTGCTGCCTTCAGCCGGGTAAAACCGCCGGGACGTATATGCACGATTTCGCCGGGACCAAGAAAATATTCAATTTCAAATCCGGTATTTGGAAATGAGCAAGTCTCTGACGCCACTGCACGTGCTCCGTCCTTCTTCCCTATCACCACCGGCGTGCGCCCAAGCTTGTCGCGGGCAGCAATAATGCCGTCTTTGGTCAATAACAGCATGGAACATGATCCTTCGATTTTTTCAAACACATTGCTTATGCCTTCGACAAAAGAGTCGCCTTCGCATATAATATTGGCAACCATCTCCGTCGGGTTGATGTTGCCCATGAAATTTTCAGTGAAATGTTTCTTGCGGGCAAGAAAGAAATCTGCCAGCTCATTGATATTAATGATTCTCGATACCGTTACAAGCGCAAACGGGCCCAGATGTGAGTTGAAAAGTATCGGCTGGGGATCCGTGTCGCTTATCACGGCAATGCCGCTGTTTCCGCTGAATGATGCAAGTTCTCCCTCAAATTTGTTCCGGAAATATTCATTTTCCAGGTTATGGATTCTTCTCCTGAAGCCTATTTCCGAATCATAAAACACCATACCGGCCCGCTTCGTGCCCAGATGGGAATGATAATCAGTACCGTAGAAAACATCTTCCACACATCTACTTTCGGAAACAGAACCATAGAAACCGCTCATAAACAGTCTTTTACAAAATATTATTGTATATATTTAACGCAATGCCAAGATAATCAAACAGAAGTAAAAATTGTTGTACTGTAATTTTTACTAATTTTGCACCGGATAAAAAATCATAAAATGGAAAATCAGGAAAAATATCAGGCTGAACACGTTGAGCATAAAAAGGGTGCTCCTATTGTCATGATTGTGTCGACCATTATCCTTACGCTGGGCTTAATAGCCCTGGTCGTACTTTATTACAACCAGAAAAGCAAAATGGTTGAAATGGAGCAGGTTCTTACGGAAGAGAAAGATTCTCTGGCCAACGAACTCAGAATGATGATGTATGGCTATGACACGCTTAAGACAAGCAACGATACTCTTAATGCAGAGATCATTCGCGAACGCGGAAAAATAGAAAAGCTTCTTGAGGTCAATGCCTCAAACGCCCAGCTGATTCGCAAGTATAAGGCTGAAATATCAACTATGCGTGATATCATGAAGAGCTATATAGTGCAGATAGACTCTCTCAACACACGCAACCAGGTACTTACTGCAGAAAACGTGGAAATAAAACAGCAGATAACGCAGGTTAAGGAGACAAATGTCGAACTGGAAAAGGTAAAAGAGGAACTTACGTCCAAAGTAACGGTTGCCTCAGTCATACAGGCAAAAGATGTCGTTGCCGTTGCTCTTAACAAAAAGCGCAAGGAAACTGCCGAAATCAGGAATCTTGACAAGGTGAGGGTATGCTTCACGCTGAGGGAAAATCCGATTGCGGCAGCAGGCAATAAAATAGTCTACCTGAGAGTTGTGCGTCCCGACCAGCTGGTCATCACTCCTTCACCCGACAATCTTTTCGAGGTGAAAGGCGAACAGCTGATCTTCTCAGCCAACAGGGCTGTTGATTATGCAAATGCTGATATTGAAATGTGTATCTTCCTTGATAATACGGGAGATTTCATCGCCGGAACATACAGTGTCGAGCTTTATCTCGACGGCGAGAGGATCGGCGACGGATCCTTTGCGCTGAAGGGTAAGAACTGATCAGAGCTCCATCAGGAGTTCGGCAATAATATTATCAGATATCATCCTGCCCTGGTCTGTAAGGACCAGGGTATTTTTTTCACGCCTCATCAGGCCGTAACGGATATACTTACCTGAGAGGTTGACAAGATAATCATGCAGCTCCTTGTCATAATAAGCTTCAACATGTTCAAGATCTATGCCCCACATAGTCCTGAGCGAGGTCATGACATATTCATTGAATATTGTCAGCTTGTCCAGATCCTCCTTCTCAAAAGGCACATTCCCGCCGTTTATTGAGCGTATATATTTTTTTACGTCGGACACATTCCACTGTCGTGATGTCCTGTTGAATGAATGTGCTGAAGGGCCCAGGCCGAGATAAGGTATCTGCTTCCAGTACGCCGAGTTGTGCCTTGAGATATAGCCCGGGAGTGCAAAATTGGAGATTTCATAATGTATAAATCCTTTTTCGCGGCACATATTACCTAGAAGCGAAAACATGGCATTGCTTGTCTCTTCGTCAGGCTCGATCAGCTTTCTCTCTTTTTTCATCTTTCCGAAGCGGGTACCTTCTTCTATCGTCAGATGATATGCCGAAATGTGTGTGACAGGAAAGGAAAATGTCTCTTCAAGATCATGTTTCAGATCTCCTGTTGTCATACCCGGCAGACCGTATATCAGGTCTGCCGACAAATTTACAATGCCTTCCTTAAAAGCCAGCTCAAGGGCTTTGGCCGATTGCCCGGCATCATGCCGCCGTCCGAGATATTTCAGGCGCTTATCATTCCACGACTGTACACCAAGACTTACCCTGTTCACGCCCGTGCCGGCCAGCTCATTGAAATATCCTTCATATACATCATCCGGGTTTACCTCAATGGTAATTTCCGGATCGTCCGAAAAACTAAAGTTTTTTCTGACAGCAGAAATGATCTGACCGGTCTGCCCTGCCGTAAGCAGTGACGGGGTACCGCCTCCAAAGTAAACTGTCTCTACCGTCTCACCGTCCAGATACCTTGCCTGCATGGCTGTTTCAAGGATAACGGCCTGAATAAAAGATTCCGATTCGCTGTTATCGGTGATACTGTAAAAATCACAATAGTGGCAGAAGCCCTTGCAGAAAGGTATGTGGATATAAATGCCAGCCATAAACAAATATATGCTTTAAAAATACAAAAGAATCGGCATTAGTTTGTTATTTTCACTGCTTCAAAAATCCGGGATGGTATATCTCTTTTTAAAACAATATTATAAGAGTATCATTATTGGCCTTATAATTTTATGGCTCAGCCTTACGGGCAGCAACATTCCCGTACCGGGACGGATGCTTGACATACCCTATCTTGACAAGCTTGGTCATTTCGGAATGTATGCCTTTTTTTCAGCCGTCCTGCTTCTTAACTCCTGTCACTGGGAGTCTGAAGGCAAATTTCATTACCTGATCCTGTTAATACCTCTTTTCTTCGGTGCGCTGATGGAGATCCTGCAGATGACCCTCACGTCAACACGCAAGGCAGAAGAAATAGATCTCCTTGCAAATATTGGTGGCATTGCGGCTGGTGTTCTGCTGGCTTCCTTTGCAAAAAAACTGATTGCTAAAATCAGATGACTGTCTCCGGATTCTGTGTTACCTGAAGAACAAGATCTCCGATCGTCTTTGAGATGAAAAATTTTGCCAGGTTGTCTTTCTCTTTCCTGAGTTCATCATGCAATATACAAACGCCCTTGTCCGGCTGATCGAAGCTGCACTTCTCCCCTGTCACATAACAACTGTCAAAAAAATCACCGCCGTCAATTGCCTCAATTATATCCATCAGAGTCAGTTTTTCGGCAGAAATAAGCAAACTAAATCCTCCATGAGGTCCCTTTGACGAATGCAGTATCTTTTTTCTGGACAGTTCCTGTAATATTTTAGCCAGGTAAGGCTGTGGAATTCTGAGCTCATCGGCGATTTTCTTCAGGCCGGTATTAGTCTTCTGAACGGACCTGGAAGCTATGAAAATAACAGCCCTGATACCATATTTACATGTTGCCGACAGCATTTCAGTAACTCTTCACCGGTATCTTGTCTATGCGGCGCTTGTGCCTTCCGCCGTCAAAAGGCGTATTAAGAAAAGTCTTAACAATAATTATGGCTTCTGCTTCATTCAGAAATCGCCCTGGCAGGGAACATACGTTTGCATCGTTATGGGCTCTTGCAAGCCTTCCGATCTCTTCATTCCAGCATACGGCAGCCCTGATCTTCTGATGCTTGTTGCACGCCATGGCAATTCCGTTGCCCGTTCCGCAGATTGTAATGCCATATTTGTACTCACGCTTCTCTACGGCTACGGCCAGAGGATGTGCATAATCCGTATAATCTACGCTGTCCTCGGAAAAACAGCCAAGATCCTTAACTTCGTACTTTTTAGAAATTAACCACTTCACCAGTTTCTCCTTAAGTCTGAAACCGGCATGATCTGAGGCTACAATGATCTTTTCCAATATGTTCTTATTTTTTATACAAATATAGCCCTGATATTAACAAAAGAAAAGAAAACCTCCTTGTTTAAGTGTGTTCATATCGTGTAACCATTACTCTCATTATTTGTTCACATTTTAATTGGTTGTTCATTTTTACCGTCACTTGTAATTTTTGTATTATTTCAAAAACATTTTCTTACCTGACTGAATAATAATTTCAACCTTACATGAACACCAGATTTATTCATTTTCGTAAATTTTCGATATTAACAAAACATACATACCAGTTGTTAATTATTGACGTAATTGCCTCTTTTTCAGAAAAGGTATGTTTTTTGTTGTGTTAAAAAGATGTTATTAATCTCTTTACTTCCATTTTTGCAATATGATTCGTAAAATTGTTTGAACAGTATTAACAGGATATAATAACTATCATATATATAAAATTTATACAAACTATAATAAATTATGGTTGTTAATAAACCTCTTATAAAGAAGATTCAAGAGTTAAAGAAGCAAAAAAATGCTGTCATTCTGTCTCACTTTTACCAGACACATGATATTCAGGATCTGGCTGATTTTGTAGGAGACAGCCTTGCCCTTTCACAACAGGCAGCAGCTACTAAGGCTGATATGATAGTCTTTGCCGGCGTGAAATTCATGGCTGAAACGGCAAAGATACTTTCACCGCAAAAAAAGGTAATTCTACCGGATCTTAATGCTGGTTGTTCCCTTGCAGATTCATGCAAAAAGGAAGACTTTGAAAAATTCATTAACGATAATCCGGGTAGAACAGTAGTTACTTATGTTAACACAACGGCAGATATTAAAGCCTTAAGTGACATATCGTGTACTTCATCAAATGCCAGGCAGATAATAGAATCACTTCCTCCGGAAGAAAAAATAATTTTCGGACCTGACAGAAACCTTGGCAACTATATTAAAAGCCTTACAGGAAGAGATATAATCGTTTGGAACGGCTCTTGCCATGTGCACGAGGCATTTTCCCTGGAAGCGATAATTAAACTCAAAAAAGAACACAAAGGATCAAAACTGATAGCCCATCCTGAATGCGAGATGCCCGTCAGGCTGGCTGCTGATTACATCGGATCAACGTCAGGACTGCTTTCTTTTATAAGCAGGGATGAAAGTAATATTTACATTGTTGCCACAGAGCCGGGAATAATTCACCAGATGAAAAAAGCACAGCCGGGAAAGGAATTTATACCTGCCCCTCCCGTTGATTCCACGTGCGGATGCAGTGAATGCAACTTCATGAAGATGATTACCGTTGAAAAGATATATAAATCTATTAAATTTGAGGAACCGGAAATAACTGTTGACCCTGAGATAATCAAACGCGCAGCGGTCCCGATAAAAAGAATGCTTGAAATTTCCGCAAAACTGGGTTTATAAAATGAAAAGGCTTTTACTGATATTGTTGCTATTGATACCTGCCGTCCTGCGGTCACAAAATAACGATGAACTGAAAGACGGTTTTCAGCAGTTCAGATATCCCAACGGAAATCTCTCAAGTGAAGGCTTTATCCGTAACGGCAAGCCTGACGGATACTGGAAAAGTTATTATGTAACAGGCGTACTTAAGTCGGAGGGAAAAAGAAGAAGCTTTCTCCTTGACAGCATATGGGTGTTTTATGACCAGGCAGGCGACACAACAGAAAAAATCAGCTATCTCCTTGGAAAAAGGAATGGATATTATCACAAATATCAGAAAGACCCCGTATACGGCAGCTACATTTATTCAACTGAGCTTTTTGCGGGTGATAAAAAAGAAGGAACGGCCAGAATATTCTTTCCGGAAGGGAAAATCAGACAGACCATACCATATGTGAACGGGAAGAAAGACGGTTTGTCACGGGAATATGACCGCGAAGGAAGGGTTGTCACCCTGCTTGAGTACAACAATGATTTCCTTATCAGTCGCGAAAAGATAAATTTCACTGATGCATCAGGACTGAAGCAGGGAGAATGGCTTGACTTCTATCCGGAAGGAAATATTAAAACGGAGAGAAATTACCGTGATGATATGCTTCACGGATATTACAAAGAATACGATGAAAAAGGGAAATTGCTTGTAACCCTTCTTTATGAAAATGGCAAGGTTACCGGAACCGATATCGATAACAGTGCTGAAATTGATATTGTTAACAGGTATAATGATGCCGGTAAACTGATTTATTCCGGTCCTTTCAAGGAAGGAATTCCGGTCGGAATTCACCGTGAATACAATGAAAACGGTACAGTAAAAAATGCTTATTTATATAATGATAACGGTGTTCTGATATCGCAGGGCGTGGTTGATGATGAGGGAAACCGTAACGGCCCATGGAAGGACCTTTCGGCTGGCGGGGTTGTGATTGCAGAGGGAAACTATGCTGACAACAGGCGAACGGGAACATGGAAATTCTACAGTGCTGCAGGAAGGCTGGAACAGGCAGGTTCATACAGCAATGGCCGTATTGACGGAACATGGCGATGGTACTATCCGGAAGGCGAACTTCTGAGGGAAGAGGATTATTACCAGGGAAGACGCGACGGACAATATACAGAGTATACCCGCACCGGAGAAATAATCGCCCGGGGAACGTACGCCGACGGCGAGAGAAACGGCGATTGGATATTCAGGTCAGGAGACAACACCGAAGAGGGAGCCTACCTCCTGGGCATGCGTGACGGGCCGTGGAAAGCCGTTTATCCTAACGGAAAACCTAGATTCAAGGGTGATTACAACCAGGGCAACCCCGATGGCCATCATATGTTCTATTATGATACCGGCAGACTTAAGGAAGAAAGATTTTACAAAAACGGTCTGCGAACCAAAACCTGGAAAAAATACAACGAAGAGGGCGATGCAGTGCTTACAATCACCTATCGGGATGATGTTGAGACAAATATAAACGGTGTATCCATAAACCTCCCGGAGAGCTCGGTTAAACGAATTAAATAATCAGTATTTATGTCAGAACAGTTTAACCCGAGAAAAGAGACAGCGCTGGCCGGTGATCCGGATTTTGAGAAACAGCTCCGGCCTCTCTCCTTCTCCGATTTCAAGGGCCAGCAACGGATAACAGACAACCTCAATGTCTTTGTAACGGCTGCCATGCAACGTGGAGAAGCTCTTGACCATGTTCTTCTGCACGGACCTCCGGGCCTGGGAAAGACCACTCTCGCAGCAATAATATCAAACGAGATGAAGGTCAAGCTGAAGGTCACTTCCGGCCCTGTCCTCGATAAGCCCGGCGATCTGGCGGGCCTGCTTACCAGCCTTGATGAAGGCGACGTGCTGTTCATCGATGAGATACACCGGCTCAGTCCGATAGTGGAAGAATATCTCTATTCCGCAATGGAAGATTACCAGATCGACATCATGATTGACAAGGGGCCGGGTGCAAGGTCTGTTCAGCTGAAGCTAAATCCATTCACACTGATTGGGGCAACAACGCGCTCAGGATTGCTTACAAGCCCGCTGCGGGCACGTTTCGGAATAAAATTCCATCTCGAATACTATGACACCCCGGTACTAAAGGGAATTGTAAAGCGTTCAGCATCAATACTAAATATCGACGTCAGTGAAATAGCCGCTCAGGAGATAGCCTCAAGAAGCCGGGGAACGCCAAGAATAGCTAACGCACTGCTCAGGCGGGTGCGTGATTTTGCACAGGTGAAAGGAACAGGATCCATTGACCTGGACATAACTCGCTACAGCCTCGAGGCGCTGAACATAGACAAGCACGGCCTTGACGAGATGGACAACAGGATACTGAGAACGATCATAGAAAAATTCAAGGGCGGACCCGTAGGCCTGAATAATATTTCAACCGCCATCGGCGAAGAGAGCGGAACAATAGAAGAGGTTTACGAACCATTCCTGATCAAGGAAGGGTATATGAAAAGAACACCCCGGGGTCGCGAAGCTACCGAGACCGCATATAAACACCTTGGTATTGTAAGGGGAAATGAAGCATCCCTCTTCTGAAAAGAGATGGCTGCTATGAGCTTATTTTTTCAAGACCCCGCAGGTCAACGATCTTTATCCTGCGGCCGTTAAGCTCAATAAGCCTGTCGCTTTTAAATTCGGAAAGAAGACGGATAACCGATTCTGTTGCTGTCCCCACTATATTTGCCAGCTCCTCGCGGGTAAGGGATATACGCAGATATTTCTGATCATCCAGACCAAAATCCTTCACCAGGTTGAGCAGTACCTCTGCCACCCGTTCCCGTACCGTCTTCTGTGCTATGTCAGTGATGTACGAATTTGCCTCTGCCAGCTCATGACAGGTAAGCTTGACAATTTCAAATGCAAATGCGGGATTTGTTTTAACAAACTGTATCAGCAATTCTGATGGGATAAAACATACCTGGCAATCCTCTATCACCTTGGCCGAAGTGCAGGCCGGCTCGTTGCTGAGGACCGATCTGTAGGCAATGATCTCTCCCTTGCGTGCAAACCTGATGATCTGTTCCTTGCCGTCAACGCCGGTCTTGAAAACCTTGATGATGCCGGAGTTAATGCAATAGAAACCACTTATCCTGTTGCCTTCATGGTATAGAATATCACTCCTTTTATAATGCCTGAAGTCTTTCTCAAAATTCAGCCGGTCGGTCTCATCCCTTGTCAGGAACCTGAAAACCGCATTTGTTTCAAAGGCACATTTATCACAGAATGATATAGCATAGTCATGCTGTTTCATTGCTCATAATGTTTGTGTTACAAAGATGGCTATTTATTAGGTAAAAACATAACATCAGACTATCTCCGTCCTGAACTGGTTAAGAAAACGAATATCGTTTTCAAAGTACAGACGGAGGTCGTTTACGCCGTATTTAAGCATTGCGGCACGTTCTATTCCCATGCCGAAAGCATAGCCTGTATATTTTACCGGATCAATACCGCATGCATTCAGAACGTTCGGGTCAACCATGCCACAGCCGAGCAGTTCGAGCCAACCGGTTCCCTTGCATACGTTACAGCCCTTCCCTCCGCAAATGTTGCAGCTGATATCCATCTCTGCCGATGGTTCCGTGAATGGGAAGAATGAGGGTCTGAGTCTTATGTTTACGTCATGCCCGAAGAGCTCGCTTGCGAAATAGAAGAGAGTCTGCCTGAGGTCGGCAAATGATACGTTTTCAGCAATATAAAGACCTTCGATCTGATGAAATATACAGTGAGCCCGTGCAGAAACGGCTTCATTGCGGAATACCCTTCCGGGAGAAATGGTTCTGATGGGGGGTTTCTGCGATTCCATGACACGTACCTGCACCGATGATGTATGGGTGCGGAGGAGTACATCATGAGGATCGGATTCCTGTCCGGAAGCTTTCTGGATGTAAAAAGTGTCCTGCATGTCACGGGCAGGATGGTCAGGCGGAAAATTGAGCATGGTGAAGACATGATTGTCATCCTCGATCTCAGGCCCTTCTGAAACGGTAAATCCTATACGGCTGAAAATATCTATGATCTCTTTCCGGACTATGGAAATGGGGTGACGCGAACCCTCACTGAAATAATAAGCGGGCATGGTAAGGTCTGACACCTGCGACGGAGCCTCGGTAGAAACCAGCGTCTCCTTAAAACCGTTGAACTTGTCTGTAGCCAGCTGTTTCAGGTCGTTGAGCAAAACTCCCATCTCCTTCTTTGCCTCCGGGGCTACATCCCTGAACCCCTCGAAAAGCGAAGGGATCAATCCTTTCTTACTAAGGTAGGTGATCCTGAACTGTTCAAGAGTATCTGCGTCGGTGATATGATAGTTTTCTACCTCTTTCCTGAGCTCTTCTATTCTCGCCTTCATTGCGAAATGATCTGATTATTTGATGATTTTTACTTTCAGTATCCTGATATCGTTTACGGGCTTATCTGATAAATCTGTTGCTGTATTGGCGATGGCATCAACCACCTCCATCCCTTCCAGCACTTCTCCGAAGACCGTATAGGCTCCGTCGAGAAACGGGGTTCCGCCAATAGTTTTATACACATCCCTGCGGTTTGGCGGCATGGTATAAGGACCCTCAGCCTCCATGAGTTCATAAGCCTTTAAGATTGCATTTTGCTGGATCTCGTCGTCATTCGGAGAGGCATTATTTTTAAGCGCTTCCTCTCGCAACTCCCCCAGGGCCCGGTTGTATAAAAACTGTCTCCGGTTAAAGTCGATACGGCGGATAGTAGCGTTAAGGTCCTCGTCATTGTATGTCTTGCCCTGAACAATATAAAACTGTGTTCCCGACGAGTTCCTTTCAGGATTTACGTCATCGCCCGTGCGGGCTGCCGCAACGGCTCCCCTCCTGTGATAAAGCGAATCGTTTATTTCTGCCGGAATAGTATAATCCTCAGGCAGCAGAGTGGTGTCCAGTTTTGTTGTTCCGTCTCCGGTCTGTATCATAAATTCCTTTATTACACGGTGAAAAGAGACGCCGTCGTAAAAACCTTCTTCTGCAAGCTTAATGAAATTATCCCTGTGGTGGGGAGTAAGATCTGAAAGTAATATGACAATGTCTCCTTCGGTTGTCCTGATCTCGGCGCGAACGCCTCCTTTTTCCTTCCCGCTGCAGCCGGCGATGACCAGTAATGCCACCAGCGGAAATAACATACGTAATGAAGTCCTCATTTTTCTTATAGTTTACGAAGGACAAAGATATATATTTGCACCAAGAGTTAAGCATGAACGAAATACGCAAGCTGGCCGGGCAAACGGTCATTTATGGATTCGGAACGGTTGTTCCGAGATTCCTTAATTATGCCCTGCTTACCCCCTTTTATACATACATTTTCGCACGCGAACAATACGGTATTGTCACAGAGCTCTATGCGTGGATGGTTCTGGCCCTGGTCATCCTTACCTATGGGATGGAAACGACATATTTTCGTTTTGCCGGCAAGAAAGCTCCGGCAGAGGCGGTTTACAGTACAGCCCTTGTAAGCATTTTTACCACATCGGCTCTGTTCATCCTGGCGGTTTCTCTTTTCATTAACCCCGTTTCAGCCTTTCTGGGATATAGCCTGCACCCGGAATATATAAGTATGTTTGCCTGGATCGTGGCCATAGATGCTTTCTCGGCAATACCTTTTGCATACCTGAGGGGAAATAACACGGCCCGTGGTCTTCAGCGTTCTGAAGATCATCAATGTCGTTGTAACAATAATAACGGTTTTCTTTTTCCTGAGGACCGCACCAAGGCTGGCAGAAGAAGGAAGCACCTGGATTTATAAGATTTACAATCCCGGTTTTCAGGTTGGCTATGTCTTTCTCGCCAACCTTATCGGATCTGCGGTTACTTTGTTACTTCTGTTGCCGTTTATTGTAAAAATAAGGCCGGTATTTGACAGGAAGCTGCTTGGGAGGATGCTGTCATACAGCTGGCCGTTACTTATCGGAGGCATGGCCGGCTCGCTGAACGAGGTGCTTGATAAGATACTCCTGCGCAGGCTGATAGGCGGACCGGAAGGCCTGGCGACAGTGGGTCTTTACGGTGCAGGTTTCAAGGTGGGCGTCCTGATGTCGTTGTTTATCCAGATGTACCGGTTTGCGGCCGAACCGTTCTTTTTCGAGAAAGCGGGAAACAAGGATGCAAAAGAGACCTATGCCGTTACAATGAAGTATTTTGTAATTACAGGACTAATTCTCTTTCTTGGAATAAACCTTTATATCGAAGCGCTGCAGATAATAATCGGACCGGTATTCCGCGAGTCACTGATCGTTGTGCCGATCATAAGCATGGCATACCTCCTGCTGGGTATCTTTATAAACCAGAGCATATGGTACAAGGTCGATGACAAAACAATATACGGGGCACTGATTACACTTGTGGGGGCGGCTGTGACTGTGGCGGTAAACCTGCTGTTCGTGCCATCGTACGGATATGTGGCGGCCGCATGGGCGCACGTGGCATGCTATCTGTCAATGGTTTTGGTTTCATATTTCATTGGACAGAAACTCTATCCGATAAAATATGAACTATGGAAAATCATATCCTATATTTTGCTTGCCGTAGTTTTACTGTTTATGTCCAGGATCGTATCCGGAGAGAGTGAAAATATGAATATTATTCTTGATACTGCCCTGCTGTTTATTTTCTTTGCGGTAATTGAGATAAAGGACAAATTTTTTACATTATTTTTTAAAAAGGGGAAATGAGGATCAGGATAGTAAACAAGTCACGGCACAAATTACCTGCTTATGAAACAGCACATTCGGCGGGAATGGATCTCCGCGCACTGACTGAAGGACCGGTGACCCTCTTGCCGCTTGAGAGAAAGCTTATCGGCACCGGTCTTTATATTGAGCTGCCGGCAGGTTATGAAGCACAGGTGAGGCCCAGGAGCGGCCTGGCCATCAGACACGGAATAACGGTGCTGAACTCTCCGGGCACAATAGATGCCGATTACCGGGGAGAAATCGGAGTGATACTTATTAACTTGTCAGACACGTCTTTTACAGTGAATGACGGCGACAGAATAGCCCAGATGATTATCGCAAAGCACGAGAAAGCCGAGATGATTGAAACGGAAGAAATTAATCTCACAGACAGAGGCGCCGGAGGATTCGGCCATTCAGGAAAGAAATGAAAAACTATATAACGTTATTATCAGCGCTGGTACTTTTTGCCGGCTGTACGCACGAAGCTGTAAAAACAACTGAAATTACTGGCGAACGCCCGAAATCGGGAACAAGGTACGACTATCTCCTTGCCGAGGCGATGAGACAGAAGTATGTCGGAGATCTTGGTGAGGCAGCTGTTATTTTTGAAAAATGCATCGAGATTGACGATTCCCGTGCTGTACCTTTTTTCGAGCTGGCACAGATATATGCTGCGGTAGGTTCAGAAGCCAAGTCGATTAAATATGCATCGAAAGCAGCAAACCTTGAACCGGGCAACTACTGGTACCAGCTGGCTTGTGGTTCCTTGTTTACCCAGTACAACCAGAAGGATTCTGCCCTGGTGTATTTTACCCGTGCCCTGAAGGCTGACAGCAACGCCCTGGAAGTTAATACTATCCTCGCAGGCCTGTATGCTGAAAAAGGAGAGGCGGAAAAAGCCGATTCACTTTTCAGATTACTTGACGAAAAAGGCGCGCTTAGTGATGATATGTTCCTGATAATGATAACCGGCCTTATAGACAACGGTAAGATGGAAGAGGCGGCAAGGAGGACCGAAAAACTAATAATACAACAACCAACGGAGACAAGATACAAAGCCCTTCTGGCAGATATCTATTTCGAAGACGGAAAAAAAGAAAAGAGCGACAGTATTTACAGGGAGATAATTGAAAAGGACCCTGATAATATTGAAAGCCAGATGCTGTACCTTATGAACCTTGTTTTTAAAAAGGAGTATTCGGGCATTTCAGGATTCCTTAATAACGTATTTGAAAGTGAGCTTGTTGAAAGGGAAAGAAAGATATCCGTAGCCGGACGGCTGCTGCAGGACACAGCCTTTATTAAGGATAACACCGGGTCTCTGGGCGAAAGCCTGATCATTCTGGAGGAGAAATACCCAGGAGATGAAGAGATACTGTCTCTCCGTGCCACGATGTACGAGACAGGCGGAAAAACTGATGAAGCAATTGCCAGATACGAAGAAATCGTGAAGACTGTCAAACCCGCTTTTTACTCTTCTGAACGACTTGTCCTCCTGTATGCTGAAAAGAAGGAATACGAAAAGCTTTACAGTTTTGCAGCAGTCTACTCCGCTGAAAACAACCGGAGCATCCTTGGTAAGGTATATTATGCAATTGCTGCCATGGAACTGAAACATTACGATGTTGCTGACACAGAACTGAAGAAAGCCCTTATACTGGCAGGAAACAATGCGGAGCTGAAGGTGCAGGTCCTGAGCATGATCGGAGACCTCAAGTACAGGACAAAAGACTTCGAAGATTCGCATACGGGTATTATGAGGAAGCGCTGGCACTGGCACCTCATGAAACACTTGTACTGAATAATTATGCCTATTTTCTTGCAGAGGGAAATAAAGACCTGGCCAAAGCGTTGAAAATGGCAGAGGAGGTCATGAAAACAGATGGAGATAACTCAACATATATTGATACATATGCATGGGTTCTGCATAAGCTTGGTAAAAACAAGAAAGCATATAAGGAAATGCTGAGGATTTTTGAAAAGCAGGAAGAGCGAGATCCTGAAATTCTTGAACATATGGGTTTTATTCTTAAATCAATGGGAAAATGCCCTGAAGCTGTCGGATACTGGGAGGAAGCATTGATAAAGGATAATTCAAAATCATACCTCGAAAAAGAAATTGAAGCATGCAGACAATTATCAAAATAACAGCATTATTCCTGCTGGTTCTTTCAATAACCGGGTGCGCCACTTCGAGAAAGAAAAAGGACAAACAGGCCGCTGAAGAAGCTATATCATCCATGGATATAAAAACCGCGATGAATGGCATCAGGTCCTATAACATAACTGACGACGGCTTTATAATAAAGAAGGGGAGAATTGATCTTATAGGCGGAACACCGGTAGAAGGAGAGTACGGGTTTACCGCAAAACTGAACAATGAAGGAGATTTTTATGCCTCGGTAAAAGGCCCCCTGGGAATTGAGATGCTAAGGATCCTGGCTGTAGGTAATGATGTTTGCGGAATCGTCAGGCTTACACGTACAGTATACGTTGGAAAAAAGGATGACCTGATGAAGAAATACGGACTTCCTGAAGATTTTTTTACCGCAATCTTCGGCGACATGCCGGAAATTGAACTTCAGAAGACAGATTCAATTGCGGGAAACATACTGATTTTACATAAGAACAATGAAAAGCTGGAGCGGTTAATTACCGTTTGCCTTGATGAAATGAAGGTTTGTTCGGAAGACATATATTCAATAAAGGAAGAAAAGAAGTTCTCGTTGTCATTCAGCAATTTTGCTGTCTCGGAAGACAGGAAATATGCATCTGAAATTGAGATGTTGCAAAAAGGAGAAGACTTTCATGTAAAGCTATATATTGAGACACTGGTGCCCGGCTGCAGTGAAAAGATAGAATTCAATGTGCCATCATATAAAAGCGAAAGCTTATGAGGAAGCTTGCTGTTATATGTTTTTTAACAGTATTAATGAATTATTGTTTATCGGCACAGTCCAGGTCAGAACTAGAGGAACTGAGGAAAAAGAATCTTCAGGAAATTGAATACGTTGACAAACTGCTCAAAACCACTGCTACCGAAAAAAAGGAAAACCTGAATGAACTAAGGGTTATCGGAAAGAAGCTGAGCCTCAGGGAAAAGCTTATAAATGAATACGGTGAAGAGATTAGCCTTCTGGAGTACAGGATATCATTAAACAGGCTGGCGATTGAAATGCTTGAACAGGACCTGAATAGCCTGAAAGAAGAATATGCAATGTCTATTATGAGTGCGTACAAGGCAACCCAGGGAACCCCTGCCCTGGCATTTATTCTTTCATCTGCAGACTTTAACCAGGGATATAAGAGACTGAAATATATTCAACAGGTTGCCAGATACAGGAGAAAGGAATCAGGTACAATTGAAGCTATTTATGTCGAGGTGCAGGGTACAAAGGACCGGCTGGAAAATGACCGGAAAAATATTAATGATTTGAAAAATAAGGAGGAAAGACAGAAACAGATACTTAGAAACGAACAAAACAGGAAGGAACAGCTGATAAACAACCTGAGCAAGAAAGAGAAACAGCTGAAGCAGGAGCTTGATGAGAAAAAGAGGATTGCAAAACAGGTTGAAAATGAGATAGCCCGGCTGATAGAAGATGAAAGAAAAAAGAGCTCGGTAACTCCGATGAGCAGCGAGATGAAGCTTATAGGCGAATCATTCGGTGAAAACCGGGGCAGATTACCCTGGCCTGTGGAAAAAGGAATAATTACAAGTCACTTCGGATTGCATCAGCACCCGGTACTGAAGCACGTGACAGAAGATAATATCGGAATTGAAATTACTTCCAGCGGCGTAACAAAAGCAAAATCAGTTTATAAAGGAGAAGTGGTCCGGGTTTTTGCTATCTCCGGAGCAAACATGGCAGTAATCATAAGACACGGGAAGTATTTAACTGTTTATCAAAACCTGGTAAACGTTAAAGTAAAGGCAGGCGATAAGATAGCTTTAGGAGCTGAACTTGGCGAAGTTTTTCATGAAACAGGCGAAGGCGACAAAGCTGTTTTGAAGTTCATGATATATGAAGAAAAGACGAAACTTGATCCGGAATTGTGGCTTGTGAAAAAATAGTTTTTACTTTGAAACAAAATTAGCCCGCATAAAGTATAAATACGGATAGGGCAATAGGATGGAAAGCATTACGATTAATTCTGATATTGAGAAATTAAAGGTTGTAGAAACGCTTGTTGATACGTTGTCAAAAAAGCTGGGTGTTTCTGATGAGGTATACGGGAAGATACTTATTTCAACCGTTGAAGCGGTTAATAATGCCATCCTTCATGGAAACAAGGGAGACAGAAACAAAATGGTGACGGTCATTATCAGTGCTGATGGAAACGATCTTGAGATTACGGTGTCGGATGAAGGAGAAGGATTTGAATACGGCAACCTTCCGGATCCGACTGATCCTAAAAATATAGAAAACCTGCATGGTCGAGGTGTTTTCCTGATGAGAAGGCTGGCGGATGCCATTGAATACAACAGCTCCGGGAACGAAGTCAAAATGAGATTTAAATACTGAAAAATTGCCGGTAAACTTCCATTACGATATTGAGAAATTCAGACTGCGTGACGGTAAGGTTATCAGGAAGGTGATCAGCAGGATTATAAGTGATGCCGGCGCAAGGAGCGGTAAAACAGATGTAGTACTTACTGACGATAAAAAGGTTTATGAGATCAACAGTGAGTTTTTAGGTCATGATTATTATACTGATATAATTACCTTTAATTATAACAATGGCAAGACTATAAACGGGGAGGTCTATATAAGCGTTGACAGAGTTAAGGATAACTCGGAAAAGTTTTCTGTCCCGTTTAAATCGGAGATCAGAAGAGTGATTTTTCATGGATTCCTTCATTTATGCGGATATGATGACAGTACAGCAGAGCAGAAGAGGAAAATGTCTGAGATGGAAGAGATGTATCTGGCCTTATCATATGCAGAATGAAGTTCAGTTATGATATTATAGTTGTCGGAGGCGGTCACGCAGGATGCGAGGCCGCCTTTATTGCTGCCAGAATGGGAGCGAGGACGCTCCTTATAACAATGGACATGACGAAGCTTGCCCAGATGTCATGTAATCCGGCGATGGGCGGTATAGCAAAAGGACAGATAATCAGGGAGATAGATGCAATAGGTGGCATGTCGGCCATTATTACCGACAAAACCATGATTCAATTCCGGATGCTCAATAAGAGCAAAGGCCCTGCTATGTGGAGCCCCAGGGCACAGTGCGACAGAATGCTGTTCAGCCGTGAATGGAGAAAGGTACTGGAACATACAGAGAACCTTAACATCTGGCAGGAACAAGCGGACGGATTGATAGTAGAGGATAACATTATCAGGGGAGTAACAACAACGTTCGGAACGAAGTTTATGGCCCGGGCTGTGATACTTACGAACGGAACATTCCTGAACGGACTGATGCATGTGGGTTTCAACACAATGTCGGGAGGCCGCGCGGGAGACAGGGCATCAAAGGGAATTAGCGATCAGCTCCGTGAACTGGGATTCACGGTTGAGAGACTCAAGACCGGAACAAGTGCAAGAGTAGACGGACGAAGCATAAATTTCGCTGCTATGACGGAACAGAAAGGCGATACGGAAAAACGATGCTTTTCTTATCTGCATGACGAAGTCAGGATCAGGGATTCGAGAAGCTGCTACATAACACATACTAATGAAGCAGTGCACGAGGTTATAAGAGCGGGGCTTGAGTTTTCTCCTTTATATTCCGGAAGGATAAAGGGACGAGGGCCGAGGTACTGCCCCAGCGTTGAAGTCAAAATAGTTACGTTCGCTGATAAGGATACCCATCAGCTGTTCCTGGAACCGGAAGGGTGGGATACCACCGAATATTATATAAACGGCTTTTCGAGCAGCCTGGCTCTTGCGACACAGGTGGAGGCACTTCAAAAGGTAAAAGGACTGGAGAATGTGACGATACACAGACCTGGCTATGCAATAGAATATGATTTCTTTCAGCCGACACAGCTGAAACATACTCTTGAGACAAAGAAAATAATGGGCCTCTATTTTGCGGGACAGATTAACGGAACAACGGGATATGAAGAAGCTGCCGCCCAGGGTTTGATGGCGGGAATAAACGCGGCTTTGAAAACTGCCGGGAAGAATCCTTTTGTTCTTAAAAGGGATGAGGCTTATATCGGAGTACTGATCGATGACCTGGTTACCAAAGGAGTTGACGAGCCCTACAGAATGTTCACATCAAGGGCAGAATACAGAATCCTGCTGAGACAGGACAATGCCGATGAACGTCTTACGGAAACGGCTTATAAGATAGGATCAGCATCGGAAGAAAGACTGCTGAGATTAAAGGAAAAGACGAAACTGGTAGATGAACTCACTTCGTGGCTCAGAAAGAAAAGTGTCGATCCGATTGAAGTGAATAAATTCTTAAAACGAAAGGGAACATCTGGTATTAATCAGAAAACAAAAGCAATTAATCTTGCTGGCAGGCCGCAGATAGAGTTAAAGGATTTACTTAAGAATATAAAAGGATCCGAAAATCTCGGATTCAATAATTCAAATAGGAAAAGAGAGATTATTGAGGCAGCTGAAATCAAGATCAAGTATTCCGGATATGTGGAAAGGGAGAGAGGAGTAGCGGACAAGATAATGAGGCTGGAAGATCTTAAAATAAACGAGGATGTGAGATATGAAGAACTGACATCTATTTCGACGGAAGGAAGAGAGAAGCTTTCAAAAATAAAACCTGCAACAATTGGACAGGCTTCAAGAATTAGCGGTGTATCTTCTTCTGATATTTCAATTCTGATTATGTATCTTGGCAGATAGGCTCAATATGTTCCACGTGGAACAAAAATTAATAAAGATATATTATGAAAATTTCAGGTAGAATAATTGACTTGCATGGGAAACGCATGTATCCTGGGATAATAACGGTTACGGAAGGAAAGATAGAGAATATTGAAAATGCCGAAAATGTACCGGATGTCTTTATTATGCCTGGTCTTGTGGATGCTCATGTGCACGTCGAAAGCTCTATGCTGACCCCCTCTCATTTTGCCGTAGCTGTTGTTAGACACGGTACAGTAGCGATAGTGTCTGATCCTCATGAAATAGCAAACGTCCTGGGAGTTCAGGGCGTTAAGTTCATGCTTGATAATGCAGATACAGTACCGGTTAAAATGATGTTCGGGGCACCATCATGTGTGCCGGCAACTAACTCGGAGAGCTCAGGAGCGAGAATTGATTCGGACGAAATAGCAGAGCTTTTTAAAGATGAACGAATTGGCTACCTGGCTGAAATGATGAACTTCCCCGGTGTCATATATGACGATGTTGAAGTCCACAAGAAACTGAACATAGCCAGGGAACTGGGAGTCCCGGTTGACGGACATGCCCCGGGACTTGCAGGTGAAGGATTGAAGAAATACATTAAATCCGGCATAACTACTGATCACGAATGCTCCAGCATTGAAGAAGCTCTGGAAAAAATTTCGGGCGGAATGAAAATTTTAATCAGGGAAGGAAGTGCCGCAAAAAACCTTGATTCCCTCGACCAGCTGATAAGCCTGTACCCTGAAAAAGTGATGCTCTGCACCGACGACCTGCACCCTGAAACGCTGGCAAAAGGACACATAAATAAACTTGTTTCACGGCTTGTTGCTAAAGGGTACAATCTATTTGATGTCTTACGCGCAGCCTCGGTGAATGCGGTGGATCATTACGGAATAAACATGGGGCTTCTCAAACCCGGAGATGCGGCTGACTTTATAGTCGTCGATAACCCCCAAAACATGAATGTTCTGCAGACATGGATAGACGGGAAGTGCGTCTATGACGGAGAAAGAGCCCTCTTTTCGCCTGGAGAGGTGACTAAAATTAATAAGTTCAACTGCTCAAGAATTAAGGCAGAGGATTTACAGGTAAGGAGAGAAGGAGAACAAATGCGGGTCATCGTTCCAATTAACGGCGAGCTGGCAACCTTTGCGGAAATAGTCTCTGCCGGCAACGACACGGTTGTTTACCCAAGGCTGGAAGATGATATTCTTAAGATCGTTATTAAGGAGAGGTATCACGATGGCGCTCCTGCTGTCGGGTTTATAAAGGGTTTCGGACTGAAAGAAGGTGCCATGGCATCTTCCGTTGCGCATGACAGCCACAACATTATTGCCATAGGGACCACTGACCGTGAAATTGCTCAGGCTATAAATATGATCGTCGATGCGGAAGGTGGGATGTCTGTTGTATCTGATGAGGAAACCGATATCCTTAAACTGCCCGTTGCAGGCATTATGTCTGATATGCCGGTCACGGCCATGGCGCAGAGATATGAGCGGCTGACGGAGACGGTTAAAAGTCTCGGGTGCAAGCTGGATGCGCCTTACATGACTCTTTCTTTCATGGCCCTCCTGGTCATCCCCGAACTGAAAATGAGCGACAAGGGACTGTTTGACGGACTGGCATTCAGGCATGTTTCGCTATTTGTCTGAATATAAAGATCAAAGTCGCAAGATAAAAGTGTTGGTCCACAAGTCATCAACTGTTACATATGGTCACATACCGACGTGCAATGGCTATAGTCGGATGCTTCATATCTGATGGTCGTAGACCATCAAACTATTGTAGAAGGCCATGCATACAAAAATTCAGATGGTCGTAGACCATCAAATTATTGTAGGTTTGCAGATATGACATTACAGGCGAAAGACATATTGCATATTCTTCCGGACCGCCCGGGAGTATACCAGTTTATTGACGCTGCGGGCGCCATACTATACGTCGGCAAGGCCCGCAGCCTGAGGAAGAGAGTATCTTCATACTTCACAAAAAACCAATCGGGCAAGACCCAGGTGATGCTCTCCCGGGCAGTCGACCTGAGGCATATTGTGGTTGATAACGAATCGGAAGCCCTCCTGCTGGAGAACAGCCTGATAAAGAAACACCAGCCCAGGTATAATATCCTTCTGAAAGACGATAAAACATATCCTTGGATATGCATTAAGAATGAGCACTTTCCGCGCGTTTTCCTGACCCGCAAGCTGATACCCGACGGTTCATCGTATCACGGACCCTATACCTCCGTGCCGGCAGTAAGGACGCTGCTGGAGCTTATCCGTCAGCTGTTCCAGATCAGGACCTGTTCACTGCCCCTGAACCAGAAATCCATCGCCGAGGGCAAGTTCAGGGTTTGCCTTGAATACCACATCGGCAATTGCAAGGCTCCATGCATAGGCCTGGTCAGCGAAGATGAACATAATCAGCAGATTGACAGGATAAAACAGATCATTAAGGGAGACGTGAGCGCCGTGACAGGACACCTGGAAGCCCTGATGAAAAAATACGCCGCTGAACTGAAATTTGAAGAGGCTCAGAAGATCAAGGAAAAGCTGGAGATAATTGCCAGATACCGCAGCAAATCAGTCGTTGTCAACACTTCGGTCAAAAACGTTGATGTCTTCGGATGCTCAACTGATGACACTTCGATGTATATCAGCTACATGAAGGTAGTCGCGGGTGCCGTAGTGCAGTCCTATTCCATTGAACTGAAAATGAGGCTGGAAGAAGAGAATCGAATCTGTGCTTTCTACCGCCGTCACCGAGATCAGGCAGAGAGTGTCAAGCGATTCACCGGAGATAATTGTTCCCTTTATGCCTGATATTCTGTTAGATAAGATAAAATATACAGTGCCTCAGCGGGGAGACCGGAATAAGCTTCTCGATCTGGCGAACCGTAATGCCGTGTTCTTCAGGCTTGAACGGCAGAAGAAAGCAGCGGAGAGATCGAAGGATAACCGCACGGAACGTAACCTTGAAAAGATTAAAAAGGATCTTCATATGCCATCATTACCTGCTCATATTGAGTGCTTTGACAACTCAAACATACAGGGCGAATCAGCCGTGGCGGCATGTGTTGTTTTCCGCAACGGCAGGCCAAGTAACAGGGAATACCGTCATTTTAACATCAAAACGGTTACCGGCCCTGACGACTTTGCCTCGATGGAGGAGGTGATCCGCCGGCGGTATCAAAGAATGCTTGATGAACACACTCCTCTGCCTCAGCTGATAGTCATCGACGGCGGAAAAGGGCAGCTTTCTTCTGCCATGAAAAGTCTTGATGAGCTTGGCCTGAGAGGAACGGTAACAGTAATCGGTATTGCCAAAAAACTCGAAGAGATTTATTTCCCCGGAGATTCCGTTCCGCTGTATCTTGACAAAAACAGCATAACCCTGAAAGTGATTCAGCACCTGAGGAACGAAGCCCACAGATTCGGGATAAATTTCCATCGCGGAAAAAGAAGCTCAAAAATGAACCGGTCTTTTCTTGATGAAATTCCAGGAATAGGAGAGAAGACGAAAGAGCTTCTTCTGAAAAAATTCGGGTCTGTGAAAAAAATCAGCGAGGCCCCCGCGGAAGAGCTGGAAAAGGCTGTCGGCATAAAAAAAGCTCAAACTATTACAACAGCTCTTCAAAAATGATTTTTTTCCACGTGGAACATAAAAAATCTGAAATCCAGATAACAACCTGAATTTCAACAGAAAACGCTACGCTAACTGTTGTCTTAACTTCGCGAGAATTGAATATTTTTCCCTAAGCGGGCAGTCCGCCGAAGATTTTCTTCAGAAAACGGTGAAAGGAATGGATGCTGTTTGGTTTCCAGAACATCAGGATGCATTCTTTGGAAATCAGGTTGATCTCTTCCTTTTCCAGTTCGCCGATTGTTGACTTTGTTTCTGCCCCTTGCTGGACCCACAGGTCTTTTATTCCGTGTGCAATCGCTTCCCGGGCGACAGTAAGTGTTTCTCCCTTTGGTGTCATAAGAATTAAACCCCTGACATCAGACGGAAGATCGCTGACGGAACTAAAGCACTTTACTCCGTCAATTGTTTCTGCATTTGGATTAACGGGTACCACGTCCATGCCTTTCTGGCGGAGCTCCCTGAAAACAACCTGCCCGAATTTTTTCGGATCCCTTGAAACACCTGCCACGGCATACTTGCCTAATGACAGGAAACGTGAAACGCTTTTCATGCTTTTCTCAATGTTGAAAAAATTACAAATTCTATAAGTGCCGATTTGGTTTCTGAGTCAGGATAAGTATCAAGCTGCCTTATCGCCATGTCTGAATACTCCTTCATTTTTGATTCCGCATAATCGAGGCCTTTGTGTTTTTTTACAAACCCGACAACCTCTTCTATCTCTTTTCTTCCCTTCTTCTTTTTTCTTATTATGCGGATAATCTTCCTTCGTTCCAGGGGTCCTGCTTCACGGAGGGCATGAATGAGTGGCAGGGTGATCTTCTTTTCCTTTATGTCATTACCCTCTCTTTTACCGGTCAGGCTGTTACCGGAATAGTCAAGCAGGTCATCCTTTATCTGGAAGGCTATTCCGATATTTTCGCCAAATAATTTCATCCTGGCGATGGTCTCTTCATTATCCGTGACCGAGCTGGCTCCGCAGGCTGTGCATGCCGAGATCAGCGTAGCCGTTTTCATTGAAATGATCCTGAAATAATCCTTTTCCTTAATGTCGAGTTTTCGTGTCTTCTGCAGCTGTACAAGCTCTCCCTTTACTATTTCCTTAACGGCCGCCGACACTATCCCTAGCATATTGAATTTGTTTTTCTCCACGCTTATCAGCAGGCCCTGCGCAAGCAGGTAATCACCTACCAGGACAGCTATTTTCGAATTATAGAGGGCATTGATAGAAGGCAGGCCGCGCCTCTCGGATGCGTCATCAACAACATCGTCATGAACAAGCGTTGCAGTGTGCAGCAGCTCTATAAATGTGGCGGCGACATAAGTGGTTTCGTTGACGGTACCGTTAAGCTTTGCGGCCAGAAATACCAGCAAAGGCCTCATCTGCTTGCCCTTCCTGCGGATGATGTAGTTCAGAATGGTGTGGAAAAAAGGAATGTCACTCTTCAGGGTGCGGTTGAAGTAAGATTCAAACTCGCGCATCTCAGCAGCGACAGGCTTCTTAATATCTGAAAGAGTTGACATCTCTGATGCGGGTAGACATCTCAAAAATAAGACAAAATGTGGACAATGGCTACTTTGTCTCGCCCAGGAATTTTTTCTGGAAGAACAGAATGATAAGTACGCCGGTGGTTATAGACGCATCGGCAATATTAAAAACAGGCCTGAAAAAGACAAATGTTTCATTTGGCCTTATCGGCGACCATTCGGGCCAGTGGGTGTCGATCAGCGGAAAATAGAGCATATCAACAACCCGGCCGTGCAGAAATGATGAGTATCCTCCTCCTTCCGGAAACATTACTGCAGGAGCGTGCCAGCTCTCGCTGAAGATCATGCCGTAAAAGGCACTGTCGATAAGATTGCCTATGGCTCCTGCCACAATGACGCTTACTGACAGGACCAGGCCGGGATGAGCCTTCTTTTTTATAATGCCGACAAGATACCAGCAGATACCCGCTATTGCAATCATCCTGAAAATACTAAGCGCTGCCTTGCCGGCCCTGCCGCCCCACTCCATGCCAAACGCCATGCCGTTGTTTTCCAGGAAATGGATCCTGAACCAGTTACCGATCACGGAGTGCTCTTCCCCAATGACCATGTGTGTTTTAATAAGAATTTTGATGGTCTGATCAACTGCAAGGATCAGCAGGATCAGCAGGATTGATTTATTCCTGAGCGACATATGCATCTGTATTTGGCCGCAAAATAGCAAAAAAATGACAATCCCCGCAAGGATAATCACACAGTCTCAGATAAATGGAATGCTCCGTCAGGGGCTTGATCAGTAATAAAGAAACCTTTTTATTTTGAGTGTTGCTGTCTTCTGAAAAGGTACGGGTTGATAGACAACAAGCTGAACCTGGCTGAACTTGTTTACTTTTGAATTTACATACCTGCGTATCTCCTCAAGATACTCATCTATCATCTGCTCGGCTTTTTCCGAATATTCTTTCTTCATCGAATGGTATTTTGCCTGCAGCTCCTCGATATTGATGTGCACCATCGCAACAAGCTTACCTTTCTGTTGCACGACAAGTGATTCAATTACGTGGCTGAAATCATTTATGACAGATTCTATCTCTTCGGGATATATATTCTCGCCGCTTGAGCTGACGATCATATTCTTCAGCCTCCCCTTGATGCTCAGGAAGTTGTTTTTATCCATCGTGCCCAGATCGCCGGTACGGAACCAGCCATCGGGTGTCAGCACTTCGGCTGTCATCTGCGGCTCATTAAAATAGCCTTTCATCACGTTATCTCCCCTGGCCCATACTTCTCCTTCGCCGGTTACAGGGTCAGGATTATTAATTTTCAGTGTTACGCCTTCCATTGCCGGACCGGTGGAGCCCAGTTTCGTGGAACCAACCTTAGTCCCTGCCAGCATCGGAGCCGTTTCGGTAAGACCATAGCCGATTGCGTACGGGAATCCGGCATCAATAAGGAACTGCTCAACAGTGGGATTCAGTTTTGCTCCGCCAATGCCGAAAAACCTTAGTCTTCCGCCAAATGTTTTATAAAGTTTCTTCCCGGCTAACTTGTTGAAAAACCTCCTGCCGGGAGCCGTATGATAAAGGAAGGATAATACTTTGCTTTTATTGAATGTTGGAGCAATCTTGCCGAAATATATTTTCTCCATGATGAGTGGCACTGTAAGCATCGTGGTGGGCTTTACCTCTTCAAGAGCCGGGAGAAGCACTGACGGCGTAGGTGCCTTGTGCAGATAATAAATTGATGCTCCGTTGAACAGTGGAAGGATCAGGCCGAGTGTCTGCTCATAAGTGTGCGAAAGCGGCAGGATTGAAAGGAACACATCCGTTTCAACGACTCGCTGGATGGTAAGAACCTGTTCGGCAGTAAAGCAGATGTTCCTGTGGGTCAGCATAACCCCTTTCGATTTTCCGGTTGTTCCGGATGTATAAATTATAGCTGCCAGGTCTTCTTCCCCGACAGGATAATCTTTTGACGGCTTCATTTCAGGGTCATAGAAAGCTCCGTTGAATCCCGATAAAACCGAAAAATCCTCAGTTGAAATTACTGCAGAAAGCACATCCGAGGTGAAGTCTGCAATTTTTGGTTCGAGTGAACCGGATACAAAGATCACTTTGGCGCCCGAGTGGATCAGAACATTTGATATCTCTCCGGGGGTGAAATCATTAAGAACAGGTACTATTATTGCTCCCATTGATGTAACAGCCAGGTAGACGGCACCCCAGTTTGGCATACCGCCGCTGAGAATTGCCACTTTATCGCCTTTCTGAACCGAATATTTTTCAAGTAAAGCCATGACAGAATCCACTTTACCTTTAAGCTGGTCATAGGTAATGACCTCTTCTCCGACAAAACCCATTGCCTTGTTCACGCCATGCTTCCTGAAGCTTTCTCCGGCAAGGAATGGGATAGTTAACATTTTTTTATTCTCCATTGATGATTGATAAATTGGGCACAAAGGTACGGTTTAATGAAATATATATGATATTTAACAACGTAATTATCAGTGAGAAAGTTCCTGTTAAACAAAAATCCTGTTAAATAGTTTAATTTTGTGACCACAAATGCTGAAATAAATGACGGTAATCAGGGTAACCAAGGAATTTCGTTTCGAGATGGCTCACGCGCTGTGGAATTATGACGGTCCTTGCCGTAATGTCCACGGGCATTCCTACATTCTTTACGTAACCCTTGCAGGCCAGCCTATGAACAATCCGGACGAACCCAGGAACGGCATGGTAATCGATTTTGGCGACCTGAAAAAAATCGTGAAGGAAAATATTGTCGACCGGTTGGATCATTCGCTTATGGTCTCGGGTTTTGCACCGGCAGAGACTGTTGAGGCATACAGAAAGCATTTTGGAAACGTCATCGTTTCTCCTTACCAGCCAACCTGTGAAAACCTGGTGGCGGATATTGCAGATATCGTCAGTTCCAGGATACCTGGCGGGATTTCGCTGCACAGTGTGAAGCTCTATGAAACAGCCACCTCGTTTGCAGAGTGGCATGCATCTGACAACCTGTGACCGTGACGGACAACGATAAAAGGCTATTTCTGCTCGATGCTTATGCACTGATCTTCAGGTCTTACTATGCATTCATAAAAAACCCGAGGATCACATCCACGGGGATGAACACCTCGGCAATATTCGGCTTCCTCCTTACTCTTGATGAGCTGCTTGCCAAGCAAAGGCCGACACATATCGCTGTTGTATTCGACCCTCCGGGGGGATCCTCCTTCCGGAATGAAATCTATCCTGCGTACAAGGCCAACCGTGACGCAACCCCCGAGGATATTAAAATCTCCGTTCCTTATATCAAGAGGCTGCTTGAGGCATACCGCATTCCGGTCATCGAGGTGACGGGATATGAGGCTGATGATGTTATCGGGACCCTGGCCAGGAAGGCTGCTGATCAGGGATATACAGCCTTCATGATGACCCCCGACAAGGACTTTGCCCAGCTTGTGACGGACAAAGTACTGATGTACAGGCCGGGGCGCAGCGGAGGCGATGCGGAAATATGGGGCAAAGACGAAATTATAAGGGAATACGGGGTCACGCCCGATCGTATCACTGACCTGCTTGGACTCATGGGTGATACTTCAGATAACATACCCGGCGCTCCGGGAATAGGTCCGAAAACTGCCTGTAAGCTCATCGGAGAGCACGGTGACATAGAAACACTGCTGCAGAAGACATCGGAGCTCTCAGGCCGCCAAAAAGATATCCTGGAGCAAAACAGGGAACAGATACTGCTGTCTAAACGGCTCGCGACAATCGAACAGGATGTCCCGGTCGAATTCAGGCATGAGTTGCTTCACAGGCAAAGCCCTGATACCGGATTGTTGCGCAGATTATATGAAGAGCTTGAGTTTCGCACCCTTGCTTCCCGTCTCGGCAGGCCGGATTTTCAGGAGTTATCCCCTGAAGTAACCTCAGAGACTGCGGTCTTCAACCCGCAGCAGCCGGCACAACAGGCGCAGGGAACGCTCTTCGGAGAGGAGGTATCCAGGGATGAAAAGGCTGCCGCTACGGCCGGTATAACGCCTCATGAATATTTCATTGCAGAGACTGTTGACCAGGCAGAAACGCTGGCACTCACGCTGAGCCGTCTCAGCGAGTTCTGCTTTGATACGGAAACCACATCCCTCGATCCGCTGAACGCTGACCTTGTGGCGGTTACTTTCAGCTGGGAGAAGGGCTCGGGAACAATGCTCTGGCTCCCTGCTGACAGAAACGAAACATTGAAGCTTCTTAAGCCTTTCCGCACAGTTTTTGAAAATGAAAAAATAAGAAAGATAGGGCAGAACCTGAAATATGACATCCAGGTCCTTTCGGGTTATGGCATCAGCGTCAGGGGCCCGCTGTTTGATACTATGCTTGCTCACTACCTGCTTGAGCCGGATATGCGGCACAACATGGACATGCTTGCCTTAAAGTATCTTAATTACAATACCATACATATTGAAGAACTCATCGGTGAACGCGGACCCCGCCAAAAAACAATGAGGGACGTTGATAAGGAAAAAGTCAGGGAATATGCTGTGGAAGATGCTGATATAACCTGGCAGCTTAAAGAAAAGTTTGAGCCCATACTCCGGAAAGAAGGACTGGAAAAACTTGCCTCTGAGATTGAGATGCCTCTCATCAGGGTGCTGGCAGGGATGGAGCGGGACGGAGTGCTGATTGATGAGGCGGTATTGAAGAATTATGCCGTCACCCTTCGCGAGACCATCATCAGGCTTGAAAAGGAGATTTATGAACTTGCCGGACAGGAGTTCAATATCTCCTCGCCGAAACAGCTCGGAGATATACTGTTCGTCAGGCTGCGCCTTGACGACAATGCCCGTCTCACGAAAACAAAGCAGTACCGGACGGACGAGGAGGTTCTGCAGCGCCTCACATCCAGGCATCCCCTGGTAGGCAAGGTCCTTGAGTACCGTGGCCTCAAAAAACTTCTTTCAACCTATGTGGAATCGCTTCCGGAGCTGATCGACAGGAAAACGGGAAGAATACATACAACATACAACCAGGCAGTCGCATCTACGGGAAGGTTAAGCTCAACCAACCCTAATCTTCAGAACATCCCGGTGCGTGATGAAGAAGGCCGGGAAATACGCAAAGCGTTCATTCCCGCACCCGGAAGGATCTTCCTCAGCGCTGATTATTCCCAGATAGAGCTCAGGCTGATGGCTCACCTCAGCGGCGACAAAGGCATGATATCGGATTTTCTTTCCGGCCAGGATATTCATGCGGCTACCGCAGCCAAGATCTTCCACGTCCCTGTGTCAGATGTGACCCGTGAGATGCGCGCAAAAGCCAAAACAGCCAATTTTGGAATTATATACGGAATCTCTGCCTTCGGGCTTTCAGAGAGGCTCACAATTGGGAGGAAAGAGGCAAAAGAGCTTATCGACGGGTATTTCAATTCCTATCCCGGAGTTAAGGCCTATATGGATGACAGTATCCGCAGGGCCAGGGAACAGGGTTATGTTACCACAATGTTCGGACGCCGACGTTATGTGCCCGATATTCAGTCAAGAAACCAGGTAGTCAGAGGCAACGCGGAACGAAACGCCATCAACGCACCCCTTCAGGGCAGCGCTGCCGATATAATAAAAATTGCCATGGTGAAGATTGCCGGGAGGCTGGAAAAAGAGTTTCCTGAAGCAAAAATGATACTCCAGGTCCATGACGAGCTTATTTTCGAAGTTGAGGTTTCGTCAGTGGAGAAACTTAGAAAGATAGTTACCGAAGAGATGAGGGGCGCCGCATCTCTCAGCGTGCCACTTGAGGTTGGCACAGGCACAGGCAATAACTGGCTGGAGGCACACTGACAGCGGAACCCGCGGTAAGAAGGAAACTTCCCGTCCGGAAAAAGAAATTATTCTGAAAGAAGGCTATTTTACCGGGGTCTGAAGAAGCGCCCGGTAACGCTCCCCGTCTTCAGCTATCCTGACCGCTTCCAAGACCTGGTTGTCACGCGGAAGAGAATATTCCACCATGCCTGCATCATAAAAATATCTTCCTGCAAGCTCTGATTCCAGCAGTTCGGTCACTTCATGTTTCTGTGTCTCCAGATCCCTTTCCAGGGAATGGCTCATTCCTGCTTTCAGCTTATCAATTGTTTCACTGTTCGCATCATACAGCTCTTCTTCCCGGGCTACTGCAACAAGGTCTTCAAGGGCAGCTTCGGAATCTGTCTGATAGCTGAAGTTCTTCCCTTTCAGGAATGATGCAAAATCCGCAAGGTCGCTCTCTGTGACCCTGAGGCTGTCAATCACGGAAGGTACCGGGTGGGACCAGTAATACTTCGTTGAGTAGTCAAAGACCATGTTCTGAACATAGAGCTCGCTGGTAAAGCGGGTGAGCATGTCTGACGGCACTACGACGTCAGGGATTATACCGCCGCCGTCTTTCACCAGCCTTCCGTTCTTTGTCATGAACGTCTTTATCAGTGAATCGGGTATATATCCTACGCTGCCGTCTTCATTGAGGGTGAGAAAAATCGACTGCCTGTATACATCTGCCACTCGGTATGTAATACTTTGCGGTTGTGATTTTCACCTGAGCCTTATAGCTCAGCGGTCTTGCCACCTGGACCAGTCCCTTGCCGTATGACCGTTCGCCTACGATAATGCCGCGGTCAAGATCCTGCAGCGCCCCGGCCACTATTTCGGAAGCTGAGGCTGATCCACGGTTGATCAGCACTACCACCGGCATGTCCGGGGCAACAGGATTTTTATTTGTGCGGAAGACAGCATCATACTGCTTTGCCCTGCCCCGTGTGCTGACAACCTCCTGTCCGGGTTTGACGAACAGGTTAACTATCTCGACAGCCTCATTTACAAGACCTCCCGGATTATTTCTCAGATCCAGGATGAGATCCTTCGCGCCCTGCTTTTCTTTCAGATCAACAAGTGCATCCTTCACCTCCGAGATGCAGTTCTGGGTGAAGTTTGTGAAGCGGATATATCCGGTATTGCTGTCTATCATCCCGTAGTATGGCACTGCTGAGATTGAAATCCTTTCACGCTTAAGCTTCCTTGTGAACTCCTCGCCATTTCGTCTGATAACTATTTCTGCTTCTGTGCCAGGCTCTCCCTTGAGCATACCGGAGGCCTTGTCAGACGAAACGTCCTTAAGAGAAATTCCGTCTATGCTGATCATTACATCTCCCGGTTTTATTCCGTTATGGTCAGCCGGGAATCCTTCGTAAACATTGGTTACAGTGATATAATCTCCGGATTTTCTTATTAGTGATCCGAAGCCTCCGTATTTTCCTGTTGTCATAAAGTCAAGGTCACCGGTGTCCTCTTCCGGATAATAAACGGTGTACGGATCGAGTGTTGAGAGCATGCCGTTTATGCTCCTGGTGACCAGTTTTTCCGGATCAATTTCATCGACATAAAAGGCATTCAGTTCTCTGAAAAGCGAGATATAGATGTCAAGATTCTTTGTAAGCTTGAAGTCTTTGCTCTCCTGGCCGCCGGCTAAAAAGCCGTATGTAAGTGCGGCTGTAACCACTGTCAGAGACAGTAATATGATTTTTTTGGTTTTTCCCGAGCTCATAAAAAAGATTTTCACAAAGTTAATATTTCACTTAAGATGCATCAGTTTTCCGATCATCTCTTTGACACACCTCTCGGTGATGTCATAAGATTGAATGGAAGTATCATTCCATATTATTGATATTTCAATGCGTTTCCCGCTACCCTGAAGCGAGTTGATGAGCGGCAGTTTATTCTGCCGGTAGGCTTCCCTGATGCGTCTTTTAATCAGGTTGCGGTCTACCGCTTTTTTAAAGTACCTCTTAGGCACCGATATCAGTACCCTGACCGGCTCCATGGACTGGTCTTCAGGCATGACCCTGTAAATAATCCTGAGAGGCGGCAGACTGATGGATCTGCCTCCTGAAAAAAGATCGCCGATGGCCCTGACGCTGCAGAGTCTCTCTCCTTTTGTGAATGATGCCCCCTTTTTTTTCATCTTGATAAAGAGAAAGCATCTATCCGGCAGGATGGATGCTTTCATGAATAATGTTATCCGGAAACAGGCTTATTTGTTATTCCTGTTAAAATCATGGATGAAGCAGTCAAGCGCCATGGTCATCGAGGGTGCTTTCGGGTTTGGAGCCTGGATGTCAAGCCTGAAGCCCTCGTTGGTCACCGCCTCGGCAGTAGTGGGTCCGAAAGCAGCGATTTTTATCTCACCCTGCCTGAATGAAGGAAAATTCTCTTTCAAAGACTTTATTCCTGAAGGACTGTAGAAAACCAGAATGTCATAGTCAAGCTCCTTCGAATCAAAATCCCTGCTGATGGTCTTGTACATCGTGCCTATGGTGTAATTGACATTATTCTTTTTCAGCAGCTCAGGGACATCTGCTTTGTGAGGGTCGGAGAGTGGCACGAAGAAAATTTCATCCTTGTGCTTCACTATAATATCGATCAGATCCTCGAATTTTGCCTTCCCGTGAAAGATCTTCCTTTTACGGTAGACGATGTATTTCTGCAGGTAAAATGCCACGTTTTCAGTGATGCAGAAATACTTCATGGTGTCGGGGACAGTAATGCGCATCTCGTCACAGATCCTGAAATAATGATCTATGGCGGTTTTAGAGGTAAAGACCACGGCGGTGAAGTCGGGAAGATTAATTTTTTGTTGCCGGAAGTCCTTGGCAGGAATACCCTCAACCTGGATAAACTGTCTGAAGTCTATTTTCAGGTTGTATTTCTTAGCGAGCTCAAAATAAGGCGATTTCGGATTGCTTGGCTCAGGCTGCGACACTAATACCTTTCTTATCTTCAAATCCACAAGTTTTTAGTTCAACCTCCACTACCTGCCCTTCTGATCAGAAAACACCGAGTATTTTCAATATCACCAGAACGGGTAAGATTTCAAGGGCACAAAGGTACAAAATGAAATATGAAATTGAAATATGCCTGTTTAGAAAAATCATAATGAGCTTTAAACCGCGAATAATCAGGAATATTGCAGTAATTATTATTCCTGACCAGATAAACGGAGCAGGGTTGCTGACCGGCGCAAACAGAATAAGTGCATTAAGAATAAATAAAATGATTGCGTCAGCGAACCAGGAGTTGTATATGATGTTCATGTATTCACGGTAGGCTGATTTCAGTCCGGTTGTCTCTGCCAGGATAATGCTTGTGAGATGCCTGAGCATCAGGGCGGCAAGGAAAGACCCTGCGATGATTGCCGTCAGCGTTATTGAAGCTGCAGTATTTTCATACCGGATCGTGTTTGTAAGCAGTAATGCCGCTGAAGCAAAGAGACTTACATTGAATATGGTAAAGAGGTTCCTGAGTATGGGCGGCCACGAGATAACTTCGGAGGTACCCGGTACTGACATGTCAGGCTGGCGCCTTAAACTCAGGGAGGCGAGTCCGGAAACCATGCTTTTTCTTCCGAAGATTGTAAGTAATGTTACAAGTAAAAGGCAGACAGAAAGAAGGATGAAGCTGAAGTCGGTGCTCACCTTCTCCGGATTGCTCTGCTGGCCTTCTGCACGACCGGCGGGCGCATAGTAATCAGTCCGGTAATCTTTTCCTGAAAATATTTTGTCCGTCAGTCCGGCATCCGCATCAGAAAAGGGGATAAACCGGCCGATACTGAACTCATCATGCAAGCCAATGCCCTGAAGAGTGTCAGCAGAAACCAGGGTGGTATCGACGGGCTCCACTGTCATCAGGGTAGTCTAAAAAAAAGCTGGTCTTCCGGGATAAAGTTCGCCGAGAATACTGTTGGCGAGCCTGCTGGCACCGATCCTGAAGTACTCGGGACTGAGCCATTTTTCTCCGAGGATTTCACTGACGATGTTATAATATACAATTGCCTCGTCAGGAGTGGCTATCCCTCCGGCAGCCTTGAAGCCTATCATGATCCCTGTTTCGTTCCAGTAGTCAAGTATGGCCCTGCACATAACCCAGGCCGCTTCCGGTGTAGCAGATACCTGGCTCTTTCCTGTCGACGTCTTGATGAAGTCGGCGCCTGATTCCATGGCCAGAACGGCTGCCCGGTAAATATTCCTGGGATCTTTAAGCAGTCCTGTTTCAAGTATGATTTTCAGTGTTGCCTTTCCTGCCACCGTCCTTAGTGTCTTAAGTTCTTTTATAACTGCGTCGTAGTCATTCTCGAGGAATGTTCCCACAGGGATTACAATATCAATCTCTGCGGCGCCGTTTTTGACCGCCATTTCCGTCTCCAGAATCTTGACCTCGAGGTATGTCTGGGAGGTGGGGAAGGAGGCTGACACTACAGCCAGCTTAACCCCGCAACTGCCAAGGCCCTGACGGGCAGGTACAGCAAAATTGGGGAATACACACAGGGCTGCCACATTGCTTATGCCGTTATAGGTCAGGTGCAGGGAGGCTGCCTTTTCTGCAAAGTGCCGGATGGCAGTTGCACTGTCCGTTGTATTAAGGCTGGTAAGGTCGATAAATGAAAAAATATTCCTGAGAATACCAGCCCTTTCTTTAGCGTTAACTGTCATTTTCGCCTCGGCAACACCTTCATTCATCTCGTCGGTTGAAAGGTCGGGATTAAGCAGTTTCTTGTATAATTTAGTCATAATCAATATTATATTTAAACGAACAGGCACTTGTTGTCCGGAGACAAACAGGGGTCAATTTAATTGTTTTTAATGAAATGCAAACAAAAAGAATGGGCAACCTATTTACGCAGGCTGTTGTTGCGTGCCAGCGAGGCAAAGATGCCTGCAATGCAAAGCACTGAAAAGATAATGAAGCCGCTTTTCATAGCCCCGAGCAGCTGCGGGTAGTTTGAGGGATCAATCTTTGCCTGCCCCATGAAGAGGGCGAGTAGCATCAGGGCTATTGCCATGCTGAATGTCTGGCCAGCGTTCCTCATTGTGCCTATCATCCCTGAAGCATTGCCCAGCTGTTTCTTTTCAACGGAGCTCATAATAGCATTCGAATTGGGAGAGGAAAAGAGGGAAAAACCTATTCCCATTATTACCAGCACTGCGATCACAAAAACCAGGGAGGTGCCGGCAGTTAAAAAGCAGAGCATGATGAGTCCCGCTGAGGTGATGGCCATGCCGATGGAGGCGAGCACCCCGGGGTTTTGCTTGTCAGAAAGCTTACCTGCCGCAGGAGAGATCAGCGCCATGGTCAGCGGCCAGCACATCAGCACGAAACCCGCATCGCGGGGCCCCAGGTCTTTTATATACTGGAGATAGAGACTGAGAAAGAAGCCTATTGCGCTGGTGGCCGCATAATGTATCAGGGCTGCCAGATTTGAATAGGCAAAAACCCTGTTTTTTGAGATCAGCGTGATATCAAACAGCGGGTGCTTTGTCCTCTTCTCCCTCATGACGAAGAGCGGCATGAGAATGAGCCCTGTGGCTGTTATGATCCACCCTGTCGCCGAAGGCAGTTTCGAAAACCCGTACATGAGTGCTGCCAGTGAAAGACCATATATCACAGCTCCCGGCCAGTCAAAGCTTTCGCCTTTGGCCTCTGCCCATTCGTCTTTCATTTTTGTCCGGATCAGAATGAGGCTAATAATGCCCATGGGCACCAGGAAGGCAAAGATGCTTCTCCATCCGAGATAACGGGTCAGCAGGCCTCCGAGGAAAGGACCGGAAGCCAGCCCTATATACACTGCCGTTACATTGATACCCATAGCCCTTCCTCTCTCCCCGGGCGGAAAGACAGAAGTCAGGATGGCCATGTTGGTGCCGAAAAGCATGGCGCTTCCCAGACCCTGCAATACCCTTGCTCCTATCAGCCAGGTTATATTGGGGGTGAAGGTGAGCAGGATCATTGTCAGGGTGAAGATGACAAGACCTGCCGTGAATATTTTTTTCCGGCCAAGAATATCACCCACCCTTCCGGCAGGAAGAAGCAGAATAGAGGTTGAGAGCATGTAACTGCTCACTATCCAGTTAAGGGTAACGGCATTGACACCGAACTCATTACCTATTGACGGCAATGCCAGGTTCACTGAAGAACCCATGAACGGTGTCAGGAACGATGCAAAGGCCGTAACCGTAAGCACAGACCTTTTAAGTTCTTTATCCGTCATTCCCTGTTCCTGCTGTCAATAAAGATTGTTACCGGCCCCTCGTTGACCAGGCCTACTTCCATCATGGCACCGAATACCCCGGTGCTTACACTGCGGCCCAGAAGTTCCTCTGTCCGGGCAATGAAAGAACTCATATAACGGATTGGCCTGCTCCGGTCCGGCAGCACGGATATATGAGGGCCGGTTCCCTTTCTTTGTCGAGGCGTGCAGCGTAAACTGGCTGACGATCATTATCTCTTTACCGGTCTCAGCCGCTGACAGGTTCATTACTCCGTTGCTGTCGTCAAACAGGCGCAGGTTTACCACTTTTGCTGCCAGCCAGCCGATATCATCACCACTGTCCGCTTCTTCTATTCCGAGAAAAATAAGAAGACCAGGCCCGATAGCCGAACAGCGTTCCCCGTTGATTGTAACGGCCGCTTCTTTAACTCTCTGAACCAGAACTCTCATTTTTAACCATCGAGGAGGTAAAAATAGTAATTATTGGCTACTTTTGGAGCCTTCTTTGCATCATGGATCTTATCACATTAATCGGCATTGCCCTGGGGCTTTCCTTTGACACCTTTGCTGTTTCTCTGTCATGCGGGGTTGTCGAATCAAAGATACGTTTCAGGAATGCCATGCGTATTGCCTTGACGCTGGCGCTGTTCCAGGGGGCAATGCCTGTCCTTGGCTATTTTCTCGGCTCGACAGTAAGCCAGCACATCGGAAAGCTTGATCACTGGGTGGCATTCGGGCTGCTTATGATACTTGGAATAAGGATGATCATTGAAGGACTTAAGAAGGATGATGACAGGGAGCCTGTCGACTTCAAAAGGCTGCCCGTGCTTCTGACAATGGCTGTGGGCACAAGCATTGATGCTTTTGCCGTCGGAATCAGCTTTGCGTTTCTCAATGTGAAAATATGGAGCGCAGGTCTTCTCATCGGCACTGTCACTTTTCTTGCGTCAATGACAGCCATACGCATTGGAAAATCTGCCGGCAGCCGCCTCGGCTCAAGGGTGGAGATCCTTGGCGGACATTATACTGGCAGCCATTGGAATAAAAATACTTCTTGAACATCTGCTGGGGGCCGGCTGACAAGGCTGAATTCGCCGTCATTCAAATTTCTCTTAGCGGGCTTCTTCGGAGATCATGTCCCAGAAAATGGAATAGCGCTCGTTGTATGTCCTGTAGAAGGGCTTCATCTGCACATCCCGCGGCCGTCCTGTGCTGTCAGTCACAAAGGTGTTGATGCTGTTGTCAACAGGCTTCATCCAGTTTGCAGGGTCTCTGTTAGTGGTCATCAGGACAGGCACAAACAGCGTGTCTGGCGCGGCCGGGTCATCAACGGGGCCAAGTTCTCCGGCAAGAACAACTGGGCCATAAAAGACAGCAACCCGGAGCGAGTCGTCAGGCATTGATTCAAGGCGGAGCTCAAAGGGAATGGATACTTCTATCCTGTCACCGTTCTTCCATTTGCGTGTAAGAGGAACGAAGCTCCCCGGCTGATTTTCAATATGTTTTTTATGTCCGTTCACGGCAATCACGATGCCCTGTGTCGCCCATGAGGGATACCTGATATTGACAGTCAGATTTACAGGCTTATCAGCTGAAATTTCAAGTTCAGTTCCCTGCTCTTCAGGATACCGCGTTGTCTGTGTCACTTTCAGTCCCTTTTCATTCCAGGTCAGTTCAGAGGCTATGAACTGGCTTACAAAAAGCTCCCTGTCGTTGTGGAAATATATTGAGCCACCGTATTTTGAATGGTTTTCCATCCCCGTGCCGATGCAGCAGGTGAACCACTCAGGATCCTGGAAGCTTTTAAATCCGCCCATTTCAAGCGAGAGATTGTATGTTACTCTTCCGTCCTCCGGATTCTGTGACGCCAGGATATGGTTAAAAAGCGCCCGCTCATAAAAATCCGCCGCTTCTGCGGAGGCACTCCATTCGAAGAGATGGTCTGTGAGTTTGAGCATGTTGTAAACGTTGCAGGTCTCAGTGGTCTCATCACCGAGCCTGTCGCGAAGTTTGTCCGCCTCACCGAAATATTCCTTATTGCCATGCCCTCCGGTGACGTAAGAATGGTGTTTGACAACTGTCTGCCAGAAGAATTCTGCCGTTTTCCTGTCGAGGGTATCCCCTGTCAGCTCATACCTGCGCGCCAGTCCGATAAGCTTTGGAATATTTGTGTTTCCGTGCTTCCCGGGGAGAATATCCTCACCTCGTGAGAGAGGCTCAAGGATAAACTTATCCTGGAAAAATGTGTCATGTCAAGATATTTCTCATTGCCCGTATCGGCATACAGATCTGCAAGAGTTTCCAGTATCCCGCCGTGTTCACAGTGCAGCATCTCTTCTATCTGGTCTGCGGAAAGATCATCCACAACCGTATAAAGCCAGCCGGCAAATTTTTCAGAAACCCCGAGTGCCGTTTTATTGCCGCACATACGGTATGCATCACGCAGACCCGCCATCACCTTATGCTGAGTGTAATAGGGAACCCAGATGCCGTTCAGATCAAAGCCCTTTGAGCGTATATTACCCTTCGCCACTTCTTCTTCCAGGATCTTTTGACCATCGGGGAATGCTCCGATATAACCTGTGCCGTCGGCATCCTGGCAGGCCTTGAGTTCACTGACGATATAATTCACCCTGTTGAGAAACTCAGGGTTACCTGTTGTAAGGTACATCATTGATATTGCGCTCAGGTAGTGACCCAGGCTGTGTCCGGCGATCGTCTCCTCCTCCCAGCCTCCGTACGGTTCTGCTTTTGGCTCAAGGCCGGCTTCCGATCTGAATTTTGAAAGGAGCCTGTCTGGCTCATATTTGAGAAGAACGCTGACGTTAAGGTCGGTTGCATGTTTGAAAGGCCCGTCAAGAAGCTTAACCTCTGTAAGCGCGAAAGGCAATACCCTGAAATCAATGACATCCCGCTCACCTGAGGTTACGGTCGCGGGTTTATTGTCGGCGCATCCGCCGGCTAACAGCATGGCCAGGATTAGGGTAACAACAGGTTTTCTCATAATTATAAAATTAAAATGGTATCATATATCGTTCCCTGTATTTAAAGACTGCCATCTCATTATATCCTGACCGTTTGAGAAGCTCGTAAGCCTCATCGGAAAACTGTCCTATACGCTCCGGGAAGTGTGCGTCTGAGTTGACACATACAGGTACCCCGTGTTCGGCAAACAGAGGGAGGTATTTCCTGTCAGGATAAAAATCATTCAGCGGCCTGTTGCGTCCGTTGGTGTTCAGCTCAAAGGCAACATCATGGATCTCAAAGGCAGAGGCCATCATGCTGTAGAGATGGGTAATGTCTTCCTCTGGCCGGAAACGGTGTATCCTGACCAGGTCGGCATGGCCTATAATGTCATAAAAGCCTGTGGAAGCCGCCTCGCAGATCAGGTTGAAATAATTCTCGTAAATCTCACTGATATCTTTTCCGATATAAAAACCCGGGCCGAGATCAACCGTTTCGTCACCCAGGTAATGTACAGACCCTATTATGTAATCAAACGGAAATGCGTCAATAATCCTGCAGGATTCTTTCTCCATTCCCGGGAGGTAGTCAAGCTCAATGCCCAGCCTCACGGCAATTTCCGGATATAGTTTTTTCAGCCGGAGGATGTGTTCCGCATAATCAGGCAGGCGCTCATGATCCATAGTCCATTTCAGATGCCCGCCCGCAGGATTAATATGATCCGAAAAGCCGATCTCCCTGAGACCGTTTTTAATTGCTGCCGCTATACAGGCCTCGGGGCCCTCCCTGCCGTCACTGTATGTGGTGTGGATGTGGTAATCAGTTTTGTAGATCATCGCTCCGTGGGTAAGTATGCCGTTCGTCAAATTTAGAAAAGCTGAACGAATTTATCTGCGGATTGTTCTAAATTTGCGTTTTCATGGATACGGCATTAAAAATAGCGAAGAAGAAATGTGATTGTTTTTCCTGCGAGCTCAGGGATGTTGCTTTCGCCAACCTCAGCCAGGAGGATATCGATCGTATCTGCGATTCCAAGGAAGAAAAGAAATATTCCAGGGGAGAGATCATCAATGAAGAGGGAGAACCGGTTCACGATTTCAAGTACCTGAAGAATGGGCTGGTGAAGCTGTTCAGAAAATCCGTCCGGGGTGAAGAGCAGATAATTGCGATAGCCAGACCGCTGGAATTCGTGAGCAACACAAATGTTTTTACCCAGGGGAAATACAGCTACTCTCTCTCAGCACTTGAAGACTCCGTAGCCTGTTGCATCAGGATAAGCCTCATGCGGGAACTGATTGAAAAAAACGGGAAATTTGCACTGAATCTTATTTCAGTCCTCTCACGTACATCTGAGAACATTATTACCCTGGGTCTGGAGATACGCAGCAGGAACCTGGCAGGGAGAATAGCATATGTGCTTCTCTATTTTTCAAGGGAAATTTATCATTCCGGCATTTTTGATCTGCCTGTCTCACGAAAAGAGATAGCTGATTTTATAAGCATGAGCTCGGCCAATGTCATCCGCACTTTTTCAGAGTTGAGACGTGACGGCATTATCAAGTCATACGGCCGCACAATTGAGATCATCGACATGAATAAACTGGAGGTGATTTCAAAACGGGGTTAGTACCCCTGCAAAATGGCCTCATCAGCTGACATTTCAGCAAGCCCTCAGCGCCTGGTCAATATCAGGATATCTGAATTCAAAGCCTGAACGGATAAGTCGATCAGGCGAAATCCTGCTTCCTGATGTCAGCACCACCGACATTTCCCCGAGAACCAGATACAGCAGCCATGGCGGCACATGCGGAAGAAACACAGGCAGATGCCTTTGCCGGGCTATTGCGCCCATCAGCATGTCATGTGTAATATGATCAGGTGCTGATGCGTTGAACGGGCCTGACATCGTACTGTCGCTGACGGCTTTAAGATATACATTGCAGAGATCATCGATATGTATCCACGGGAAATACTGTCTGCCCGTTCCAAGTCTTATGATCAGCCCTGCGCGGGCCGGCGCCTTTAGTTTTGACAGCGCTGATCCTTTCCGGGCCAGCACAAGGGCCGTTCTTATCTTTACAACCCTTACGCCTGCGGCCTCAAACGGGTCGGCGGCAGCTTCCCATAAGCGGCATGTCTCAGCCATAAAGTCAGTACCCGGAGGATCTGTTTCCGTGTATATCTTTTCCGATATGCCGGAACCGTAAAAATCTTTTCCCGATGCGGTAATAAAAGCATCGGGTCTGATTCCCGATGCAACGGAAACATCATAAATCAGCCTTGCCGTTTCTGTCCGGCTGCTGATGATTTCTTTTTTTCTCTGTGCAGTCCACCGTTTTTCGCCGATATTGGCTCCGGCCAGATGAATGACCGTGTCCCCGTCCCTGAACGCATCTTTGTCGCAATACCCGCTTTCGGGGTCCCAGCGGTATGATTTGAATTTTGTTCCGGGTTTTTTGCTGCGGGAAAGGTGGACAACATCATACTTTTCTTTTTCCAGGAGAGCGCTCAGGTGTATCCCTACCAATCCGGTGCCGCCGGTTATCACAACACGCCGCATTACTCACCGGATTTCTTCAATTATTTCAATGGCATCCGTGATGCATTTTTCACAAACACTTGCATGCAGGTCCCTCTCCTTTATCCTCGACTTTCCTTCCGGAGTATTGAGATCTTCCCCAAGAAGCTCAGAACACAAGTCGGTGCCGTTTCTCTCCACAAAAGCCTTGTCGAATCTTTTTACCCTTTCATAGACCTGCATTTTGTCGTTTTCCTGTGGCAGGCCGGAAGTGCCGTAATTGATTCCGAACCAGATATAAGCTCCGGTGACGGCACCGCAGGTCTTCTGCAATCTGCCCATTCCGCCGCCGAATGACGCTGCTGCTTTTACCATGGCCTCACTCTCGCCGGCACATGCCATCAGAACGGCCTGGGAACAGTTATAACCCTCCCTGAAATAGCTTATCGCCTTTTCTTTTTTATTCATTCGCTTTTTCTTCAAAAATATTAAAAAAATATAGGTGAGAGTAATTACCTTTTGATATGATTTTGAAAAGCCCTACTTTTATCGCCTGCATTTAAGCATAATAAAACAGTAAGGCAAAATGGTAAACCAGAAGAAATTTAAAGGGGTGATAGGTATCCTGACAGGAGGTGGTGATGTCCCTGGTCTGAACCCCGCAATCAGGGCCGTGACCATCAGGGCAAACAGGGAAGGATATAAGGTAATTGGCCTCCGCAGAGGATGGGGGGGTATCGTTGAGATAATCAGGGATCCGAAGGCAGACAACAGTGACTGCTTTCAGCTGCTGACAGATGATATTGTCAATAAGTCGGGAAGAACAGGCGGAACATTTCTTCATACCTCCCGTACCAGGCCGAGCCATGTTCCAAAGGCATATGTTCCCGACCATCTTAAGGATGATTATAAGAATGATATGAATGATCTCACCCCCGAGGTTATAAAAAACCTCGAATGGCTTGGGATAGACTATCTGATACCAATCGGCGGTGACGACACCCTCAGCTATGGCGTTCATCTCTACAAGCAGGGAGTGAAGGTGGTGGCAATACCGAAGACGATGGACAACGATGTACCCGGAACAGATTATTGTATAGGGTTCAGCACCTGCGTCACCCGCACAATACAGATGACCAACAGCCTGCGGACATCAGCCGGTTCACATGAACGAATGATGGTGCTGGAGGTTTTCGGCCGTTATGCCGGTTTCACAGCCATGCTTCCAACTATGGCCGGCGCCGCAAACAGATGCGTCATACCGGAATACAAGTTTGATATCGAGCAGCTGGCACAGCTGATGGTTGAGGACCGGAATTCAAACCCCAGCAAATATTCAACTTTACTTATTTCCGAGGGCGCAATGTTCAAAGGCGGTGAAATGATATTTGCAAACGCCGAACGTGACGCCTACGGTCATGCCAAACTGGGAGGCATAGGCGATATTGTCTCTGCCAAACTTAAAGAACTTTCTTCAAAACACAATAAAGGCAAGACAATCAATGTTATAGACCAGAAACTTGGCTATATGGTAAGAGGCGGCGATCCTGATGCTGTTGATTCCATTGTCCCGATGGCCTACGGAAACCTGGCTCTTGACCTGATAATGAAAGGAGTTCACGGAAGGGTTGTCGTACTCAAAAACGGTCGCTATGACAATGTGCCCATTGATGTCGTTACCTCCTCCAAAAAAGTGGTGAAGGTTTCCGAGTATTATAATACAGACAGACTGAGGCCTTACTATTCAAACTTTGAGATGAAGCCGTTCTTCCTTATGGCAGCAGAATATTGAAAATGGTTTACTCTGGTAATAAAAGAGGTGATGCCAGGTCAGGTCCGGTATCACTTTTTTTATTTTCAACCTAAACGTGAAACAGTTGACCCGGGGCATTGTGATAAAGTCGACAGGCAGCCGCTACAAAGTGCTTGATGAGGCCGGGAATACTCATGAATGTACCCTCAGGGGTAAGTTCAGGGTAAAGGGCAGCCGGACCACCAACCCCATGGCCGTGGGTGACAATGTGACCATCGATGAGGCTGACAAGGTGATAACCACCCTGGCGCCCAGGCGCAATTATATCATTCGCAAAGCAACCAACCTCTCCAGGGAATCACAGATCATTGCGGCAAACATTGATCAGGCGTTCCTTATGGTCTCTTTGAAAATGCCCGCCACCCCCATCGAGTTTATCGACCGGTTTCTGGCTACAGCCGAGGCTTACCGCATACCAGCCTCGATCATCATTAACAAATCGGACCTGCATGGCCCTGAAGAGGAAACCTTTGCCCTCAGGCTGAAAAGCGTTTATGAAAAGATAGGCTATCCTGTTTATATTGTCTCAGTCACGAAGGATATCAAAACCGACCTGATTGAAGAGGCAATGAAGGGTAAAATCACCCTTCTTTCGGGTAATTCCGGGGTGGGAAAAAGTACTCTTCTGAACAGGCTGAACCCTTCCTTATCGCTTAAGACAAAAAAGATATCGGAATACCACGAGCAGGGTAAGCACGTCACCACTTTTCCGGAGATGCATCCTCTGCCGGGAGGTGGATTTGTTATAGACACGCCTGGTATAAGGGGCTTCGGCGTAATTGACTTTGACCGGAATGAGATCTATCATTTCTTCCCCGAGATCTTCCGGGTTTCGTCAGGGTGCCGTTTTTACAACTGCATGCACCTCGATGAGCCCGGTTGTGCAGTGCGCTCAGCCGTTGCTGACAACGAAATAGCGCAGTGGCGATATAAAAGCTATGTAAGCATTATTCTTGAAGAGAACCCCAAATACAGATAATCCTTATTTTTACAGCATAAATCAGCCCCGATGAAAAAGATCAACATAATTGCATTTTCAGTTTTTCTGCTGATAATGCTGGGCAATGTGTTATTCTTCCGAAACCTCTACAGGCACCAGATAGAGTATTCCGTCAAGTTCCTTGACAGGCAGGTGAAAATAGTCGGGTCTGATATTGACAATACCAGCATGTATATTGTGAGCGACCTTACCGAGATCGATTTTTCGGAAGAAATGGCCCTGTTCTTTTCCGACCGCAATGTGAATGAGCGTGCCAAGGAAAAGATCAAGCTTTATTATTCAAAATATGAGGATATAATAGTCGGCCTGATGCTGTACAACAATACCGGCGATGTTTATACCATCTTCAAGGATGAAGAGAGAAATTCATGGCTCGACGGTTCATACAGGGCACAGAATATACCACCGTATCTACGATGTTGAAAAGCTTGAGCCCGATCGCGACAAATACAAATTTTACCTCCCGGTGATCAAGGATGGCAAGGTGCTTGGAAACCTTGTCGCCACCATAGACTTCAACAGGTACTTCTCAAGGGTCTTTGCAAAATACAATCTTGAACAGTACCAGTGGCAGTGGCTGATGAACGACACCGGTATGATTGTTTTTGACAATCACGGGGGAGAGGTTGCCTATTCGCAACTCAGGAATATACAGGAAGAACTTGACGCTGGCACGGCGGGGTGGATTTCCCACAGGATGGAGACGAAAGGAACATCCAACGAAATAATTTCAGCGTTTTACCCGATCAACATGTTCGGGATTGATTTTGGTCTTGTATTCTCTGCCCCTACAGACTTCTTTCAGAAGTACATATTCAGAAATGCAATTATCATGCTCCTGTTGCTGATGACTGCTATCCTTTTTATAATCTGGCTTTTTCAGAGACATCTCATGAAGAAGCATAAACAGTTCAACGAGACAAGCGATTCGGAATCGACGCTACTATCGATCCTTGAACAGATGCCAGTGGGTTTGCTTGTTTATAACAAAAACAGGGAGATTCAGAAGGCAAACAGGCATGCTGCGACACTGTTTTCATATAATAGCGAGGATGAAATGACCGGCAAGCTTGTGCCTGATATGTCACGCAATGATTATGAAAGCGATCTTGACGGCCAGAACGGACAGGGAAGGATAATAAGGCTCCCCGGCCAGAGCGGTGACCGTTTGGTTTTTCTGAACAGTATCCCGGTTGACTTCAGGGGAGATAAATCCACACTGGAGGTTCTTATCGATGTTACAGCCCTTAAATCGGCACGCAAGCAGGAGGCCGATGCCAATATTGCCAAATCCGAGCTCCTTGCCCGTATGAGCTTCGAGATACGTACGCCGCTGAACGGTATTATCGGCATGACTGAGATGCTTAACAGGTCTGAACTGCCGGAGCAGTCCAAAGAAGTTGCCAGGCTGCTCAGGCGGTCGGCAGACCTTCTTCTTACCATCATCAACGATATTTTCGATGTTTCAAAGGTTGAGACCGGCAAAATGATCCTCGATGAGGTACCCATTCAAACTCAGGCATGAGATAACCTATTGCGTCAACCTGGTTAAGAGGGAGAATCCGGAGACACTTGTCAAAATAGTATCAACAGTTGATGATGCCGTGCCTGATAATCTTATCGGTGATCCTTACAGGCTGCGCCAGGTAATTACCAACCTGTTATATAACTCCCTTGCGGGTACGCAGACGGGAGAGATCAGGCTAGAATGCCGCGTCCGCCGGTCGGAGGGCAACCTGTTCATACTGGGGTTCACCCTCACCGACACCGGAAACAATTACACCAGGGCTGAGATAAAAAAACTGTTCGGAGATTATATTACAAACCTGAGCGAGCGGTCTGAGTGGGCGGAGGATCTGAGACTTGGTCCTATCCTTGCCAGGCAGCTGACTGAACTTATGGGCGGAGAACTGACAGCCGAGAGCCCTGCCGGCAAGGATTCTTCCGGCCAGGACAGAGGGCTGAAAGTGTCCTTCACCATCAATGTTCACCTGAATGAAAAGATCGCTAAAAACATAGATCTGGCAGGCTACAGCGAGATAACCGATATACGTACTCTTGTGATCACAGGCTCGCATGGACGCGATGACGATTTCCTTGGAGTGATCCACCGGCTCGGGCTTCCTGTATCTGTCACAAGCTTCCAGAAGCACACTGTTTCGCAGATAAAGTCCAACCTGCAAAGCGCTCATGACCGGTATATACTCCTTATCATCTTTGATGAACCTGAAGCAGATGGCTTTGAGGCTGCAAAGACACTGCTCGATTCGGGTATGACAGGTGAACATATTGTCCTGATGTTTACATCGAAAGATCCTAAAGGACACTATTCGCGTTGCGTTGACATGGGCATTGATCATCTGCTTGTCAAACCGTTTGCCGGAGAGGATCTGCTTACGGTGCTGAAAGAACATTTTCCGTCACTCAGGAGCGAGAAAGCCAGCCTTGTACCGGAAAGATCCGCATTGCCGGTCATACTAGTTGTTGATGACAACTATCTGAACAGAAAGGTGGTTGGCTCGCTGCTCAAGGTTCTCGGAGTAACCGCCGAATATGCCTCAGGCGCCACTGAAGCCATTGCTATGGCAAAGGAAAAACCATATGACCTGATCCTGATGGACCTCATAATGCCTGAGATAGATGGTTTTGAAGCGGCCCGCATCATCTTCGAGTTCGATAAAAACACAATAATAGTTGCCCTTTCTGCTGATAATATGCCTGAGACCAGGACCAGGGCCGAACAGACCGGGATGAAAGAGCTGTTGTCAAAGCCCGTTACCGTTGAAGATCTCAGAAGGGTGATTGCCAGGTATCACAAGCAGCAGTGACATGCCCGGTGATGTAATAAAACTGCCGCCAGACAGGTTCCTTGATCTGAGTGTGTCGCTGCCTGTCGTTGACGTCAGATCTCAGGGGGAATATGCGTACGGACATATACCCGGAGCAGTGAACATCCCACTCTTTGCTGACAGCCAGCGGGCAGAGGTGGGCACCATTTACAAAAAAGAAGGTAACCTTAAAGCTGTCATTCGCGGCATTGATCTTGCAGCTCCTGAAATGTCAGACAAGCTCAGGAGGGCAGTAGCGCTTGCCCGGGAGAACTCCCTTCTGACATACTGCTGGAGAGGAGGAATGCGCTCAGAGGCAATGGCATGGCTGTTCTCAATAGGAGGACTTACTCCGCTGCTGCTTGAGGGAGGCTATAAAGCCTACCGCAATCATATCCTCACCGCTCTGGGAAGAAAAAGGAATTTCATTATCCTTGGCGGCCTTACCGGGAGTGGTAAAACGCACATTCTTAAACATATAATGTTATCAGGCGCCCAGGTCACCGACCTGGAGGAACTGGCTTCTCACAAAGGATCGGCATTCGGTGCCCTGGGACAACATCCGCAGCCCTCATCAGAACACTTTGCCAATCTGCTTTACAGCGACCTGTCCGGAAAAAAAGAAGAAGACCCGATCTGGCTTGAGGATGAAAGCCGCAATATAGGCACTGTCTTCATGCCTGACAGTTTCTATAATCTGATGCAATCGGCCCCCGTTATTGCACTGATGATGAGCATCGAAACAAGGATCCCCAGGTTGCTCCGGGAATATGCCTCTTTCCCCCCTGAACAGACCATCGCCTCTGTTATGAAAATATCAAAACGGCTTGGGGGAGACAGAACCAGGATGGCCGTCGAGGCAATACAGAATGGTGACTTTGCGACAGCCATAAGGATTACGCTTGAATACTATGACAAATCGTATAATTATGCCCTTGCAAAGCCTCAGGACCGGCAGGTGATTTTTATTGAAACTGACACTGATGATGTGGCTGTAAATGCTACCAAAGTGCTGGAGGCGGTAAGGAGCCTTGAATAATTCACCCTCTCTTCAGGGTTGAAGCATCGACCCACTTGAAAACTTTATCGGAACGCCTGACCTGGACAGGCAGATGAACAGAGCAGAGAGTGCCCTTGGGGACTCTCTCTGCCGGGTTGGTTGCCTCGTCCCTCAGCTCGCTGACGGTATGTTCGGTTATACCGGTTGTGGGCCCCGTAAACATTATTGTATCGCCCCTGCAAAGGTCACCTGCCTCAAGCTTTATTTCTGCAACGCTCAGCCTGCTGAAATAGTTGGTTACCTTTCCGAGGTAGATTTTTCTTTTTGTTGCGGCAGAACCGTAAGTAGTGCTCCACTCCCCCAGCCTCTGCCCCAGGTAGTATCCGTCCCAGAAACCTCTGTTAAATACTGTGGAAAGACGTGTCATCCATTCTTCTGCCTTCTCCTTCCCGAAGGTGCCGTCCAGAACTGCCCCGACAGCCTCGCTGTAACACTCAGAGACTGTTTTGACGTACTCTGCAGACCGGGCACGGCCTTCTATCTTCAGCACCCTGGCACCCGCATCAATTATCTGGTCAAGGAAACCGATGGTGCAGAGGTCCTTGGGTGACATGATGAACTCATTGTCAATCTCAAGTTCCCCTCCTGTCTCTTTGTCCGTAACTATGTAGCTTCTCCGGCAGGTCTGGTAACAATTGCCCCGGTTGGCTGAGGCGTTGTTCTCATGAAGGCTCAGATAACATTTTCCCGATATCGACATGCATAAGGCACCGTGTATGAACATCTCAAGCCTGACGTGATCTCCGCCCGGGCCACGGATTTCATCACGGACAATTGCATCGAATATATTTCTTACCTGCTGAAGATTGAGTTCGCGTGCCAGAACGGCCACATCAGCCCACTGCGAATAGAATTTCAGGGCCCCGCTGTTTGAAATATTTAGCTGGGTGGAGAGATGCACCTCCAGTCCGGCTTCCCTGGCTGCCATGATTGCTGCCAGGTCGGTGGCAATAACAGCATTAACACCTGCTTTTCTGGCAGCAGAGAGCACCTTCCGTATCGTATCTGCCTCCTCGTCGTATAAAACAATGTTCAGCGTGAGGTAGCACTTTATCCCGTTCTCCCGGCATACTTCCGTGATTGCCGGCAGCTCCTCCGCCGTGAAGTTATCAGAAGACCGGGCCCGCATGTTAAGATCTCCGATGCCGAAATAGACTGAGTCTGCTCCTCCCTGTATGGCTGCACGGAGAGATTCCCATGATCCTGCCGGTGCCATTATTTCTATGTCTTTTCTCTTCATGAAGCCCCGGGGCTGTTACTTTTTCTTTTGTAATATCACCCTCATGCAGCTTCCCTTGCCGGGTTCAGAGTGAAACACGAATATCCTCCCCCCGTGATACTCCTCAACGATTCTCTTTGAGAGCGATAACCCCAGGCCCCATCCCCGTTCACGGGTGGAGTAGCCTGGCTTGAAAATGGTCTTGAAATCTTTTCTCGGGATGCCCTTGCCGGTGTCTTCCACATCAATGATTGCCTCCTGGTCGTTCTCAGACAGTCTGACCGTTATGTTACCGGCACCTTTCATTGCATCAATGGAGTTCTTAACGAGGTTCTCAATGACCCATCCGAGGAGTACAGGATTGAGCGGCACACCGCTGCAACCGGTGGTTTCATTGGCTATATTCAGATCGACGGTTGAGGCAATCCGTTTATGCATGTATGATACAGTCTTTTCGGCCAGTGCAGGCAGATCCTGCAGCATCAGTTTTGGTTTTGAGCCTATCAGGGAGAATCGCTCGACGACACTGCCGAGCCTTTCAACATCGACAGAAAGCTCCTCCGCTATATCGGTGCCCGGATATCTGCTGCGGATGATTTCCGCCCATGCCGACAACGACGAGGCAGGTGTGCCAAGCTGATGCGCCGTCTCTCTCGACAGCCCCACCCAAACCTGGTTCTGCTCGGCAGAGCGCGATGAGCTGAAAGCAATATAAGCTATTGCTATGAACAACAGTATCACGCCAAGCTGAACATATGGGTATATTCTGAGTTGTCGCAGAAGGGTGCTCTCACGGTAGTAGATATAATTCACGATTCCATTGCCAAGGTCTACGATAATAGGCTCATTCCGTTTATCCATACGTTTCAGCTCACGCTTAAGGGCATTAGTATCTGAAGCAATGCCCGCCGGGATGTTCCTCTGAGAGATAATATTATTCCGGGAATCAATAAGGATGACAGGTACGGTGGTATTATCTTCAATGATTCTGAAGAGGAAATCAAAATCATCAGGACTGCCCGAAAGTCCAACCAGCCTCCTTGTTGCCTCGGCCCATAGCTCAGCCTTCTTCCTCTCTTCTTCCTTCAGCTTTGACACCAGGTCACGGGTGTACAGCAGCGACCCGAGACCGATAACAACGGCGAAGATTAACAGCAGGACCTGCCAGACAAGTTTTTTACGGTATATATTCATCTGTTACTTTTTCTTTTTCAGCAACGTACGGATAGGGCTTTCGGTTACATCCTCCTGGCTGGTCTCTGTTGCAGCAGCGGGTTCCTTGCCCTCTTCCCATGTTATTTTGAATTTGGGCTTGCTCTCTGCGGGCTTTTTTTTCAGTGTATCTGCCTGATACCAGCCATACTCCTCATTCAGTATCCCTTTCAGTGTCTGTTTCTCAGTCGCGATATCCTCTTTGATATTATCTTTCGCCTGCCCGAAGTCATAACCAACATCGACTGTGCCATTGATACACTCTATCTTCAGCGGTATGGTAGCTTTGCCGGCGCCGTCGACCTGCACCTGCCCGAAAACGTCATCGCTGCGGTTGCGGTCCCTTGCCTTTCTGCTCAGAACCTCTGACAGCAGCAGCCTTGTATGATATGAGTAATCCTCGTCAAAGTTATGAGTTCCGTATAATGTGAAGTTGACTGCCGTTGAGTTGATCAGCATCTTTGGTATTGACACCGTACGGTTGGTGATGAAGATGTCGTTTTCCATTCTTGAAAAACTAATATCCCTCAGCTCGTCGAGGTCAAGATATGACGAAAGACTCTCTGCCAGGGCAAAGTGCACAAGCCTGCCGTCAGTGATTACCAGATGCGCATCCGACAGTAGAGTTTTTGTGACGATTTTATAATTGCTGTCAAGAGGGGCCAGCACAGTGACTGTGCCTGTCAGGTTTCCGAAGAGATTGTCGCTCACAATAAAATCCTGGCCGAAATTATTGAATGAAGAGAATGTTTTATTGATATCAACGCCGGTCACATCGAGCTTTGATCTGGTGATATAACCCCCGTCCTTCTGCTTACCCAGCCTGAATTCCCCCGTAAGCATACCGTCAAGTCCCTCGGCAATGATGTCACTGAAAGTGAACATAAAGGGCTCATATTCAAGAGAGGTTCTGAAGTTAGCTGCCCGGAAACCCTGGCTGATGATGCTGTCAGCCGTGAGGGTGATTTTCATGCTGACGTCTGACGGGAAAATGTTAAGCCGCTTGCCGGTACTTGCTGTGCTGTCATTTTCACTTCCGGTGAAAGAGGCCGTTACAAATCTGTCAGCTGAAACATTTCCTGTAACAACCATGATTTCAGGCCCGCCGGCTACCCAGCCCGTAAAATTACGCATTATTGCATTTACCCTGAAATGCTGATCCATCAGTGTGAAGGAGAGGCTGTCAGCAATAAAGTCCCTGTTGATGATCAGCGATCCGTTCGCATCTGTCAGGGATATTCCCGATGAAGCGATGGTAGCTCCGAAATCCCTGAATACAAATGATGCGTCAGGATGAAGTGAGGGCAGTGAAGCCATCTCCAGCTTCATGCTGTCAGGAAGTACGCCGGACAGTTTTATATGACCGCTGACCGATCCCTTCTGATCGCGGATATAATCTGTTTTAATGATCTTGCGGAGGTCATCGAAATTAATATCCCCGTTCACGGCCAGGGTGACATGCGGCCTGATCAGGCTGCTCAGCCTGAATGACCCGGTCAGTTTTGCCTTTCCGTAGGTGGCGTTCATATTGTCAACGGTAAACAGGAAGGTCTCCGGATTATTGAGAGCCCCGTTGGTGAGCCCTCCGCTGAACGAGAGATTATTCACTTTCAGTCCGCTTCTCTGTGAACTGACCCGTCCGTCGGTGAGGGCATAATTAAGTTCAATGTGAGGGTTGCCGGCTTCTCCGTACGGTCCTTTAAGGCTGCATCTGAAATCCATAATCCCGGAAGGACTTAAACCTCCGGCACGTGACATCCATTTTTCAGGCAGCATTGAGACAAGTGATCCGATGTCGATCTTCTTTCCCTCTACGGCCAGATCAAGGGTCGACATCGAGTAGTTTACCATTCCGTCAACCCCGAAATTCAGGCCGGCCAGATCAATTGTTCCTTTGGCTACAGACAGCGAGTTGGCTGTCTTGCGCATTTTGACCGATGCATTCACCGGGAAACCGGAGATGCTCATTCCCTGAATATTAACAGAGTCAACATCCACACTGACGGTCGTGTTAAGAAAGATCCCGGCCTTAAAGATATCCCCATCCAGCATGGCTTCATTTATCCTGCCCGATACCCTGAGCCCGGAGCTCCTGTCGTACCAGACTGTTCTCATATTCATTGCGCTGATGTTGTTAAGCCTTACATTTTTGCTTTTTTTCTTTTTCTCTCCGGTGACGACAAGGTAATTTATATCACCCCTCTTATCTGTAAGCAGGTTTATCTTCCCCTCCCTGACGGTTATAGAACGCACTGCCACAGTTCCTGTAATCATCTGGAGAATGGATGCTGTCACCGAAAAGGAAGAAGCGGAAAGAAGCGTGTCGTTATCCTCGCCCCTGAACTGTGTCTTGTCGTAATATGGCGATGGTGTTACAAGGAGATCGTTAAACCTGAGGGTGATATTCGGGAATGACTCGAATATAGTCAGTCTGAGTGTGCCGTATGATATCTTGGTATTGACGGTCTCATTTACTTTCCTGACGAGGGCTGCGGTCAGCTTGTCATTTCTGATCCATGCATACAGGCCAAGGCCGGTCACGGTCAGTAAAAACAGGCCTGCTGTTATCAGCGCTATCTTTTTCAGCCATCTCATTCAGCCGGTTCCCTGGTGTCGTTATTCTTTTCTTTTTTTCAGGAGGAAGGAGAGATCCTGACCAGGCATCAGCTCCCTGGCCTCGGTTCCGTAACTGAAAACACGTGCGTTCCGCGGTCCGATAAGTGACAGTTTTTTTCCCTCGAGCAGGAACATTGTTCCTTCGCGCAGTCCGGCCACGAATATATCCCTGTTGACTTCGATGAATTCGAGGATCCGCTGTTCGCGGGTTTCTCCTGCATGACCGGCAGGATTAGCGTCGAGGTAATGAGGATTGATCTGGAAGGGGATGAGACCGAAAGCCTTTAATGATGATGGCGATGTAACGGGCATATCGTTGGTGGTCATGATTGTCGGACAGGTTACGTTTGACCCTGCACTCCAGCCTATATAGGGTGTTCCGGCAATTACTTTCTTCCGGACAGGAGCTATGAGCTTGTTGTCTCTAAGGCACTTGAGGAGCATCCACGTATTGCCGCCGCCTACAACCACAGCGGATGCTTCCATGACAGCCTTTACCGGGTCATTGAAGTGGTGGATCGACACCACGTCATGACCCACCTCCCTGAACCGTGCCCTGACCTTCTCCTCATACACGTCATAAGAGAAGGTAACAGCAGCATAGGGAATGAATAGTGCCTCTGTCTTTTTGCTGCCGAGAAACTCCCTGATGTTGTTTTTGGGATAATCAAGATATGCCTCCCCTGCGTTGGTAGAGTTGCTTATAAGAAGAAGTCTCATCTGTCTGTTTTTCAGAATTTGAAAACTAACGTGCCAGCGCTCGCCGGCGATACTCCAAAGATATATAAAAAACAAAAGGCCGCACCTGTCCTGTGCGGCCCTTATAACGCATCACTGCGTATATCAGTTGTTGAACGTAAGTGCTATTCCAACCTCGAACGGGAACAACTCGGGACCTTTTCCTTCCTCAAACATTTTTGACAGATAATATGTACCATAAGCCTGGAACATCTCATATCCGAGGCGCGCTGTAACACCGTATCTCAGGAGGTTAAGACTGAAATCATCCTTGTTTTTTATCTTCATCTTGTCGTTGTCATAATAAACCACCTTGGTATTGGAGCACAGCTTAATTGCCCCTATAAAACCAGCGCCTATATTTACTGTCCTGTTATTTGATACAGGGATCTGTCCCTCCAAAAGGATCGGCATAATGGCATAAGTTGTCGAAAGCTTGCTTTTTTCAAAATTAATATCCGGTGCCGGATACACGGGAATTATATTTCCGTTGTCATCCTCGGCTATCGAGTTATCACCGTCAAAATGGTAGTCACTCCAGCTCAGGCCGATTGTTGCAGCTATCCCAAAATAACGGCTGAAACCAATGTTGATATTAGGTAGCAGGAAGTTAAAATTCATCGACTTCGTTGTGTTGAGATTCATGTAGTTTTCAGAGGGCTCAAGCGAAGTGCTGAAGGGCTCCGTGAAATATCCGCAGAAGCCTAATTCAAAGCCGCCGACATGACCCCTGAAGGATGACTTTTTATCATCATAGTACTCTTCAAACGTAACTTTTGTGTCATCCCCGTCTTCAACAATCCTGACGCCTTTTTTCCCGATTCTGATGACTGTCTCATCATCTGATTCTTCAACGGTGACACTTCCGACTGTAACCGTTGATGCATCCTCATCGTATGACTCTTCATCGTCAATAATTATTTCTTCCTCTTCAGCTGTAAGGGTGTCCTGTTCAATTGTTATCAGCGTGTCAGCGGCTGCTGTCACCTCCTTTTTCTGTTCCAGCTCCTCAAGTTCCTTTAGTTTCTCCTGCTTCTCCTGGGCTTTTGAAGGCAGGATGAAGGATAAGATAATAATCAGTGTTATTGCTACTCTTTTCATGGCTTAATGTTATTTATGTTTATTGCAAGGACGAATTAACAGGCATCAAAGTTACAGTTATTGAGAACTTTTTCTTACGGGTGCAGAAAATGAAAGCAGGGAAGAGTTAAAACTGACCCCCACCGTGTCTCCCTCTTCACTGATGATTTTTTCAAGGCCTATATCCGAGCCAAAGACACTGTTGATGCCTTTTATACATGTTTTGGCGATGACATAGCCATCAACCGGTGTTTTTTCCTTTTTTGTCGTCTTCGATAAGCCGGAAATACCTTTCCGGATCCAGTTTTCTTCTTTTGCCGGGATATTCACCGATGCGGGGATATCATTTAACTTTAATGCAAGGAGATCGCGGGAGTTAATTGCTGCCGTGATTACCGGCGCCGCAGTCCGGGCGCTCACCGTTACGGGCGCTATTTTAACTATCTGTTCCTGTTCCGCTGCCGGGAGCTCTTTCTTTTCTATTGTCACCGACGTTTTCGTAACGGCAACGGCAGGGTCCGGTATCTCTTCCTTTAAACCCATGGGAGTTTTTTCGGCAGCTTCTGGTGCCATTGCAACCTCAGGAAAACTGCCATGCCCTGTTATGGCTGTATCTCTTTTCATAACCGGCCATAGAATCAGAAATGCAAGAATTACTGCCGCCGCTGCCAGTATGGTTCTACTTACACGCCGGATGATTTTGGCGGCTGGCGTTGTGCGCAGTAGAGTGTGAAGGCCATCCCATTTTTCGTTGAAAGGCCTGAGACGCAATTTACTGTAGTTTTCGGCATAGGCTTTTTTCCCGGGATCGGACACAAACATCTCTTCCATTTCGGCAAGATTGTCGTCCGGCAGGGCGTTCTCCGACCATGCTGCTGCAAGAAGATCAAACTGATCATCAGTCAGATCATTTGCAGACCGGAACAGTTTACCCGGCGATGGATACCTGTCATCCGGCGGTATCAGGCGCGGATAATCCGTATCATCGTTTATTGCCATACTGAAGTTTTTACAAGATAGTTTTTGAGGGCTACCCGGCCCCTGAAGATATAGGTCTTTACCTGGTGCTCTGTAAGCCCGGTAATATCAGCTATCTCATTGTAATGATAGCCCTCGTAATCACGGAGGAGGATGACTGACCGCTGAACTGCCGGCAGTCTTTCCAGCGCATGATGGAGAACCTCGTTCAGGTCAGAGCTGCTCTCCTCTGCATAAAGAGAGGCATCATCATAGAACTCAACATCCACCAGCCTCGAGTCTTTACGGATGACATCTATCATTCTGTTATAGGCTGAGGTGAATAGCCAGGCTTTTACTGCCGCATACTCTATCTCCGTGACACAGCGCCACAGCTTTTCGTAGGTATCCTGAACAATATCTCCGGCCCTGTGCTTGTCCCTTATACTGCGGTAAATAAAGCGGTAGACATGGTCACCATATTCCCTTACCGCATTATTGTACTCTTTTACTGTCATCCAGGTTGTACTGACAACATAAAGACGGCTGTAATATGTGTTTTGTTACAGATTCGATAAAAAAAAGCAGAAACGCCATGCAGGCGTTTCTGCTTTTATTATAACACCGCCCAATTTGGGCGGTGCTACGGCATGATTTTTCGAATTTATTATTTGTATTGATATATCCTTATCCAGTCAATCTCCATCGAGGATATGCCTCCGATGGGTTTGTCAACGCCGCCTGCCAGGTTGATGAACATAGCCTCCTGCGGCACACCGCTGGTCTGTTTCATCACCTCAATGCCGTTTATCTTCCATATCAGGCTCTCCGGCCTCCATTCAAGCGTAAAGATGAAGAAATCAGAAAGATATCTTGAACCGATGCTCTTTTTATAATGATTTCCCGGGGAGGTGAACAGGTCAAACCATACCTTGCCGTTGCCTGATCTGCAGACATCGATATGGGGCGTGATACGGTCCCCGATCAGCCAGAAGGCATTGCGTACTGCCGGATCGGTTAGCTTGATCTTGGCTGAGAAAACACCGTATTTCTGCCTGAAAGAAGCTCCGCTGTTAAGAATACCGGATGTGAATGAGAATTCCTTTGTGTAAAAACCCCTCTCCTGGTCCCAGACCTTACCGGTGATCTTCTGCGGCCTGGTGATGATGCGCAGTACACCGTGACGAACCTCAAAATTGTCCGAGGGTGTATAACTGTGAAGTTCGGTTGCAATACTGTAGCTGTCGTGCAGCAGCTTGTCTCCCCAGTAATATTTGTTGAGCCACTTCTTCTTGTCAGGCTCGCTGCCGTCAAACTCATCGCCGAACGTCAGCTTGCGGTTTTTAAGAATATCAAACTTGTTTGAGTCTTTAACGGTGAAATACCACTTGATGTCGGCAGTGTTTTTAAGGTTGTTGTATTCTTGCAGCTCCCTGAACATGTCCGTTTTCTCGAAACGGTGCTTGTCAAGCAGATACTCTTTCTTTTCCGTGAACACCTTGGTCTTCAGGTATTCTTCAAGCTCGTAATATCTCTTAAGGCGGGCCGAATCCTTTACCTGTATGTAGTTGCTGTAATCCTTTGAAGCCTTGAATTTATAATAGGAAACAACATCGGCGGCGCTTTTCCTGTTCCTGAAATCAAGCAGCTTCTGATACTCGGGAGTATCTTTGAAAGTGACCGGCTTCATGTTTTTCTTTACCAGGAAGGCCGATGAAGTGACAAACATTTTCAGCTCCTCAAACTTCTTGACCTTACCTGTGTTAAGGTTTTTCCTTACCTCCTTGTCTTTCCGCAGCTTCTTGTACTCCAGCCATTTGCCGTATTCTTCAGTATCCTTGAAGGTGACTGGCTTTAATCTCTCTTTCTGTTTGAACTCAGGCGACTGGACGAATCTTTCAAGGTCTTCGATCTCCCTGATCCTGGTCGAGCCTTCAAGTGCCGTGAAATTTTTAAGCAGGGCGCTTCCTTCGGTTTTAAAATAGAGGGCTATATCCTTTGCCTTCTTAAGCCCGAGATATTCTGTTTCTCTCAAATATTCTTCAGAGCCCTTGTAGGTGAGCGACTCAAGCTCTTTCTTCTTCTGTCTGAAACCGGCAGAATTAACGCTCTCATGAAGAACGTTATATTTTGCCAGCGTTTCAGAACCGGCGAAAGAGATCATCTTTTCATATTCAGCGATCAGTGCCTTTTCTTCCTGTTCCAGTTTAGAAGTTGAGGGGATCATCCCCAGGATCAGCTTTAAGGTTGACATTGCAGATAACTTTTTAAGTATAACCCGTTAAAGATAAAAATGTTTCAAATATTTTGTTCAAGATCAGGCAATTATTTGTTATTTAGAAGACAACAAACAGAAGGAACTGATTTTGACAAATAGTTTATTTACAATAGAATAAAAACGCATGAAAAAGCTCATTATTGTAACCGGCATGATAATGCTGATGTTGCCTGCCGTTCACAGGGCAGGGGCACAGGAGCTGACAGCCAAAGCGATAATCACAAAGGCTGACGAAAAATTCAATGGCGAAATGTCCGGTTACAGCGTAATGAGCATGACTATAGTTCGTCCCACGTGGCAGAGAACGGTAGAGTTCAAATCATGGTCGCTTGAAGATGATTATGCGTTGACACTCATCACTGCACCTGCCCGCGAGAAAGGTCAGACATTTCTCAAGAGGGGCATCGAGATGTGGAGCTGGAACCCGGCCATCAGCAGGCTTATCAAGCTTCCCCCGTCAATGATGTCACAGGGCTGGATGGGCTCGGACTATACCAATGATGATATTCTCAGGGAATCATCAGTGGTCGATGACTATACTCACTCAATTGAAGGGGAAGAGGAGATTGACGGAAGCAAATGCTACAAAATAAAGCTCACAGCAAAGGATGATGCCGAAGTCCTCTGGGGTCATCAGTTATGGTGGGTCGATAAAAAGGAATTCATTGTTCTGAAAGCCGAACTATATGATGAGGACGGATACCTGGTCAGGACAGAGAGAGGCAAGGATCTCAGAACAATGGACGGGAGATACATCCCTACGAACATTGAGCTGGTACCTGCAGATGAAGAAGGTCGCAAAACAATCCTGAATATCCTGGAGGTGAAATTCAACGTCAAACTTGACGAGAGCTTCTTTTCACAGCAGAACATGAAGAGCATAAGGTAAAGGTGTATATTAATGAAAGGGCTATCATCATGAAAGATTATCAGCTCGCCTGGAAAAACCTCTGGCGAAACAGGAGAAGAACACTGATCACGGCAACGTCCGTCTTCTTTGCGGTGTTCTTTGCACTGGTAATGCGGTCGTTCCAGTTGGGCACATATGACAAGCTGTACAAAGATGTCATTGAATCTTATACCGGATACCTTCAGCTTCAGCAGGCCGGTTATTTTGAAGAACCAGGCCTGGACAACGGTTTTGAAGTCGATACAGGATTGTTTAAGGAGCTTGAAAACGATCAGAATGTGACTGCCGTGGTACCAAGGCTGGAATTATTTGCCCTGGCAGCGGTAGAGAGCCGTACCCAGGGTGTGATGGTTTTAGGGATGGATCCGGAAGGCGAGGACAAGGTCCTGAATATCAGGAACAGGATGGTCAGGTACAAACTTACACCGGAGGCTGCGGAGGCAATCAAAAAGGAAGGCGTTCCACAACGGACGGAAAGGCTCCTTGATGTATTCCTCAACCAGTCATACACTGATGAGGCGCGCCTTATTACAGACCTCGGGATAAACAATACCGATACTTCCGCGGTTATGCCCGTGATGCGCAGGCATGCTTCCTTCAGGAATGGCTACCTGACAGCAGAAGATACTAACAGCGTCATCATAGGCAGCGGGCTCTCAGCGTTCCTGAAAGCCGGCGTGGGAGATACGATCACGCTGATGGGCCAGGGTTACCACGGGACTACGGCGGCCGGCATCTATACAGTAAGGGGAGTGGTTAAGCTTCCCGCACCTGACATGGACAATATCCTGGTATACCTCCCGATCAACACGGCAAGAGATCTCTATGCCGCACCAGGAATGGCCACATCGGCCATAATCAGCATAAAGAACAACAACGATAAAGCGGTTATTCAGACCAGGGAAAGACTGAACCTTGTAAAGGGAGATCATCTGGCGTTACGAACCTGGCAGGAGATGAATGCCCTTCTTCTTAACCAGATGGAGGCTGACAACAGAAGCGGGGCAATCATGATCGGCATCCTTTACCTTGTGATTGCTTTCGGGGTCTTCGGCACCGTGCTCATGATGCTGGCAGAGAGACGCCGCGAATTCGGAATGCTCGTCTCCATCGGAATGCAGAAGGGCAAACTGGCAAAAGTGGTTTCCATGGAGATGCTTCTTATCGGCTTCCTGGGCGTTGCGGCCGGGGTGATCGCTTCCCTTCCCATCGTATTTTACGGAAATGCCAGGCCCCTGAGATTAACAGGCGAGATAGCCAGAATGTATGAAGACTACGGTTTTGAACCTGTCATGCCCATGCTGCTGCCTGACACCTATTACCTGTGGCAGGTGGTTGTTGTGCTCATAATACTCTTGTTCACAGTCGCATTCAGCGTTCGTAAGATCTTTAAAATGAATGTTATTAACGCTCTCAGAGCCTAACAGGAAAACGATATGATAACATCTATAGCCTGGAAGAATGTCTGGAGGAACAAAACCAGAAGCCTTACAGTAATTGCGGCCGTGACAATCGGGGTCTTTGCCGGTGTCTTCTCCATGGCTGCAATAAACAGCTCGATAGTTCAGAGGATCAATGCAGCCGTCAACGAGGAACTCTCCCACATCCAGGTAAATAACAAAGATTTCAGGAGCAGCAGCGATATCCGGGACATGATCAGTGATCCCTCTGCCGTCATTTCAGTGCTTGAAAAAACAGAGGGTGTAACAGACGTAACCGGAAGGATAATTGTCAGGGGCATTGCATCAACATCTGCCGGAAGTACCGGAGTGGAGATCACCGGCATTGATACTGAGAAGGAACAGCAGATGTTCACAGTTGACAGCAAGCTTATTCCCGGCACAGGAAGTTATTTCGGTTCAGACACAAAATTCAATACGGCTTTTATCGGCGAAAAACTGGCCAGGGAGCTCAACATCATAAGATATATCCTCACCGCGGAAACACTGTCGGGTCTTGAGGCTGAAGGAGTTCCTTTAACCGTCATTGAAAAGCTCAGGCCCCTGGAGGGGCAGAGGTTCACCACCGAAAAGAAATTCTCGGCTGCATACGGTGAGCTTCTTTCGGCGAAGGAGTTAAAGAAGTACGGATTAAAGATAAAGGAGGCAGCATGGTCTTACCGGGAGGGTTCAAGGATCATTCTCACATTCCTTGACATGAATAACAATCAGACCGGTGCAGCTTTCAGGATCAGCGGTATATTCAGGACCAACAACGACCTTTTTGAATCTCTGACGGTGTTTGTGCCGGCCGCGGAGCTGAGACAACTGACGGGGATCGGCGAGGGCCAGTTCCACAGGATAATAGCACGGCTTGAGGAGGATGACCTCACTGATGATGTGACTCCCGTGATCAGGGAGGCCCTGCCGGGATACGAGGTGATGAACTGGAAGGAAATACAGCCTGACCTTGCCATGATTGCTGATTACATTAATCAGATTTACGCCGTATTTATGGTTCTCATCCTTGCCGCCCTGGCTTTCGGTATAGTGAACACAATGCTGATGGCCGTACTGGAACGGACGCGCGAGCTCGGGATGCTTGCAGCCATAGGAATGAACCGCCGCCGCGTCTTTATGATGATAATGCTCGAGTCAATATTCCTGTCAATTGTCGGTGGCTTAGCCGGTATGGCTGTCAGCGGGATTGTCATCGCCATCACCGGCCGTACCGGAATAAACCTGGTAAAATATTCCGAGGGTATGGAGGCGTTCGGATATTCCGCTCATCTTTATCCTACTATCGGTGCAGAGTTCTTTGTTACACTGACAATACTGATAGTTGTTACAGGCATATTATCAGCAGTCTATCCTGCCCGGAAGGCCTTGAAATTAAATCCTGTCGAAGCATTAAGAGGTGAATAACAACAAAATACAATAACCATGAAAGTAGTTGAAATCAACAATGTGTCCAAGACTTATCATGATACCGAGGTGGAGGTGAAAGCGGTCAACGAAGTGACGCTCAGCTTCGAGAAAGGTGATTTTGCAGTGGTTGTCGGACCGTCAGGTTCGGGAAAGACAACTCTGCTCAATCTCATCGGCGGCCTGGACCAGCCGACAGGTGGCGAGATAATTGTGGCAGGCCATCGCCTCTCGGAGCTAAGGCCGTCAGAGCTGATCGACTTCAGGATGGAGCATGTGGGTTTCGTTTTTCAGTCATATAACCTGATACCTGTACTAACGGCCGCTGAGAATGTGGGTTTCATCATGAACCTCCAGAAGTGGCCGAAGGAGAAACGCAAGGCACGCACAGACGAGCTGATGCAGTCGGTAGGGCTTGCCGACCGGCACAACAGCCGCCCCTCCCAGCTGTCTGGAGGGCAGCAGCAGAGGGTGGCGGTGGCGCGTGCCCTGGCCCCCCGCCCCGAGTTCATACTGGCTGACGAACCGACGGCGAACCTGGACTCCAAATCAGCCGAAACGCTCCTCGATATAATGGAGAAGCTGAACCGCGAGGAACAGATGACCTTCATCTTTTCAACCCACGACATCAGGGTGATGAAGCGGGCCCGCAGGGTGATAACCCTGGAGGACGGACGTGTTGTATCTGACGAAAGGACCAACGGCGGCGGATGAAAAAGACTTTGCTGCTGATAGCGGCAGTGATGGCCTGTCCCCTTGCATCACTGTCACAGGAAGCCGCCGGCAAGCTCTCTGCGGGAGGTTATGCATCGTGGCTTCATAACTCGGTGTTTGAAGATTTTTCAGACACCTGGCTCAACAGCAGCATGCTCCACAACAGGCTTAATTTTAAGGCATACCCCGGCACCGGGATAACCATGGCTCTTGAAATAAGAAACAGGTTTGTGCTGGGCGACATGGTTCAGCTTGACCCTTCATACAGCCCGGCCCTGGCTTCTGACCCGGGATGGGTTGACATGTCGTGGAACATATTCAGCGAGCAGTCATTCGTCCTGAACACATTTATTGACAGGGCCTGGGTTGATTACACGGCCGGAAAACTCAGACTCACACTGGGCCGTCAGCGGATCAACTGGAGCCAGGCATTGGTATGGAACCCCAATGACATCTTCAATACTTATTCTTTTTTTGATTTTGATTATATGGAACGGCCTGGCAGCGATGCAATAAGAGCCGTTTACTCGACCGGCCCGTCATCGGCAGCCGAAATGGTCGTCAAGCTCGACAGTGCCAACAGGGTAACCGCTGCGGCACTTTACCGCTTCAGCATGCTTAATACCGACTTCCAGTTCTTTGCAGGCGAGACTGACGGAGAGCTATTCACTGCCGGCACGGGATGGTCAGGAGCAATAGGTTCATATTCAATCCGCGGCGAAGCCACCCTGTTCGCCCCGTTCGGAAATTCATCAGTGAAAGAGACCACCTTCATCGCGACGGCAGGCGTAGATAAAGTCTTTTCCGATAAGATTACGGCACTGGTGCAGATGATGTATTCAAACAACCCGTTCGTTCTTGACACCTTCACCGAACTGTACAAGGGAGCCATTACTGCAAGCCAGCTGGCTTTCTCGGAATTCAGCGCCATAGGACAGTTTACCTGGACCCCGGTTCCCCTGCTCAATATCTCATTGTCTGCGATCTGGTATCCTGACCTGAAAGGGTATTTTGCCGATGCCGCCATCGACTTTTCAATGGCTGAAAATGTTGATTTTTCACTTGTCATGCAGCATTTCGACAATGTCATATCGGGCGAAGTGACAAAGATAAATCTGGGGTTCGTCAGGATTAAGTATAGTTTCTGAAATTTTCATACTTTTACGGTATCAACCCTGAAAGTATGTCACTCGTCCATGAACTAGAGAAATCCGGAAACTGGTTATTCAGAAGAAGAAGCTGGTTGCCGGTTATTGTTCTGGTTCCGGCTGCCGGTTACCTCTTCATTGCCAACAGAAGTGTCATTTACTTCAATCTTACCTGGGAGCTGATTTGCATTCTTGTCTCGGTTGCCGGAGAGCTGATCAGATCTTACACTGTCGGTTATATCCCGAGGAACCCTTCAGGCCGAAATGTCATTGACCAGATGGCTGATGAATTAAATACTTCGGGCATATATTCGGTTGTCCGCCACCCGCTCTATGTGGGTAACTTCCTGATGTGGCTGGGCCCCGTTCTCTTTCTGAGGTCAGTATGGTGCGTGATCATATTTGTGCTTGCCTTCTGGATCTATTTTGAACGGATTATTTTTGCCGAAGAGCAGTATCTCCGCCGTAAATTCAGTGAGGATTATGATACATGGGCCTTCAGGGTCAGGTCCGTGATCCCACGTTTCAGGAATTTCACAAAGCCGGATCTTCCGTTCTCGTTCAGGAATGTCCTGAAGCGGGAATACAACAGCATAGCTAACCTTTTCATCGTTTTTGCCCTTCTTGATGTGATACGGAATACAGCTGTAACCGGAAAGGTATACATGGAGCCCCTGTACATCACTCTCCTTGTTGCAGCCCTTGCCTTCTGGGCCGTTGTAAGGTACCTGGTCAAGAGAACGAAGTTCCTCTATGTAGAGGGAAGATAGGACAGTATAATTCTACCTGTTCCTGGCCCCCAGGAAAATCATAATATAGTATATCAGCGATGCCAGAGAGCCCAGGGCAGCTATGACATATGTATATGCGGCCCATTTCAGGGCTTCTTCTGCCTTGTCATGTGTTCCGGAGTAAGTGATGCCCGCATTTGACAGCCATGCAAGGGCTCTCTTTGATGCATTGACCTCAACGGGAAGGGTTATCACGCTGAACAGCGTTGTGACTGCAAAAAGAACAATACCTACCAGCAGTATCTCAGGTCTTGATTTGACAAGAAACAGCCCTGCGATCAGCACCCACTGTATCCAGTTGGAAGAAAAACTCACCACGGGAGTAAGTTTCGATCTCATCTTCAGCCAGGAATAGGCCTGTGCATGCTGGATTGCGTGTCCCGTCTCGTGGGCTGCAACAGCAGCGGCAGCAACACTGGCCCCTGCAAAGACATCGTGGCTCAGGTTGATGGTCTTCTTCAGAGGGTTATAGTGATCAGACAGCTCACCCTGAACACTGTGCACGGTGACATCGGTAATGCCATTGTCACGAAGCATCTTTTCAGCCACATCGCGGCCGGTCATTCCGCTTGCGATGGGGACTTTGGAATACTTTCTGAATTTTGATTTTAATCTTGCGCTGACAACCCAGCTCAGAAGCATGAATACTATAAAAATGATCCAGTAAAGTCCGTTATTCAAATAAGTTGTTTCCATTTTTTATATCTCTTAAATACTTGTTGCTATTTCTTCAAAACACCTGCCATTGTCATTTTGTTATTCAAACAGGTCATTTTGTCAGGATGATTCGGCTTATCTTTGAAGCCGATGCTTAATACGGCTGCAAAGATATTATCTTTTTTACTCCTTATACCGGTCTGGTTATACCGTGCAATAATATCTCCATGGATACCTCCGTCATGCCGCCACATTCCAACCTGTTCACAGTTTGCCATTGATGCGCTTAAGGTTCACGGACCCTTTAAAGGGCTGATCATATCAACAGGGCGGATACTTCGCTGCAGGCCGGGAGGAACACACGGATATGATCCCGTTCCCCTGTTCCTGTTCAAAAGATACAGGACGGCAGGAAGCTGGTTTCGAAGGTCTCCGCGATGCAACAGGCTGAAGGAGAGGGATTAAAAATTCAGTTTTTCCCTTAGCATTTTATACCCGGTACGGCTTACAGGTATCTTCTCTCCCGATTTAAGGACAGCAACATAATTATCTTTGCTGTAAGGCTCCAGCCGGGTAATCTGCTCAATATTCACCATGAAGGACCTGTGCACCCTCATGAAGAGGCTGGGCGGAAGGTGATCTTCATAGTATTTCATTGTCTTGGGTTTGAGGGCCTTGCCTTCGCTGTAATAAATCATCACATAATCGTCTTCCGAAGCAAGATACGAGATCAGGTTCAGCGGAATTATCTTAATGCCCGCTCCCTTCCTGAAGACGATCCTTGTAAGATATCCTTCTGCTTCAGTTACTGCAGTAACAAGCTTTTCCACCTTATCCGGCTCCTGTGTCTCCTTGCCTATCCTGCTGACAGCCTTGGCAAGGGCACTGTCAAAACGTTCTTTTGAGTAAGGCTTGAGAAGATAATCTACGGCATTGAGTTCAAAGGCCCTGATAGCATACTGGTCAAATGCCGTGGTGAAAATCACCTCCGGCTTTTCATCGAGAACCTCCAGGAGCTCAAACCCTGTGAGTTTGGGCATCTGGATATCAAGAAAGATCAGATCGGGGTGTTTTTCCTTTATCTGCGTTGCTCCGCAGAAACCATCGGCACATTCGCCAACTACTTCTATCTCAGCGCGTTCTTTCAGCATGTACTTTATCAACTCCCTGGCAGGGGCTTCGTCTTCAATGATCAGAACCCTAATCTTTTTCATGGTGTTTTTATTGATTTATTTTTCCTTACAGGGAAATTTTACCACCACATTAAAACTGTCATCTTTACGGGTTACTTCAAGGTTAGCCTTCTCTCCGAAGAAAAGTTCGAGCCTGGAGCGTACATTTACCAGACCTATGCCTGCTCCCTTGCGTGTTACTACGGATTCCGGGTCAATAGTGTTGGTGACAGATATGACAACAATTCTCCGCTTCTTTTTTTGCAGTGGTTTTGATCACAACCGTATCTGTTGATTCATAGACACCGTGTTTGACTGCGTTTTCATAGAGAGGCTGGAGGAGCATCCCCGGCAATAATGCCGTAAGACATTCAGACTGAATTTCCTCCTCGATCATGAGCCGTTCGCCAAATCTGACTTTTTCAATCTCAAGGTACAGACGGAGGCTTTCCATTTCACTCTGCAAGGTCACCGGCTGGTCGGTTCGTGATGACAGTGAATACCGCATGAAATCAGACAGTTTCAAAATCATTTCACGCGCTTTCATGGGGTCCGTCAGTGTCAGTGAGCTCATTGAATTGAGGCTGTTGAAGAGGAAATGAGGGTTTATCTGTGCGCGCAGCATCTTCAGCTCTCCCTCGCGCACCTGCGCCTCAAGCTGTGCCTGTCGTGACGCTTTCTCTGCAAGTTGTGTGGCGCTCAGGTACAGATAATATATCAGGGTGACCACAAAGAATATCAGAACCCCTTCAGCGATGCGGAATACCAGTACCGTATGCCAGAACAGGTCATAATCTTCCTTCTCGGGGACAACAGCCCTGACCAGTAACCTGGTAGCGATAAGCCACAGGATAATAGTTGCAGACCCGGTCAGGATGACATTCATGACTATCGACAAGACCTTGTTGTTGCTCCTGAGGATATACATGACCGGGAACCAGATGCTGAGCCCGAGCAAGCCATAAAGCAGCATGGAAATCATACCGTCAGCTACCGCGATATCCATGGTGCTGCCATATATGAAATGAATAACTGATGCCTGGCCAGCGGCTAAAATAACCCAGGCCAGACACCATATCAGTACCCTCGACCGGCTTTCCAGTATCGGATGCTTCATTTTTTATCTGTGGCTTTTAAGCTCTCCTCCGCCGAAAATCACCGTCCCCCGTATCGTCAGCGATCTCGTAGTGTCCTTTATGACATCACTGCTTATCCTGCGGCTGTCCGAGAAACCTCCGAGAATGGGCGTGACGTTAAGAATGACATTCCAGTTTTCGGGAACGATGATCGTCGTACCTCCAAATATACAGGTAATTTCAATTACATTATCCCCGGGAGCCAGTGATGATCTGGTCAGGTCAACCTCACCGCCGCCGAAAATTGAGGTGACCTTGCCTCCGAGGAAATTATTCGTAATAAGCTGCCGTTCAGCACCGCTGAAAATATTTACATAATCGATCATATCGGCTTTGGTTCCACTGGTATAGTTCAGGGTCTTCCCCAGACGCTTGGAATTAATCAGCAGAACGACACCTATAACGATGAACAATGCCGGCCAAAAGAAGTTGAATGACCTGAAGAAATCGGTGAAAAGTTCGGGGATCATGAAAAAACCTCCGACAGAAATAAGTACTATGCCGGGAGTCTTGTTATCCGACCCTGCAAGTGTGACCACACCGATCACTATCAGCAGCATCTGCCAGCTGAAGATGATATCATCAATAAAATGATCAAGCGGTTCAGGAAGCACGGTGGTCTTTCTGAGAATCAGGATAAATCCTGCTATTATAAGTAAAATTCCTATGATTAACCTGTTGGAGGTTTCAGCAGGATTTTTTGCCGGTTTGTTTGTTTCGTTTTCCATTTGAGTATTTTTTTCGGGTGAATTATTTCAGACTTTTTGTAAATGGCCTGATCATAAATGCGATTCCGGCAAGGACCAGTACCGCCGGCCAGTATATTTCTTTATAGAACGGAGAGAGCTGGACGCTCATCTCAGGCATCAGGAACCAGAACCCTGCAGCGAAAAGGAGCAGGCTGAAAACCAGGTCGAGATTCAACAGGTTGAAAATGCCGAAAAAGATAAGCAGCATTTCCCAGGTAAAATAGTCAGAGAGCGACCCTATTTTGAACAGGTCAAGTTTTGCTATGATCATTGTAAGTCCAAGCGAGATGAGCAGTTTGGCTATTCCGTTAAACGGATTGTTCTTTTCTTTCATGATGCCTGAAGTATTATGATGCTTCAAAATTATCATATACCTGCCAGCCCAGTCCAGTCATTTCCGGCAGACAGCGGAAATATACCGGCAGTTGGCGAAGAAAGTCGGGGATGTTACTTTTTTGTTGATAATTTTTTTTATTGGAAGAGGATTTATAATTTTGCAGACCGAAAAAAAGGAGATGCCCGGATTGTATTCCATACCGTTGGCCGGACTTAAAGAAGGCAGACATACCTACGGGTTCACAATAGGCAACGACTTCTTTGAGGCTTTTGAAGGGACTGAGATCAGGAAGGGAGAGCTTAAGGCTGAGGTGATGCTTGAGAAGTGCTCCTCACATCTGCAGCTTGACATTGCCATAGAAGGGAATGGCCGAGGTTATGTGTGACAGATGCCTGGAGAAATTTTATCTGCCCCTGTCATGTGAAAACAGACTGTTTGTAAGACAGGGAAAAGAATGGGAGGAGACAGATCCGGATATGATTACAATGTCGCTGGATGAACATGAGATAGATTTAAGTCAGTTTTTCTATGAATACATCCATCTTGCGTTACCTTTGAAGCGAATTCATCCTGATGACCAACAGGGACGTTCAACATGCGACCCGGAAATGATAAGGAAACTTGAAGAACATCTTATTGCAGGTGAAGATAAATCAGACCCGCGCTGGGATGTGCTTAAAAAACTGACAGAAAATAATTAAACACAATACATTACTGCGATGCCAAATCCAAAACACAGACACTCAAGTACCCGAAGGGATAAGAGGAGAACACACGACAAAGCTGTTGTTCCTACAGTAGCCGCATGTTCCAACTGCGGATCAGCTCATCTGTATCACAGGGTATGCCCTGAGTGCGGATACTACAGAGGCAAGCTTGCTGTAGAGAAGAAGGCGACAGCCTGACCTTTCACAAGTGTCAAACAGGTAAGACAATGAAAATAGGACTGGATGCCATGGGGGGTGACTATGCCCCCGATGCTGTCATTGAGGGTGCGGTTGATGCCCTCAGCCAGCTGTCTTCAGAGGACCGGCTGGTTCTTATAGGCGATAATCATGTCATAAGGGAAAAACTGGCCTCCATGGAGGTTGAGCCATCCCTATTCGAAATCGTCCCCACCACACAGGTGATAGAAATGTCAGATCACCCTGCAAAAGCCTTTTCACAGAAGAGAGATTCGTCTATAGCCGTTGGCTTCGGGATGCTTAAGAGCGGACTGATAGACGGCTTCGCCAGCGCAGGCAACACAGGGGCAATGATGGTGGGCGCAAGCTATACCGTTAACGTTATACCCGGTGTCTTCAGACCGGCACTGACAGCTTTCATCCCGGACATAAGCGGGAGAACGTCTGTAATACTTGACGTGGGGATTAATCCTGACGCCAAACCAGATGTGCTGCTGCAGTACGGGATACTGGGCAGCGTTTATGCAAAATACGTCCTCGGCATTGAGAGTCCGATAGTCGGCCTGCTGAACATCGGAGAAGAAGAATCAAAAGGCTCCGCTGCTGTGAAAGCAGCTTACGAGCTTCTCCGTGAAAGCCCTGAAATAAACTTCAAAGGCAATATCGAGGGCCATGACCTCTTCACAGGCGAAATGACAGACGTCATCGTTTGTGACGGGTTCGTCGGCAATATTGTACTCAAAATGGCCGAGAAGTTTTATTTGATCACAAAGGCAAAAGGTATCAAGGATGCCTTCTTTGACAGGCTGAACTTCGAGGTTTTCGGAGGGACGCCCGTAGTAGGCATCAATGCAAATGTCGTTGTCGGCCATGGCATTTCAAAAAGGAAGGCGATCACCAGCATGATACTTCAGACCAGGGATGTGGTCCACGCTGACCTTGCAAGAAAGATCAAAGAGGCTGTCGGAGGATGACAAAAACAAGAGCTGCAATAACAGGTATTAACGGATGGGTTCCGGAATACCGTCTTACCAACAGTGAGCTGTCAACGATGGTTGAGACCACTGATGAGTGGATAATGCAGCGCGTGGGTATCAAGGAGAGAAGGATCCTGAAAGGCGAGGGGAAGGCTACATCCGACCTGGGTGAACAGGCTGTGAGAGGCCTGCTTGAAAAGACAAAAACATCGCCTGATGAAATAGACCTTCTCATCTGTGCCACGGTCACTCCCGACATGCTCTTCCCGGCGACAGCAAATATCATCTCCGATAAAGCAGGTATAAAAAACGCTTTCAGCTTTGACATGAACGCTGCCTGCTCAGGCTTTCTCTTTGCCCTGCAGACAGCCGCCGCCTACGTGGAGACAGGCAGATACAAAAAGGTAATTGTCGTCGGGGCCGACAAGATGTCGTCCATAACAGATTATACTGACAGAACCACATGTACCCTGTTCGGCGACGCCGGCGGTGCCGTACTGCTCGAACCTACTGAAGAGGAGTACGGAATAATGGACCATATATTCAAGGTTGACGGTTCAGGGAGAAAATACCTGCACATGAAGGCTGGAGGATCACTCAGGCCTGCATCACATGAAACGGTCAGTGCACGCGAACATTTTGTCTACCAGGAGGGTCAGTCTGTATTTAAGTTCGCAGTCTCCAATATGGCTGATGTGGCGGCGGAGATAATGGAAAAAAACAACCTCAGACCCGAAGACATCGCCTGGCTGGTTCCTCACCAGGCCAACCTCAGAATCATTGATGCCACCGGGCGCAGAATGGGACTCTCACCGGAAAAGGTGATGATCAACATTCAGAACTACGGAAATACAACCGCAGCAACCATCCCTCTCTGTATCTGGGAGTTCGAACACAAACTGAAAAAGGGAGATAATCTTATTCTTGCTTCTTTCGGAGGCGGATTCACCTGGGGAAGCATATGGCTGAAGTGGGCTTATGATCCGCAAACGGGGAATGAATAACCCGGGACACCTCTCTCCCTGTTAAAATATTCCATTTTTGTCTAACCTGCACAATACTTTATATATTTGTCGGTTAATAGAGAGACGTAGCATGCTACGCCTCCCGGGGAACAAACAATGATCATTATGGCAAAAATGAATGAGACAGACAACAGCGCAGCAGTAAACCTTATAAGTCAGGGCACCGAGATCACCGGCGACATAAAATCAGCAGGTGATATTCGTATTGACGGAACCCTGAATGGCAACATGGTCACCAAGGGCAAAGTGGTCATTGGACCCACCGGTCGCGTAAAAGGTGAAGTCGAATGTAAAAACTCTGAAGTGTCAGGCTTGATAGACGGCAAAATAACCGTGACACAACTTCTTAACCTGAAGGCTGCTTCAAAGATTAACGGCACGATCGTTACCAGTAAGCTTTCTATTGAACCGGGAGCTCTCTTTACCGGAAACTGCACAATGAAGGATGGTGACAATGGAGGACCGGCAGTCAAATCAAAAGAAGGAGAAAAATAGTCCTGAAGAGAGCCTCACGGCTTATTCAAAGTACAGCACCATCGCCATCCAGATGGTAGTTATTATCGTCTTAACTGCACTTGGAGGCGTTGAACTTGACAAACTGGCCGGCACCAAACCGGTATTCACGGTCATTCTTTCCCTGCTGGGCGTGGCAGCCGCCATGTGGCTCATTATAAAAGAAGCCGTCAGGAACAAATAGAATGATAACTCCCCGGGCAATAAAACACTACATTTATCTTCTGGCATTTGCCCTTCTGATCCTCCTGATTCTTTTTGGCCTGAATAAAATTTCACCTTCATCTTTCCCGATTACAAATATCCTTCTGCTTACAGGCGGGTTTGCTTTTATTTCCATGACCGCCCTTGCAGTTTTTTTCCACGGAACTGAAGGAAACGGGGAAAAAAGAGTGTTCGCCACACTGATCGCCATTGGTGTTAAAATGCTGATGTCATTTGTTCTGGCGCTGTTGTTCATCGTGGTGTTTAAAAACAAGGAGACTGGTTCGGTAATATTGTTTTTTATTCTATATTTGACTTTCACTGTTTTTGTATTTCTTACTTTTTTCAGGATCGTTAAGCAGAAGTCGGTTTAAAGAATTGGAGCTTGAAAATCAGGTATCTATATGTGTTGATCTTTCTGATTCGGTTTTATTGCCGGGTCATTGCCTGCCATGGCTGCCGGCGAAAAAGGAAAAGACAGGAAACCCAGGGACAAAGGAGAAGCTTTTAATGCCAGTGCATATATCATTGACCATGTGTCCGATTCTCATGAATGGCATCTATGGACAAAGAAAGACAGTTCGGCGGTGGCAGTTTATCTACCCGTAATTATTTACGATAAAGGTTCTGGATTACATGTGTTCTCATCACGTAAAATAGCTCACGGACATGCGCACGACGGTTATGCCATTGCCCATGGGGGTAAAAATGCAGGAAAGATAGTACGCGTGAATGCGGATGGGCACCCTGATGAGACAAGCCTGCCACTTGATTTCTCTATTACCAAGGCTGTGTTCGGCATGATGGTGGCTGCGGTCATACTGCTATGGCTGATGCTTGCCATGGCAAGGTCATATAAGAAGACCGGCATCTCTGCCCCCAGGGGTCTTCAGGGCTTACTGGAGCCTGTTATCCTCTTTATCAGGGATGATGTCGCAATACCCAACATAGGAGACACTAAGTATGCCCGTTTCATGCCGTACCTTCTGACGGTCTTTTTCTTCATTCTCATTAATAATCTTCTTGGTTTAATTCCGATTTTTCCCTTCGGATCCAACGTGACAGGCAACATCAACGTGACATTTGTCCTGGCGTTATGCACCTTTCTGATAACCCAGTTCAGCGCCAACAAAACACACTGGAGACATGTCTTTGCAGCGCCCGGCGTACCCGTATGGCTGCTGCCAATCATGATCCCAATAGAGCTGATAGGACTTATTTCCAAGCCTTTTGCGCTTATGGTCCGTCTCTTTGCCAACATCACCGCAGGCCATATCATTGTTCTCAGCCTGGTGTCACTGATCTTTATCTTTAAATCGGTATTTGTGGCCCCGGTATCGATCGTATTTGTATTGTTCATGGATTGTATCGAGCTGCTGGTAGCGTTTCTGCAGGCGTACGTATTCACTCTGCTGTCATCTCTCTTCATAGGCATGGCAACGGCGGATGGGGAACATCATTAAAAATCAATATATTAATTCATTTTATTAAACTTAAATTATGGAACCACAAGTAGTAATGTCAGTAGGAGCAGGGCTTGCAGTGATTGGTGCAGGACTCGCAGTGATTGGTGCAGGACTTGGTATCGGCCGCATCGGCGGTTCAGCCATGGACGCCATCGCACGTCAGCCCGAGGCTTACTCAAAGATCCAGCTTGCAATGATCATCTCCGCAGCACTCATCGAGGGAGCAGCCCTCTTTGCAATCGTTGTGGCAATGATCAAGTAAGCAGAAAAGCAAAGCCTGCAACGGTTGGTTGCAGGCCTTACTCTGTAATCACAAAGAAAAACGAAATATGTTACTATCAAGCAGTCTCGCAAGTCCCGCCATCGGGACCGTTTTCTGGACCACACTGATCTTCCTCCTGCTGCTGTTTTTACTTCAGAAGTTTGCGTGGGGACCGATCATGAAGGCCGTCAGGTCACGCGAAGATACGATCCGTAATGCACTTGATTCTGCGGAAAAAGCCCGCGAGGAAATGAAGGTGCTCCAGGCTGATAATGAAATCATCATTCGGAAAGCCCGCGAGGAGAGAGATAAAATTATCCGCGATGCCCGCACGGCAACGGAGAGGATGCTGACAGAAGCTAAGGAGAAAAGCCAGTCGGAGGCAGACGCAATGGTGAAACGCGCCAAGGAACTCATTGAACGTGAAAAGAATACAGCTATCGCTGAGGTTAAGCGTGAAGTGGCAGCACTGGCAATCGAGGTGGCTTCAAGAGTGGTCAGTGAAACCCTTAAGAGCGATGCTGAACAGCAGAAACTGATCGGAAGATACCTGAAGGAGATTGAAACAACAAGTAACTGAACCTGATGAATAACAGCAAGATAGCGGTAAGATATGCAAAGGCCCTTTTTGACCTTGCCGGGGAGCAGAAATCCATTGACGCTGTATATGAGGACATGAAGGCTATTGACCGCCTGTGCGTGATGCCGGAGGTGAAGGATATTATCAGCAACCCGGTAATTCCGCAGAAAAAAAGAAAAGAGATCATCGTTGCCCTTGCAGGCGACGGTACAAATAAGCTGACGGTAAAATTTATTGAACTGATGTTCAGCCATGATCGCGGTGATCACCTTGGCGCAGCTGCAAGAAATTATCTTGAGCTTACCCGCCGTCACAGGGGAATACGCCAGGTTACAATCACCACTGCCGTACCGGTAAGCGCTAAAATTAAAGAGGAGCTGGCGGCTGTTGTCACCGGGGTAAGAAATGGCAGGATCGAATTCATTGAAAAGGTTAACAGCTCTGTGATGGGAGGCTTCATTATCAGGGTCGACGATGCTTATATTGATGCAAGCGTCAGGACAAGACTTAACAGATTCAGAAAGGAATTTTCACTGGCAGGATTTGCCGAATGATAGTATTTAAGATTTAATGATATGACTAATATTAAACCTTCAGAGGTATCCAAGATTTTAAAGCAACAGCTTGAGGGTGTCAGTACGGCCATTGATGTTGAGGAAGTGGGAACGGTATTGCAGGTCGGGGATGGAATCGCGCATATTTACGGTCTAAGGAACGTCGGGTCCAACTCGCCGCCCCACACCGGCCGCATTCGGCTGCTGGCCGAGATGTTCCCCCAAGCGAAGTTCATCCACCTCGTGCGGGACCCCTATTCGCTGTTCCCTTCCACGTGGCCGGCTGCTGGTATGCGCTGGAACAGGTGCAAGGATTCCAGGTGCCCCGGTACGAATATCTGGATGACTACGTCTTCGCTGCCTTTGAACGCATGTACCGTGGTTTCGATCAGCAGCGCCCTTTCATCGATGATTCGCCGGCATCCTGCGAGGTCCGCTACGAAGACCTCGTCAAGGATCCGCTGGGCGAACTTCGCCGTATTTATCAGCAGCTCGATCTCGGCGACTTAGAACAGATCCGCGACAAGGTCGCGGCCTCCGTCAACGACCGCAAGAGCTACCGCACGACTGCCCACTCCCTCGAAGAACCCATCAAGACGCAGATCCGTCACCGCTGGGGCAAATACCTCGAGAAGTACGGCTATGCAACAGGACGTGAACATGAGGACTGCACGGTAGGGTGTGACAAGCTCGCCTCGGGAACCGTTGCCCTGCGAACAGAACTGGTGGCGAGCGTAGGCGCACCAGGATCCGGCTCGGCCCGATTTTCCCGTGCCGTCCTCCCCATTCTGGTGTGCCTGCGCTCGCCGGCATGGCTGTCAGAGATGGAAGCCGAGAACCGGCGAGCTGGTCACACCCTACAGTCTGCAGCCTACAGACTACTACGCGGCTCGATTGCGGAAGTCGAACTGCTTGCCTTGGAGTTGATAGACATACCGCAGCACCTCGGCCATGGCGGCGTACTGTTCGGGTGGAATCGGCTTGCCCACATCGACGTGTTTGAACAGCACGCGGGCCAGTTCTTTGCGTTCCACAACCGGGATATTGTTTTCCAAAGCGAGGCGGCGAATGCGACCGCCACATTGCCTGCGCCTTTCGCGACGACGACGGGTGCCGCCATGGTCTCGATGTCGTACTGAATGGCAATGGCCAGCTCCGTAGGATTGGTGACGACGAGGCTGGCTTTGGGGACGGCAGTTCCGATGCGATTCAAGGCCAGTTGCCTCTGCACGGCCTTGCGCCGCGCGGCGATGTGCGGGTCTCCTTGCAGTGTCTTCAGCTCTTCCCGCATTTCCTGGGTGGTCATCCGCAGGTCCTGTTCGTGTTTCCACCATTGAAACCCGTAATCCAACAGGGCCAGTACGAGCAGAGCCGCGCCGATCTTCAGGCAAGTCCACAGCGCTGTTTCCACTACGATCCGGGCGATCTCCGGTACGGCCAGGTCGCTGAGGCTCAAGATTTCGCTTCTCTTGCCCCACAGGCACCAATAGGCCACGGCGCCGACCAGCAGGATCTTCAAGAGGCCAAATCCCAGCCGGATGGCGCTGGCCAGCGAGAAGATGCGTTGCAGACCGCGCAAGGGACTGATGCGGCTGACATCGAGCGCCAGTTTTCCAGGCAGGAACAGAAAGCCGACTTGCAGCAAATGCACGACGATGGCGGCCAGCAGCAGTAAGCCCAGGATGGGCAGCAAGTGCGTGGCGATCTGCGAGAGCACGCCATGCCACTGATGTACAGCCTCCTCCCGGTCGATGGACAGCCAGGCTGTCTCACCCAACTGCTGTTGGGTGTAGCGAACGACGAACGACACGACTCCCTGACCCAGGTACAAGAGCAGTGCGACGGCGCAGACCAGCATGGCCGCCGACGAGAGATCCGGGCTGCGCGCCACGTGCCCTTCCTCGCGGGCTTGCTGCCGCCGATACGGCGTCGCTTCGTGCTGCTTGTCCCCGAATTGCTCCGGCATGTTTGTGACTCAGGTTTCAGATGCAGCACGTGTGCCACGGTTTGCCGCTGAAACAGCGGGCCATTTCGAGCGATCGACTACGGCGGCACGCCGTGCGATTCACGTTGCGGTCTGTGATGCCGTTGGAACGGTCGATCGCGGTTCCGCACGGCTTGGAACGGTGGTCGGTCTGTGCGGTGTGGATCCCGGCCCGTTCCAAACCGTGGCACACCGCATAGGTGCTATTCCTCAGTATTCTGGGTATCTATCCGGCGGCGCGTCAATGAGTCACGTACCAGCGCCATCATGCCGTCGACGCGAAACACCAGGACGCCGACAATGGCGCCGACGCAGACGCTGAGGACCGCCAGCATAATGAGGCTGTTGAGATTGAAGCCGATTGCGATCACGTTCAGTTGCGGCAGTGTACGGCTGATGAGGCCGAGGATCAGCACCGACATGAGCAGGGCGACCATGACGGGCGCGGCGGCCCGCACGCCCAACCACGAAGCTTTCGCCTAACAATTCCACGAGCGTGGCGGCGACTCCCACCGGAAACTCGCCGGATCCGGGTGGACGGGCCTGGAAGGTGTCAAGCAAGGCCTCCAGCACCTGGCGATGCCCGCCGATGGCGAGAAACGCTGCGATGGCGATGACGTCGAGCAGTTGGGAAAAAATCGATACGTCGGCCTCGTACGTGGGGTTGAATACGTCCGCCAGCGACATGCCGCTGATTTGCCCGATTACCTGACCGGTCAACTGCAGTCCGGTGAACAGGATCAAGACGGCCAGCCCCAGGGCCAGCCCGAGCAGTGCTTCACGACCAACTAGCAGCAGCAGATCGATCAGATTGGACGGATTCACGGCGGCTTGCGTCTGCAGCGGCGTGACGATCAGCGACATGCCCACGGCGAGAAAACCGCGGACGTGCATGGGGACATTGCGCGATGACCGAAAATCGGCGCGACCAGCATCAGTCCACTGACGCGTGTCAGAAGGACGATACGTAGAACTGCGAGCGTAGAGATCGAGCAAGACCATGCGACGAAGCCTTAGCCCCCGTTACGACACTTGCTCGTTCCCAGGCTCCGCCTGGGAACGGCGTGGCTTGCCGGTCCGCCGGCAGACTGCGAGGCAGAGCCTCGGGAACGTTCGAGTCGCGAGCAGGCTCGAACCAGATCGCCTTCTTAGCCCCCCGTTACGATGTGCGGAATGTTCGCGATCACCTCCTGCGAGTACTCGATCATGCTGGAGCAGCCATGGCATGCAGAATGCCAAGGCGGCAACCATGGCGACGATCTTGGGGACGAAGGCCACGGTCTGATCCTGAATCTGGGTGAGAGCCTGGAGCAGACCGATCAGCAAGCCTACGGCCATGCCAACCAGCAGCGCCGGCGGCACTGATCATCAGGCCCATGATAATCGCATCACGCCCCAGATCGATCGTTTGCTGAAGGTCCATTGGTAATGGGAAACCACCAGAGGTTGTGTCAAAAACTCCCACCCGGCACAGACGCGAAAGACGCACAGGTATTACCTCGGCAAGTAATAAAATCACATCGTAATCCGTAGTGCGACCCCATCCGTCGCTTCACGCACACCGTGAGATGCAGCGGTTGTGTGGCACTGCTTGACGTGGTGGAAAAGTCCTCCATCGGGCGGATGCGACCGCCACGTGCAGCAGTGCGAGCGGCGCAACGGGGTTCTGTTTGTCCGATGAGGAGCACTGCTCGGAGATCATCAAAGGTGTTCTTCATGACAACCACGTCCAATTCCAAGGCATCTGCCACACGTCTTGAAGAACTTCCATGCCGGTGTAAT
>CAVRBS010000016.1:0-261157 GCA_963719235.1 uncultured Bacteroidales bacterium
AGGAGGTGTATTATCGTCAACAGTAATAATCTGAGTTCTGGTAATAGCCGTGTTGCCGCAGGCGTCTGAAACGTTCCATGTTCTTGTAATAGTACCACCGCAAGCACCGCCCACGAGAGGACCGTCCACACCGGCAACAGAACCGCCAGCATCGCAGTTGTCAGTCCAGGTTAAGCTGGACATAGCTGGGACGTCGTCGATGCACTCAACTGTTACAGCGGCCGGAGCAGCAGCAAGCACAGGAGGTGTATTATCGTCAACAGTAATAATCTGAGTTCTGGTAATAGCCGTGTTGCCGCAGGCGTCTGAAACGTTCCATGTTCTTGTAATAGTACCACCGCAAGCACCGCCCACGAGAGGACCGTCCACACCGGCAACAGAACCGCCAGCATCGCAGTTGTCAGTCCAGGTTAAGCTGGACATAGCTGGGACGTCGTCGATGCACTCAACTGTTACAGCGGCCGGAGCAGCAGCAAGCACAGGAGGTGTATTATCGTCAACAGTAATAATCTGCTGATAAGATGAGAAATTCAGGCAGGCATCGGTAACAGTGTAAGTACGTGTTACAATGATCGGGCAAGTACCTGCAGCAGTGTCGGAGCTAGTAACCACCAGGGCACCGTCAGCTGTGCAGACGTCGCTTATTGATAATCCGAGTGCTTCAAGTGCGGCTACGGTAGTTGCTGCAGCCGGGACAGCAGAAGCAGCACAACCTTCAACCGTAGATGCGGGAATAGCACCGGTTATAGCAGGAGGCGTAGAGGATCAACATTAATAGTCTGCAGGTAAGTTGAGAAGTTCAGGCAGGCATCCCTAATGGTATAGGTTCTGGTCAAAATTATCGGACAAGTGCCTGCATATGTATCTCTGCTGGTGACTTGAAGGTCAGCATCAGCAGTACATGCGTCGCTTATTGTCAGGCCGAGAGCCTGAAGCGCGCCGACGGAAGTTAAAGGTGCTGGGGCTGCCGATACGGAGCAACCTTCAACTGTTGATACAGGAATTGAACCGGAGATTACCGGCGCCGTATTGTCATCAACCTGGATCCTTTGTCTATAGGTATTATAGTTGCCGCACGCATCCATTACCCTATATGTTCTGTACACGACAATAGGACAATTTTCTGCTGATGAGTCGCTGCTTGTCACTGTTATGGCTGCATCAGCTGTCCAACAATCATATATCGATAAGCCCAAAGACTCCAGAGCCGTAACCGTCGTAACCGGAGATGGAGCATCAGAGGCAGAACAGCCTTCGACTGTAGTTACAGGAATACCTGGTGAAATCGACGGTGGTGTCTGATCATCGACGGTGATGATCTGTGTACATCTGGATTCATTTCCTGCCGGATTCCTTGCCCTGTATGTTCTGGTTATCGTATATCTACCTGGACAGGTTTGATTGCTGATTATATCGCTGAACCACCCTACGTTAGCTAATGAACAATTGTCGCTTGCAGTACCTCCCTGTGAAATGAATTGAGAATAATTTGTTGCACGTCCTGGTATGTCCCATGGACAAGAAGGACTTACCGGGGCGGGACAATTAATAACAGGAAACTGGGTATCGACTACAGTTACGGTAAAGTTGCATGTTCTTACGATATTAGCTCCATCACGTATCCTCCAGGTAACACTTGTGGTTCCAAGCTGAAACACATATCCTTGCAGCGTATTTGCAAAGTTGAGGTTGTTTTCCAGAATGTACCCTGAACAATTATCTGACGCTGACGGATCAAACTCAGTCCCGACAGTAGTATATGTACAAGCACCTAAATCAGCACTGCGGTTTTGAGGAGTGGCTGGACATGATAATGTGGGTGGAATGTTATCTACAACAATCACCGTAAACTGGCAACTTCTTGACAAACTGGATCCATCAGTTACAGTATAGGTAACAGTTGTTGTGCCAGTGTTGAATGCTGTGGAAGGGATTAAGTTTATTCCGTTTCCGGGAGAAGCACCTATTGTCGCACCAGACATAGTCCATGTCAGATTGGCTATGCTACAGTTGTCGAAATAACCCGGTGAATTTGGCGTATAAGTATAGGAGCATAAACCTGCATCAACTCCGTGACTTATCCCTATAGGACAAGTAATCGTAGGCTGCTGATTATCAGTTACTAATATATTAAAAGAACAAAATACATTATTTCCGCCAGTATCGGTAGCTGTATAGGTTACAGTAGTTGTTCCCTGGTTGAAGGCAGTAAGGCCAAGATAATTAATACCTGCAGATGGAGAGCTGCCATTGGTGGCGCCTGAAAGGCTCCATGTCAATTGTACTAATGACATGCAGTTATCAGTGACAACAGGATCTGGAGGGTCAAAAGTAGATGAACAAAGTCCCGGATCTGTCGTACGGGGAATATCTGCAGGGCAGCTTGAAAAAATGGGGGCTTGATTGTCAGTAATAGTTATATTAAATGAACAGTTCGCAGTATTGCCGACTGCATCTCTGACCTGGAAAGTATTAACTGTTGTTCCTACGGGGAAGTCAGAACCTGAAGGGAGTCCTGCAATCTGGGTTGTGACAGCTCCCGGACAATTGTCAGTTCCATCAGGAGGTGTAAAGTTTACAATTGCTGAGCACAAACCAGATGTTGCTTGTTGGGATATATCACCAGGACAAGTTATTGCAGGATGCTGAGAATCTGTCACTGTAACCGTGAATGAACATGTTGTTAAAACACCATAATTGTTTGTGGCAGTATATGTTACAGTAGTTACGCCAATATTAAAGTTAGTAGGGCCAAGGTAGTTTGTGCCACTTCCCGTGGTTGCACCAGTCAATTGCCAAGCTATACTGCTTGCACCGCAACTGCCCAGAAAGGTTGGATTGGGAGTAGCAACTGTTGCATAACACTGATCAGCAGAATTGTTTACGGGACCTATATTTGAGGGGCAAACGATTTTGAATGGATCGATGGTAACTGTGAATGTCTGGGGTGTGAGGTTGCACACAAATCCGCTTGGAGGCGGACCGGCATTATCATAGACACCAGGTATTATGGTTATTGCAGTTGTGACAGGAGCATTAGTAGCATTATAAACTGTAAATGGAATTGTCGCCTGAAAGTATGGATCAGGTCCCGAATACATAGTTTCTCCAACAGGGCCTCCGGCTGCAGGCATAACATAAGCAGGATCAGCAGTCCAGGAATACCTTAAGTGTCTGTCATATAAACTGCCAATTGTTCCGGAAGTTATTACATAATTAAAATGTGTTCCAGGACATACTGATGAAGGTGGATAACCCGCATCAGTGAAAGTAGCTGCAAAATCCATCCCCAGAACGACCTGGACAATATTACTGCTATCAATTCCGGCAAACATCAGTTGCAAATAGACGATAATATCGGCTTTGTGCAGGAGGAGTATAAATATTGGGATTTGTGGCTCCGGTATTTTGCCAATTGGTTGTTCCATCGGCACTCCATTGCCACTGGTAGGTAAAATTATTTGATCCGCCTGAGGCAGGTACTCCTGTCAGGTTATCAGGATTAGCACCAATACATACTATTTGGTCAAAGCCAATAGTTGATGCGATTATAGGTGGCCTCACTGTCATGGTGATGCAATTGGAGCTTGCAGCACATGAAGATGCCCCGTCTGTATAAGTTACTAATCGGCGGTAAAATGTCGTTTGACCCAATCCGGAAGGTGGATCATAAGTAGCTGAGGTTGCTCCTGCTATATCACCAAAGCTAGTATTGCAATCGGTAATGCTTGATTGCCATTGATATGAGTAAGTTCCAATTCCGGAAGATGCTGCAATGACTGTAAAAGCAGCAGGATCTCCTTCATAACAAATTGCCTGGTCGATTCCTACAACACCAGGCTCAATGATATTAACCGTTACAGTAATTACATTAGTGGGGGCCGATACACAGGGTGTCGAATTTTGCATTGAAACAGTTATTCGCCGATACTGGATTGTCGAGGCGATTGGCCCAGGTGGATCATAGGTCGGTCCATTTGCACCGCTAATTGAAGTCCAGGGACCTGGTCCTGTAAAACTCTCCCACCTGTAGGTGATTTCTCCTGATCCAGATCCAGGTGCCGTGCTGGTAATTGAGGAGGGATCACCATTTAAACAGACAGTCTGGTCTCCTGCAATAGCTCCGGACTGAACAACATTCTGAACGGTAATGGTTATTGATGCTGATGGAGCCGATAGGCATGGAACTGAGTTAAGGGTAGCAACAGTGATCCGGCGAAACAGAGTAGTTAACGTTAAATTCCCAGGAGCAAATGAGGTGGAATTTGCTGCTGGAATTAAAATCCAATTAGAACCACCATCAGTGCTTTCCCACCATTCATAACTGATTGTTGCGCCAAGAGTACCTGTGCCTGGTACTACTGAGTTCAAGGTAAGCGGTGCAGACCCATTGCAAATAGTCTGATCGCCAGCTATCACGCCTGCTGTGGGTATTGTTTGTACAGTTATTGTAACCGCAATAGTAGGTCCAGAGTAACAATTTAATCCTCCGGCCCTTGCAACTGTATACCTTCTGTACATGGTTGTTTGGGTGAGCGGAGGAAGAATTAATCCTGAACCTGTCTGACCAGGATATATATTCCAGAGCTCCCCCATCTGTACTGTATTCCCAATAGTAAGAGATCGTAGGACCTGAACCTCCCGTACCATCTTCTAATGAAATTAATGCTTGGGGTGTAGCACCATTGCAGATAGTCTGACTATTGCCTATTATTCCTGGTGTAACAGCACTGCGGACTGAGATAAGTATAGAACTTGATGAATAATACTCACAGGGAATTCCATTAAGAGTTGAAATAGTGATTTTGCGAAAACGCATGGATTGTATCATTGGTCCGGGAGGATCATATGAAGCTCCAACTGCTCCCGGAATTATCATCCAGGCCACATATGGAGAGGCAGCTGCTTCCCAACGGTAGGATATGGATCCAGAGCCTGTACCAGGTATCAAGCTGGTGATTGGGCCAGGATCACCGTTGAGGCAGATTGTTTGAGCATTCGCAATGCTCCCTCCTTCGACTTGATTGACAAAAATGGTTGCACTGCCTGTGCCTGTATTCGAACAATACCTGTCAGTAACGCTGATAACTGTCCATGTTGTTGTTATAGAGGGATACTTAGTGATTAATATTACACCTTCTCCACCTGTGAAAGTGGTGCCATCAGATAGAATTCCATCAATTGTGCCATTTCCTGTCACGGCAATGCTAAGCGTAGCCGGCTGACCCTGACAGATAGTTGCGGTGCCACTTATTGTCGCTGTTGGTAATGGATAGATATCAAATCTAACCCAATTCGAGTTGGCGTCGCACGTAATTTCAGGTATTGTTGAAATCGTAATTCTGCGGTAGTAAGTGGTTTGCGTTATTGTCGCCCAGGAGGATTATAAGTCTCCAATGTAGCTCCGGATATTGTTGTCCACGGTCCTAAAGCATTCACGGCACTTTGCCATTGGTAAGTGATTATACCTGATCCCGTTCCCGGTGTTTGACTAGCAATTGGAGAAGGATCAGCATTGCAGTCGATTGGTTGAGTTCTTGTAATTTCCCCTCCAACGACATTATTGACTATCACGGTAGCACTTCCTGTCCCTGTATTTGAGCAGCCGCTCGCATCTTCAACATAAGTAACAGTCCATGTGGTTGTTGACGCAGGGCTGACAGTAAAAGTATAAGGACTGGATAAGATATCATTTACACTTGTCAGGGTAGATCCGTCAGTATACTCAAGGTACCAGGGAGCGGTTCCTGTTAGGGCAATGGAAATAGATGAAAGCCAAATGCCGCAGACTGCTGTATTACCGCTTATGGCTGCCGTTGGGAGGGGATTGGCTGTTATTGAACCTGTAGCTGAAATATTTCCACAGCCGCCAGAAAGAGGGATTGAGTAGCTAAAAGTTCCGGAAGCTGTTGGGGTACCGTTAATTGTTATAGTATTAGATGCCCAAGTAGCAGACACACCTGGGGGCAAACCTGTAGGAATGCCAATGCCAGTTGCACCTGTAGTAGTGTGGGTAATGGCGGTCAGGGCGGTGTTGATACAGAGTGTTGGTGTGGAAGAAGGCGCAGTAACCGTATTGTTCGGTGTAACGGTGATAGTACCAGTAGCATTGACAGTACCGCAACCTCCAGCAAGAGGGATGGTGTAGTTAAATGTTCCTGATAGCTGATGGGGTACCGGTTATGGTTATTGTATTAGCTGCCCAGGCTGCTGTTACTCCTGCCGGTAAACCTGTTGGAGAGCCAATACCTGTTGCACCTGTAGTAGTGTGGGTAATGCTGGTCAGCAGCGGTGTTGATACAGAGTGTTGGTGTGGAAGAAGCCGCACTTACGGTATTGTTTGGAGTAACGGTAATAGTACCTGTAGCATTGACAGTACCGCAACCTCCGGTAAGAGGGATGGTGTAGTTAAATGTTCCTGAAGCTGTTGGGGTACCGCTTATGGTTATTGTATTTGATGCCCATGCTGCAGATACTCCTGCTGGTAAACCTGTTGGAGAGCCAATACCTGTTGCACCTGTAGTAGTGTGGGTAATGCTGGTCAGTACGGTGTTGATACAGAGGGTTGGTGTGGACGAAGGCGCAGTTACAGTATTGTTTGGAGTAACAATGATGGTACCAGTAGCATCGACAGTACCGCAACCTCCAGCAAGAGGGATGGTGTAGTTAAATGTTCCTGATACTGATGGGGTACCGGTTATGGTTATTGTATTACCTGCCCAAGCTGCAGAAACTCCTGTCGGTAAATCTATTGGAGAGCCAATGCCTGTTGCACCTGTAGTAGTGTGGGTAATGCTGGTCAGTGCGGTGTTGATACAGAGGGTTGGTGTGGACGAAGCTGCAGTTACAGTATTGTTTGGAGTAACGGTAATAGTCCCTGTAGCATTGACGGTACCGCAACCGCCAGTCAAAGGAATGGAGTAGTTAAATGTTCCGGATTTAGTCGGTGTACCGTTTATTGTGATCGTATTGGCTGCCCAGTTTGCAGTTACTCCTGCGGGAAGACCTGAAGCACTGCCAATACCTGTTGCACCTGTAGTAGTGTGCGTAATGCTGGTCATAAGAGTGTTGATACACGGGGATGGTGCGGCGAAGCCGCACTTACCGTGTTATCTGGTGTCAGTGTTACAGATACAGCGAGGCGGTTATCGCTTTCGCAACCGCTGCAATTGTCTGTGATGCATAGTAAGTAGCACCTGTTACCAAGGCAGTTGTTGTGGGCTAAAACATTTAACCAGCTGTAGGTGCATCATACCATATTACTGAACCACTAGCATTTATTGTGATGCTGGCTATTGTAGGATTATTAATTGCGCAGAATGCTTGGGGAGATGTAGCTGTGGGAGGCAGCGGGTCAGCGACAGTTACTGCGACAGCGAGGCGGGTATCGCTTTCGCAGCCGTCAACTAGTCTGAGATCGCATAAGTAATGTAGTTCCGTCTATCAGTGCAGTTGATTGTGGTACAACACTTCCCGATGTTGCAGCATTATACCTATACATATACCAGGTTCCGGATATGATAATATCTGCAACGGTAGGAGATATCAATAGCGCAGAATTGTCTGAGCAGCAGCTACTGGTGCAGCCGGCAGAAGTTGGGTCAACTGTTACACTTAATGAACTTCAATATGAGATAATTACAGGCAGCTCCATTGACATTAGCGACTCGATCAATATTTCCATAGTGCATTGATTCGGGGAATATGAGTTACATTATTTGAACAACGTTATTTAGTCCAGTGCTCTGATAAGTTCTGGATTGCCATTAGTAGAAATGACCCTGTGCCCCTGGATTAGCGATTAAGTGTTACCTAATCACCTTGACAATAATTGCCACCACCTGAAATAGTAACGTAGATCATCTAAACGTCAATAACCTTAGAAGCCGTACTAGCAAAATGATCACAAACATCTGTAACTTGCAATAGATAATGTATGTACGTGGAGCTTAAGATTTATCGGATTATAGATAGGTAGATTGTCACCCAGATCGGTCAGAATTTTGAAGCCACTGATTGAATATGGTGTGTGACCTCCCGAAGGAGCTGGGTTATAAATTTCAAATGCGGCAGGATTGATAATTCTCGCAGACAAAACTGTCAGTGTTGTGTGCTCAGATGTTATGTTGGCAGGATCTAGTTAGGTAGATAATTAAGTGTTAGTGTGGCATCCATTTACATTAGGGACAGTTATCAGTATTACCTGATAGATCTGCTAGGTCTTCGTATGTTGTACTTCCTGTACCTCCTGAGAGCATAACTGGGGATGAATCCTAATCGTTTACTCTATTCCACCAGGGACCTTACGAAAAATCGAATTATTGACTTCCAGGTTAATAGTTCAGAGTGGCAAGCTGTGTTATTGTAACCGGTAATGTACAAATAATTCATTGTTATCAGTACATTACAATTATATGTTCCAGCAACGAGGCCTGTAGCAGCTTGTAGTTTTGACAAATGGTATTCCATCACTTAGAAGCTGTATGGCTCCGTAGCCTACCGGTTGGTGAACTGTAGCACTACCTGAACCGAACTATTGACCTGCCCCCACGCTGCACTCATACTATAAACCAAATGCCCGCCACAAGGATCAGCTTCCTCAATGACGGGAACTCTTTCAGGTGGTGAAGGGCTGAAACAAAACAATTGGTAATATTATCTGCGACTACTTTCAATCTACGCTTTCAGGTTAAGACAAAAAAATTGCTACGGGCTTTAATCTCTTTTTTTTTAAAGCCAGCAACAATTTAAAAGGTCTAACTATCTGTTCCTTAACACTAAGTTAGTTCAGGGCTATCTGACGTCAGTTTTATAGTCGGGCAGATTACCACGATATAAATATAAATTTGATTTCCTACACTTAATTTTATTTTTGACAAGCGGGTAGAAAAAATAGATAAAAGATGCTTTTTTAGAAAGCAACTTATATATAAGGTATATAATAGTCCTTTTTATCTCTAAATTATTGCATTATGGAATATTATTACTCCCGATCTAAATGGTTGTAAAAGAGGATGTAATTAGAAATCATTCCTTTGTAAATTATAGTTATTCAATGATTTATGCATTAGTCGGAGAACACTCTAAGAAATAGGTGCAAGTGATGGCACGAAGCATGGGGCATGGGGCATAGGGCAAGGGGCAAAGGATCAAGGTTAAAGGATAAAAGTCACAAGATAAAAGGATTGGCATGGGGCTCGGAGACAAAGTAGGCAAAGGTGCGACTTTGCGACTTTGTGACGGGGCTAAATATTAAGATATGAGATTTGAGATAAACTCATTAGTGGAGGCAATAGGCAGTGGGCAATAGGCAATAGTCCAAGACAGACCAAAGGCTTGGAGGGCTAGTAAGACAAGGCCAGGGAGGAGACTTTTGTCTTTGTCCTTTTGTCTTTTATCTTGTTTACTACTTTTTGCCGTTTCGCAGCTTGCTGTGGTGGATTCCGTAGGTGAAGTAAATAATAAGTCCTATGGCCATCCAGACAATGAGCCTGAGCCAGGTTGCAGTGGGAAGTGAAAACATCTGCACAAGACAAACACTGGCACCAAGGAAGGGTATCAATGGCACCCACGGTGTGCGGAACGGACGCTCAAGCTCCGGCCTCTTGTATCTCAAAACGATAATCCCGGCACATACAATGGCAAAGGCCAGAAGGGTGCCTATGGAGACAAGCTCACCAAGAATATTGATAGGCAGAATACCACCAAGAACCATCGCAACAGAGCCGGTAATGATCGTGGCGGCATAGGGTGTCTTAAACTTCGGATGTACTTTAGAAAAAATCGGAGGCAGCAGACCGTCCCGTGACATCGAATAGAAAATCCTTGGCTGCCCCAGCATCATTACCAGTATCACGGAACTCAATCCTGCAATGGCAGCAATCTTGATCACCGGCCGGAGCCAGAAAAGCTTTTCACCCATCGCATTGACGCCGACAGCAATAGGATCTGCAACATTCAGCAATTTGTAGCTTACGATACCGGTAAGCACTATGGCAACAAGGATATATAACAGTGTGGAGATCCCGAGTGAACCCAGGATGCCAATGGGCATATCGCGCTGAGGGTTTTTCGCTTCCTGCGCCGCCGTGGAGACGGCATCAAACCCGATATAGGCAAAGAAGATAACCGCCGATCCGCGCAAAATACCGCTCCATCCGAAGTGTCCCCACACGCCGGTGTTCTGCGGTATGAACGGATGCCAGTTTGCCTTGTTGACAAAAAAGAAACCGATTCCTATAAATAATATGATGACAAAGACTTTGACCATCACCATTATATTATTAAATCCGGCCGATTCTTTAATTCCGATTACCAGGAGGGTAGTTATGAGGGCGATGATGACCATTGCCGGAACATTAATCACTCCGGTGAGGTGAGGAAGGGTGTCAGGATTAATGCCCAGGGATGAAAGGTTGGTTGTCAGCTGTGCAGTAAGGGTCTGCCAGCCTGTCTCGGGAACATTGACCATCACCGTACCCCATGCGGCAGTGAGCTGAGCGGGGATGTTGACCCCGAAATCCCTCAGGAAACTGACCACATATCCTGACCAACCGACGGAAACCGTCGAAGCAGCAAAGAGATATTCGAGGATGAGATCCCAGCCAATGATCCATGCAATGAACTCGCCCAGTGTGGCATAGGCGTATGTGTAAGCGCTGCCGGCGATGGGTATCATTGATGCAAACTCAGCATAACAGAGTCCTGCAAAGAGACACGCGAAGCCGGAGATAATGAATGAGAACACGATGGCGGGACCGGCATACATCGCAGCAGCCTGGCCGGTGAGGACAAATATCCCGGCACCAATGATTGCACCGATACCCAGTGTTGTGAGGTTTGTTGCGCTGAGCGCTCTTTTCAGTCCCTGGTCTGATTTGGATTCAGACATCAGCTGGGACATCGGTTTGGTATTAAAAAGCTTCGACATATATGGTTGGGTTAGCATCATCAAAAATAATGAAATTGTTTTCCCGACGATGATCAGCGGGGGAAAGGTTTTATTTTTTTAGACTTTTCTACCAGCTGCGGTCCCGTCCGGAGAAAAAGAGAAGATATTTGTAAAGTATGCGACGATTATATATTTTTGTGCCGCTGCTGAAGCAGAAGGAGTAATGGTTAAGAGGCTTATGCTCTCCGCCTGCTGGCGGATAAACTACCTTGAGAGACCTTGCTTCTGATTAACCTGGAGCGATGGGTGAGAGGCTTAAACCAGCAGTTTGCTAAACTGCCGTACGGGTAACCGTACCGGGGGTTCGAATCCCCCTCTCTCCGCCCCGACACATGAATGCCAGGCCGCCGATGACGGCCTGGTTTTATTTTATTTGCATGGACCGAGCGAAATGCGTTGAGAGAGCATATGCTCGGTTCCCCTGGGGATCATGAGCGAAGCGAATAATCCCTGTAATAATTGGTATGACAGACCACCCCGCTCCTGACGGTACTGCAGGGCCCCTCCTCACTGAGGAGGGGAAACTGCAATTGATTTATGATATGTAATTTGAGAAGAACATATTCATACCCGGGGCAGGTTCTCCCGCTAGGGATCATGAGCGAAGCGAATAATCCCTGTAATAATTGGTATGACAGACCACCCCGCTCCTGACGGTACCGTCAGGGGCACCCCTCCTCACTGAGGAGGGGAAACTGCAATTGATTTATGATATGTAATTTGAGAAGAACATATTCATACCCGGGGCAGGTTCTCCCCTAGGGATCATGAGCGAAGCGAATAATCCCTGTAGTAATTGGTTTGACAGACCACCCCGCTCCTGACGGTACCGTCAGGGGCACCCCTCCTGGCTCAGGAGGGGAAATTACGTTTATTACATATTATGTTATGATTGACGCAACGACGCCCTGATTGGGCGTCGCTACAAAAACGGGTCATAATAAACTTGATTTTGGTTTTTTACTGGCGTAACTTGCATATAACCATGCAACAATTAATAACAAGATGAAAACACGGATTCTGATTACGGTCGCGCTATGTCTTTCTCAGATCAGCTTCGGACAGAATGCCAGAGTGGTATTGGTCAAACATGAACTTCGCTGGACAGATGAAACCCGGTTCCCGAATTATTTTCTTTATACTGACCTTCGGGATTCCATTTTCAGCGATACCCGACAGGAGCTTATAAAAAAACTGCAAGCCACAGAAGTAACATTTCCTGAAAAAGTGGAATACAAAATCATTAACGGTTTCGCGAATCAGAAAGTGGAAATGCCTGCCTCAACCTCCCCTGAGGGACCTGAGATCGGTATTTTCTCCTTCATCACCCGGGCGACCTCGGGTTATGCAATGTACTGGAAGATGAATATAGTAATCAAGAATAACGGACAAACGATAAAATCGAACGAGGTTTCCCATGAACTGGAATATTATGATGCATCGGGTTATCTTTCTACGAGGTGCTGGCTTTCACCGGAAGAATTCCGCGCGGTCTTCGGCAGGCTTGTCAAAGAAGCACTGGGCTCTTTGCCTGCTTCTGATGAAAAGATCATGTGGGTTCACCGGAAGAAAAGGAAGAACTTATCCGCACTCTATTCCCGGATTCTGGAACGTGCCCTGCTGAAAATCAAGGGCGCCTGGAGGGATGCAGGAAATTTCACTGCTCTCCTGGAGGCGGGAAGTGATACCCTTGTCATGTTAGACTACCGGGCAGGATGGGATAGTGAATCCTCTGTGCCATCAGCTTCGGGCATCTTTGCTTCCCTCTTCACTGAGATTACCGGCATCGACATGTACTATGAACAAAAGGTAATCCTGGAGAAGAAAGGAACCATGCGGTTCCCTGACGGTAAGAAAACGAAAATCCGGCTCAGATGGATTGAAATGCAGGAAAGATCCGTAAAGGGCGATGGCGGCATCACTACGATCACCGGACCGCTGGTGACTGAATTGTATGACGGGGAAACCAGGGCAGGCGATTTTCTTTACACCCGCCAGACGAAAGTGCATACAACTGATCAGACGAAAGAGAGCTTCAACATCTGGACTGGAATTCAAGCTGAAAATACACTGGGATCGGAAAACACCCAGCGGATTGAAGGATTTTTGGGAGATACGCCCATTTTTTCCGAATTCAACGAGTATTACGGAATTATTGAGGTGAGCTCCGATACTGTTTTACTGGCCATGATGGTAGCACAGAACTGTAATCCTGAAAGCCGGTCGTTTGGCGGAGTCAAGAATGACAAAAAATAAAGTGACTATGGTTGGCGGATCGTCCGTCGGAAAACAATCGCTCGACAATGCCGAAAAAGTGGAATGGTACCCGATCTATTTGCCTGTGAATGCTTCAAGAGAAACCGGGGAGATGTGCCTTAAGATCCTATCGTGCCTGTTTTTCGGTATGGGGACACAGGGTCACCCAGCCGGTTATCCGGAGTAAAACCGTAAAGTAATCTCTCTCTCTGCGCAACATATAAATGGTCCCGGCCGCCTGCTGACGGCCTGGATATTATTTTTTAACCACAGGCTAAAGCATATTGACAATATGAGGAACATTCCATAACTTTATAACCTAACCAATTAAAACCCGGAGGTCAATCATGTCAACTGAAGAAGTAAACACAAATCAAAATCCAAGTCCGAATCCTCATCCAGCACCGGCACCGGCTTCAACTCCATTGTCAGCCAGTATCCCCGATCTGACAAAGTACATGCGGCTGATAGGATTGCTGCAGATGATCGGCGGAGTGATTTATTGCCTGACAATTATCGGCGCAATCATCGGAGTACCTGTGTATATCATGGGCAAGAGACTGAGGGAATCGGCTGATGCTTTTACAAATTATCATGCATCCAATTCCGGCAAGGATCTGGAAACGGCCATCGAAAGGCAAACACGTTCCTTCTTCATACAATATGTGTTGGCTATCATAGGTCTCGTGATTATGGCAATATATATAGTGGTAATAATTGGTATGCTGGCTTCGGGAGCCTTCAGATAGATTTTAATCATTATACCATGCATTGACACCCGGTCCGGGTGCCGATCTGTAACTGTTGCCCCGGCACCACAACCCGAGGCATCGCTACATGCCTACCAACCTGACACGTAATCAGTCCATCACTATATAATATCGGTAACTCCCCGCGAATACTGAAGATATTTTTCAACAGAATCAGTCAAATCGTTAATAATTTCTTCAAAAAAAATTTTTCGTAACCAAAAAATAGTTACTTTTGCGAAGTTTTTAAGAACAGAAAACAAGACTTTTTACACATAAACAACAGAACCAAATTTTAAACACAAATGAAAAACAGATTCTTTTTAGTAGTTGCTACCGTTGCTGCAGTAGCCATCATGACAAGCTGCGCTAAAGTTCCTCAGGAAGCTCTTGACGCTGCCAAGGCTGCCATCGAAACAGCTCAGACAGGTCAGGCTGACATTTATTTCCCGGCAGAATTTGCTGCTCTGAATGATCAATTAACTGTAATCAATCAGGATATTGAAACTCAGAAATCAAAAACCGCAAAGGATTTCAAACTTGTTAAAACAAACGCTGAAGCTATAGCACTCCAGGCAGGCGAACTCGCAGGCAAGGTTGAAGCTAAGAAAGCAGAAGTGAAAGCAGAAGCCGAAACAATGATGGCTGGCGCTGTAACCCTTCTCGATGAGGCAAAAGCTCTCATCCTGAAAGCCCCCAAAGGCAAAGAAGGCAAAGCAGTCCTTGACGAGATGAAGAATGAACTCGCTGCTGTTGAAACTTCTTTAACTGATGCTAAAGGCCTCTTTGACGGCGGTGCCAACTACGTGCAGGTTGTTGACAAAGTTAAAGCTGCTACCGAAACTCTTAACGGTATCATTGGTGAGCTGAAAGCTGCTATCGTAAAAGCTGGTGGTAAAGTTTAATTTTACCTTTAAAGTATAATTGAGATCCCCGGGACCAATCCCGGGGATTTTTTTAGGATGACCTACAGGATACGGCGCTCACTGGTTAAGAAACTGATATTCATTTTATTAGTTGCAGTTGCTGTCTACCTGCTGGTCCTGCTCTTCAGGGCGCTGGTTCCCGAACCGCCGGTCCAGGAGATCGAACAGGCAAGAGTTGCAATAGCCACAGCCAGGAACCACAATTCCGTAATCTATTCACCTAAAATTTTCAGGGAAGCCCGCAGTTATTATGACTCGGCCATGATATCATGGAGAAGCGAAAACGACCGCTTCATACTGTTCCGTGATTATGAAAAAGCCAGGGAATTTGCGGCTATAGCCAATAAGAAAGCCCTCGAGGCTACCAGGGCTACCATTGCCAAATCGAACAGCCTGAAGACCAACCTGGCAAGCGAGATCAAACGACTGAAAGGCGAGGTGGCTTCCTTCGAGAAGATTTTCCAGTCGATGCCGATCCCGCAGGATGTAAGGAAAAAACATGCCAAGGGAAAACTGCTGCTGAAGGAAGCGGAGATCGATCTTAAAAAGGAAAACTTTGTCAGCGGTAACGTGAAAATTACTGAGGCGAATGAATATATCACCGACGCCTATTCCCTGGCCCGTAAAAAACTGGAAGAGTATTTCAAGAGTTATTCCGACTGGCAGGATTGGGCAGTAAGCACGATAACAGACAGCCGGCGCACAGGCTCATATGCTATCGTGGTTGAGAAAATTCCACCCCGGCTGCACCTGTACCAGGGAGGCAAAAAGAAATATACCTTTGATGCAGAGTTTGGCAGCAACTGGATAGGCGACAAGAAGAGAAGGGGAGACATGGCGACCCCGGAAGGTAAATATAAAGTGACCAAGAAGCTGTCGAGGGGCTCCACGAAGTACCATAAGGCACTGATGATCAATTATCCGAACAAGCAGGACGTTGAGGATTTCAATGCCATGCTCAAACTGGGGCAGCTGCCGGCAGATGCGGGCATAGGTGATCTTATAGAGATACACGGTGACGGCGGAAAAGGCGGGAACTGGACCCAGGGGTGCGTGGCGCTGAAAAACAGCGACATGGACCTGCTGTTCAAATATGTATCCATCGGAACGCCGGTGACAATAATAGGCTCAACTTCAACCTTAAAGGAGTTCCTCTCCTCCAAATAATTCATCAAATGGAAGAGCAAAATAACACTATCATCGAACCTGAACTCATCGTCAAAAGATTATCTCAGGACAGTCAGGGATTACATCGGCTCCCACAAGGGCGCGCGAGTAACTCTCATAGGCATTGGCATAGCCCTGCTTCTCATCTTTCTTCTGGCAGTACCGCTCTACTTTGCACCTGCCCTTCAGCATTCATGGGGTAAGAGCAGAGCGGAATGCAAGGCTGATTCGGCACTGCTCGCAGACAAGGCAATCAGGAAACAGATTGCTGTCATCAACACTGAAATCACCAGGCTTGAGCGCAAGCTTGCATCATTCATCCCCACCCAGACATATATAGTTATAAATACCACTGACAACAGGTTCTCACTGTACCGCAACCGCAACCTCATCCGTGAGGGCTTTGTTTCGTCAGGCAGTTACACTCTTCTGAAGACCGAAGACGGTGAGAAGGAGTGGATCTTCAGGACGCCTCGCGGACGTTTCACAATACAGGGTAAAACCACTCATCCTGTCTGGCGTAAGCCCGATTGGGCTTTTGTTGAGGAAGGGCTGCCTATCCCCGGTCCCGCTCACCCATCGAGATTTGAGTATGGGGTGCTGGGTGATTATGCTCTCAGCCTCGGCGACGGATATCTCATCCACGGCACTCTTTACCAGAGATTGCTCGGGATGCCGGTGACGCATGGCTGTATCAGGCTCAACGATGATGATCTCGAGGCAGTCTTCAATGCGCTGAGCGTCGGATCGAAAGTCTATATTTACTGAAAACACCCACTGAAATGAACTGGTCAAAATATAAATGGTACATTATCACAGGGGCAGTGCTGCTTGTCTTTATCGTATTGTACCTGGCAAAGTCCGTCTCGGCGGTAAACCATGCGGTACGTACATTTGACAATGCATATTTCGCTTCGCTGGAACAGAAAGAGGGTGACACAATTGATCACTGCGCAATACCTGGTTACATCGATCTCATCAGGGAAAAGGCCTTTCTCGGTTCCCAGGTCAAACTGGCGGAGGAAGATTCGATCGGGCTGCTCATCAACATGCGCGACAGCGTGATACAGCTCCTGATAAAAGGACTGCCGATAAGAAGCGTGAAAATAGATGAGTATGATATCTCACCGTTCTTCGGGCGTGCCAACCAGGAAGCCGTTTACAGCATGCTTTCATCGCCGATGAAGATAACCGGGATGCAGGCTACCTTCATGAAGGATCCCGTCAGTGTGAAGATCGCACCGAAGGATACCTCCTCAGCAGTGGTGGATGCCAAGCCCGACACGACTGATTTTGAAGCTGTTTTTTTCACCCTGGATACTGATCAGAATGTGCGTTTTTTCTTTGAGCAGCAGGAAGATACGATAGGAGCAGACAGGCGGGCACGTTTCTTCTTCGACCTGAAAGACAGGTCAAAGAACGCAAGAGCCACCATGAAAGCTGTCGCCAAATTCGATATACCGCCGTATGTGCCGTATATTAAAATATGGATCCCCAAGGCGGAGGCCAAGATTGTATACAGGGCTATTCCGCGGGAAGGGTTAATTGTTCTCACGCAGTGAGATTGCCGTAGCAGATTAGCTTAAAAATACTAATTTTGCACAATTATTTTTCGGTCTGTAGCTCAGATGGTAGAGCAGCTGACTCTTAATCAGCGGGTCCAGGGTTCGAGTCCCTGCAGACCGACAAAAAGACCAGATGGGGTCCCAAAAGTTACCTCCTCCCCCTGACGCTTACGGTCAGGGTACTCCTCCTTATCAAGGAGGAGAAAGTTAAAATATTTAAAATCAGACATTTCCCATCCTTTTTAAGGAGGGGTGTCACGACCGAAGCGTCGGGACGGGGTGGTAAATATACTTTTGATACACCCTTTTTTGTTGTCAGTTGTCTGTTATCCGTTGTCGGTTATTTCCCGGTTACTGCTGCTTACTGCCCCGTCGTGATATAGAGTGGGACTTTTTTGATATATCCGGCGGAAGTCTTAATTTTAGGTTGGTTCAAAAACCGTAAAACGATGAAAAGAGTCACTCTCCTTTTAGCTTCACTACTGCTCGCGCTTAATTTGGCAGGGCAACAAAATGCCGGCAGCCATATCCCCTGCCGGATGGAAGAACTGACCTCCCCGCAGTTCGCCAAAGCCGTTGAGTTATCAGGCGGGGTATGTGTAATCCCGATAGGAATTATTGAGAAACATGCCACACAACTTCCGCTGGGCACCGACCTGTTTGAGGCCAGGGCATCTGTTGTCATGGCAGCGGAAAAAGAATATGTTGTTGTTTTTCCTCCCTATTACGTTGGCCAGATCTTTGAAGCAAAACACCAGCCGGGCACCATTGCCTACAGCAACGATCTTATGTGGCGGATGCTCGAAGAAACCTGCACCGAGCTTTCAAGAAACGGTCTGAAAAAAATCATCCTATTCAACGGGCACGGCGGCAGCACAAATTTTCTGCAGTACTTCTGCCAGTCGCAGCTCGCTGCAAGGAAGGATTTCATTGTGGTACTGTTCCAGGGAAGACCTGATCAGGTAAAAGACAAAGAAATAGCATCATTGAAAAAAGCAACCAATGATGGCCATGCCGGCGAGGAGGAGACGGCAATGATGTACTTCATACGCCCTGATCTGGTCGATGTTAAAGCTATTGGAATTGAATCAGGTGCCGACCAGGGCAGGCTTGATACGATGCCATTCGGTTATACAGGTATATGGTGGTATTCCAAATACCCAAATCATTACTGTGGTGATCCTGTACAGCCTGACAAAAGACTGGGTGAGCTTCTCGTGTCAAAAGATGCTGACCAGCTAATTGAACTCATAAAGTATCTTAAAAGCAACAATGAAATTGAACGGCTGCAAAATGAATTTTATGACAGGGCTGAAGCTCCTTTAAAAAAGTAGTTGTATGAAAAGACGAAGTTTTATTCTCTCAGCAGCCTGTGCTGTGCCGGCTATAACTCTTTTCCCGCCTGACCTTTCAGGCATTGACAGGAAAAAGACGCCTGGCAAGCTGGAAAAGCGATCACTCGGAAAGACAGGAGAAATGCTTTCCATGATCGGCTTCGGCGGTATCGTTGTCATGAACGCCACGCCCGAAGAGGCCTCGGCAGCTGTCAGGCATGCGATCGACAGTGGGGTGAACTATTTCGACGTTGCACCTTCGTATGGCGATGCTGAAGTGAAGCTCGGCCCGGCGCTGGAACCTTACAGAAAGGATGTTTTCCTTGCCTGCAAGACCGGCATGAGAACGAAAGCCGAGGCACGTAAAGAGCTGGAGCAGTCGTTGAAGAACCTACGCACTGATCATTTTGACCTGTACCAGCACCATGCCGTCACAACCCTGGAGGAGGTTGATACCATGCTTGGCCCGGGCGGGTCGATGGAAACATTTGTTGAAGCCAGGAATGAGGGCAAGATACGGTTCATAGGATTCTCTGCCCATTCAGTTGAGGCAGCGATGGCTCTGATGGACAGGTTTGATTTTGACACCATACTATTCCCGTTCAACTATGCTACCTGGAATGCAGGTAATTTCGGTCCGCAGGTGATGGCAAAGGCCAAGGAGAAGAACATGGGTATACTCGCGCTTAAAGCAATGGCAAAAGGACCCTGGCAGGAGGGAGCTGACCGCACCGGGTATCCCAAGTGCTGGTACGAGCCGCTCATGTCACCGGAAGATATTACAATGGGATTACGGTTTACTCTCTCTCACCCGGTGACGGCAGCGATACCACCGGGAGAGGAGAAGTTGTTCAGACAGGCACTCAGTGTCTCAGGCAGCCTGAAGCCGCTGAAGAAGTCCGAAATCCAGGCTATAAAAGAGAAGGCGCTGAAGGGCGTTCCACTGTTCAGATTTGAAGCCTCCTGATTTTTTTGACCGGTATCCTCGCAACACTTTTAATTATCCGGGAAGCTAGTCCTTCAGGACTTCCAGTTCCCCAATTTGCCTAGTGAGTTAATCCTTCTGTACTTCCAGTTCTCCGTGCATTGCTTTTTTGAAGAACTCGCCCTTCAGGGTCAGGTCATAATTCCATGATTTCAGCATTTGCGGGCCCCAGTGAGGATCGAACACCCAACACATCCAGCTTATGCCTCTGCCTTCGAGGTAATTGATGATCCTGTTGCCATAATCTTCCTCTCCCGGCGCCCCCGGATCAGTAAACAGTCCGAATTCTGTTGCCACAACCGGATATTTGTCAGCTGCAAAACCGAAATTCTCCTCCCACTTAGGCTCCCACGGCTGACTCCTCTTGAATGAATAGGGATGTGTCACATAGGCAATCCCTTCGGCATTGATCGGGTCATCGCGCAGAGGCGAGAGATCATATGCCCAGTCGAGCCCGGCCACCAGTCGGAATAGTCTCCGTGTCAAACGCCCTTATAAGGCTGATTATATTTTCATTGATCTTTTTCCACTCCGACCATGGCAGTGAGCCCAGCTCACCCCTGTAAATGGTCGGTTCATTGAAGATCTCATAGAAGGCGACAGTATTATTGCCCTTGAAGTGCCTGTGCGATGGTCCTCCAGAACTCGTAGGTCTCAGTTTTTGAGGTGTTATACATCGGATCCTGGAAGAGCTCCATCCCCAGGTTACCTATCGAATGCCAGTCGATTATTATATACATGCCCAGGTCGGTGCACCATTCTGCAGCCTGGTCAAGCAGCTCAAGATATTTTTCAGGAGTGCGCTCGCGCCATGCCACCGGATGCACAGGTATACGTACTATCATGGCACCCATCTCTTTTACCTGTTCAAAGTGTGCCTTGTTCCAGTGACCCTGTCTCTCGATCTTGTCAGGGTCTGAAATAGACAGTCCTCTGAAAAGGACAGGTTTTCCATCCGGTGTAATGAACTTATTCCCCTGTACCTTGATGAGAGGCAGAGATTTTGCCTTTGGGTTGGTCACAGGCGCCTTCCAGGGACCATCCTGAAACCATGGCCTGGCATCCTGAGCCGAAAGGTCAGGCAGAAGTATCATTACCGCGAGCAGCGTTACTGTTAAAATCCTTTGTATTTTCATCGCTATTGGGGTTTAGTCCGAAATCCGTAATGTTATTTGAACCAAAAGGAGCTCATGAAATTACTCAAAACTGGCTTATTAATTACACTGTTAGCCGGAACAAATTGCCTCAGTGTTTGTTATTTTATTAACAATACCGATATAATGGACAAAGTAAAAATTGCTTTTTTTGATGCCAAGCCTTATGATATTAAATCGTTCAATGAGATTAACTCAAAGTACGGTCACACAATAAAATACTTCAAGTTTCACCTGACACCCGATAATGTTGTTCTGGCCCAGGGTTATGACGCTGTAGTAGTCTTCGTAAACGACACCATCGATGCAGAGATGATATTGAAACTTAAGGAATATGGCGTCAAGCTCATCGCTCTGCGCTCGGCGGGATTTAATAATGTCGATCTGAAAGCAGCGCTGAACACCATAAGGGTGGCGCGTGTACCTGCTTACTCACCCTACGCTATAGCCGAGCATAACGTGGCTCTCATGCTTACTCTCAACCGTAAGGTGCACAGGGCTTATTTCAGGACCCGCGATACGAACTTCGCGCTAAACGGGCTCATGGGTTTTGATATGCACGGAAAAACGGCAGGAGTGATAGGCACCGGCAAGATAGGAAAGGTCCTGGTTCAGATACTGAGGGGCTTTGGGATGGAGGTGCTGCTCAATGACAGTTTTCCTGATGCGAAGTTTGCCTCAGAGACAGGGAGCCGGTATGTTTCTCTGGAGGAGGTGTACAAAAATTCAGATATTATTTCCCTTAACTGTCCGCTGACAAAAGAGACGGAGTTTATGATCAATTCATCGTCCATCGCCTTAATGAAAAAAGGTGTGATGCTGATCAACACGGGAAGGGGAAAGCTCATTAAAACCGCAGACCTTATAGAAGGGTTAAAGAGCGGGCAGATAGGCTCCGCCGGCCTCGATGTCTATGAAGAGGAAAGCCAGTTCTTCTTCGAGGATATGTCTGACAGGGTGCTTGCCGATGATGTCCTTGCCCGACTGCTTACATTCAACAATGTAATCATCACTTCCCACCAGGGATTTTTCACGCGTGAAGCAATACATAACATAGCTGAAACCACACTGAAGAATATTGACGACTTCTTTGCCGGAAGGAAGCTTGAAAACGAGGTCTGCTTTAATTGTCCGAATTAACCCCGTCTCTTCTTAAAATATCAACATTAAAAACCGGCATCAGTACCACTTGAACATTTTCAGGCCGATTCCGAAGGTTGCAAAACCGATAAGGCTCATTATTAATGTCTTGTCAAGAACGGCGGCCACGCCGGCACCTTCATTGATGATACTTCTCATGCTGTCTGCAAGCAGCGTGAGCGGCAGATTCTGAATAAACGGAATGCTCCATTCGGGGAAGTTGTGATAGCTGAAAAAGATGCCTGAAAGGATCATCATCGGCATATTGACGAAGTTGATAATACCGTTTCCTACCTCGGTGTTTGATGTCCGGGAGGATGTGATTATAGCTATCCCCGTGAATGCTATATTCCCTGCAACAAATACCATTATCAGAGCCGGCACACTCCCCTGGATATCAATGTCGAAATAGATCCAGGCAAACAGCATCAGCAGGGCGGCTTCGACAAAGTTCATCGTGACACGGGCGGTCATCAGTCCCAGGAGGATATTCTGCCGGCGGACGGGTGTCACTATCATCCGCCTGAGCATGTTTCCCTTTCTTCGCTCTATGATGGTCCAGCTCATGCCCCACATGCATGCCATCATTATGTTCATGGCAATAAGTCCCGGCACAAGAAAATCGATGTACCTGGTTCCCTTTACTTCCAGCGTAATGGTGTTTGCGCCCGAAAATGTATCATCCTCATGTCTTTCACCCAGCAGCGTTGCTAACTGCAGTTGCAGCAGCCTTGCCTCAGGATTGGCCGGATCAAGATAAAAAACAGTGCTGTCACCTTTATTATCCATCATAAGCTGATAGATGCCACGCTTGACACCCAAGGTTGCATCAAGAGAATCAATCGGTTCAAACCTGAATATGTTTTTGCCAAAGACCGGGTCATTGATTGTAAGCAGGAATCTGCCATCCTTATCCAATTCAGCATGGTCTTTCAGGAAAAGTGACAATTTATTTTCTTCCCCGAAGTTTACAATTGCAATATCTTTCTTTGTTTCCTTCTCTCCGGTAAAGGCAATTCCAAGACCCCACGCCATCAGAATAGGGAATCCGATACCCCAGAAGAGCACTCCCGGTTCACGGAGCAACTCCTTGAAATGTATGATTATCAACTGCCAGAGTTCGTTCCTTCGCATATTCACTCTGTTTCTTCGCTGAGACGCCTGCCTGTCATTGACAGGAACACATCATCAAGCGTTGGCTTAGTATGTTCAAAATCAATCAAGTCTCAGGTTATTATCTTCAAGAAAGGCAAAAAGGAACGGCAGATCCACCGCGACGTTCTTCAGCTCGCATCTGCCTCTTCTTTTCTCTTTATCCCACCGGATGACAATCCCATTCAGGTTAGTCTGACGATCATCAGGTATGGTTCCCTCAACGGTAAACAGAGCCACATCAGGCATGTTCATTCTGCTGATAAGGCTGCTGAGCGACCCCTCTGCCAGGAAGCGGCCTTTGTCCATAATGATTATCCTGTCGCAAAGCTGTGTTGCCTCCTCCATGTAATGGGTTGTGAGGATGAGCGACGTGCCCATGTTTTTCTTAAGCTTCAGGAGAATATCCCATATCTCCCTTCTTGCAGAAGGATCCAGTCCTGTTGTCGGCTCATCAAGAATAAGTATTTCAGGGTCATTCAGAAGTGATATGCCCAGGGCAAGCCGCTGCCGCTGTCCGCCTGACAGGTTTTTTGTATAAGCATCTTTCTTGTCCTCAAGGCCGACAAGATGGATGACCTTCCCGATCTTCTCGCCAGGCTGTTTATAGAAACTGGCAAAGAGACGGACGGTCTCAAGTACTGTTATTTTTTCAAGGAAGCGTGTTTCCTGGAATGAGATTCCCAGGAGCCCGTATAAAGCTGACTTATCCTCATTCAATGAACGACCCCTGACAAGGATTTGTCCCTGATCAGGGGTCCTGATACCTTCTATCATTTCAACGAGGGTAGTTTTTCCTGCCCCGTTGGGCCCGAGCAGTGCTACGTATTCTCCTCTGGCAAGTGAGAAATCGACACCGTCAACAGCCTTTACCTTTTTAAAGTGTTTGTGAAGACCCTTTGCATCTATGAGGTAATCGTTAGCCATTTTCCTGTCTGAAACAGGATGCAAGGTAGCAAATCAGCCAGAGACTAATTCAGCGCTTCCTTATAAAGTTCTGCAACCTTTTTCCAGTTCACCACATTCCAGAATGCTGATACATACTCAGGTCTGCGGTTCTGATACTTCAGGTAGTAAGCGTGTTCCCATACATCGAGAGCAAGTATCGGTTTGCCGCGTTTTGCTGCAACGTCCATGAGGGGGTTATCCTGGTTAGGTGTCTGTGAGACAAACAGCTTGCCTTCAGCGTCAACTGAGAGCCATGCCCAACCGCTACCGAACTGGGTTTTCGCTGCAGTTTCAAAATCAGATTTGAACTTGTCAAACGACCCGAAAGTCTTATTTATAGCTTCCAGCAAAGCTCCATCAGGCTGACCACCGGCATTCGGACCCATCACCTTCCAGAAAAGGTCATGATTGTAAAGTCCGCCACCATTATTACGTATCACTGCAGGCAGGGTACTCACCTTTGAAAAGATATCTTCAAGTGAGAGGTTATCGATTTTGTTCTCTGTTGCTGCCTTGACAAAGTTGTCAAAATATGCCCTGTGATGCTTTGAATAGTGTATCTCCATCGTCTGGGCGTCAATATAAGGCTCCAGTGCATTGTATGCATAAGGGAGCTGCGGGAAAGTGTATCCTTGTGCCATAGTGTTTTGGTTTGTTAATGTTAAGCTTAGAATTAGTGTGGTAATCAGGATTGCTTTTGTTTTCATTATAGTAAATATTGATTTTCAATTAAAACATAGAGCGGGTGAAATTGTTCACCAGCAAAAATTATTAAATTTGGAATGATTTAATATTTTTCGTTTTAATCAAGTCATAAACACTAAAACCAGACAGCATGAAATGGCAGGGACGACGCGGCAGCGATAATGTCGAAGACCGTAGAGGAATGAGTACAGGAACCAAGGTTATCGGCGGCGGAGTAGGGACAATAGTTATAGTACTTATCGTGTTGCTTCTTGGCGGTGATCCGTCAGGTTTAATTGAACAGACAGGCTCCCAGACAACATCAGGACCTGTTGAGGCAACTGAAGAGGAAAACCAGATGGCACAGTTTGTCTCGGTTGTGCTTGCAGATACTGAGGAGATATGGACACAGATTTTTGCCCAGTCGGGATCGACATACCGTAAGCCCACGCTCGTTCTCTTCAGGGATCAGGTGCAGTCGGCATGCGGCTATGCAACTGCCGCCAGCGGTCCTTTCTATTGCCCCGGCGATGAAAAAGTCTATATTGATCTTAGCTTCTGCGATGACCTGCAGGCAAAATACGGAGCATACGGTGATTTTGCTATTGCCTATGTGATTGCTCATGAGATAGGACATCATGTGCAGAACCAGATGGGAATACTTGAGGAGGTGACCAAAGCACGCGCCCAGGTGAGTGAGGTAAGAGGCAATCAGCTCACTGTGAGACTGGAGCTGCAGGCCGATTTCCTTGCAGGGGTATGGGCTCATTATGCCGACAAGATGCTGGGAACAATCGAGGCCGGCGATATTGAAGAAGCTCTTCGCGCTGCCTCAGCCATCGGCGATGATGTGCTGCAAAAAAATACCAGGGCCGTGTTGTTCCTGATGCATTCACCCATGGTTCCGCAGCACAGCGCTCAAGCTGGCTTCGCAAAGGATGGGAGACAGGCGACATGAGCCAGGGCGACACCTTCAACAGCGCTATTTAGGATTATGAAAAGAATTAACTATTGACAATTAGTATAATACTTGTTGTCAGCGGCCTGATTGTTCCACAGGTATCTGCCCAGTCCTCAGTCATCACTCCTGAAGAACACTTCGGATTTGTTCCGGGTTCCGATTACATGCTTTTCAATTATGAGGAGCTGATTGATTACTTCATGAAGCTTGACAAGGCATCACCGATGCTGAAGATGATTGAGAACGGACAGAGCCCGATGGGTAAAAAAATGTACATAGCTTTCATATCGTCTGAAAAGAATATTAAGAATCTTGACAAGCTGCGTGAGATTAACAAGGTGCTGGCGCTTGACCCGGGCCTTACGGAAAAAGAACAGCTTGATAACATAACTAATGGCAGGGTCTTCGTTCTTGCCACATTGTCGATGCACTCAACAGAGGTGGCGCCGAGCCAGGCAGCCCCGCTTATAGCCTATAAGCTCATCACGACGGATGACCCCCTGGTAAAACGTTACCTTGAGGATGTCGTTTACATGATGGTACCAAATCATAATCCCGACGGAATGGATCTTGTTGTGGAGAACTATAAGAAATACAAGGGCACACAGTATGAGGGAGCCTCGTTGCCGGGGGTTTATCATAAATACGTTGGACATGACAATAATCGCGATTTTGTCAGTCTCACGCAGGAAGATACCAGGGCGATATCCAGGATATACAGCCTCGACTGGTTTCCGCAGGTAGCGGTAGAGAAGCATCAGATGGGATCAACCGGTATCCGCTATTTTGTGCCTCCGTCACATGACCCGATTGCTGAAAATGTTGATGCGGAGTTATGGGCGTGGATGGGAGTGTTTGGTACAAACATGTTGCGTGACCTGACAAATGAAGGACTGGCAGGAGTGGGACAGAAGATGATCTTTGACGATTACTGGCCGGGAGGGACTTCAACATCCAACTGGAAGAATGTCATAGGCATGCTCACCGAAGCCGCAAGCGTGAAAGAAGCCAGCCCTATCTACATAGAGCCGGGAGAACTGCAGGCCAGCGGAAAAGGACTTGCAGAATATGAGAAGAGTGTCAGCTTCCCTATGCCGTGGCCCGGCGGATGGTGGCGCCTGGGTGACATCGTGAAGCTGGAGATCGGATCGACATTCTCAATCATCAAGACCGCATCGCTGCTGAAAAACGATATCCTTAAGTTCAGGAATGACCTGTGCAGGAGGGAGGTGGAGAAAGGAAAGACACAGCCTCCGTATTATTATGTTGTTCCGGCAGAACAGGCTGACCAGAGCGAGCTCATCAGCCTGGCCGCCCTTATGACCGAGCACGGGGTCGGCGCTTTCAGGCTGTCAAAGAATTATACCCTTGACGGCATCAACCTTAAGGAGGGAGACATCGTCTACCCGCTGGCACAACCGTTCAGGGCATTTATCAAGGAGGTCATGGAGAAGCAGGAGTATCCGGTAAGACATTACAGCACCGGTGGCGAAATGATCCGTCCTTATGACATCACAAGCTGGTCGCTGCCTCTTCACAGAGGACTTGTCTCCCACGAGATAAAAACCCGTGACCTTGCCTTCGAAAATTTACTTAGACCGCTGACAGGAACGTATTATCCGTTAGCCGCTACCTATAAACTGCCGGCAGTGTTTCCGGCAACAAGCAACGGAAGCTTCAAGGCAGCTTTTATTGCGATGCAGAACGGACTGAAGGTGAGCCGGCTCAGCCAGGAGGCAAAGATTAACGGGAAGGTCTACGGCAAAGGCAGCTTCGTCATCCAGGGAGATGATGAAGCCCTGCTTAACAGGATAGTTAAAGAATCGCTCGCGGAACCGGGATTTGCTGAACAGGCCGGCAAGCTCACCCTTACTGAAGTCACTATGCCCCGGATAGCTCTGGTGGAGACTTACTTCAGCGACATGGATGCCGGCTGGACCCGGTATCTTTTTGATTCATATAAATTACCTTACATCGTCATCCGGCCTGACGAATTTGAAAAGGCCGATCTGACAAAGGATTATGATGTCATTATCTTCCCCTCATCGAGCAAGGCACTGCTCATGAACGGCAAACCCGGCACAGAAACCAGATCCGCCATGAGTAATTATCATCCCGATTACCAGAAGGGAATGGGAAAGAAAGGACTGGAGAAACTCATGCTGTTCATTAATAATGGCGGTAAGGTAATTTCATGGGGTCAGTCGACCGACCTCTTTCGCAGGCATGCTCGAGATAACTGACGGTGAGAAGAAGGAAGAGTTTATCCTTCCTTTTACAAATGTTGCTGAGCAGGCACAGAAAGACGGGGTTGTCATTCCGGGTTCATGGGTCCGTATGACGGTGAAACAGGATCATCCGCTCACCTACGGTATGCCGTCCGAAACGGGGATATTCTTCAGGGGACAGCCTCTCTTTTCCACCAGTGTGCCCCGGTTTGACATGGACCGAAGGGTGATAGGAGTTTTCCCTGATGACGATCTGATCATAAGCGGTTTTGGCGAAAACGAAGAAAAGATATCCGATATGGCTGCCATGCTCTGGCTAAGAAAGGCAAAGGACAGATTGTACTTTATGCTTTTAATCCGCAGTTCAGGGCATCGACGCCTGCTACATACAAACTGTTATTCAATGCTCTTTTTCTTCCCCCGGCAGAATAAAGCTACTGTCAGATAATTAGTTTTAAATGAAATATCCTTGTGTGGCTGACGTTTTTCTACTTTAGCCTTTGAAAACACTTTATACAATGAAGAAAGTTCTGATTCTGATAGTCTTAATCTCGACTTCGATAATTGTCAGCGGAGAGGAACCCTGGTCCTTCGAACCGTTTCAACAGGATTACCCGGGCAAAGTAGGCAAGAACTATAAGCCTAAATCCGCTGCGAATAACTTTCCGAGATGGGCACTGCATTCAAATCTGCTCGGGTTTGTTCAGTTCGGACCTGTAGTCAGTCTCGAGTACAATTTTACACGGCATATTGCACTTAACGCCCATGTACGTTTTCCCTCTGTTGGCGCTTTGACTAAAATGATTTATGAGGCTGATGTCGACCGTGGCGGAAGGCCTGACAAATTATCCGGCATCGCCTTTGGTGGGGGACCACTCTATTTCTTTGATGTAAAGAAGGATAAGGCATACGCAGGCATCCTGTTTGAATATGAGATGGCAGATGCCCTTTACCAGGAAGATTATGTCAACGAGTGGAGTCAGGACAACAAGAAGATGATACTCATGCTTAACAGCGGATACAGGTTCAGGTTTAGTGAGAAGAACATTCCCGGATCGAACAGGGCGTTTGATAAATTCATCAGGAAAGGGTTATTTGTAAACGCCGGGATTTACGCAGGAGCAGAAAGAAACCAGTTTGTCTGGCAAAATACCGATCCTGACAATGCTGATCACACGCCGCATGAAGGCACAGAGATAAAACCTTTCGGCATGCTCGAGGTATCTGTGGGTATTGAATTCTGATACAGCTGCCGGAGCCGTAAAGAAATAATTGCTGCACATAAAATCCTGGCATAAGCTTCGCTCATGCCAGGATTTCTCTTTTTATGAATGTATGGAATTTAAAATCAGAGTATTGCCTGTAGAATTAAATTTTAATAAATAATTTATTTTTATAGAGCCAGTAACAGAGATACCACATTGCCGCCCATACAGACAGACTGGTGATTACTTCCACTGTCAGGTCCCCTGACCACGAAAACAACATCTTACTGAACGGGGCGATCATTCTGCTGATAAAATTCGCTCCGGCGAGTGAAAAAAACATATATATGAAGATGCTGTTCATCCCGACTATTATGAACATTTTGGATCCTTTGGCAAAAAGCTTTTTTACATCAATCAGCCAGTAACTGAAACAGAGAGCCAATATGGTCCATCCTCCGCTAGCAAATACAAATGAAGATGTGGCGATCTTCTTAATAATAGGAGTTATGTTCAGGAGATCGAGGGAGTATCCGATAATCAAGGCCGAAACGCCCGCAATTAGCAAAATCTGAATCTTCTTAGCGGGTGTTTTATCACTCATCAGAAGCTTGCCGCAGAGAACACCCCAGACCGTATGAGCTGTTGTAGAGACAAAATTCAATGTTGCCCAGGTGCTGGCTTTATCGACACCTTCTATCTTGTTATTGACCCATGCCCCCAGATTTTCGTAATTTACCCAGGGATGATTAAATCCTTCAACCGGGAAGAACCGGTATGCCAGGTCAATCAATAGCAGTATCACCAGGGTGAAGATCAATTGAAATCTGAAGCTTTTTTTCATTATCAGAAACGCCACAATATAAGTCACTGACAGCTGGGCAAGAACATTCTGAAACTGAAAGACCAATTCCCCTGCTTCGATGACATACAGAGCCCATCCGAAAAACAACAACAGGAATGCACGCTTAAATGCATGAAGGGTAATTGTCTTATTGCTGTCCCCTTTCTTTAGCCGGTTAGCTACAGCAAACGGAATGGCAACCCCTACAATAAACATAAAAAAAGGCTGTATCAGATCCCAGAAATGCAATCCATGCCATTCATGATGGCTGAGTTGTGTTCCAAGAAATTGAATAAAACGATTATCAAATTCCAGGAACCTTTCATAAAGCAAGGAAGCTTCACCTGCCAGCAGGAACATTGTAAATCCGCGAAAGAAATCCACGGAGGTTACCCTGTCGGCAAAAGGCGAACTTTTAGGTTGAAGGGTTGTGTTCATACTATCTGATTCAGACTGCTACTTGCTGCTCTTATTCATCATTACAGGGATTTTTTCACTGAAATCAGGCAAGGGTGTGACCAGATTCCCGACGTCAGACCAGTCAGAATTCATAATACTCATGGAAAATGACATGGCATCGGAATTGATTTTAAAGACTTCCCGTGAAACGCCGAATTCCATTTTTATCGTATTGCCTTCTTTGACAATATAACCGGGTTTAATTGCATTTTCATCTTCAAAACCCATAAAGGGCCAGCCCGGGTCTCCATTGACCATATCGACAATACTAGGGGCCCACCATCCTCCATCGTATAAATTCCCTTCACATCCGTAATCAACACCCATTTCTTTCATTGAGAATCCGGTTGAAACAGAATTGTCAACATCCATATATACGCCGAATATATGATCTATTATACCGGCATCCTCTGCAATCGAGTCAAATTCAACATAGATATAAAGGTAATTGGCATCATAATCAACTTTGCCGGCAGTAATTGCACCCTTTCCTGAAAGCAGGAAATCCGGATATGTCACTTCCATTCCAGTCTTCGAAAGTGCCATCCTCAAGATCAATTACAGATGCTTTGTCAACCCTCAGCACGGTATGAAAAATATATGAATGTGCCGCCAACTGATCCATTCATGGTAATAACATAATTACCTATCGCATTGTAAGTATGTTCAACTAAATCACCGGGAACAACAGGTGAATCATCTCCAAAATCCCATGAAATATCTGTTGCACCTTCCGTTGCATTGGCGAAAGTCACATTTAATCCATCATAATATGAACGGAAATCCAGCGGGGGCGTATCTTCGAGATTATATTCCCCCATTTTGCTGCATGACATTGGTATAAGTACCAGAAATGCAGCAATAAATATTTGTATTTTTTTGTAGGATCTCATAGCATTTGAATTATTAGTTAGGTACGCAAAGCTTGTTTGTACTGATCTCACTTGATGGGATCGGGTAAATCAATTCAGGATCATTAAAGCTAAAGAATACACCAGGAGCGGCAATGCCAGGTTCGCTTCCGGATGGCACACCGTTATAAGTGTCAAGATGGAAACCCCAGTAATTACGGGTAACGTCCATTCCGTTCCTTAAAAGGTCAAATATCCGGTGTCCTTCAAATGCCAGCTCAATCCTTCTTTCCTTAAGTACCACATCGACAATTTCTCCGGCTGGTAATTGATCCTTCATCATACAGGTAATCGTCAATACTTTCACCTTCAGGAACAATAAGCCGGTTTTCGAGCAACCAGTTCAGGTCTGCAACAGCGCCGGGAACATCACCTTTTTTAGCGTATGCTTCTGCTCTGTTCAGATAGATCTCAGCCAGGCGGAACATGACAGGAGAGCTAAGTGTTGGGGACCCGTCCTGTCCGGAAAATTTGCTGATATAGAACATATTAACTCCGTTTTTGACAACAGCGGCATCTGTTACAATGTATTTCCACCGCTGATCAATATCGGTCATACTTGTCCCAAAGCCCATGTCTTCGAGTATCGAGGAACTGGCTCCTTCCTCGGCCCAGCAATTGTTGCCGTTAAAAATCATTGATGCCACTGATCCGTTCAGCTGGTCATCGATCAGGTTGTACGGGATAATCCATACACTTTCAGATCCTGATTTTGCAGAGGCAAAATATTCCGGATAACTTTCCGGTGTTTCCAGGCTGAACATTTCTGAATCGATCAGCTTGTCAGAATATAAAATGCAGCTATCCAGCTCACCTTTATACAGGTAAACGCGTGAGAGCATTGCCCAGACTGAGTAGATACTTGCAAACCTGTGGTTTTCATTATCCCTTTCGGAAGGCATTTCCTCACTCATAACAGATTCTGCAGTTTTGAGGCTGCTGATAATATATCTGTAAGTTTCCTCAAGAGTTGCTCTTGCCTCAGGCATATTGTCAGACTTGCTGTCCCGGATAATTACCCCGGGCGCTGATTTATTTGCGTCACTGTAAGGTTTGGCAAAAAAACGCACAAGGTTATGGGTTGCAAATGCCCTGAGAAAATAGCTTTCTCCCTTCAGCTGATTGGTGAAAGGATCATCACCTTTCAGATCGGCCATTGATATTGCGACATTTGCCCCATATATGATTTTGTAAGACATTTCCCAGAAATAATTGATATTTGACTTTTCAGCGCTTCTGTCCTTATACCTGAAGCTGTTAATCAGGTCGTCCTCTGTTTTGTACGCACAAACAATATCATCGCTTGCAAAATCACTCATCTGATAATACTGGCGGAGATAGCAATTGTTGCCACTCAATTCTTTAAAAATGGCATATAAACCATTGACAAGACTTGACAATCCGTCGGAGGTAGTAGTGATCTGGTCACTGGTGAGGGCATCCTGAGGTATTACATCCAGTTCACACTCTGTGAGTGCAAATGCCATGAGCAGCAGTCCTGTGTATTTATATATCTTCTTCATATCTGTATTTTTTAAGGTCAGAAACGTATGTTAAGGCTTATAACATACTGCCGGTTATTCGGATATTTGAACTCAGCATACCCCGGGAGATTTCCATAACCAGGATCAATAGAAACTTCAGGATCCTGCCCCCAGAAATTGGTAAAGGTATAGACGTTATCCCCGGCGATGGAAACAGTCATGCCACTGAGTTTTAGTTTTGACAACGCCTGTTGAGGAAGCTCATAGGAAAGTGTGATATTCCTTACTTTCAGGAAGCTGCCATCGTCTATGAAACGTGTCGAAGGATCGAATGAATTTCTTGCGTTCTGCGGCAGCGGTTTTGTTGCTATATCACCAGGTTTCTGCCACAGCCTGTAGTCATCACGCGGCATCATAACATTGAATTGTGTCTCCTGCAGATCATGATCGACATATCTCCTGAAATAATTAAATATCTTATTACCTGACAGGTAGGAAAAATTCCCTCTCAATGAAAATGCCTTGTAGCTGAGGTCAGTTGCAAATCCCCCCTGGAACTTAGGCATTGGGGTTCCATATTCTATGTATCTGGCATCCTGGTATTCATGTGTTATCTCACCATCATTGCCTACCCAGAGCATTGTTCCGTCAGCCGGATCAATTCCGTAGAATTCTTTAGCATACCATGAATATAAAGGAGCCCCGTCATGGTAAATCTGAGTCACACCATAAGAATTGGAGGTCAGGATTGTATCATTTCCAAATCCTGACAATTCGTTCCTGTTATAACTGCCCGAAAAATCCACTGACCAGGTGAAATTGCTGCTTTTAACAATAGCTGCGGACACGCTTAACTCAACTCCGGTATTCAAATCTTCACCAATGTTTTGCCATTGGGTTCTGAAACCACCCGAAGGAGGCAATGCTCTTTCAACCAGCAGATCTTTTGTCATGTTCCTGTAGAAATCCACTTCAATATCCATCCTTTTGAATAATCCGATTTCAAGTCCGATATTATACTGATCAGTTTGTTCCCATGTGAGATCGGGATTGGCCATCTGGGTAGGGACAGCTGCCGGCTGGCCGTCATACTGGGAGGAGAAACTGAACATTTCCATATACCGGTACGGCCCAATATCCTTCATCCCTGTTTTACCCCAGCTGGCCTTGAGTTTAAGATTTGAGACTGCAGGGATATTTTTTATGAAATCTTCATTACTGACCAACCATGCAGCAGAAACACTCGGGAACATTGCAGTTCTTTTGTTCGGTGCAAACTGTGACGATTGGTCTATGCGGTAAGAAGCAGAAAGGAAATACTTCTGAAGGTAATTATAGTTTACCTGTGATATGATTGATTGCATAACCGACCTGGAAGGTGTACCCTCAATCATGTACTGACCTGATGCAACAGAGGGAACTCTCAGCCCTTCGGGGATACCCATGCCTGACCCGAAGATATAATCATCATTCCCTGCCTGGGCTTCAAATCCTACCAGTCCGCTGAATGAATTATCTGCCTTGTCGAAATTAAATTTCAGTAAGTCCGTAGTTATTCCGCCATAATTGAGGCTGCTCTGGGAGCTTACGTACCCTGTTCCAAAATATGAAAGATTATCAGCTGCTTTAGAGTAGTAGGTCTGATCCATTGAGGAGTAGGCACTCAACCTGTTTGATGAGGAGAATGTTAGCCATTTCAGAATTTTAATATTCAGGGTAATATCGTAATCAAAGCCAAAAGCTTTATTGCTCAGCTCTGAATTTTCTGCAGCCTGAATAGGATTTATCTTATCCTTGGACCATATATCTTCAGCGGTTTTGAAGCTTCTGGCATTGCCATTCTCATCATAAGGATCATCCCATGGCATGCTAGAGTATGCATAATAGATATTCATATAATCGGTGCCAATGTTTTTCGATCCGCTTATATTGATATTGTTTGTCAGAGAAACCCTGTCAGAGAATTTGTATGCTGTATTCGCCCTGAGATTGGCACGCTGATAATTGGAATTGATAAAAGTTCCATTTTCATTGTAATAAGACGCTCCCAGGTAATAGGAGAGTTTTTCTGCTTTGCCTGAAACTGACAGAAAGTAGTTCTGTACCAGTGCAGGATTAAAGGTCTCAGACAGCCAGTCAGTATTAACATCGAGCAGGGATTCTGGCCTTTCTTCCTTGAATTTTCTGTCATCCACAACAAACAGCACCGGATCACGGAAATACTCCCGGTGATATGAGTATAAGGTTTTACTGTCCATCATTTTTACATTTCCATGATCGGCTATGCGAAATCCATCGACTGCCTTAAACTCGAACATGGCCTTATCTGACCTGGCTTGCTTGGTTGTAACTACTATAACTCCTCCGTTTGCCTGAGAACCGTACATTCCTGTTGCCCCGGCATCTTTAAGCACTGTTATTGTCTCAACGTCATTGGGATCAAAAGATCCGCCTATAATTCCATCTACGACATACAGTGGTCCCTGTGGTGCACTGAATGATGAGATTCCCCTGACGCGGATTTCAGAAATTGCCCCCGGAGCGCCGGAACTGTTGATGACCTGGATGCCTGAGACTTTTCCCTGCAGCATGCTTCCGATGTCATTGGTCGTAACATCCATAAATTTATCAGCAGAAAGTGTTGTTACCGCACTTGTAATTTCACTTCGTTTTTTGGAACTGTATCCCATTACGACTACACTTTCAAGAGCTGTAATATCAGGTTCCAGCACAACGTCTATGACAGTTCTGTTATTTACAGCTATTTCCTGGGTGACGTAACCAAGAAAGCGAAACACAAGCACATCTTCAGCACTCCTGACAGTAATGTTATAACTGCCGTCAGAGCCTGTATGCAGCACCCTGACCGGTACCCTTGATCAGGACATAAACACCAGGTAAGCCCTGGTTATCCTCAGCAGAGATTACCTTTCCTTTTACAGGGATTTGCCCGTAAACGGAGGTGCAGGCTGTAATTAAAACTAAAAACAGCACTGCTTTTTTAATTTGTCGGAAAATGAATTTCATAGGTCAGAAGGTTATTTTTATTAAAGATAGATTTTAACTTTTAAATCAGTCAATTTCAGCTGAGAGATAAAAAGCAATTCCATAAACTACACCACGATGCCTTGTCCTGCGGCTAAACATTTTCCCGGGGCTTAAGCTTCCCAATTATTCCTAAATTGTGCAAATTCTATAGCAAGCTAATCGCAGAAATATAAATTTTATAAAATGAAAGTAATAGCCATAAACGGAAGTCCTGACAAAAAAGGAAACACTTTTCATGCATTAAACATGGTTGGCAATGAACTGGAAGCAGATGGTATTGATTTTGAGATACTTCACATCGGCCATAAACTGATACATGGTTGCACCGCCTGTCGCAAATGTGTTAAAAACAAAGATGAAAAGTGCGTCATTAAAACAGATGACCTGAACGAATGGATACAGAAAATAAAGAAGGCTGATGGTATTATCCTGGGTTCACCGGTTTATTATTCAGGCGTAGCAGGTACGATGAAAAGTTTTCTGGACCGGTTATTTTTTGTTTCAGGATCAAACGGAAACTTATTACGCCATAAAGTTGCAGCTGCTGTCGTGGCAGTCAGAAGAACAGGAGGTTCGGCTACCCTGGATAGCCTGAATCATTATCTTGCATATTCCGAAATGATTATTGCGACATCAAATTACTGGAATGTAATTCATGGTTCAGGTTCCGGCGAGGTTGCCAAAGATGGTGAAGGAAAACAGATTATGCGGGTATTAGGGAAGAATATGGCATGGTTGTTAAAAATGAAAAAAGCTACAGCGAGTAAGATTGACCCGCCAAAAAAAGAAAAGAAAGAATACACTAATTTTATCAGATAAAAGCAAAAAGTGCCATGAAAAAAATAAATTACGCAAACGATGAAATTACTGTTGTATGGCAGCCTGAATTGTGCCAGCATGCCACATTCTGTTTCAGGCAATTGCCCGAGGTGTTCAATCCGGCTGTCAGAAAGTGGATTAATCCAAGCGGAGCATCTGCAGAAAGAGTTATTGAGCAGGTGAAAAAGTGTCCCTCGGGTGCACTTTCATTCTTCTATAACGAAAAAGGTAAATAACTTCCGGACATCTGGGATCAACAATTGCTTCAAATACATCATGGGCAGGTCTCAGGATTTGAAGGGCTGTCTTGATTTCAAGGATCTGATCGTTCATATTGGCTATATTTTTTCGGCTTACTATTTCAGAAGTTGATTTGCCGGTACGAAGGGTAAGAGTTAGATCAAAGTTAATTTTATTAAATATTTTTCAGACAGAAATAATCCTTGGTAAGTGAATGGACACTCCGGGGCAAGACAGAGGGTCTGGCTTTGATCCAGCTACCACCCTCCTGAGGCTCCTCCGCCTCCTGATGACCCACCGCCTCCTGAAAAGCCGCCTCCTGAGCTACCGGTACCGGATGAACCGCCTGAGCCACCCGATGTAAACGTAAAGCCTCCGATTGAAGCCTTTCCTTTAGTCCTTAAGTCGCCTTGTGCTTTCTCATACCAGGGGGAGTTTTTTAAATACAGCTTAGCCACCGGATAAACGATTAGATAAGTGAAGAAGCAGATCAGAGCACCCTTTGTACCAACAATAACAACCGGGAACATAGCCCAGAAGGGTATTAAGAACAGATACATGAACCATCCAAATCCGGGAGTTAAAATTCCCAGTATGGTGAACAATCCGATAATTCCAAAAATAAATGCTCCTAAAAGGATACGCATGCCGAGAGGTATATCCGGACTTTCAAGATCTGCAAAGTTTGAAGTTTCCGTCGAACCGGATGTTTCGGCCAGGCCATCCACTATGGTTGGATCTGCACCTTCAAGAATAGTAATAACGACATTAACACCTTCGGTAATCCCGGTGTCAAAATCTCCCTCCCTGAACCGGGGCGCCATAATGTTCTGAATAATACGGCCCGCTAAAATATCCGGTAATGTGCCTTCAAGGCCATAGCCCACCTCGATGCGCATCCGTCTTTCATCCGGCACAACGACAATCAGAATACCGTTGTCCCTGTCTTTCTGCCCGAGTTTCCATTCATTGAAAACCTTATATGCGTAATCTTCTATACTTTCACCTTCGAGTGAAGGTACCGTCAGGATGACGACCTGGTTTGTTGTCCTGATCTCATGTTCTTTTAGCCTCTCACTGAGTGAATTGCGGGTGGCCTCAGACATGATCCGGGCATTATCGTTAACCCGGCCGGTCAAATAGGGGATATCAGCACAATCGGAAACCTGGGCTGTAGCAAATAACGCAATCAGTAGCAGAGAAAATCAAATTTTATTCATACGCCATCCTCCTCTATAATTTCGTTTGACAGCTCGTTTTTATCAGGCCCTTCTGCCACAGGCGGGGATAGTGCTGCGACAATTTCATTCAGGCCGGTCTCCATGGCATTTTTCACCTTATTTTGTTTAAGATGCGGTGTCATTTTGGAGATAATTTTCTTCATGACATCAGCACTTAACCATTTCCTGACCCCTGTATCAGGCAGGATAACCACTTGCCGCTCAAATTGACTAACAAGGAGCAGGATACCTTTCCGGCTTTCAGTGGTAAAAAGTTCCCTGGAAAGGAAGAGAGATTCTGCGTATTGACGCGTCTCGGACTCCCTCCGGCTTTTCGGGAGAAAAAGCCTTGCAAATCCTTTAAATATCAATGTCAGCAGCGCCAGTAAAGTACCAGTTGCCAGAACTGCTGTGACAGATAACAGCATCATTGTGTCAGTTACCCAGTCCTTCATTACCAGATCTGTTGTAACCACTGCTAATCCGGCGACAGATGCACCCAGGGCAAATGCTTTCCATGGAATTTCTGCGTAGTTATCACATCTCTTAACTATGGCAACCACTATCTGTGCTTTAGTCTGTAATTCAGCTTCATTTATGCGTTTATCCAACAGGTCGCGATCGAAATCAGATAGAATTTGTTTCATTCACTTGGTTTCAGTTCAAATAAAATTACTTATATTTTATCAGATTATAGCTGGGATATAAAAAGTGAGAAAATCGTATATGATCATGAAGCATATCTTCATCCGGAGGCAGCAAAAAAGGCTGTTACCGGGCAAAAGAATAATTAAGCGGTATGAAGGGTTAAGCTAATCCACGATTCACCAGCCTGTCGTGTTCCCACGCAGCAAAATCTACCGGCGGATTAACAATTTCTTCCTCGGTTTTCTTTTCTAAATGAGCGACACTGGCAGGACACCCTGTGACACATAGACCGCACCCGATACATTTCAAACGATCTACGACCGAGATCTCATCTTTTGACGTTATTGCATGCATATGGCATCGCTTAATGCATGTCCCGCATCCCACACATTTCGTAGGATCAATAACGGAATAATAGTTAGCTGCCGCAACTGATTTTTCAATACCAAATTCTGTGATTCCTCTGAGAATCCCGCAGCAACATCCACAGCAGTTGCAGACATAAAATACACCTTCAGCAACATTGCTTACTGTATGAACAAGACCGATTTTTTCTGTTTTATCAAGGACTGCAAGAGCCTCTTCCTTAGTTACAAACGGAGGCACCGGAGGTTCAGAAGACTCTCTGCCGGTATAGAAGATCAGCTCCACGTGAAGAGGGAAAGTGCATTTCCTGGTTCCTTCAAGATCCTGCTGCAAACGGCAGATGCAATCCCTCACCCTGAATGTATTACATGACATCATCAGCTCCCGGAGTTTGTCGTAAGGGAGAATCCACTCAGTCTTTACTGCGCTCTGGGCAGGAATTACCCTGTGGATTGCAGGCTGGGGTCTCATGATCTCTGCACCTCCCTGATCAAAGTACTCTTCTATAAGATGTGCCAGTTCGTGATCCATCCGTTCAAGCTGGGATTCATAAATACCAACAATAAAGGGAGATAACCTGTAAATACCTTTGGCTGCATTACCGCGTACAAAATCACGATTTTGCATTGATTTCAATCTGTTAGCTGTTTCTTCTTCAGCGAGTCCGGCACGTTTAGCTATTACACTGACCGGTTCATAATTACCAGTCAGAAGACCTGCAAGGAAAGCTTCTTCAGGTAAGAATATCTTCTTTAGAAGGGTAATTTCGATGTTTGACTTTGTTCTTGGAAAAGAATTGGGAAGCTTGTTCAAAGCATCAGCAAGACGTTCGTACCAGCTATTCAGTATCACAGGATCTTGTTTAAAAAAACCTGTCACAGGAAGACCGATAGCTACACTTCCAAGAGCAGTCGCCTTCAGGAAATTCCGTCGCTTGACGTGGATTTCTACATGATCCTTTTTTTGCATTTTATCCTTTTTTTAATAACAAACCCTTTATTTCAAAAATGCCTTTAGAAGTTTAATTTAATATTAGATAAAGGTAAATACCTTAAAGATTAAAGTCAAATTTATAATATTCGATTATCCATTAAGATTTTTATCGGACAGCAGAAGGTATGGTTATATAACAATTATTTGTCGGGGTATTAAGATTACTCCCTCTCCTGACACTTTCGTGTCAGGATCGGTCGTGATCTTGAGTTGGGTTCGACTGCAAATAAAAGCCTGTTATTCGCTTCGCTCATTCCAGTCTTTATTTTTTCCTTCCGCTTCTGACAGCGAGCTGTCAGCGCGTCAGTAAAAAACAAAGCCCACCGCATTCTGCGGCAGGCTTTTATTTGTCGGGGTAGTTGATTACTCCCTCCGCTCGCGGATGGTCGTGATCTTGAGTTGGGTTCGACTGCAAATAAAAGCCTGTCACTCACTTCGTTCGCTCCGTCTTTATTTTTTCCTTCCGCTTTTGACAGCAAGCTGTCAGAGCGTCAGTAAAAAACAAAGCCCACCGCATTCTGCGGACAGGCTTTTATTTGTCGGGGTAGCAAGATTCGAACTTGCGACCCTCTGGTCCCAAACCAGATACGCTACCAACTGCGCTATACCCCGGTCAAAGAATGTGCAAAAATAGAAAGATTTTCGTAATTTCACCCCTCGGATACTTTTTATTAATGCCGGAGAAACTCTTTGGCACCAGGTTTGTTATTAGGTAACTGATTAAAACATTTAAAATGAAAAAGAGAGTAATAACCTTTGCCGCAATCATGACACTCATAATGGCTCCTGCTATGTCGCAGAAATCGTTCTACGACTTTACCGTTGAGACTATCGACGGCCAGCAGTTCAGCTTCGCTGACCTGAAAGGCAAAAAGGTTATAATTGTCAACACCGCCTCAAAATGCGGCCATACCCCTCAGTACAAGGACCTCGAGCTCCTTCATAAGGCTTATAATCAGAAAGTGGTCATCATCGGTTTCCCTGCCAATAACTTTATGGGTCAGGAACCTGGTACAAACGCTGAGATTATGGAATTCTGCGACAGCAAATACGGTGTCACCTTCCCGATGATGTCAAAGATATCAGTCAAGGGTGATGACATGCATCCTCTCTATCAGTGGCTGACAAAAAAGTCGGCAAACGGCGTCCTCGATTCGGATGTAGCCTGGAACTTTCAGAAGTATCTCATTGATGAAAACGGCAAACTGGTCGGTTATCTTAAACCCGCAGTGAAACCTCTGTCAGATGAGGTGGTGATGTGGGTGACGAAGGGACAGTTCACACAGGCGAAATAATTATATATTCACCAGGAAGAGGGTGCCTCAAAAGTCACCTCCTCCCCCTGACGCTTACGGTCAGGGTACTCCTCCTTATTAAGGAGGAGAAAGTTAAAATATTATAAATCAGACATTTCCCCTCCTTCTTTTAAGGAGTGGTGGCCCTTACGGTACCGTCAGGGATGGAGTGATAAATATAATTTTGATACAGCCTCTCTTTTTACCCTTTCACTGATCCGCCTGCAAGACCTTTGATGAAAAGGTCAGCACCGGCAAGGGATAGCTGTATGTTTTTTTCGTGACCGTCCTCCCGGGCCAGAAGCTTGTCGGTACCTCTCAGTATATTGATGAATATCGCAGCACAGTCCTCTGCAGTGGCCCCTGATGGCAGAAGCACCTCTTCCCTGTGCCTGTGGAAAAACGGTGTGATGACCTCCATTTCCTCCCTGACAAGCCTCTCCTTCAGTTTCTCCACCCTGGTGTTCCCCTGTGCAAAATCTTTCATTAACAGGGGATTGCGGCTGCCAAGATCGTTAAGAAGATTTATCCTTTCAACAGCGTAATTCTGCAGCACCAGCCCGAACGGCTCTTCAGAAGCAACAATCTCTCTCAGAGGTTTAATGATCCGGTTCAGTTCACCTTCGACCACAGCTTCATAAATCTCAGCTTTATTGCTGAAATACATGTAAACAGTACGCCTGCCACGACCCGCGGCAGCCGCAATTGTCTCCATGGTGGTTCTGCGTAACCCGACTGTTCCGAACAATCCCGCGGCTACACCGATAATCATATCGCGTGTGCTTTTCCTTGCCATTGCACAAATCCGGAAATATGTGCAAAGTTACTAATCAGAGAGAATTTTTGCATTACATTTATCTCTTTATTCATTATCCGGAAATAAATGAGAAGATATTTTGTCCTTTTACTGCTCTGCCTGCCTCCGGCATTGTATGGTCAGATAATTCTTGATAAGACCACTGAGTGACAGGGTCACAGGCTATGACATCAAGGCTGTCCTTAACCCGGTAAAGCACACTGTCAGCGGTGAGATGACAGCATGGTGGGTGAACAAGTCAGCAAAGCCTGTCGGCGATGCTATGCTGCATATGTACCTTAACGCGTTCAGCAGCAACAAAAGCTCATTTGCATCAGACCGGGGATGGTCTGCTGCAGGGGACGATGGCTGGGGATATGTGAAGATAAAGTCAATTACGAATGATTCTGCGAATGATCTGTCCAAAGGCATGCGCTTTGTTTCACCTGACGATAGCAATATTTATGACCGGACCGTCCTGCAGATTACCCTGCCCGAACCTGTCCTGCCGGGAGACACCCTGCGATTACATATGGTTTTCGAGTCAAAACTGCCTTCACCCATAGTCAGAACAGGCTATAGTGATGAATTTCATTTTGTCGGACAGTGGTTCCCGAAGTTTGGCGTCTATGAGACTGCCGGCATGAGACAGCGGGAGACTGACGGATGGAACTGCCACCAGTTTCATCCTAATTCCGAGTTTTATGCCAACCACTCTGTGTACAATGTCACTGTTACGATACCTTCTGAATATGTCGCAGGATCAGGAGGGATGCTGATTGAGGAGACCGATAACGGTGACAGTACAAAAACAATAAAATGGAGGGCGGAAGATATTGTTGACTTCGCATGGACAGCCTGGCCCGGTTATAAGGTTGTGACAAAAAAGTGGAGGGGAGTGGATATAACCCTCATGACAACTGAAAAGGGATTGAAAATAGCTGATAACCAGTTCACTGCAGTCATAAACGCTCTGGAGTATCTCGATGCCCGGGTGGGACCTTACCCATGGCCTCACCTGACTTTCGTTGATCCGCCTGTTTCAGGCTCCGGCGCCGGAGGCATGGAGTATACGACCTTATTCACTTCGTCAGGTGGAGGCATGGTTCCTTCGTTCCTTAAGATGGCGGAAATGGTCACTATTCATGAGTTCGGCCATGCCTACTTCATGGGAATTCTTGCCAGTAATGAGTTTGAGGAGCCATGGCTCGACGAGGGCGTCAACTCATACTGGGAACAACGTATAGTCGATGCTTCCTACGGCGACGGCTATGGATTGATCAGACTGCCATTCGTTAAAATGTCAGATACTGACCAGGGAAGGATCAGTTATATATCGAATCCATCCAAACAATCGGCAACGAATGACCTGCCATCATGGATGTACCCTCACGGAACCTATGGCATGATGTCGTACAGTAAGACTGCGGTATGGCTGCATACGCTTGAGGGATTGATTGGTACCGAAACCATGGATAACATCTTCCGTGAATACTACAGGCGGTGGGCTTTCCGGCATCCATCCGGCCGCGACTTCATTGCTGTCGTTAATGACGTTGTAAAACAGGAACACGGAGATAAGTTCGGGGAGAATATGAACTGGTACTTTGACCAGGTACTGTACGGAAATGAAATATGCGATTACAGACTCTCCGGTATTCGCAGTCAGAAAATCAGAAGCTATTCGGGAATAGTCGACGGTGACACTGTGACATATAAACGCAGTGACCGTGCGGGTGACACAATCTACCTTTCCAGGGTCAGCATAGAAAGGCTGGGAGGCATAACACTACCTGTCAATGTACTAGTCCATTTTGATAACGGCGAGGAAGAGATAGCAGAGTGGGACGGCAAAGCAAGGTACAAGGATATTGAATACACAGGCACCAGGCAGGTGGATTGGGCAAAGATAGACCCGTACGATAAGATTGACCTTGACGTCAACAGGATCAATAACTCCTCAGACAAGGAGCAGAAATTCACTGCTTCACGCCGTATGATGAACAAGTTTGTCTTTCTCATGCAGATGATGATCTCACTGATTACAATTTAATTTCCCGGATATGGATCTTTTCAGAATACTTAAAAAGGGCGCCGTTGAGGCAGCATCATCATATAAGCTTCTGCTTACTGTGTGGGTCATTACCCTTGTAATGATCATGTTTGTCGCTCTTCCCCTGAGGAGCTCATTCAAGTCTGTCTTTGGCGACAGCATGGCCACAGAAAAGCTCTCAGACGGATTTGACATGGGGCTGGCAGGCGACATGGGAAAGGCCTTCGGGCAGCTGATGTCTTCAGCCACCACAGGAGGACTTTTACTGGTTCTGGCGGGATTTCTCCTGTACACTTTTTTTGCCGGAGGCCTCTTCACCAGATTCACCATCGCCTGGGGCGGATTAAAAGTGGCTGCTTTCCTGAAGGCGTCAGCACACAACTTCGTGCCATTCCTGATGATAGCACTGCTGATGTGCCTGATCATTGGGGTTTACACTGCTCTGATAATCGGAATCCCTACAGGGGTAATGCTGGCAGTTCGGGGAGGTTCATCACCCCTGTCAGGTCTGATGAAAATCTTTTATATTTTGTGGGGACTGGGACTGCCTGTCTGGCTGTTCGTAGCTGATTACTCGCGCAGGTGGATAGCTGCCACCGATTCACATAAGGTCTTCAGAGCCCTCGGAGAAGGGTTCAAGGCTCTTAAAAAAAGATTCTGGGTATCATACACCACGGTGCTGGTGATTTTCATATCTGAATGTCGTCTTCGTATTTGGCTCTATGTGGTTCACAGCGTGGTCAATTCCCGAAAAAGGAATAATGATATTTCTGTTCTTTCTGGCAACACAACTCCTGTTCCTTGTCAGGCTCTTCATGAAGGCGTGGCGATACGCCTCTGTTTCTCAGCTTGGCAGTGGATCTGAAGGTCTGAAGGTCTTTTGAAGTCAAAAGTCAAAAGTCACAAGTCAGAAAGCTTTGCAATTCGTTCTGAATTAGTTTGTTCGATTGTTCAAATGTTCTATTGTTCTATTGTTCAATTGATTAACTACGGAAGTTCATAATAGTAGGAAATCAGACTATAATCAATTGTTGTTTTTACCCAATGCCATAGCTCAATATCAGATTTTATTGATTCGCTGAACGGGATGGCATCAAGGTTACGGTACCGCATGTTGACACTCATGCCCGTGTGAAAGCTACCGTCACCTATGGGCTGAGAAATAAAAGGATGTGAGAAAGGCTCCGGCCTGCTCCATGCATAACCGTAGTAATCTTCCGTGCCAGTTCCGAAAGAGGAGGGAAAAATCTCCCCGTCGACAAATATTTTTTCATCACCTTCGCCCCACCAGGCATCGGCTGTGTTAAATATTGTCACACCATCGCCTGCATAAACACCTTTTCCCTTCAGACTGACAAATGAAATATCGAAATGATTGCCGGTGCCTCCGGTACCTGTGGCCCCCGCTGTTTCAATATCCCTGTATTCATTCCACGAGGCTCCGAAGTGCATCGATGAGTTATCCCATTTATACGGCAGGGTCCTGACTTCTGCAAAGATGGCGATGGAATCATCAGTACCGTTAAGAATATCGATGGTACAGCTGTCCCTGAACGGCATCAACCTTGAAATAGTCATCAGTCCTGTTGAGTCGACCTTGCTGTAATATGTAATGTAAGGATTAACTGAGTAACCGGTTCCGAAAAAGTTGCCGGCAGGTACGTTGACTGTCTGCCTTCCGTCAAATGATATACGTATCATCGTATTCCGGAGTGCTGCGGCAGTATCACCGGCTTCAAGCCGGACGGAGAAGCTGCTAACAGCTTTGCCGGTCTCGTTAATCCGGAATGAGGAGGAGGTTCCCGGAGCATATTTCCCGGATGAAAATCTTATGTATTCATTCTTATTCGCAGCGGCTTTTTCCGGAAGAAGCGCCGATGCACATTCAGCAATGGCCAGGGTGTCAGCCACAAGCATCTCCTTTTTCAGGGATACAACTCTTGTGCCCTTTTCATACAGCCTGGTGCAGATATTATAATATATCGACGGAGTGTGCCTCTCCGGCGTGATTATCACGGCTTCATTTTCCAGGGTGATCTTGCAGCTCTTCGCGAAGGGTAGCGGGAGGTACAGATTATATCCCCTTGCCTGCAGTTCTGTCGTTGGAGATACTGAGGCGCTCAGCGGATCAGGAGCCAGTATTCCGCCGCCGACCAGGTCGGGTGCCCTGCCTTGCAAAACAGGAGCCGGATCGCCGTCAATATATACCCTGATGTATGATTCGAGGGCATCAGCGTTTCCGAATGTCATCCACCATCTGACAACAGCACCCGGACCCTCAGCCTCAAACATCACAAACTCACGCCTGCCTTCATTTTCTTCTTCCCTGATGAACTGGGTATAGTCGTCATTGGCGAACCACCCTGCACTGTCGGGATGAATGCTCTTCCTGTCATACGAGCTCTGTTGAACAAGCTTGTAAGCCGGTTCAGGGAATCGTGTTATAGCCTCCGGACTGGCCATCTCCTTCAGCAGCGAGCGGAAGGTGATGATATTTTCATTCCTGCATGAGCCAAGGGTTAGTAACAGGGCACAAGTCATTATTACGGCGGAAGGGGTTGAGCGGGGTTTCATAGTTCAAGGTTAAAGGTTCAAAGAAAAAGGATAAAGGTTAAAGGATAAAGGTTAAAGTTACTATAGATCAGGCAATGGGCAATAGGCAAGTGGCAGTAGTGGGGTAAAAATATGCGTTCAGGAAGGGACTCAGTTTTTCACTTTTGATTTTGGCTGATAATTCATAAATTCACCAATTGACAAGTACTCCATAACCAATAATTCAAAATGAAACGGATAGCGATATTCTTAATGGCAGCTGCAATGTTTGTGTCATGCGGCAAACAGGACAAGGACTTCTTACATACCGATGGCACGAAGATAGTGAACGGCGCTGGCGAGAATGTCCTGCTCAGGGGTTACGGCCTCGGCGGGTGGATGCTGCAGGAGCCTTATATGCTTAAACTGTCAGGTGTGGCAATCGCTCAGTATGATATCAAAAACCGAATCACTGAACTTGTCGGTGAGGAGAGGATGAATGAGTTTTACGATGCCTGGCTCGCTAACATGGTCACTAAAAGAGATATTGATTCCCTGAAAGCATGGGGCTTTAATTCGGTAAGGCTGCCGATGCACTATAACCTTTTTACCCTGCCTGTGGAGAATGAACCTGTCGAGGGAGAGAATACATGGCTTGCAAAAGGATTTGAGATGACTGACAGCCTGCTTGCCTGGTGCAGGGAGAATGAGATTTACGTCATCCTGGACCTTCACGCTGCCCCGGGCGGTCAGGGCAACGACAAACCCATTGCGGATGTAGACACGACAAAACCAAGACTGTGGGAGAGTGAGCTTAACAGGCAGAAAACAGTGGCATTGTGGAGCAAGCTTGCTGACAGGTACAAGGATGAGGAATGGATAGGAGGATATGATCTGATAAATGAAACCAACTACCCGCTCGAAGGCAACACAGCCCTCAAAGAGTTGTTTCTTGATATCACTGCAGCGGTACGTGAGGTTGATACTAACCATATCATCTTCATCGAGGGCAACCAGTTTGCCAATGATTATACTGGCCTGACCCCACCGTGGGATGACAATATGGCTTACAGTTTTCATAAATACTGGAACCCGACCACCGTTGAGACAATCCAGAAGTACCTCGATATCAGGTCAGAATTTAATGTCCCCTTCTGGATGGGAGAGTCAGGTGAGAACAAGAACGACTGGTACAGATCAGCAGTGAAGCTCTTCGAGGACAATAATATCGGCTGGGCATGGTGGACGATAAAAAAAGTTGAGTCCGAAAGCGGGTTAATGAATGTTTCGATGCCTGATGGCTACCAGGAGATAATTGATTACTGGAAAGGAGAAGGGCCGAAGCCTGCCGCGGATGATGCATACAAAACTCTAATGCAGCTCGCTGAAAACGCCAGAATTGAGAACTGCACGGTGAACTATGACGTTTTAAATGCTTTATTCGGAAGGTAGGAGGTCTAAGGTCCGAGGGTCTGAGGGTCTGAGGTCTGAGGGTCTAAGGGCTGAAGGTCTGAAGAAGACAAAAGACAAAAGTCACAAGACAAAAGTTTTTAGTGATTTAGGTCGAGTTCAATTAATTTCAGTGAATCATTATTGATCGCGAACAGAAGTCCATCTTTTCCTGAAGCCAGTTTTATCTTCCCGATTGCTTTTACCTCTCCTTTTATAGCAAGCCCGCTTTCTGACGGCGGAATAACCCGTATTTCACCATTGGCATCTGACTTCAATACCAGCCCGATGCTTGCATCATTTCTCGGGGTATCTACTTCCGAACCGTATAAATTGCCGGCAACAATAACAGCAGTACTGTTCTTTTCCTCTATTTCAGCCATCGCATTAATAGAAGATAATTGCGCCCAGTTTGGGAGTATATGCATTTTGAATACTCCATTCCCTTTATTTTCAATCCAATGATGTGCAAAAGTATTCACCTTGTAATGTAAGGAAGCTTTCAACATTTGTTCTCCATATAACTCCTGGAGTGTTGCCTTTGCAAATTCTTCGTAACTATTGTACCTAAGTCTGATGGCCGGAATCTGCCTGGATGTGCCGTCAAGACCGTTAACAGGATAAGATGTCCCGCCTTCACTATAACCAAGTACGATATCATTCTTGCCATTCACATCAAAATCATTGGAGTATATTTCAAATATTGAATTTTGGGTGGCTTTGTATTTGTAATTTAATCCAAGATTACCTGCAAGGTAGTCGTTATCACCATCCTTGTCAATATCACAACTGTTGATACTGAACCACCAGCCTGCTGTTTCGCCAAATCCAAGTTTATCGGTAACATCAGTAAAAACGGCTGATGAGTTTTCAAAAAAGCGGATTTTCATCCATTCCCCGACAACAATAAGGTCAATATCCCCATCGCTGTCAAAGTCATCCCAGACAGCATCAGTAACAAGTCCCGGATTCATTAGTTCCGGTGCTGCTTCTTCCGTTACATTCTCAAATCTCAGGTCGGCGCCTTTCTTTCCATTATTTTTCAGCAGGTAACTGTTCGGAGGCAGTGGATAATTTCCTGGAACAATGCGTCCTCCGACAAACAGATCGAGATCGCCATCATTATCATAATCTGCAGCTTTTACGCATTTGCCGCTCTGGTTTAAACCGGCAGGAAGGATATTGACGCTTTTAATAAAGCCTTGCCCCGTATTCAGATATAACCTGTCCTGGTAATAGTCTGCTTTCTTCAGGTGATCATTTCCTCCGCTGACAACATAAAGATCCGGTCTCCCGTCATTGTCGGCATCAAACAGAAGGGCTCCCGTATCTTCATAAATTGAATCACCTGTCCACGGACCAGGAATTTCCCTGAAGGTACCTTCTTCAGTTTGCAGGTACATAGCTCCGGCAAATCCCTGGCCGTTCCCGATGTAAAAATCTTCGAGCTTGTCCCCGTTTACATCCCCAACAGCTAAACCAGGGCCCATCTGTGAATACCTGTAGGGAAGCAACGCTTCGGATTCATAGTCATTGTAATTATCCTCACGATGAACAAATGTTATCCCTGACAGCATTGTAATGTCTTTGAAATTCTTTTTTTCCGTATCCTGAGTTTCTGCAGCAGCTGCATCGTTATAGTCAATTTTAAGCGTCTGGTCAGCAAGGATCTTCGTAATTACCTGTTGTTTCCTGTCAGGCCATATAACAGTTATTTCATCAACAGTGTCTTTCTGACCCAGACCAAAGTGAATAGTAGCGGGCATGCTCGACTGATATCCTCTTGTGAGCGTAAGATCCTGAATTTGAGTAACGTCACCGGTCTTTACTTTAACGATACTTCCCAAACCAAACAAATTGTTCCCCGGGCCAGCCAGGTTGATTTTAATATAATGATTGCCTTTGTGAACGGCTCTGTTTTCATAGATGGCTGATTCCTCATTAACATTGCTGATAACTATGTCAAGATCGCCATCGTTATCGAAGTCACCGTATGCCATTCCATTGGTGAAAGTCGGCTCCTCAAATCCCCAGGAAACTGATCTATCAGTAAAAGTCAGATCGCCGTTGTTTTCAAAGGCATAATTTCTTACCGGAATACTTGGGAAAAGCTCCGGACGGTATTCCTTCACCTGTCTGAAATAAACACTGTTCGGATCAGTTGCCAGGATATCACGGTGATTAATGTCTCTCAGAACGCCGTTGGCAATAAACAGATCCTTGTTGCCATCGTTATTCATATCAAGAAAAACACCGCCCCAGCTCCAGTCAGTATAGGGAACTCCTGAAAACAGCGATATATTACTAAACAGAGGAATGCCATCAAAGGTTCCATTATTCAGCTGCAATGAATTCTGCATATACTGATAATGCATGCCAAAATCAACGCTCAGATCAAACGTTTCCTGTCTCATGGGTATCACATTCAGCATTCTGCGAAAATGACCTTCAGGGGTCATGTCGATCTGGAACATATCAATCAGCTCATCGTTATTGAAATCGGCCGCATCAAGGCCCATCCCAAAAATGGAGGTTTGAAATGTCGCTTCTTTTACTGTCTCTCTGAAAGTGCCATCACCATTATTCAGATAAAAAAGATCAGGGGGATTGAAATCATTGGATATGTATAAATCTTTCCATCCGTCATTATTAAAATCCATGGCAACTACTCCTATTGACATACCAAAATTTCTTACACCGGCTTCATCAGTCACATCCGTAAATGTGCCATTCCCATTATTTTTATATAAATGACCCGATTCTTCGAATTTATTCTCAATCATTTTGTTATGATAAAATTCGGCACCCATGCTGACCAGTATTATCGGGTAATTGGCAACATATAAATCCAGAAAGCTGTCATTGTTGTAATCAAAAAAGGTAGCCTGAACGGAAGAGCTTTTATCATTTATACCATAAATTTTTGCACATTCCGTAAAAGTATTGTCTTTGTTATTGATAAAAAGCAAATTATCCGACGGCGGATATTTCCCTGAAACGCAAACATAAATATCCAGCCACCCATCATTGTTCACATCAGCCATGGTTGAACCTGTGAACCATTGATGATTACCCGTTATACCTGCTTTTACGGATATGTCCTCAAATTTCATTTTACCCTTATTCAGGTAGAGTTTATTGGGAATCAGATTCCCGGTGAAGAAAATGTCATCCAGTCCGTCATTGTTAATGTCGCCCACCGAAACTCCTCCGCCCATATACATGTAGGGGAATTTTGTGTAATTCAGCGTATCATTTTCTACCAGTTCATTAAGAAAATCAATCCCCGACCTGGAAGAGGGTATTTTTACAAAGGTTTCTTTGGAAAGTTTGCTGCATGAAAACAGTGAAAGACTTATCAGTACTAAACAGAAAGGGAATTTCATAATCTGAATCAAATGATCTATGGGCCTAAGATATTATAATCACAGGTTTTTCGACAGGAAGCTTTTATAATTCTTATTGTACTCTGAATATCTGGAGTCTGTCATTATTGTTCCCAACCAGGATCTCCTTTTCGTTATTACTGATGTGAATTAGCGCCAGGCTTTTTACGTCACCCGGGGCAAAGAATCCCGATGATTCGTAAGGTACAGCCATGAAATGGCCCTCTCCGTCTCCTTTCAGGAAAACTCCAATTCCTCCATCGTTTCTTGGGGTTACCACCTCTACATTATACAAATTGCCTGCCGCCAGAATATCCGGATGCCCATCGCCGTCAAAATCGTCGATGATCATATCATTTACAGATGATAGTTGGGCCTCATTGGGAAGTTCACGCATGACGAACTCACCATTTCCTGCGTTTTCAAAATAGCAGCTGGCAAAGGTCTCAGCTTGCAGGTGAAGTGATTCTTCCAGAACTTTCTTTGTATAGACATCCGAAATCGTTGCTTCGGCAAAGCTTTTAACCGTAGGGAATCTAAGGGTGAGACCAGGATTCTGGGCCAGAAAACAAGATCTGCTTCTCACCGGATATTGTTTGTTCCCCTGGTAATAGCTAAGTGCTATGTCTGATTTTCCATCCTGGTCAAAATCTGCAGCAAATACATCAAAGGTCTTGTCTGAACTGGCTTTATATCTGAAGTTTAAGCCAAGGTTACCTGCTACAATGTCAATGTCGCCATCTTTATCGAAATCGGCACCTTCAATGCTGAACCACCAACCCCTGGTCCCGGCTATTTCAGTTTTGCTGAATTTTCCGTGATCGTTATGGTAATAACAAACAGGCATCCATTCTCCGGCTACGATCAGATCGGGCCACGTATCATTGTCAATATCTGCGCAGAAGGCATCTGTAATCATTCCTGCTCCTGAAAGTTCAGGTGCAACGTTATCGGTAACATCCACAAATTTTACAATCCCTTTTTCCGATTTGTTTTCGAGTATGAAGCTCTGAGCCGGGAAGGGATATTGCTGTGGCACCTGTCTTCCACCCACGAACAAATCCAGGTCACCGTCTTTGTCAAAATCAAATGCTTTAACGCATGACCCGCTTGAAGTGATTACCGGTAAAGACTTTTCATCTGTCATGTAGTTACCCTTGCCATCATTGAGGTAAAGCTGGTCCTGGTATTCTTCTGAATCCTTCCGGAAACTCATAGCCACCGCTTACCACGTACAAATCGAGATCCCCATCGTTGTCGGCATCAAACAACAACGAACCCGTTTCCTCAAACCGGTTATCGGTTTCCCAGGGACCCTGTTGAACGCTGAATGTTCCATCATTGCCCTGAATGAACAATTGACCTGAACTATTGGATGCGTTTCCGACAAAGAAATCTTCGAGCTGATCGTTGTTAACATCTCCCACTGTAATGCCCGGACCGGTCATTGATAATTTGTAAGGGAGCAGGGGCTGGTAATCGAAGTCGTTAAAGTTGTTTTCTTTATGAATGAAGCCGGGTTGGACCTGGTCAGTAATTTCCCGGAACAGTTTTTCTTTGACAGCCGGAACTGAAACGGGCATCTTTGCATCAGGGTAACGCAACGTCAGCTTTTGATTGGCACTTACCTGCGTAAGGTATTGTACCTTTCCGTCGGGCCATTTTACACATAAGGAATCTATCTTCTCATGACTGGCAAGACCAAAGTAGAGTATTGGTTCCACAGAAGACTGATACCCCCTTGACAAGGTCAGCTCTGCCATTTGCATTTTTCCATCATTCCACAGCGTAACTCTTGAGCCTATTCCCATCCTGTTTTTTGGGGTTCCTTCAAAATCAATTTTCAGGTAATTGCCCAATTGATTTTCACGGGCATCATTTCTGTATACCAGGGCTTCCCCGTCAACATTATTAACGATAAGATCGAGGTCGCCGTCATTATCCAGATCGGCATAGGCAGCGCTGTTTGAATAGCTTTCTTCCTTAATTCCCCATTCTCTGCTCTGGTTTGAGAAAGTGAGGTCTCCGTTATTTTTATACAGGTAATTTACAAGTGGTTTACAGGGCATATCCTGTACCCATTTTAATAACTCGCTATTGTTTACTTCTTCGTCAAAATAGGTTGATTCGTTCATTTTGCTGAAGTAATCAATGTTATTGATATCCCTGCGGATGCCGTTTGTTATATACAGATCTTTCCATCCGTCAAGGTCAAAATCGGCAAACAGTGAAGCCCAGCTCCAGTCTGTTGATGTTACTCCTGCAATCCATGCAGCATTGCTGAAGAATGGCAGGCCATTATCCCTGATTCCCCTGTTCAGTTGCAGCGTACTGTACCGGTATTGATGGTGAAGTCCTTCCTTTATCATTTCATCAAAATCCTCCCGGGACATGCTGGTCATATTTTCTTTGGCTCTTTGATTATCTTCAGGAGCCATGTCAATTTGCATAACATCAGGCAGACCGTCATTATTATAGTCTGCAATATCATTCCCCATGCCGTAAAATGAGGTTTGGCCAATTACTTCTTTTGTCCTGTCGGTAAATGTTCCATCGCCGTTATTGAAGAAAAAGAAGTCAGGGCTGGTGAAATCATTTGAAATATAAAGGTCTTCATATCCATCCTGGTTCAGGTCGCAGACCGTAGCGCTCAACGACAAACCAAAAGTCAACAGACCTGCTTCAACCGTGACATTTGTAAACGTGCCATCTCCGTTATTTCTGTATAAATGTCCCGATTCATCTATTTTTGCATTGTTCATCATTTGCCGGTAAAAATAGGGAGGCGCCTTGAACTGGGTGATGGGGTAATTGGCAACGTACAGGTCGAGATCACCGTCCTTATCATAGTCGAAGAATGTTGTCTGTGAGCTTTTACCGTTGTCATCAATGCCATATTCAGCTGCTTCTTCTTTGAATACGGGTATCCCCCCGGGATTATTTCCCAGGTTAACAAACAGCAGGTTTCTGCAATTGCCCTTTAATCCGGAAACGCTTACGTAAATGTCGGGCAGTCCGTCCTCATTTATATCACATATGGTTGAACCCAGCATCCAGCGATTGTCGCCACCTGTGCCGGAAATTTCGGTAACGTCTTTAAACTTCATATTTCCCATATTGAGATACAAGCGGTTGCTGACCATGTTACCAGTGAAATAGATATCCGTCAGTCCGTCGATATTGAAGTCTCCAACTGATACCCCGCCACCCATATACATGTAGGGGTAAAGAAAATAGTTAAAAGTATCGGTTTCAGTAAGCGAATTCCTGAAAGTAATATTTGTTACCCGGGCGGACAATTTAGTGAAGACAGTATCTTCCCCTGTTTTTTCAGGTTTGCATGAGAAACAGTTGCCAAGAACAGCAATCAATGCAACTATGGGATAAACCCTTTTACCGTACTCAGTACCAAAAGCTTAATCATAAGGTTTAAATTATAAGCAAGAGAGGCTGAATGTACATAATTTAACCCAAAAAAATGGTCCTGTTTTGCAGGACCATTTCTTTAAATCATAACATTTACTGTTTTTTACCAACCCGGATTCTGATCTGCCTGTTCAATATTAGGGTTAACATCAATTTCCTTCTGAGGAATAGGCCAGAGATAATGTCTGGCAGGATTGAAGACCAAAGCAGCCTGGTCGGCCTTGGGACAACTGGGTTTAACTTCGGTCATAAAAGCAGCAAGTCTGCCCCATCTTACAAGATCTCCGTAGCGAACCTGTTCACCGCATAATTCAACCTTACGTTCATGTTCCAGAGCAACCATGAATTGAGCCAGATTTGAAACAGGATAATGTGGCATTCATTCCAGCTGAGCCATATAACGGCAGATTAACATCTGCTCTTGCCCTTACCTCGTTCATGTAACCGATAGCGGTAGTAAGGCTTCCTCCCGCGCGGTTAGCTTCAGCTTCGGCCTTCATCAGCAATACATCGGCATACCTGATCACCTTCATGTTTATTCCTGATTCATTCCCGGCAACAGCTCCTTCAGAAGAAGCCTTATAGTAGTTCTGGTATTTTCTCCAGCCTCTTCTTAGATAAAAATCAATTTGGACACCGTCTTTATCTAATACGGTCACGGGATCAACTGTAATGGTCATGGTACCGTTGTTATACAAATCGCCGGTCTGGTAAGCGCAGTAACCGCGTCTTGGATCGATTTTTTCACCATTGTCTGCGGCAGTTTCGAATTCGTTCCACAGATCTTCTGAAACAAATACGTTGAACCAGTTCAGGCAACCATATTCCTGTCCCCTGAAAGTAGCTTCGTTTTTACCTTCGTCTGTTCTGTCCGAATTCCATTGCTGGCAATAACCGGCTTCGATGTTAAACTGGACTTCGAAGAGCGATTCCCGACCATTCTCGGTTTCTTCCTTGAAATTATCGAAATAGACAGGTTCGAGTGAATAACCGGTAATCTGATTAAAGGCATCCAGGGCTCCCTGGTAGTTTTTCTGATACAAACGTGCTTTGCCCAACAGACCCCATGCAGCTCCGGAAGTAGCCCTTCCGGCTTGTTCAGAAGCTTTGGGAAGACATTTGGCTGCAGCGTCTACACAGTCGGCTTCTATTTGAGCCCAGACATCTGCTTTAGGAGATCTGGCAAGACCATCTTTCTCTGCAGGATCAATTCCGAGATACAAAGGAATATCACCATACCGGGTAACCAGGAAGAAATAATACAGGGCCCTCATGAATTTTGCCTCGCCAATATACTTATTTCTTGTGGCATCAGACATTATACCTACGGGGATATTATCTTTCATTGCCTGCTCATTATTGATAACAAAATTGGCTTTGTTAATGCCCCTGTAGCAGGAATTCCAGTAAGCTTCCATCAAACCATGATTTGGACCGAATGAGAAATTCAGCCACTCGCGTTTATCGGCCTCCTGCTGCGAGTTACATGTATTTTCATGAGCCATGTTTTCACTGCTGTACCACATGCAACGGTTGTACATACCGGTTGTTTGCAAACTTCCGTAAACAGCATTTACAGCCGACTGCACCTGAGCCTGATTTGTAAAATAAGTTTCAGGTGAGAGTTCGTTGGGATTCTTTAGTTCCAGCTTATCCGCATCACAGGAAAAGAGCAGAACCAATGCACCTAAAATCAGTGCAGGTGTAAAATATTTTAAAAGTCTTTTCATAATAATTCTGTTTTCAAGGTTAGAAGGTAATTTGGAAACCGCCAATAAATGATTTTGGTATAGGATAATTGCCAACATCAATTCCATTGCGATAGTTGCTGGTTGATGTTTGAGGAGCACCAATTAGTCCCAAATTAGCATTGGCTGTGTAGGTGCCAACCTCAGGATCCAAACCGGAGTAGTTTGTTATGCAAATCATGTTTTGTGCACTGACATAAACCCTGAACTTTGTTAGTTTGTTCTTCGTAAGATTTCCGGGTATGTTATAACCAAGCGTTATGTTTCTCAGTTTGGTATAGGCACCGTCCTCGACAAAACGGTCAGATGCCTTGGCATTAACAGATTTTTCACCGGCCCTGGGAATAGTGTTTGAAGGATTCTCCGGTGTCCACCTGTCAAGAACCTCAACACCGGCATTAAATAACCTGGGCATAGCCTGCAGGTCGTAGATATTGGTGTTATAAAGCTTGTTCCCATAAACACCGCTGATAAAGAAGTTCAGGTCAAAGCCTTTGTATGAAGCATTGAGGTCCAGACCAACCGTCGCCTTGGGGAAGGGGTTTCCGATATTTGTTCTGTCATCTACAGTAATTGCGCCATCTCCATTGGTATCTTTAATACGGAAATCACCTGCGGTTGAAGCATAAAGCGCTTTTTGCGTACCGCCCATATAAGAATCAGCTTCTGTCAACCGTCTGGAAGATACCGTCGAAATCCCATCCGTAGAAGAAGAAAGCAGGTTGTCCGACCTGGCATCTGTTCAGGTCTTCACCTTCAAAACTAGCTCCGGAAATATAGGTGGTGCCACCCAGTGATTTAACTTCATTCTTGAAAGTACCAAGATTTAAACTGGCTGACCATTGAAAATCGCCTTCAAAATCGTTGTATCCCAGCTGGAATTCAAACCCTTTTGTATCCATAGAGCCTGCATTCTTGCTGATCGAGCCTCTGAAATCACCTGTAGACAGGGTCAATGGCACCTGCATCAGAAGGTCATTGCTCGAGTTCATATAATATTCAGCCGACAAGGTAAACTTGTTTTTAAATAAACCCAGATCCAATCCAATATTGGTCATGGTTGTTTCCTCCCATTTTAAATCGGGATTTGAGGCACCACCCGGGGTTGTTCCAACAACAGGTACGCCATCTATTACATAATACATATTTGAGGTCAGTGATGAAGAATAGGCATAATCGGGGATCTTGTCATTACCTGCCATACCCCAGCTTGCCCTGAGTTTTAAGTTGCTGATGATAGGAAGATATTGCTTATGAAAGCTTCTTTGGCAATATTCCAGCCCACCGATACTGAAGGGAAGGTACCCCATCTGTTGTTGGCACCAAACCTTGACGAAGCATCAGTTCTTATTGAAGCCGAAAATAAGTACTTCCCGTCATAGTTGTAGTTTAATCTGCCCAGGTAACTAATTCTGTAATATTCAAATGATCGTGAGCTTAATGTAGCATCGGTGCTACTCAATTCCTGAATCTCGTTGGTAATATTATTGGTAGACTGGGCATTCAGTAACGTTGAGTGAACAGCGCTGTATTCAGTCAATGCCAACACTTCAAAATTATGTTTTTCAGCAAGTGACAGGCCATAATTCAGGCTGTTTGTAAATATCAGTGCAGAATAGTCCGACCGGTTTTTAGTAATGGTTGCAGTAGTTGCCTGGTGAGTATTGGTACCCAGGTTATCATCATTGTAGGTGGGAGCGAATTGATTGGCATGTTGGGCAGTATTCTGGAGACCAATGTTGGTTCTGAATTTCAGACCTTTAACAATATCCAGTTCACCGTAGATATTACCCAGTATGGTCATTGTATTCACTTTGCGGCTGTTCATTTCCATGATTCTGACGGGGTTCTCAGCATCCTGTCCGTCAATGGGAGAGGAGGGACCCTGGTATCCGCCCAGGTTGTCTTCATTGTAAACCGGCAGATAAGGGGCCATTTTAATGGCATGTTCCAGCAGGGAACGTCCGCCGTTATCAGCCAGGGGATCCTGTGAGCCGTAGGTTAAGCTGAAGTTCTCACCGATTTTCAGAATGCCCTTTTTAAAATCACTGTTGGCCCTGAAGTTGTATCTTTCCATACCGGTATAGATAACAATACCTCGTTGATTCATATACCCGGTTGACAATCTGAAAGTGCTGTTCTCATTACCACCGGAGAGAGCAAGGTCATAATTTTGCATAGGACCAGTCTGGTATATCTCATCCTGCCAATCGGTTTCACCGCCTTCGGGCTGGCTTGGATTAATACCGGCCAAACGATCTGCATATATAGGATTTGTATAGACCGTAGGTGTGGTAAATGCTCCGCCTGTGGCATATTCCCGATATTCAGCAGCATCCAGCAAATCATATCTTTTGTTGAATACTGAACTCCGTAATAGCCTTCGAAATCAACTGTAACCTTACCGGCTTTACCTTTCTTGGTTGTAATCATTAAAACACCGTTTGATCCCAGTGAACCATAAATAGCAGCTGTGGAAGCGTCTTTTAAAACTTCAATGGATTCGATGTCTGAACGATTGAGGTTATTGATGCTGGTTACCACAACACCGTCAACAACAAACAAAGGGTTGGCGTCGTTAACCGTACTGATACCCCTAACCCTTATTGTAGATCCAAAACCCGGAGCACCATTGTTGATAACCACCAAACCTGCCGCACGTCCCTGCAAAGCCTGGTCAAGATTTGCTGCGGGCACTGCGTTAAGTTTTTCAGATGAAACCGATGAAATAGCACCGGTCACATCAGCCCTTCTCTGAGTACCATATCCAACAACCACAATTTCAGTTAAAGCAGTAGCTTCTGTCTGAAGAGTAACAGTCAGAACTGAGCTGGTTCCGATAGGTACTTCCTGTGTAGTGAATCCAATGAAGCTGATAAGAAGGCTACCTCCGGTCGAGGGAACATTAATGGTAAACTTGCCATTGCTATCTGTTAAGGCTCCTATCTGGGTTCCTTTCAAGACAACATTGGCACTGGCAACGGGTTGTTGATTGTCGTCAAGCACAGTTCCGGTTACAGTTCTCTGCGCATAAATACCAGCGGTACTGCATACAGAGAATAAAAGCAACAGGATGACTTTAAGTAGTTTTTTCATACGTAATTTGGGTTAGATTAATAGATATGATTAAATAATACTTGAAACTCATGTTGGATGCAGCTTGTAAAATTCTCTCAGGTTTTTTCATTCATAATATATAAGTGCAGTTTACAATACCATATCAATAATAAGTGTAAATAAGACACTATGACACAAATGTAAACAAATTAAAATAACATTAAAACAATTTTTAACATTTTTTTTCGAAAAACAAAAAAAATTCTATGAGCCTGCTCTATATCTAATTTAAAAACTTACACAATTTGTCCCGATCTGTCGGGAGAGACACACAGAGTTAAAAAATCATATCTCCCTGGACCTCAGTGGCTCTCAGTGGATCTCTGTGTAACTAACGTTCTTCTATTGAAGTTCCCGTATTTTAAAAACGGATGCGCGATTTTGCGGTTAAAAACTTGTTAAAAAAAGACCGGAAATTGCTATATTGCCAAAAAGTTTATCAAAATCCATGAAAATCCTGATCGTCGAGGATGAGACCAAGGTGGCATCATTTATAAAAAGAGGCCTTGAAGAGAACCAGTATGAAGCCGATCTGGCTTACGACAGCGAGTTTGCTGAAAAACTTGCCATTCAGTATAAATATAACCTTTTCATCCTCGATGTTATTATTCCCGGTACCGGAGGCCTGAAATTGTGCAAAAAGCTTAAGACAGACTTTCCGGATATCCCGGTTCTTATGCTTACTGCATTGGGAACCACCGATGACAAGCTGGCCGGTTTTGACGCCGGAGCCAATGATTACCTCGTAAAACCATTCGAATTCAGGGAACTGCTTGCAAGAGTGAAAGTTCTTCTGAAAACATCCGGTCAATCTCGTGAAACATCCGGCTCTCTCAGGTTTGATGACCTTGAACTGGACCCTGACAGGAAAGCGGTGCGAAGGGGAACTAAATATATCAGTCTGACAGCCAAGGAGTTCTCCCTTCTCGAATATTTCATGAGAAATGCAGGCAGGGTACTTTCAAGAAATGATATTGCCGAAAAGGTATGGGATGCCAGCTTCGACTACAGCACAAATGTTGTGGATGTTTATGTCAACTTCCTGCGGAAGAAAATTGATAAGGGACATGATAAAAAGCTGATCCATACAAAGGTGGGTTTCGGTTATATTTTCGGAGACCGATAGGATAAGAATTCAGGCCAAAATGCAGATAAGGACCCGGTTAACGCTTCAGTTTCTCCTGCTGGGAGGATTAATAATGTTAATTTCCTCGCTTGCCATTTATTATTCTTCAGCTAACCTCAGGAGGAATGATTTTAACAATCTCCTTAAATCGAGGGCCGAAAGCGTAGCAAGGCTTGTGCTCGACAGCTATGAATACAATACAAACCTTATCCTGAGGAGTGGTTCCGGAAATCCTGACAGACTCCAGGATGAAAAATTCCTGATTGTCACATTGGACAATAATATATTGTACACGACCGACAAAAACTGGAAACTTGAAGAAATCAATACCATCATCGGACAGGTAAGAGCCGGTAAGGATGTGTTTTATAAGAACAATCCTTATGATATCCTGGGTACGATGCATAATACAGGATCAGCAGAATTTGTTGTAATTGGTGCAGCTATCGATAAAGACGGCCTTTTGCACATGAAAAAACTGAGGATCGTTCTGATGGTGGTTTGTCTTATCAGCCTTGTCTCATTCTTTTTCGCCGGGTGGTTCTTTTCGGGGAAAGCCCTTAAACCAATCTCAGATGTGGTAAAGAAGGTCGAGGATATATCAATAACCAGTCTGCATTTAAGAGTTCCCGAAGGCAATGGCACTGACGAGATCGGCAGGCTGGCCAAAACTTTCAACAAAATGCTCGAGCGTCTTGAGACATCATTTGGCATGCAGAAGAGTTTTATTGCAAATGCATCACATGAGCTCAGGACACCTCTTACTTCAATTAACGGACAGATTGAGGTCCTGATGATGAAGGACCGGACAACGGAAGAATATAAAAATACCCTTGGCTCAGTACTCGAAGACATTAAATCGCTTATTGACCTTTCAAACAGATTGATCCTGATTGCCAGAACCAGCTCGGAAGGCCCGTCCGGTTATAATAATAAAATAAGTATAGATGAGATCATCTGGCAGGCCCTGGAAGAAATGAAAAGATTTAATCCCTCCTATAATATTAATATTTCACTTGATAATTCTGTTACCGATTCTGAAAAGATAATAGTCGCCGGAGATGAATACCTTCTTAAAACTGCAGTTTCCAATCTGATTGAAAATGCATGCAAATATTCTTCAGATCATTCTGTCACTTATCGGGGTCGGACGCGAGGACAAATATGTTAAGGTGATATTTGAAGACAAAGGTATCGGCATACCTGAGGAAGATATACAGAAAATCCTTGAACCTTTTTACAGAGGTACAAATACCGTAGCAATTCCGGGAACGGGCATTGGCCTGTCACTTGTAAATCAGATCGTTAAAAACCATAACGGTACAATAAACATCATTTCAAAGCTTGGCGAGGGTACCAGGATTACCCTCCTGCTTCCGGCACTTTCATCAAATTAATTCTTTTTTAATTCAATTTTAATTGCGGTTTAACTTCCGCCTGTTACATTTAGGCAGGTTAATCTCTTCGGTAAACAGGTTAGACAGTATTTGCTTGTAACATAGGTTATACGTATTCGATATATTTGGAACCCTTTAACTCAGACCTGTTATGCGAAAAAAATCCCTTTTGCACCCTGGTATTCATATTTCTGTTGCTTATCCCCGGCTGCCGTCAGGGGGGCAACCCGGCCTCAGGACCGGGAAAGAAATCCGAGACTGCAATCACTGCCGCAACTGATGATTTCTTTCAGGAGATAGGTCAGCAGATCAGGACTTGATTTTGTACACTCGATCGGCGATGACGACCTTACCAATATTATTCAGTCCGACGGAGGAGGCGCTGCTTTCCTCGACTTTGATCAGGATGGCTTTATAGATATATATGTGTGCAGCGGTACATGGCTTGAAGGAGTCAGCAAGAGCGAAAAGCCATCAGAAATGCCCGGAAATCACCTTTACAGGAACAAGGGTGACGGGACCTTTGAAGATGTGACCCGGAAAGCAGGCATATCAGGTCCGTGGTACACCATGGGAGTCGTTGCCGGTGATTTCAACAATGACGGCTACCCTGATCTTTTTATCAGCAATTACGGACCTAATGTCCTGCTGAGGAATGACCGCAACGGAACATTCACTGATGTAACAAAGAGGGCAAATGTTGCTGGCGGGAATGAATGCAGTGTCGGTGCCGTCTGGGCGGATTATGACAATGACAGCTTTCTCGATCTCTATGTGGGAAATTATCTTGCCTTTGATCCGAATTACAAGTATTACTATGCCCCTGACGGATTTCCGGGACCAATGGCCTACGACGCCCAGAAGGATATCCTTTATCATAACAACGGCGACGGTACTTTTGAGGATGTAACTGAGAAAATGGGAATTAAGGACATTGACGGAAGGGCAATGGGCGTCGGTGCAGCTGATTATGACGAAGACGGATTCATCGATATTTTTGTTGCCAACGATCACACATTGAACTATCTGTGGCACAACGAGGGCGGCAAGGGATTTACCGATAAGGGAACTATGTCGGGAACTGCCTTCAGTCAGGGTGGAGAAGCCACCGTAAGCATGTCGGTCGATTTTGCCGACTATAATAACGACGGACTGCTCGACCTGTTTGTTTCGGATGATACTTATTGCTCCCTTTATGAAAATCTGGGGAACGGGGTATTCTCTGACAGGGGAGTCTCATCAAATATCTCAATGCAGGCTGCACAGTTCGTAGGATGGTCGTCTTCGTTCATGGATTATGATAATGACGGTGATCAGGATATATTTAAAACCAACGGCGCACTGAAACATCTGTATGGTCAGGAAGATCAGATTTTTGAAAATCAGGGGAACGGATTATTCAAGGATGTTTCCCTGGAGCTCGGCAGGTATTTCAGCGAGGAACATGTTGGAAGAGGTGCATGCATCGGGGATTACGACAATGATGGCGACCTCGATATCTTTATAGTCAATCTTAACAGCCAGTCAGTTTTTCTCAGGAATAATAAAGGGAATCAGAATAACTGGCTTATGCTCGGTCTGGAAGGTACTGCGAGCAACAGGGAAGGGATAGGCGCAAGGGTTAAGATAACCTCAGGTGGTAAAACACAGATAGCACAGAAAAAAACAACTACCGGTTACCTTTCCCAGAATGATCCGAGAATACATTTCGGGCTGGCAGGCAATAATATTGTTGAAAGGATTGAAATAATATGGCCCTCGGGAAAGGTTCAGATCCTTGAAAATGTAAAAGCCAACCAGATACTCGAAGTAAAGGAACCCTAAAGCCACTGGCCCTTTATGATTAAGCGGATACTCATTTTAAGTGAAATTATATTTGTGGGGCTGGTGTGTACGATAAGTGTATCGTGCAGTAAACATGCCTCAGATGATAATAAACTGATCCTTACGGAAGCTCCGGGAAATATGCACCTGCCGGATTATTCAGGCGGGGCATCATGGCGTAATTTGCCCGGAGCAAGGATCAGTTCAATCGATTTAGAAAGATCCGGTTCACAAAAAACACTGACAAAAGATTTTTATTCAGCATGCTTCCCTGAAATATCTTATGACGGAAAGTTCATGCTCTTTGCAGGACAGCATAAAGAAAATGATCCATGGCAGATCTGGGAAATGAACCTGAAGACTCTTGCATACAGGCAGGTTACTTCAGGCACGGAAGAGTGTACTGACCCCGCCTATCTGCCGGGTGAACGAATTGTATTCAGCAGACTGACGGTTAATGATACAGTAAAGTCGGCACACTGCCTCTTATACGTGCAATGCAGATGGCTCGGGCCTCAGGCAGATAACATTCAGCCCCGATGACAATCTTGCCACAACAGTATTAAAAGATGGCCGCCTGCTTACAGTTAAACACCAGTTACTGCCGGTTCAGGGAGGTCCAATGCTGGCAGTTATGCGGCCTGACGGTACAAAAGCTGATAAGTTCTACACTGGTCCGGGTAATAACATACACCTGAACCGCGCACATGAAACTGATGATGGCACGATCATATTTGCTGAATCTGACAGTGAAAGCCGTACCAGATTCAGATTGGTTTCAATAAGCTATAACAGGCCCTTGCATACAAGAACTGACCTGACATCATCGATCCCCGGGGATTTTTATAATGTACTTCCACTCCGGCCCGACAAATATCTTGTTTCCTACCGTAAATCAGATTCAGATCGTTTTGCGCTTTATGAGTTTAATCCTGAAAAGGGATCACTCGGGCCGGCAGTATTTAATGATCCTGATTATCATATACTTGATATCGTCAGGGTCAAACCGTATGAAAGACCAAAAAAACTTCCAAGTGAAGTGGATATGCAGGTGAAAACAGGTTTGCTTTTATGCCAGGATATTAATTTCAAAGATCCTTTTCTTCCGGATAATTCCGCTGCCATGAGAAAAGCCCTGAAGATTGAGGTGCTGGGCGTTGATACAACCTATGGAGTTGTTGATGTTGAAAAGGACGGTTCATTTCAGCTGAAAGTCATGGCAGATAAACCTTTCCGTATCAGAACACTTGATAAGGACGGCAATGTTGTCGGCGGTCCATGTTCCTGGTTATGGTTGCGTCCGAATGAACGGCGGGGATGTATAGGATGCCACGAAAACCCTGAGCTGGCTCCTGAAAATATAGTTTCACTTGCAGTTAAAAAATCACCGGTTATTATACCAGTTCATATAACTGATGTTAAAGAGAAGGTGGTAGAACTTGAATAGTATGGGAAGATTCGTAAAAATTATTATACCGGCAGCAATCCTTGTTATTATTGGTGTTGTAATTTATAAGCCTTATCACCGGTGGGCCAGGGAACATGTCAATAATCTGACTGCTACCACTGACCATCCGCTGAAATGCGCATCTTGCCACCTTTATATTCAGAAATCAGGTATTATTTCAAAGATGGTCAATGCGAAATACTATTCGCCATTTAATCTGGCACTGTCACCTGATGGAAAATACCTTTATGTGGTTGCAGAGGAAGGCAATGCATTACTGGTGGTTAACACTGAAAAGAACAAAGTCACAAAGGAGATTAAGGTAGGTGTCCGTCCGCACAGCGTTGTCGTGAGCAGGGATGGAAAAACTGCTTATGTAAGCAACCAGTGGTCGGATAATGTGTCGGTAATTGATCTTGAAAAATATATCGTCACAGATACACTTAAGACAGGGGGAGGACCGGCCGGCCTTACCCTTAGCGCTGACGGGAATTCGCTTTATTCAGCCAATTCATTTTCATCCGACCTGTCAATAATCGACCTTGCTTCAGGTGTTGAGCGGAACAGGCTGTTTACAGGGAATAATCCCACCGGAGTGCAGATAAGTCCTGATGGTAACCTGGTGCTGGTCACCAGCCGCCGGACACTTGGTTTACCATATGGAGATACTTTAAGGTGCGAGCTTACGGTTGTGAATGATAAAAAGCAGAGGATTGCTGAACGCCTCGATATTAAACAGGCCTATATGATGGAGAATATTGCCTTTACTCCATCGGGCGACCTGGCAATAATTCCCCTGATAAGGCCTAAAAACAATGTTCCGACAATACAGATCGAAAGAGGATGGATGATGACAAATGGCATAGGGATAGTTGAACAGAAACCATCAGGAAGAACCATACAGTTGCTTCTTGACGAACCTAATGCCTATTATGCCGATCCCTTTGATATTGCAATAACTCCTGACGGGAAAAAAGCTTTTGTTTCACATGCAGGTGTCGATCGTATATCTGTAATTGATATCGACGCAGTCAGGAAGCTTATTTCTGAATCGGACGATGGGATGCTTGAGGCATATTCCAACTACCTGGGCACAAGCAGCAGAATAGTGCTGAAACGTATTCCCACGGGAGCAAACCCCAAGGGAATGGCATTGTCACCCGATGGGAAAAAGCTATATGTTGCAGAGCATCTTGAGGACAGGATAGCCGTAATCAGCACTGAAAGCCTTGAAACAATTGGTAACATACCCCTCGGCGGACCACGCAGGATAACAGTTGCACGGGAAGGCCGACGTCTGCTCAATAATGCCGGAGGCACTTTCCAGACCCAGTATTCCTGCTACACATGTCATCCCGATGAACATGAAGACGGGCTCGTCTACAACATGGCATCGAAAGATATGGGTCGCAATATGACAAATACGCAATCGCTCAGAAACATCGGGGATACTCCTCCATATAAATGGAATGGTAAAAACCAGAGTATTTACAAGCAGGATGGAATGCGCTTTTCGACAGTTCTTACAAGAACCGAGGCTTTCAGTTATAAAGAACTTGACGCTCTTACGGCTTATGTAATGTCAGGAATACCCAATCCGCCAAATCTGCAATATAATCCCGACGGAGAACTTACTGATGCTCAAAAACGCGGTAAGGAGATTTTTCAAAGAACACATGACAGCAAAGGATTTGAAATACCGTTTATCAACCGCTGCGTTACCTGCCATCCGGCTCCCTACTTTACAAATAAGCTGATGGTAGATGTCGGCACACTTGCAGCCAGTGACGATTCAATTCTTTTTGATACACCTCATCTTAATAATGTTATCTATTCACCCCCTTACCTTCACGATGGCCGCGCCGCCTCTCTTGAAGAGATATGGACATTATACGGCAAGACTGAACAGCATGGAGCAGTAAACGACCTGAACAAAATACAACTTAACGATCTTGTTGAATACCTTAAATCGCTGAGGGATGAGGAATACGAACCAAAGGAAACTAAAACCTTAGTGCTTCATTCGGACATAAATAATAAATATAATCAATGAAAAACCTATGGAAAAGAACATCATTCAAATTTGTTATCATAGCCGTTGTTGCTCTTGATTGTTATTATTGCAACACTGATGATATTACGAAAACCGGGAGAGTCAGTAAAGGATGAAAAGCAGGGCAGTATGAGTCACAACTCTCTTATATCAGCAGGATAAGTTTGATCCGGGCCCCGGAAACAGTTCCTCGGTAATAAAAGAAGCCAAAGCAATGCCTGTGTATGGACACTGGCGTAATTTTACAACCAAAGACGGGCTTCCTTCGGATAAGGCATACGCCATAAAAATCGACGGTGACCGCGTTTGGGCCGGTACACATGACGGTCTTGCCCTGTACGAAAACGGGAAATGGCGCACCTATACAACAGAGGATGGCCTTGCACATAACGGAGTTGTCTCCGTTGATGTCAGTGAAGTCACAGGTGATGTCTGGATTGGCACCCTGGGAGGTTTGAGCCGGTTGTCGGAAGGCAAATTTGAAACATTTAACCAGTTTAACAGCGGCTTGCCTAATGACCTGGTTTACAATGTGTGCTGCTATGGAAAAGATGTTTGGGTCGCCACAGGAGGCGGAGCAGGACGTTATGAAACCCAGACAAAACAATGGGAAATATTCACAGAGTTAAACGCTCCGATGCATGAACCATGGACTTATGCTATTTCAGGCGGTGATGGAAAGGTCTGGATCGCTGCCTGGGGAGGAGGTGTTATCGAATACAATCCTCAAACCAAAAAATTCAGGGATCATACCGATCCTGACGGATTTATGGAAATTGACCTCCAGCCAAATGATGGCCTGGTACATGATATTACTACTGCAACGTCGTACGCTAACGGGATTGTATGGGTTTCGACTTACTTCGGCATGAGCAGATATGACGGAAAAAACTGGAATGGTTATTTTAACCACGACAGCGGCCTCGCCAGCAACTTCATAAACTTCCTCACAGCCAAAGGCCCGGTGGTATATGTATGCAGCGACAACGGGTTCAGCACTTTCAACGGGGAAACCTGGGTCACTTATAAGAAAAATGACAATGATGAAAACGGGAAGGCAATAATAACCAATGGAACTGAAAAGAAAGAAGTACCGCTAGTCTCCTTCAATATCACATAATTTTATCATAGGTGCCGATGCAAAGGATGATGTCGTTTGGGTTGCCACCTCAAAAGGGGTAAGCCGCGGGGAAGTAATAAGATGACACAGAATTAAACAAGAAAGAAAATATACTAATATTTCAAATTTGCATTATGGAAAATAAGCAACTGCTAATAGATCTGACAAAACTTACAACCGGGGAACGGGAAGAAATGATGAAACTCGGGATTCTTTCAGATGGGAACCATTTAACTGATTACGTTTATCCTGACTATTCACAGGGAGCGTCCGCCTGTTGAAAAATTTGCCGTCCATGCTCCCCAGGTTATCAATGAAGCATACGATTATAAAAAGCCATCTTCATTTACAAGGGCATTGCGACTAGAATTCGGCGGGTATAAAATACTGCTCATTTCAGGGACAGCAAGTGTCAACGAAGAGGGCAAAGCAGAACATATAGGTGATTTCAGGGCACAGACATGGAGGACATATGTGAATATCACAAACCTCCTGAAAGCCGAAGGAATGACATGGCATGATGTGGTCAGAACAACTAATTATCTCAGGGATATTGAAAGGGATTATGAGGATTTCAATAAGATCCGCACCTCTTTTTTCCGGTGGATGAATCTCGATCCCCTGCCGGCAAGCACAGGTATTCAGGCAAGGTTATGCTGGGAGACTCTTCTTGTCGAAATTGAAACTTATGCTGTTTGTAAAATAAGCTAAAACTGTAAATATGAAACCGTTTTTTAGGATTATAATGGGTTTCCTGCTACTTATACCCTTTCAATCGAATGGCCAGGAAAAGAAAGTTAACTATGCCAATATTCCGGATGAGCTGGTTGCTTATGATAAATATATGAAAGCCTATAAATATCATTTTCTTGAACCAATTCAGTTCTACGGTGCAGGACGCGAAAAGCTTCCGCCGAAAGATCTGACTGAGGTCAGAATCGGATTTCCTTGGGACCTCTTGAAGGTTCTATGCTTGTCTCTCTTGGTAACCAAATGCTGAACGGATCAATGCTTGCCATTGAAGAGGCTAATAAAAAAGGAGGATACAAAGGTATCCCGTTCAAACTGATGGTGCATAATGATGTCGGACTATGGGGCGCTGCAGCCAATCAGATAGTAAGCATGGATGATGAAAAAGTGTGGGCATGGCTGGGATCGATTGACGATTTTGTATCACATGTGGCAATAAGGGCTACTCTGAAACTTGAGATTCCCAATGTTTGCACCGGTAATCCTGATCCGACTTTTACAGAGACAAATATTCCCTGGGTTATCAGAACTATCCCTGATGACAGGCAAAGCAGTTATGTACTGGTAGAACGCATTTATAACAAGGATAAACATTCGCGGGTGGCAGTAATCAGAACCGGAAGCCGTTATGGCCGGGTCGGAGTCCTTCATTTTAACCGTTCAGCCACCCGTATAGGGTACCCTATTATTATTGAAGAAAGATTCAAAGACGAAGAAACGGATTTTAGAGACCGGCTTGAACGCATTAAGGGTACTTCGCCCGATGCAATCCTTATCTGGGGGAATGCAAAAGAAACAGCCCTGATCCTTCAGCAGATCCGTGAACTGGGTATGAAACAGCCAGTTTATACCTCTGACAGAGCTGTAAGTCAGGAATTCCTGAAACTTGCAGGCAATCTGGCGGACGGAATTGTAACCACTTGCCAGTACAATCCTGATGCTAATGATCCTAAACTTAAAGCATTTAAAGCAAACTATATAAAAAGATTTGGGATCGAACCTGATGTCTTTGCAGCACATGCCTATGACGGGATGAATATTTTAATCGAGGCTATAAATAAAGCCGGATTAAATCGCGCACTTATCCGTGATGTGCTGACTGACCTGAAAACATTCCAGGGGTATAAGGGTGTTACAGGTGTAGTGAATTTTGATGCAACCTGGAATAATGTCAGACCAATTTTCATGGCTGAGTGCATCAACGGCAAATTTAAATTTTCACCAGCTCCACCTTATGAGAAGAGTGATGTAATTTATAAGAAAGTTAAAAGAGAAACTGAATATTAAGGTTATAAACCATGGAATTAGATCAGTATTTTGATACGGCAATGATTGGCGGATGTTCTGTCCCCGTCAGGGTGAACAGAAAGTCAAAACCTGATCCGACAATTGTGGATGTAAAAGGAATAAAGTTCGGATCTGCAGAGGTTGTCATTATTGCCGGACCCTGTTCGGTTGAAAATCGGGAACAAATGATGGAAACAGCTAAAGCTGTCAAGTCAGCAGGCGGAGTGATTTTAAGGGGAGGTGCTTTCAAACCCCGTTCTTCTCCTTATAATTTCCAGGGATTGGGAGAGGAAGGACTGAAATTACTTCAGGAGACCAGAAGTGAAACAGGATTGCCAATTGTCACAGAAGTTATGGATACCCGGATGGTTGACCTGGTTGCCGGATATGCTGATATACTGCAGATAGGCTCACGGAATATGCAAAACTATCCATTGTTGAAGGAAGTCGGGATGCTCCGCAAACCGGTATTGCTGAAACGCGGAATGATGGCAACAATAGAGGAGTTTTTACTGGCTGCAGAATATATACTTAACCAGGGAAACGAACAGGTTATCCTGTGCGAAAGAGGGATACGCACTTTTGAAACCACCACAAGAAATACCCTTGATCTTGGCGCAGTGCCTATGCTTAAGCATTTGAGCCATCTTCCGGTGATTGTTGATCCGAGTCACGGAACCGGACACCGGTGGATGGTGCCTCCAATGGCTAAGGCAGCTGTTGCAGCCGGAGCCGACGGACTCATAATGGAAGTACATTATAAACCCGAAGAGGCTCTGTGCGACGGACATCAATCCCTGAGTCCCGATGAATTTACCCGTCTGATGACTGATCTGAAGAAGATTGCACAAGCTGTCGGCAGGGATATTTATCCTCATGAGATTAAGTAAGACTATATATCAGGCATGCCTGATTATAACAGTAATAATTTTCACTTCAGGTATTGCTTTTACCCAGGATCAATCACATCCGTGGCAATCTGTTAAAATCGGATTGCTTATACAGGATAGCAGCTGGACTTCAGCAGTTCATGGAGCTGAGCTAGCCATCAGTAAGACAAATGACAACGGCGGCTTGAACGGCCGGATGTTTCAGCTTGTTGTCCGGTCAATGGAAGGCCCGTGGGGAACAGGATCAAAACAGGCGGTTAACCTTATTTTTGAAGAGAAAGTAGGGGCGCTTATTGGCCTGCATGACGGACGAAATGCCCACCTGGTTGAACAGGCAGCAACAAAATCGCAGGTGGTTTTCCTTTCGGCATGGCCTGGTGACCCGACATTGTCGCAGGCATTCGTACCCTGGTTCTTTAACTGTGTCCCTAATGACAACCAGCAGGCAGCTGCAATATTTAAAGAAATATATGAAATAAGGAAATATAGAAATATAGTTGTTGTTCATGGAAAAGAATACAATTCCGAAAAAAGCTTTGCCAGCTTCATTAATATCGTCAAGAAGTCAGGAAAGCCTGATCCGTTACAATTCAATATTGGAGATTATGTTCAGAAGACAGATATTCTGGCTGATAAAATAAGCGATTCAGATGCGGATTGTCTTATACTTTTTTGCGAGCCTCCGGTTTCATTAAAATTAGTCAGGCAAATAAAAAAGAAAAATCATCTCCTTCCGGTTTTTGGTCCAATAGCCTTGCTGAATGAAAATATACTTTCATTCCAGGAATTGAAGGACTTCGACAATATTATTTCAGTTCCTGCAGGTAAATGGCCGGAAGCAGAAAACCAGAAATTCAGGAAGGAATTCGAAAAAAAATATGGCTATGTGCCAGGAATGGTTGCTTCATACTCATATGACTGCATGAGAGTACTTATTGAGGCTATAAGACAATCAGGAAATTCCGATCGCGAGATGATACAGAATTCTCTGAAGAATATCCGCTTCAATGGCTGTAACCGGACCAATTCAGTTTGATAATAAAGGCAACAGACTGGGAGAATTCGAAATGATGAAAACAAAGAACGGCCTTCCCATCACCTTCAAAACTGATTAAGTTTTATTTGCTAATTTTGATGGCATGAAAAAGTATTGTCTCTTTGTAGTGACCACTCTCCTCATTTCATTATTTCCGGGATGCAGGAACAGTGGTGAAAAATCCACGCAAAAATCGACGGATCTGATTACAGCTAAAACACTTGGGCTGGCATATCTTGAGGAGTTTAAGCTGGAAGAGGCTGAAAAGGAATTCCTGAAGTTTATTGATCTGGCACCCAATGATAAGTTTGGCTATGCAAATCTCGGTCTGACTTACTTAAGGATGGCTAAATATCCTGAAGCAGAAAAAGAACTGACCAGAGCAATAAAGATCGATCCCAAAGATCCGGATGTCAGGCTTATACTTGCCACTGTATATAAAATGAACAATGAGCGGGATAAGGCTATTAAAGAGCTTAAAAGTGCACTTGAGTTTGCTCCTGATCATAAAAAAATACTTTATGAGATTTCCGAGTTGTATTCGACCCTGCCTGACGAAGATTCAAAGAAACAACGCGAGAACTATATTGAAATTCTTGTCCGGAATGCACCCGCTAATCTTGTCCCGCGCCTCAACCTGACAGATATTCTTATCCGGAAAGGTGAATTCGATAAGGCAGTTGAGCAGATGGAGATAATCAATAAACAGTTTCCGGAGTTCCCTAAGGAGGCTGTTGAATACTTTAATAAGACGCTTTCCTTACTGAGAAAAAAGGATAAGGAAAATGCAATTATCCAGTTTACAATTTTTCATAATTATCTTAAGGTTACTTCACCTTACCAGGCCGGGATCATGGATCTGAAGGGCCCCGGAGGATCCCTTATTGGATTTCCGGTCATAACTTTCGACAGACAGGGTTCATCATCCGGTAATAAAGAAAACAGTTCCCTGCTCGACATTATAAGATTTGCCAATGTAGCTGCTGCAGCCGGCCTGGATATAGTTCCGCGAACCGAAGAGGGTAAAAATGCGGAATTCAGATTTTCAGCTCACGTCGAAGCATGCGATTATGATGGTGACGGAGATATTGATATTTATGCCGGCAGCTATGATCCTGCATCCTCATCATATAAGCATTTTCTGTTCAAAAACGAAATGGGTAAATATACAGATGTGACCAGGGAAGCAGGATTAAATCATTCCGGAAATGAAGCATCTGCAGCTTTTGCCGACTTTGATAATGACGGTTTCCCCGACCTGTTTGTGATGAAGGATGGGGGCGACATACTCTACAGAAATACCGGAAAAGGCACCTTTGAAGATGTAACAGCCAAAGCAAAGGCAGGCAGCAGCTCCGGGGGGAAAAAGGCTCTTTTCTTCGATATGGATCACGACGGGGATCTTGATCTGTTTGAGATACTTCCAAATTCAAACTTATTTCTGAGAAATAATTCAGACGGGACATTTGAGGATCAGTCTGCAAAACTTGGCCCGCAGAATGGCGGAATCATTTCCACCGGTGCAGCTTTTGGAGATTTTGATGATGACGAGGATATCGACTTTATTGTTGTAAATAAAAACTCAGGTATCTGCCTGTATTCAAATCAGCGGCAGGGTGTTTTCAAGGATATCGCTGCTGAAAGCGGACTGAAAGGGTATGAAGGAGCTGGTACGGTTGCTGTCGGAGATTATAATAACGACGGATATCTTGACCTTTTTATCGGGTCAGTTACCGGAGAAAATCATGCGCTGTTAAGGAATCTGCGAAACGGCACTTTTGAGAAGGAAAAGAATAATGCAGAAATGCTCCGGTCACTTGAAAAGGTAAATGTTTACGATGCTTCTTTCCTGGATTTTAATAATGACGGATTCCTTGATATTCTTGTGGCAGGAGAATCACAGGGAAAGGATGGTCGTGGAATTAATCTCTTTTACAATGACGGAAAAGGAAATTTCAAAAATGTTTCAGAATTATTGCCGTCTGAAGTAAAATCAGGAAAACAGATAACAGTTTTCGATTATAATGATGACGGTGACCTCGATGCCCTGATTGCAGGCATCAATGGCGGAATTTCCCTGCTCCGCAATGACGGCGGAAATAACAACCATTTTATAACAATGAAGCTGGTGGGACTGAGAGCAGGCAGCGCAAAAAATAATTACTTCGGTATCGGAGCGAAAGTCGAGATGCGTGCCGGCGATCTTTATGAAACAATGGTTGTGACCAATCCCAGCATCCACTTTGGAATAGGCAGTAATTCAAGAGCCGATATCATAAGGATCAGATGGACCAACGGAGTGCCTCAGAACATTTTCATGCCCGGATCAGACCAGGCACTTATCGAGCAGCAGACCCTTAAGGGTTCATGTCCTTTCCTCTATGGATGGAACGGAAAAGAATATGTTTTTGTGAAGGATATATTATGGAGAAGTGCTCTCGGGATGCCGACCGGAATAATGGGCGGCACCACCTCATATGCCTTTGCAGATGCCTCGGATGATTATTTGAAAATTCCGGGCGATATGCTGAAACAAAACGATGGAAATTATATAATCCAGGTCACTTCCGAACTCTGGGAAACCATTTACATTGACAAACTTGAACTTGTGGCAGTGGATCACCCCAATTCACTGGATATTTTTGTTCCTGAACAATTTGGTCCTCCCCCGTTCCCGGGGCTGAAAATCCTTACCGTTAAAGAGAAACATGCACCGGTCTCAGCTGTGGATTCGGAAGGAAATGATGTGCTTTCTTTTATATCTCAGAAAGATGACATTTATCTTTCAGATTTCAGACCGGGCAAATACCAGGGAATAACTGAAATGACAGGATCTTATAATTGATCCCGGAAATATTGATGTGTCCGGAAGATTTTTCCTTTTTATGAATGGATGGATATTCCCGACAGATGCCAGCATAAATGTGGCAATATCACAATCAGATAACATCAAAGTGACCCCTCCTTTAGTCCAGGTTTTGAATAAAAAAGGTGAGTGGGTGACAGTGACCGGCAGCGCTGGATTTCCAATGGGGAAGGATAAAACCGTTATAACCGATCTTTCAGGTAAATTCCTGTCAGAAGACCACCGGATAAGGATCAGGACAAATATGGAAATATACTGGGACCAGATATTTTTCGCTGAAGATTTACCCGGTGCTCCTGCCGTAAAGAGTGTTCTCGATCCTTCAGGTGCTGACCTGCACTACAGGGGATTCTCTGAGCCATTCAGAAAAGGAAGCCGTTACGGACCTCACTGGTTCGATTATTCTGTTGTTGAAAAGGGACCGAAATGGAGAGATCTGACGGGAAATTACACCCGGTTCGGTGATGTCCTGCCGCTGTTGTCAGAGTCGGATAACAAATATATTATAACAAATGCCGGCGATGAGACTACTGTAAGTTTCAATGCTGCGGAATTGCCTCCATTAGCCAAAGGATGGAAGAGGGACTTCCTTATCCGAAGCGTCGGATGGGTTAAAGACGGAGACCTGAACACGGCTTTCGGCAACACGGTATTGCCTCTTCCTTTCCATGGAATGAAAAGCTACCCTCCGTCAAAAAGCGATACTTATCCGGATACTCCTGAATTGCAGAAATATAACCGGGAGTATAATACAAGGGTGGTAACAGCGGATGAGTATTTAAATGCGTTAAGAGTAAATGATAAAAACTAGCTTTGCGAACTCTGCGACTGCTTTGCGGACTTTTCGGTTAAAATGGATCTTCTCCATTTGTCTGATATGTGTCTCTTATTCTATTACAGCTCAAAAGCCGGTAATCAGATTTACTGATGTCACAAAACAGACCGGCATAGATTTCAAATATACATTCGGAGATCTCTCCTACAGGAATATTATTGAAAGCAGCGGATCAGGAATTACAATATTCGATTACAACAACGACAAACTGATGGATCTGTTCATGATGAACGGAACATATCTTGAAGGCATATCTGATCGCGGCGGGAAGAAATTCATCAACACTCCCGACAGGCTTTACAAAAACAATGGTAACGGAACATTTACCGAGGTCTCTGAAAAGGCAGGCGTCAATGATACTCACTGGAGCATGGCTGCAGGAGCAATAGATTATGATAATGACGGGGACCAGGATCTCTGCCTGCTTAATTATGGTCCCAATGTTTTTTACAGGAACAACGGCAACGGAACATTTACTGACATTACAAATCTTACAGGTCTCCGTGGTCCGGATAAATTAAACGGATTTGTAAAATGGAGCATCGGAGTCTCCTTCTGGGACTACAACCTCGACGGAAGGCTCGATGCCATGGTTGGCAATTTCCTGGCGTTCGATCCGGCTTACTTTACACCCACAACTCCCGATCTGATGCCTCAACCCTCAGAATATAAAGGCCAGGCTTCGATGCTCTATGAACAGCAACCTGACGGAAAATTCAAAGACGTCACTGAAAAGAACGGATTATATTATCCCGATTCAAAATGCATGGGCCTTACTGTATTTGATTATGATGATGACGGGGACCTTGATATTTTTCAGGCCAATGATCACCAGCTAAACTTCATGTTCAGGAACGATAATGGTGTCTATAAGGAGGTTGGCGTTGAAATAGGCGTGGCTGCCAACAGCCAGGGCAAAGGGACTGGATCAATGCATGGAACAATCGGTGATGTTGATGGTGACGGATTAATTGACATTCTGGTTGTTGATCTTTCATACGGAGCGCTTTACAGGAACAAAGGCAATGGATTCTTTGAAGATATTACTGAAACCAGCGGTATCCAGGTGCCTTTGGCAGGGAAGGGAGGATGGGCTTCCTCTTTCCTTGATTTTGACAACGATGGTGACCTCGATATAGTCTCAGCAAACGGCACGGCAGAGGAGCTTATTCTGCAATATCCGCTGTTGCTGGAAAATGACGGGAAAGGACATTTCAAAGATACAGGAAAGGAGTATGGAGATTATTTCAGGATAAAACGTTCGGGCAGGGGTCTCGCTGTGTGGGATTTTGATAATGACGGAGATATGGATATTATAGTATCGCATGTCGATCTTAACGCAACTGCAGCACTTCTCAGAAACGATGGAGGGAATTCAAACCACTGGCTGGGTCTTACATTGAAAGGCAGTAAAGGTCCGGCTTCAGCAATAGCCGCCAAAGTCGTCGCAACAGCCGGAGGAAAGAGGCAGGTACTTGTCAATCAATGGACAACAAGCTATCTGAGCAATAATGATCCCAGGCTGCATATAGGTCTGGGAAGTGCAAAATCAATCGATACTCTTGAAATATTCTGGACAGGAGGTAAGAAAGAGGTTTTTAATAATGTAGCTGCAGACAGATATATTACGATAATGGAAGGAATAGGAATTTTAAAATAAGAACTTGCATATAGATATGAATAATCAATACATAAGCAAAGTGGTGGATCTGACCAATCCCGCAAAGAATACTATTTATAATATGACCCATGAGGAAGCTGTTGAAGCTGTCGGTCGGGAAACGTGGAAGCAGTCAGGAAGATAGATGGTCAGTTTTCACTTGTTTCTGTCGATGGAAAAACTATTCGGATGGCAAGGTCTATTGGCCGTCCGATCCGTTATTTCATTGCAAAAGTGCCGGCTGGACCACAACTGGTAATTGCTGAGCGGATTGATGTCATCTTATAACTATCTTAAGAAGGAAGGTCTTGATCACCAGTTCCATCCATCATATACAAGGATGGCCCCGGCACACTATATAACAAAAATAGAACTACTCGGTTGTCCTGATCCAAACCCGGTATATGAACGGTTCTTTAAACCGGAACGCAATAAATACTCTTCATCAGATACTCCGGCAAAAATAGGAGAACATTACATCGGAACATTATATGAGGAAATAAAAAATGGCTCAAGCTCCGTGCAAAAACAGGTCCTGTTGGCATTACTTTTTCTGCCGGAATTGACAGCGGGGCTCATTTTCCTGCTGACTTACATGCATTCAGAGAACTTGGCGAAAGTCCGTCAAGACTGAAGGCTTTTACACTCAGTATCGAAGAAGGCGGTGAAGATCTGGTTCAGGCCAGAAAGTTCCTGGAAGCATCTGGATCTTGGGTTATTTCCTTGAACCCATTGAAGCAGATTATTCAACTCTCGATTGGAAGAAGACAGTAAGAGTGGTTGAGGATTATAAACCCCTTGATATACAGTCCGCTACAATGAATTTGTCGCTTTTGCAGGGAATCCGGTCCCGTTATCCCGATTGGAAATATATTAATTGACGGCGATGGAGGCGACGAAAACCTGAAGGATTATCCCATCGAAGAGAATCCGGAACTTACAATCCGAAGCGTACTGAATAATCTGATGCTTTACCATGAAGGATGGGGAGTAGAATCAATCAAACATTCCCTTAACATATTCAGGAGGATTAAGCCGGGGATACATGCGGACCTATGCCACGTCAGATTTGCTGGGTTTCGAAGGATTTCAGTCCTTATACCTTACCCAATGTAATTGAAATTTCCGAAGGTATTCCATATCATTGATATGACCAACTGGGATCATCATAAATTGTATGATCTTAAGGGACAAATTGTATCGCTATGGAGTAAAGGCCGTTACAGGAATGACTATGCCTGTATTTCCAGAAGAGACGTTTTCAGCATGGGGCAGCCTCTGCACATGCCTTTAATATGCATTTTCCGAAAGGGAAATAACATACCGGAAAGAGTTTCTTTCAAATTATGAATGAAGATCCTGATTTCAATATCAATGACCGATGGATATTGTCCAAACGGGGGAGAAAGAACGCAGTTGATCCGCGAAAACCATATGCATGGCTTGTTGAAAAAGAACGTGCTTCTTCAGGAATAATAGAGGATACAGCGATTATTTTTCTCACAAACCGGGAATGTCCATATCATTGCCTGATGTGTGATCTGTGGAAAAATACCACCGATGTTTCTTTACCGGCAGGCGCTATCCCTGGGCAGATTGAATGGGCTTTGAAACAACTGCCTGAAGCCAGAACTCTGAAACTTTATAACAGCGGAAGCTTTTTTGATGAAAGAGCGATACCTGAGGAGGATTATAAAAGCATTGCATCACTTGTCAAGAATTTTGAGACAGTTATTGTAGAAAGCCATCCCAGGCTGATTAATGAAAGATGTCTGATTTTCAGGGATATGCTTAAACCTGATTTGCAGATTGCACTTGGTCTTGAAACAGTACATACTGAGGTACTCAGGAAACTCAATAAACAAATGACCCTGGAGGATTTCAGGAATGCGGTCAGTTATCTTACACAACATGGCATATTGTCAAGGGCATTTATTCTGCTAAGACCTCCTTTCCTTTCGGAATCAGAAGGCATATTTTGGGCAGAACGGTCAATCGACTTTGCCTTCAGTGCCGGAGTTGAATGTTGCACGGTTATTCCTGTACGGGCAGGCAACGGGGCTATGGATCTGTTAATGGAAAAGAACTACTTTGAGCAACCGGATATCCGCTCCCTGGAAACAGTCCTGGAATATGGTATCAGACTAAATTCAGGTCGTGTATTTGCAGATGTGTGGGATTTAGATATGTTTTCCAGTTGTAAGAAATGCATTGATAAAAGAACCAATCGGTTAATTGCCATGAACCTGAACCAGAAAATAACCAGTCCGATCAGATGTACATGTAGCTCATAATAATAAGAATGACTATCGGATTAATCAGTCTTCAGTCTTCAGTCCTCAGTCTTCAGTCTTCAGTCTAGTCTTCAGTCTTCAGTCTCCAGTCCTCAGTCTTCAAACGAATGCTGACTGCTGACTGCCGACTGTGGACTACTGTCTAAGTATAAATACCCCCTGCAAAATAGGCCTTAATCCACTTTCCTGACATTGGCATACTGAGTACTTTTGATCTTCCCTAAAAGGGTATAAATCAGATTATGGAAGATCTCTATTCAATGCTCATGCAGGACGTCCGCTTCGAGGAGGGACTGAATGCCTGTATGAACTGCGGCGTATGTACAGGTATATGCCCGGCAGCGGAATATTACAACTATGATCCAAGGAGGGTTGTAGACCAGGTTCAGACCCGGAATAATGACGTAATCCTGGAGCTGCTGAAAAGCGAGACCATCTGGTACTGCGGCCAATGCATGAGCTGCAAGACCCGCTGTCCCCGCGGAAACACACCCGGACTGGTCATAATGGCCTTGCGAAAGGTGTCCCAGCAACTGGGCTATTTCACCGAGTCTGGAAAAAGGCAGACAGCAGCTTGCAATAAAAAGAACCATTGGAGAAAACATTCTTAATCACGGATACTGTGTTGCTTCTTACCTCGTGACTCCGGAAAACCATCCTGAACAGGGTCCGGTATGGGAACATTTTTATAACCACCTTGACGATGTGCTTGCCCGCTGCGGAGGTGAACTGAACGGTAAAGAAGGTCCTACCCGCAAGATTACGGACGACGTTCTTCAGGAGCTGAAAAACATATTTGATGAAACAGGGGCAACCAGACATTATGCAGCAATAGAAAAAGCTTCAGAAAGCAAAGCTGCAGAGCTTGGCATGGAGTTTAAAAACCAGGGAACTGATTTTGAATATTTCAGATTTATCGTATCTGCGGAGAGCGGGGATCACCAGAAAGAAGAAGTAAAGAGGGATGAGTATGCAGTTAGCAGGTAAGCAGCGAATATGGGCCGAATATCAGAAGGAGGTTCCTGATGATCATTTCTTTTATGTAAGATCATGTATCAGACAGACCTTTTTCCCCGGCTCTGAGCAGATATTCCTGAAAATCATGCGGGATGATCTGGGTAAGGATGTCAATGGAGGATCCGCGGCATACCACATGCACCGGCATCGGATATCACGGTGATGTTGTTCCCTTTGAGACCATATCAACCGTTGTTGCCAGGCAATTTTCACTTGCCACGGAGGCCGGTTACAAGAATATCGCTATCTCGTGTGTGACATCCTTCGGGATTTATACAGAGATACTTGAGACATGGAAGCATTTTCCGGAGCTTCTTGCCCAGACGCGTGACAGCCTTTACAAGGCTACCGGCCGTACGTTTGAGCTGCCGGAATCAATAGCGCATGCAAGCGATATCATATACAAATTCAGGGATGAGATTGCCAGCAAGGCAAAGGTCAACCTTGCAGATGTTAATACCGGGAAACCATTGAAAGTTGTTGAGCATATCGGATGCCATTATGCCAAGATGTTTCCGAAACACGGCTTTGGCGGTGCAGAGTTTCCTCATGTACTGATCGGGATGGTAAAATCATGGGGCGGTGAGATCATTGATTATCCTGAACGACGTCACTGCTGCGGATTTGGTTTCAGACAGTACCTGGTTCAGGCAAACCGCGGATACTCTCTGTCTGCTTCCAAAAAGAAATTCGAATCAATGGAACCGTATCAGCCTGACATGATTGTAGCCAACTGTCCGGGTTGCGCCATGTTCATGGACAGGTGGCAATATGTCATCAAAGAGGCTAACGGAGTAGTTTACGGAAAATCAGACACCGGCATACCTGTACTCACATACGAGGAAATGGCAGGATTGGTATTGGGTTATGACCCATGGATACTTGGTATGCAGTATCACAATGTACAGGCATTGGCCCTGTTGAACAAGATGGGCATCAAAGCCGATCCGGCACGCAGATTCCTGGCAAAGGACGGCAGCAGGCTGCCTGAACCGGCCAACCTGGTAAACGGATGAAAGGCACATCAAAACATGTTGTTGTTGCCGGAGGCGGCGTCGCAGGCATGGAAGCGGCCGGAGCACTGGCTGAGCTGGGGCACACGGTGAGCCTGGTAGAGAAGGAGCAGAACCCCGGCGGCCATCTGCTGCAGTGGCATGCACTCTTCCCCGATCACCGTCCTGCAGATGAAGTTAAGTACTACCTGAACAAGAGGATTGAAAACGAAAATATCACCGTGTTTACCGGTATAGGAGTAGAAAAGATCAGGCATCACGGGAATGAAGTCACCGTAACACTTACTGACGGAACTGCCATCAACGCAGATGCCGCAATTATTGCCACGGGCTTTGATCTCTTCGATGCACGCCGCAAGGAGGAATATGGGTACGGTATCTATGACAACGTAATAACATCGGCTGAGCTTGAGGAAATGTTCACTGCCGGAAAAGTCACCACCGCTGACGGCAGATCCCCTTCACGGATAGGCCTGATACATTGCGTAGGCTCACGTGACGAGAAGGTGAATAACAATCACTGTTCAAAAGTATGCTGCGTTACGGCAGTTAAGCAGGCGATTGAGATCAGGAAGCTGTTGCCGGGAAGCGAGGTCTTCTGCTTTTATATGGATATGAGGATGTACGGGCCTTATTACGAAGAACTCTACCGCGAATCGCAGGAGGTGTATAATGTCAACTTCATCAGGGGGAAAGTGTCAGAAGCTTCGGTTAATATCAACAACAGGCTGGTTATCAAGGTCGAAGACACGCTTGCTGGCCGCCCGCTGAAGATGGAACTTGACCTGATGGTGCTTATGGTAGGGATGGAGATGTCACAGTCGGGTACACGGCTGGCAGAGGCTTCAGGGCTAAAGAGAGGGATAAACAGGTTTTTTGAAACCGGTGATCATCATTTCGGCAACAACCTGAGTGGACTCAGGGGAGTCTTTTATGCAGGTACATGCACGGCTCCGATGAACATCACCGATACCATTTCACATGCCCGGGCCGCTGTTGCGGAAACGGTAAGATATCTCAACGACCGATGAGCGAAACGATCGAGAAAAAGTTTGGCTTCACCATTAATCCGAGCAGACTGATCAATTATGATACGTCTGACCGCAAGGTAAGAGAATACGTTACCCTGAGGGAGCCCAGCTTCAAACTCTGTTTTGCATGCGGCGGATGCACCGCAGCCTGCACGGCAGGTCAGCATACTTCATTCAATCTCAGGAGGATGAACAACCTTATCAGGAGAGGAGAGATAGCCCCCCTGCTCGAAGAGGTGACCCGCTGTATGCTGTGCGGCAAATGCCTTCTTGTCTGTCCCAGGGGTGTCAACACCCGCAATGTGGTTGCAGTGGCGGCAGAAGCCATCAGAAAACTTGAAAGACATGAACTCTGAGCTCTTTATCCTTCCGTTTAACCTGGGCCTGTACTTCATTCTTATCTACAGCGTAGTTCGCAGCACCATCTGGTTCCGTAACCTTTCGCGTTCAGACAAGCTGCGCCTGCAAAGAGGCTTTTTCGGACTGCCATTTATGCAGAGCATAAAGGAGATTTTTAAGGAGAGCCTCCTCCACCGAAAGATATTCAAAAGAAACGCTGTACTGGGCTACATGCACATGAGCCTGGCTTTCGGATGGTTTCTCCTGATCGTTTTTGGTACCATCGAAGCGGATTTCTTCAGTGAGAAGCACCTCAATCCGCCGTCACATTCCATATTCTTCCGCTGGTTCAATCCTGAACACGGTGCTTCAGGCTTCCCGGCAGTATTCAGCTTCTGGATGGATCTGCTGCTGGCCTTTATCCTCTCCGGTCTCCTGTTGGCGATGGTAAAGCGCTTCATTCCCGGTATGATGGGTATGAAGAAGACCACAAAGCACACCTGGACTGACCGCATTACCCTGTTGAGCCTGTGGCTGATCTTCCCTTCGCGCCTTATGGCTGAGAGCTTTACCTGCGGCGCTCACGGCAGCGGTAGCTTTCTCACCGGCAATCTCGGGGCTGCCCTGGCATCGGTCCTCCCTGCCGCAGATATAGCTCCGTATTTCTGGTGGCTCTATTCGACTTGCCCTGGGCACATTCTTCATCCTGCTTCCCGTCTCAAGATATTTTCATATACCTGTCGAGCTGTTCCTGATCTTCATGCGCAACTCAGGCATCACCACCGGAGACAAATCTTCATCTTACACTGAGGTGCAGACACATGCGTGCTCGTCGTGCGGAGTATGCATAAGTACCTGCCAGATGAGCTATGCCGCAGGCATAAATGATATACAGTCGGCATATTTTATCAAAGGACTCAGGAACGAAAAGGATATAGCTGCGATAACCGCAAACTGTCTGATGTGCGGCAGGTGCGAAGAGGTATGCCCTGTGGGAATAGAGCTCGGACCTATGCGTTTGATCGAACGCAGGCAGGACAGGAAAGATTTCGAACCGGTGAAGTTTCCCGAAGGGTATTCACTGACAAGAAAAAGGGGCTTCATGGAAAGACCGGCAACGCAGTCATACAACTATCTTGTTAATGATAACCCCGTTCCCAAGGCTGACGTACTGTTCTTCGCCGGATGCATGACCCATCTTACGCCATCGATAATAGTGGCGATGAAGAAGATAATGGACAGCGCCGGGGTGAGATATCACTTTATGGACGAGGAGGGCGGAGTGTGCTGCGGCAGGCCGCTGATGCTGGCAGGCAGGGATAAAGAGGCGCGCGAGCTGATCAATCATAATTCAGACCTCATCTGGAAATCAGGAGCAAAAGTCCTTGTCACCTCCTGCCCGATCTGCTACAAGGTCTTTAATGAGAGCTATTATCTCGAGACACGAGTCATGCACCACTCGGAGTTTATCAATCTCCTTATCGAGGAAGGATCCCTGCGTCTCGGCTACCTGCACCGGAAAGTAGTTTATCATGACCCGTGTGAGCTTGGTCGTGGCTCAGGCATATATGAAGAACCACGGGCAGTAATTAACTACGTGGCTGACCTGCACCAGTCGCAGCACGAAAAGAATATGGCACTCTGCTGTGGCGGCAGCCTGGGTAACCTTACCCTTGCATCAGGTAAGAGGTCAATGATTGCTGCCGATGCCGCCAGGTCACTTACAGCCTCATCACCCGATGAGCTGATAACAGCATGCCCGCTGTGCAAGAAAACTCTGGGACAGGCCACCGAAACAAAGGTGACCGACATCGCAGAACTTGTTGCTGCAGCCCTCCCTAAAACACTCCCAAAGACCAGGACCAGAACTAAAAAAGTACTCGCCAGGACCGAAAATAACGGTTGATAACTTTTTTAGGCCATTACTAAATAACTGATTATTCAGTATTTTATAAGTGGCGGAAAGAAGTTTACTTTGCACCCAGAATTATTTTTAAAACTCTGGAACGATTTTTGTCGTTGAGTGTTATTATATAAATACATAGTTGAGAGCTTTTAAAAACATGAAAAAGATATTTGCTTTTACATTGGTTGTTGTGGTGGCTTTGACTGCCTGCAATGATAACGGAAAATCAATAAATAACAAATCGGGTAAGAATGACAAAACGGTAGTTCGTGATGACGGAGTAACGCTGTTGATTGCAGATGCTGACCTCATTGAGGTTGATTCTAACCCGAGGTATAACACTGCCGAGTGGAACTTTATTGTTAAAGATGCGGGTCGTTATGAAGTATGGCTTTCCAGCCTGACCTGTGACACGTCTCATCTTCGTTTCAATGACCTGGTTACTATTACTGCCGGTGATGAACGCATTGAGAAAAAACCGGTAGGAGATGAGATTGTTACTGATGACAAGAGTGTGAAGGAACCCTGGTACAGGGCAGATTCCCATATGGGTTCGATATTCTTTAAAGAACCGGGCGTATACCAGGTACAGGTGATCAGTGACAGGGTGATGACCCACTCAACAGATCTTTCGAAGCTCAGCGTTGATAAACATACTCTTATCAATTCGCTGATACTCAAACCGATGGTTAACTAAAATAATAAGGGTGTCTTAAAAGTATATTTACCACCCCGTCCCGACCGAAGCGTCGGGACACCCCTCCTTAAAAAGGAGGGGAAATCTCGTAATTTAAATATTTAAATTTTCTCCTCCTTGATAAGGAGGAGTACTCCCGCAGAGCGGGAGGGAGGAGGTAACTTTTGAAATACCCTCTTTTGTATTTCTTTTCAGCTTTGCTTCGCCATTTTCTTTTCTACCCACTTCCTCGCATTAACGAATGCCCTGATCCACGGCGTGACATCATCATCATGCCTTTTCTGAGGATAGAAGGCACACTGCCATGGGAAGAAAGCTCTCTCGAGGTGAGGCATCATTGCCAGGTGCCTGCCGTCGGCCGAACATATTCCTGCAACATCATACATTGAACCGTTGGGATTGGCAGGATAATGACTCCTGCTGTATTTCATGACGATATTGTATTTCTCCTCCGGATAGGGAAAAGCGAAACGTCCCTCACCATGTGCCACCCATATGCCAAGCTCCATGCCTTCAAGTCCCGACATCATCACAGAGTTACCGGGAAGGATTTTTACGCCGAGGAAGTCAAACTCAAGTTTATGGGATAAGTTATGTTCCAGTCGTGGCATCTCATTATGCTCAGGAACAATAAGTCCAAGCTCTGCCATCAGCTGGCATCCGTTGCAGACACCGAGTGACAGGGTGTCATCACGCCTGTAAAAGTTTTCGAGTGCCGTTCGCGCTTTCTCATTGTATCTGAAAGCACCGGCCCACCCTTTTGCTGATCCGAGCACGTCGGAGTTGGAGAAGCCTCCGACGAATACAATCATGTTCAGCTCTTCAAGGGTCTCGCGGCCGGTGATGAGGTCTGTCATGTGCACATCCTTCACGTCAAAGCCGGCGAGCCAGAGAGCATAAGCCATTTCACGGTCGCCGTTAACTCCCTTTTCTCTTATTATGGCTGCCCTGATCCCCGTTTGCGCTTTCCGTTCCGGGGTGATACCAAGGGCGCTGAAGGATCCTTTGAAGTTCTTCAGGTCGAATTCAACGGCCTTGCCACCGTGATTGTCAAATCTCTCCTTTGCAAGTACCGGGCCGCTCTGCCTGCGGTCAAGCAGGAATGAGCTGCGGTACCACTCAGTAACGGTAGTGATTTATATCAAAAACGAATTGCGCTCGCGCCGTTTTCAACAAAGATCTTTCTATCCCTGACAGGGTGCCCGATATTAAAAAAGCGGATGCCGTGTTCAAGGAGAAATTCTTCAATATCAGCCTCATCGCTGACCTGTATTATCACTCCCGGGTTCTGGCTGTAGAGAATCTTCACCGTGTCAGCTTCATCCATCTCGGTAAGGCTCACAGTCAGTCCTCCTTCTCGGTTGGCAAAGCACATTTCAAGAAGGGCGGTTATCATTCCTCCTGCCGAGATGTCATGTCCGGCTATGATCTTTCTTTCTCTGATCAGGGTCTGCAATGCTTCAAATACTGTGGCAAAATAGTCAGGGTCTTTCACTGTCGGGGCATCATTTCCCAGACTGCTCAGCGTCTGTGCCAGGGCGCTGCCGCCGAGAACCGGTCCCATGCCGCTCATGTCTATATAAAAAACGGCAGTGGATGCATCATTCCTTATCACCGGTTCGACTATGCCCCGTATGTCTTCAACCTCGGCCGCAGAAGTGATTATCACTGTCCCGGGACTGTACACCTGTCCGTCAGGATATTTCTGTGTCATTGAAAGGCTGTCTTTGCCGGTTGGTATATTTATTCCCAGTGCCAGGGCGAAGTCGCTGGCAGCTTTCACTGCCTCGTACAGCCTGGCATCTTCACCCGGATTGCGGCATGGCCACATCCAGTTAGCTGAGAGGGATACGCTTCTGAGGCCGTCAGCCAGCGGCGCCCATACAATGTTGGTCAATGCCTCGGCGATCGACAGCACCGAGCCTGCCGTTGCGCTTAACAAGCCTGCTGCCGGAGCGTGGCCCAGAGCTGTGGCCATGCCTCTTTTGCCACGGTAGTCGAGGGCAATGGCACCCAGGTCATTGAGAGGCAGCTGCAGCTCGCCTGCGCACTGCTGCTTTGCCACACGACCAGTCACTGAACGGTCAACCTTGTTCGTAAGCCAGTCCTTGCAGGCTACCTCCTCAAGCTGCAGCACTGCTCCGAGATATCTTTCCGGGTCACCGGGGTCATAGCTGATCTCACGGAAGCGCTGCGGCATGGTAGTATCGCGCATCACCGTACGGGGAGGCTTTCCGAAGAAATCGCTCAGCTGTAAATCGATAGGCTTTTTACCGGTAACAGGACTGTAAAATGTGAACTGGTTGTCGCCCGTCACTTCACCTATTACATAAACCGGAGCACGTTCGCGTGTGGCCACGGCTGTAAGGCTGTCTGCATCACTCTTTCTTATAACAAGTCCCATCCGTTCCTGCGATTCATTGCCTATTATTTCTCTCGCCGAGAGTGTCGGATCACCCACTGGAAGCTTGCTGATGTCTATCTTGCCGCCTGTCGCCTCAACCAGTTCAGAGAGACAGTTTAGGTGCCCGCCTGCGCCGTGATCATGCAGTGATATGACAGGATTATGATCACTCTCACTCATAGCCCTGAGGGCGTTATAGACCCTCTTCTGCATCTCGGGGTTGGCGCGCTGCACGGCGTTAAGCTCTATTGTGCTGTCATATGCCCCAGTGTCAACGGAAGAGACGGCTCCGCCACCCATGCCGATCCTGTAGTTGTCACCGCCGAGAAGGACTATGAGATCGCCTTTCTGAGGCACATCCTTGGCGCTGTCAGACTTCTTCCCAAGACCTATGCCTCCTGCAAGCATTATAACCTTGTCAAATCCATATAGCTTCATCTCCCCGGAGTGCTCGAAGGTCATAACCGATCCGCAGATAAGCGGTTGACCGAATTTATTGCCGAAGTCGCTTGCCCCGTTGGAAGCTTTAATGAGTATTTCTTCAGGGGTCTGGTAAAGCCATTTCCTGGGTGTTGTGGTTTTTTCCCATTCGCGAGGGCCGTCGGGACGGGGGTATGAAGTCATGTAGACTGCTGTTCCTGCTATGGGCAGAGAGCCTTTTCCGCCTGCGATACGATCGCGTATCTCACCTCCGGTGCCCGTGGAAGCACCGTTAAAAGGCTCCACCGTTGTGGGAAAGTTGTGCGTCTCTGCCTTTATTGAAAGGACAGATTCAATTTCTTTAACCCTGAAGAAGTCAGCTTTGTCCTGCGTTGCAGGAGCAAACTGTTCAACAACAGGACCGCTAAGAAATGCGCAGTTGTCTTTGTATGCTGAGACAACATGATTTGGATTTTCCCCGGTGGTGCGCTTAATAAGGCTGAAAAGAGACGACAGGTGTTCCGTGCCGTCAATGATGAACGTTCCGTTGAAGATCTTGTGCCGGCAGTGCTCGGAATTGACCTGGGAAAAGCCAAAGACTTCGCTGTCGGTAAGTTTTCTGCCTAGCGTATGGCTCAGTTTTTCAAGATATTCAACCTCCTGCGGGCTGAGGGCAAGTCCTTCCTGGCGGTTATATGTCTCAATATCGTCTATATCCCTGTACCGGTTCAGGCTCGTGATGCACAGTGAATATATCCTGGTCAAGGTTGTGGTAGACACGCTGCAGCATAGGGTCATGATCCGGATCATCTTCTTTGACAGGTAAATACTCTTCAATCCTTGATATACCCGTCACTCCCATGTTCTGGGCCATCTCCACGGCATTGGTACTCCATGGTGTGATCATCTCGCGACGAGGCCCGACAAAAGTGCCCCTGATTGATTTCGGAAGCTACCTGAACGGCATTGCCGAAAAGCCATGAAAGCCTGCTGATTTCTTCAGGTGATAGCGTTCTGTCAGTTCCCGTTGCTATAATGTTCTTTGTGGGTGCTTCGAAGAAAAGTATTGCTTTGTTGGTCATAAGATATTGATAAAGAACATTATAATGGTGTGCTGCCAGTTGTTCTTTACGCAAGTAAATATAATAAAACTCCGCGTGTCCCTGCTAAGATCATTTGCAGTCACAGTCCGGATATGAACGCTGAATTTTTAACCAGGCATTAATGTATTCATATCGCCTGAAATTTCTATGCAGGTATTTTTCCCGTGGTCATCGAGGACGGTTTTCCCGCTCCTTTTTTCGGTAAGAACCAATGAAACCTCCGCAGTCATGCTTTCTTCAATTCTGCCATCCATGAGTCCCCTTACCGGAGCAGCCAGGCCGGTCGTTGTGTCAAGTGGCCCGGTCATATTAAAAATATAATCGCGGTTCTCCATTTCCATCTCCAAGGAATTATCAGTGACCTTAAGTTTTCTGAGTCCTGCCCCGTTATATGTAGTGAACCTGATTAGGTGATCACTGAGCCATATTCCGGCGATAAAGCCGGTGAATGTACCTGTGACCCACGGAACTCTGGCAACCGAAGACTTAAATGATATTCCCGGTTTGCTGAAATGATTAGTCTGGACCCAGACATATGCTGAGGGGAACGAGTGGCCCCAGTCCTTCTCAGTATAGCCTCTTCCGCCGGTGAAGTCAATTAACTCTCCGTTTATTTCCAGGTGACCCGAGATGCTGTGATCCATGCTCACAATGCCGTGGCAACATTCCATGAACGGAGCAAAAGTATAAGGTCCCATTATGCCTGGTGAGTACCAGGGTTTGGGCCATGGTACAATATCGGAGAATTTCAGGGAGCCTTTCACAAAAGGCAGATCAAGAACCATCCTGTATGATGAGAAATAGTTGTCTCCTATCGAGAGTTCAAAATCTTTTGCTGACGGTATAAAGAGCGATGAACTGAATGAATGATACTCTGATTTTTTCTCCTTGCCATCGAGTACCTGAATAAAAGAATGGCTGTTACCGGCTTCATCCATACCGATACCCGGAATAAAAGCAAAAGCTTTTGTTTCAGTGGCATTTACAACTTTGAAATACCATCCTTCGAAGTACTTCCTGGTCATGCCCCATCCCTGGTACTGTTCAGGATTAAAAAGAGATCGTATTTTATTTACCAGGATCATATCTGATCATTCAATGCAATTCTGAAAGTTGCCAGAGCCCTCTCTCTTGCGAATTTGTGTTCGACGATCGCACCCGGGTATTCTTTACTGTCGGCCTCCGGCACCCATTTACTTACATACAACAAGTCACGGTCATACTTTGTTGTTTGTTGTGCCGGGCTGAAGACCCTGAAGTAAGGTGCGGCATCGCATCCGCACCCGGCTGCCCACTGCCAGTTGCCATTGTTTGATGAGAGCTCGTAGTCAAGCAGCTTTTCCGCAAAATATGCTTCTCCCCACCGCCAGTCGATCAGCAGGTGTTTGGTCAGGAAGCTGGCAGTGATCATCCTTACCCTGTTGTGCATGAAGCCGGTTTCGTTGAGCTCGCGCATGCCGGCATCAACGATCGGGTAGCCCGTTCTGCCGGTGCACCATCTTTCAAACTCATCCTCATTGTTGCGCCAGGTGATGTTATCATATTTCTTTTTAAAGGCATTGTCGGTGACGTGCGGGAAGTGCCACAGTATGCTCATAAAAAACTCGCGCCAGATAAGCTCATTAAGCCATACATCATTTAACCTCATGGCTGTCCTGACCAGTTCACGTATACTCACTGTACCAAACCGGAGATGAACTCCCAGCCGCGTAGTCCCGTTAAGCGAGGGTATATCGCGGGTCCTATGATAATTCCTTATAATATCAGTATTTACTTCAGGCGCTATTGAAGACATACTCTGTCCGGTTAAATCCGATATCGTCAATGAAGGCAGGGGCAGCAGGTTCAGTTTTCAGGAAGTTTCCTGCCAGTTTCTCTGAGGGGAAAGGCCTCAAGATGTTCTTCAGTCAGTGTTTTCTTCCATACTCTTGAGTAAGGTGTAAAAACCGTATACGGTGTTCCGTCACTTTTAACGACTTCATCCTTTTCAAAGATCACCTGGTCTTTAAAAGTATGAAAAGGGATACCTGATTCTTTCAGGATTTCGGAAATATGCACGGTCACGTGTTATCGCATACGGCTCATAATCATGGTTGGCAAAAACAGTCTTTACATCGAAATCTGACAGGATTTTACGAAAAGCATTTTCAGGAGTATCATGGTACACTTTCAGAGAAGCGCCTGCGGCGGTCAGTTTTTCCTGCAAAGCCTCAAGTGCCCCCAGTATGAACGAGATGCGCCGGTCAGCCCTGTTATCAAGTCTTTCAAGGATATTGCTATCAAAGATAAAAACCGGCAATACACTGTATCCGGATTGAAGTGCATGAAAAAGCCCTGCATTGTCTTCAAGGCGAAGGTCACGCCTGAACCAGAATACCGCTATCGATTCTGCTGCCATCGTCAGAGTGCACTGATTTCCAATTTTCCGGGTTTATCTGGATTCTTCTGCCTGCAGTTTTTGCTTTTTGCGGAGCATTCTGCGCAGGCGAGTAAAGATAAAGATTATAAGGATAAGGAAAAGAGCAACAATAAAGAAAGGTATTACAAGTGAAAGGATGGATGTTCCCGTTGCCGCCACATTCTCCACCGTAGCCACCACAGGGTTGCCCACGCCCGCGGTCAGCTTGGTGGATGTGAGCCTCGTCAGTGCGCTGCCGCTCTGAACGACGGCAGCGCTGCCGCCACCGACAGCCGCCCCGGTGATCCATTTCATCAGCTCACTGTCGATAGGCAGTACAGAGGTCAGGAGCAGGGTGCCGGCACCGATGGCAAGAGGTGTGCTTAATGTATCAAGAAGGTTGTCGACAAAGGGAATGTAGTATGCCAGTACCTCGACAACTGTTGCGGTCCCAAGTATGGCAATTGAAGGCCATGAAGAGAGCCACTGAAAGCTTTCGTTAAGAGGCAGTATCCCTGTTTTGGCGGCTATGGCAGCCACAAGCATCGGAACAAACACCCTGAAACCGGCGCTGGCAGCCAAACCGATGCCAATCGCCACAGCTGTGATCAATTCAGTATTCATTGGTCAATATTTATATTTTTCCTTGCAGCTGAAAAAATTGCTTCTTCAAAATCGTAAAAAGAAGAATATGAGCCCTTTGTCATATTGTTGAATATACCGTTGGTAATAAGGATCAGGCCAGATTTGCTTTCAGGGTCAAAAAAGAATTCGGATATCAGTCCATATGCATCACCGCTATGCCCCAGCATTTTTGCATCCGCGTAGATTAAATCGTAAGCAGGTGTGTTTGTCAATATCCTGACACTAAGTCCCCAGCATCTTTCCTTACCGCCATCAGTGTCACCGTTGCCGCCGTTGAAGGTCCACTGAGGCGTGTGCATCAGCCTTATGCTCTTTTTTGAAATTATTCTCTTGCCGTCGAACGTGCCTTTGTCAAGGTGAAGCATCATAACCCTTGCAAGTTCAAGGGCAGATATCCTCAGTCCCCCCTGCGGTGAGTATACAGCGGCATTGGTGCCCGTTTTATATCCGGAAAAATCACGCGGAGAGGACATCGCGCCTTTGAAGTCATCTGTCTGAGGAGCCCACCTGCCTTCTTCGTTCCTGTATATTACGGCAAGATTGTTTATGTCAGGTACGCCTTCGGCAGTATATGATCCGGTTATGCCAAGCGGAATGAATAGATTCTCACTCATGAAATCATCAAAATTCTGTCCGCTGATCTTTTCTATAAGAGTACCGGCCAGACCGAAGTTTGCATTGCAATATATGAAATACTCTCCCGGAGGCTCTTTACGCCACATGTCTTCGGTGTAATAAAAGCCACCCGGCACCAATAGCTGTGAAAAATCAGGCGGATTGCTGACATTTGTGTAAGTGGCCGTCAGGAAACCGTCATAGCCGCTGCCTTCGTTTATGCTGCTTGTATGCGATAGCAGCATCCGGATGGTAATGGGACAGTCAGGGTGATTGGGATTACGTAAAGTGAAACCCAGGTATTTGCTGACATCGTCATCGAGCTTAAAGAGTTTTTTGTCATAAAGCTTCATCATTGCTGTGGTCATGACGAGTTTTGATATGGAGGCGATCCTGAACTTGGTACTGTCATTGACGGGCAGGTTGCGCTCATAATCCCTCAGTCCCGAATGAAAAGCCCCTGAGATCTTTCCGTCACATACAGTGACAACAGAGAGACCCATAAGATCATACTTATTCCTGATGTCATCCACTGCCTGTTGCATCTGACCGTTCAGTGTCTGAAGCGAACACAGAAGAAACATAGTCAATACTTTTAATTTCATAGCATCAAGAATGAGAGGAAGAAATTGTCTCAGGCAGTCTTGAAATACTTATTGTATATTTCCATGTTGCGCTCCAGGAGAGCAACGGAAAGCTCATAAGCCCTGAGGCTGTCCTTAGCCTTCAGAGCCTCGATAAGCTCTTTCTGGTATTTCATTGTATATTCTTTCTCACCCTCGATATTTCCGTATATCAGGTTTCTCATCCTTGGCAGCAGCGAGTAGATCGGCTCAAGGCTGATGATTACTATCGGATTACCGGTAGCCTTGGACAGGTTCATATGGAAGCGGTTAATCAGGTCAACCTCGAGCTGTGTGTTATCGGGATTGCATTTCTCCAGCTCACGCTGGTTCTTTTCCAGGATGCGAATGTCTTCATCCGTCCTGTTACGGGCGGCAAGCCTCGCCACTTCGGGCTCGAAGAGACGCCTTACTTCTATTATCTGGAGGATAAGATCAGAGTTGAACCTCAGGTCATAGAAGAGATGCAGGGAATTGATTGCATCCTCAATCTTCAGCTCAGTGATATACATACCGCTGCCTTTCCTGATATCAATCAGTCCACGTGCACTCAGCCGGCGCAGTGCCTCCCTCAGGGCTGTACGGCTGACGGCAAACTGTGCACACAATTCTTTTTCTGTTGGCAGCTTGGAGCCGGGAAGTAATTTTTTCTGCCGTATGGCTTCCTCGATCCTCCTCTCAATCTTCTGACTGAGGGTGAGTCCTGAACCGATCTTACTGAACATGTCATTGGTCATATTGCCAGGTATTAATCAGATAAACCTCCCCTATAGAGTATTATTTATGTTTTCAGTTAATGATAGTTTTCCCTGTAAAATTCCAGTGCTCTTTTGACTGATCCGTGCTGCAGGAGCAGTATACGTGCAGCATCACGCTGGATATTAAGTTCTTCAACGATCATCCTGGTGCCGCGTTCAATCAGTTTCTTGTTAGTGAGCTGCATGTTGACCATCTTGTTGCCCTTAACCCTCCCCAGCTTGATCATAAGTGTGGTAGTGATCATGTTCAGCACCATCTTCTGTGCGGTGCCTGCTTTCAGCCTGCTGCTTCCGGTAACAAATTCCGGCCCGACAACAACGATGACCGGATACTCGGTGACCTCTACAATTCTGCCTTTGGGATTACAGGTGATACATCCCGTCAGGATGCCGTTCTCACGTGCCTTCTGGATGCCTCCGATCACATAGGGTGTGGTGCCCGATGCAGCTATGCCGATGACGGTATCCTTGGTGTTGATATTGAAAATCTCAAGCTCTTTCCATGCCTTGTTGGGGTCATCCTCTGCAGCCTCAACGGCTTTACGAAGTGCAGTCTCGCCTCCGGCGATCAATCCGATGACAATAGTGTCAGGCACCCCGAAAGTAGGAGGGACCTCGGATGCGTCAAGCACTCCCAGCCTCCCGCTTGTTCCGGCGCCAAGGTAAAAGAGCCTGCCTCCCTTCTGCATCCTGACGAGTATCTTTTCGATGAGGATCTCAACCTGCGGGAGAGCTTTTCTGACAGCCAGATGTACCTTCGAATCCTCCTTGTTGATATTAGTCAGCAGTTCATTGACAGTCATCCTGTCAAGATTGTCAAAATTGGAGGGCGACTCTGTGATGCTTAATGCCTGCTTAGCGTAATCCTGTTTACCCATGCTTTCAGGTGTGTGGATTCTGAATATGATATCTGACAAGGTTTTCCATCGGGGTGAGGGTGAACAACCCGGACTGGAGACGGTATTTTGTCAACAGTTCCTCAAGGAACGGCCTGAAATGATATGCGACACTCCCCGTGAAATGCACCGGGAACTTCCTGGCTTCAGGGTACTGAAGCACATTGCGTATCATGAACTCATCAAAGCTGGATGTTATTATCGCCTGCAGCTCCGGGACATGTATGTTATCGGCGATGAAACGGGTGAACTGGCCCAGGAACCTGTTGGGAAACGGCATGTTGTACACATTGTCCAGTATCCCGGCAGGAGTATAGGGATACGCTTTAAAGAAGTTCTCGATGACAATGCCCGGCAATTGTTTCTTCAGAACGCCTGACACAAGCTTCCTGCCCAGCACTGCGCCTCCACCCTCATCACCGAGAATATACCCCAGCGGTGATACATTTGAAACTATCTCTCTGCCGTCATAGTAGCATGAATTTGATCCGGTACCTATTATGCATGCTAATGCCGGGTTCATTCAGGCATAGTGATCTTGCGGCGCCAAGCAGGTCGCTTCCGATGAACAGCTCACCGGTGCCGAAAAAACTGACCAGGGCTCCTCTTACTATCTCAGCCTTGGCGGCACTGCTTACACCTGTGCCGTAGAAAAAGATCCTGCTTGCCATTGAACCTTCCAGCTCAGGTATCTCTTTCCGCAGGAGACGCACAATTTCTTCTCCCGTTACAAAGAACGGGTTTATGCCTGAAGAGATGTATGACCGCCCGGCAACACCGTCAGTCACCTCTCTCCATTCGGTCTTGGTTGAGCCACTGTCAGCAATAAGTATCATTGTCAGATAGAAATTGATATGTGGTTATTCTCCAAATGATTAAACGGCTTAAGGAAACGGATTAGCTTTGGTTTCACTTACTCATAACAAATGTAAATAAATATATTAACAAAACCACTTTTTGTAAGATGTCTGACAAGTTTTAAAAATCTTTCTATTTTTGAATCATATTTACTATATTCAACAAAATCATTTCAGCGATGCGGACATTCCATCCTCTTTCATTAATATGGCTGTTTGTGATCATTTTGGTTTGTTCGCCCCGGGCATCAGGCCAGTCCCACGGCAAAGTTACAGAAGGCTGCCGGGGCCAGGCTTAGCGGATGGACCAGCCCGGTGACGGAGTGGAATTATCCAGATGATCTGCGCATAGACTCCCTGAAGGTTTCAGGGGAAAGCAAGGAGGTGAAGATCTGGTTCCCCGTGGCAATGTCATTTAATCCTGTCAGGGAGGAGAGCATCACCCGTCTCAGGAATTCTCTCAGTGAAGCGCTGGGGAAGAAATTCAGGAACTATACCATTAAAATATATACTAACGGGTTTGAGCCGGAGCAACTCATACCGAATTATTTCAGGCACAGTATTGCCCCCGACACTACCCGTATACCCGCCTCGAAAAAGGAGAAACCGATACTGATCGACCGTGTCAACGGTGTTCACCCTTCCATGGGGCTGAATGGCCGGTATATAGCCCTTTGGCACAGCCACGGCTATTATTTCGATATGCCGCTTGACCGCTGGGAATGGCAGCGGGCAAAACTCTTCGGCAGTGTTGAGGACCTTTCTGTTATGGCGTACGTCATTCCCTATCTGACACCAATGCTCGAGAACTCAGGCGCAACGGTCTTTCTTCCCCGTGAAAGAGATATTCAGGTCAATGAAGTCGTGGTTGACAACGATGTTTCATCGCCTAATTGTGAATTTGTCATACATGTTGCCGGAAAGGCTGAGCCGGCAGGAGAGGGTTTCCTCCTCAGGGACACGCTCTTTACAGGAGACAATCCGTTCAGGATGGGTACTTCCCTCAGAATTCCTGATGGTCATGCAACATTTATACCCTTCATACCTGAAAAGGGGTACTATTCCGTCAGTGTTTCCTATCCCTGGCTGAAAGACAATTCTGAGAAAGTAAGGTACCGCATCAGCCATGCCGGAGGTACCACTGACTTCATTGTAAACCAGGCCATGGGAGGAGACACCTGGCTTTATCTGGGCACGTACCTCTTCAATTCAGGCGCTGACCAGGCAACCGGGTCTGTAACGGTGATGTGTGAAGAAGGAGGGAAGGCCGCCCTTGATGCTGTGCGTTTTGGCGGAGGGATGGGTAACGTTGCCCGCAGACCTTCATCAACAGTGATATCCAACCAGTGGTCACTGAATGCAAATGCGTCTGCTGCTGCTGACGCACCGGCTGATACTGTCAGTTATACATGGAAGCTGAGCGGCAAACCCAGGTACCTAGAGGCTGCACGCTACTGGCTGCAGTATGCAGGCATGCCTGATTCACTTGTTTACAGTCCCACCAAGGGGAAGAACGATTATAACGATGATTATATGTCACGTGCCGAGTGGGTCAATTACCTGGTGGGTCCGGCTGATACGGCCAACCCTTCACGGATCGGGCATCCCTCTCGACCTGTCACTGGCGTTTCACACCGATGCGGGAATTACGTCCGGTGATTCGATAATAGGTACTCTTGCCATCTATTCCACTGCGTCAGGGGAAGGCAAATTCCCCGATGGCACCAGCCGCCTGGCCAGCCGTGATCTGTCGGATATTGTACAGACACAAATAGTTGAAGATATATCACAGTTGTTCAATCCTGACTGGACACGCCGGGGATTATGGGACAGGTCAATATTACGAGGCACGCAAGCCCGGTGTGCCGGCCATGCTCCTTGAGCTGCTCTCGCATCAGAACCTGGCAGACCAGAGCTACGGTCTTGATCCCCGGTTCAGGTTCCATGTCAGCCGTGCCGTTTACAAGGGTATCCTGAAGTACCTGGCATATAATTCAGGCAATGAATACGTCGTTCATCCGCTTCCCGTGACACACATGGCGCTCACTCACCTCGGCGGGAAGATGGTGAGGCTGAGCTGGGAGCCTGTTAATGATCCTCTGGAAAAGACAGCTGCACCGGCTTCTTACAGGGTCTATACCCGGACCGGTGAGAACGGATTTGATAACGGCATGGATGTACCGGGTACATCAATTGAGATTGAGCTCCCTGCTTATGATACCATCTTCAGTTTCAGGGTCACTGCCGTCAATGATGGAGGGGAGAGCTTCCCCTCAGAGACACTTGCAGCCGGCTTCAGCTCCGGAGCCGCCGGAACAGTTCTTGTAGTCAACGGTTTTGACCGCATCTCCGGGCCATCCTGGTTTGACAGGGATGGCATGGCAGGCGTTGAATGGTGGAATGACCGTGGTGTGGCTGACCGCTATAACTTTGTCTCCACAGGAGACCAGTATGATTTTTCCCGCAGGTCGCCGTGGACGGATGACGATAATCCGGGATGGGGCGCATCATATTCTGACAACGAGGGAATGATCATTGCCGGTAACACTTTTGACTACCCTTATATACACGGCAAATCGATAATGGCTGCAGGGAGATCGTTCATCTCCGTCAGTGACGAGGTTTTCACGGACGCAGGGTTTGACTTTGCTCCATACTGTGCGGCGGACCTGATCTTCGGAGAAGAGAAGACCACCCTTTCTGCCGCTGATTCTTCCACGAAGGATTTTCAGATTTATACTCCTGAGTTCATTCACGCTCTGGAAAAAATGACAGCATCCGGCGTGCCGGTCTTCATGTCAGGAGCTTACACCGGGACTGATTTACAAATGACCGGAGATACCTTAATGGCGGCCAGGGTGAAGAAGGTACTGCATTTCAAACACCGCACGGATCATGCAGTAAGAAACGGGCATCTTTATGCTACTGACATGGCAAACCCGGCATTCACGGGCGGTTACACGTTCAACACCTCTGACAGTGCTGGCACATACGCTGCTGAGGCGCCTGACGCAATCGAACCTGCAGACAAAGGATCAATAACGGCATTCCGCTATTCGGAGAATAACACATCCGCCGCAGTGATTTACAGGGGGACACCAGGCACAGTAGTACTGGGATTCCCGTTTGAAACAATCATCTCACCCGAAGAGCGGGATGAACTGATGAGACAGGTATTGAATTTCTTAACAAAAAAATAACCGGAAATCATGGATAAAACCGTTACATGCTTTATACCTTATTCTGAAGGTCAATCATTGAAAGCAACAGTATCCTCGCTGAGAGAGTCTGGTGTTGTCAGCAAGATCTTCATAGTTATTCCCCAGGAGCACCCGGGCAAGTTCGATGGCGTTGAGGCAGATTACCTGCGCTCGGCAGGCTTTGCTTCCACTGATGCTATTAAAAAAATGGCTGCTGTCGCTGATACCGACTATGTTATGACCTACAGCAAGGGCTTTCCGCTTGACCTGGGGAAATTTGCCCTGAAACGGATGATGCAGATCTGTGACAACACCGGGGCCGGGATGGTCTATTCGGATTATTTTGAAAAAAAGAATGACACCCTTTCTCCTCATCCGGTTATTGATTACCAGGAGGGCAGCCTCAGGGATGATTTCAACTTTGGCTCGGTCATACTGTATAACGCCGCAGCCTTTGCGCAGGCAGTCAGCCGTATGGATGAGAGTTACATTTTTGCCGGCCTGTACGACCTCAGGCTGAAAATATCACAGGGTCACCCCCTGGTTCATATACAGGAAATCCTCTATACCGAGGTGGAGAGTGATATCCGAAAGACCGGAGAGAAACAGTTTGACTATGTCGATCCCCGTAACAGGGCTGTGCAGATAGAGATGGAGAAAGCCTGTACCCACCATCTTAAGTGCATCAATGCCTGGCTGAAACCGGTGTTCCGGGAAATTAAGTTTGAAGATCAGGACTTTGAATATGACGCATCAGTCGTCATACCTGTGAAGAACAGGGTCAGGACCGTCAGCGATGCCATCAAATCAGTCCTGAGCCAGAAAACAAAATATAAATTCAACCTGATCATAGTTGATAACTACTCAACCGACGGTACCACTGATCTCATCAGGTCATTTGCCACTGACAGCAGAGTGGTGCACATCATTCCTGAGAGAAAGGACCTGGGCATAGGAGGTTGCTGGAACGAGGCCGTGTTCAGTGAAAAGTGCGGCAGGTTCGCGATACAGCTCGACAGCGATGACCTTTACATAGATGACAATGTAATCACAAAGGTCGTTGACGGGTTTTACGCCCAGCAGTGCGCCATGCTGGTGGGTTCTTATAAAATGGTAAACTTTGATCTCCAGGATATACCTCCCGGACTGATAGATCATAAAGAGTGGACACCCGATAACGGCCGTAACAACGCACTGAGAATTAACGGCCTCGGAGCGCCAAGGGCCTTCTACACACCTGTGCTGAGGACCATCAGGGTGCCCAATGTGAGCTACGGCGAGGATTATGCAGTGGGTCTGGCCATCAGCCGTAATTATCAGATAGGACGAATCTATGAGCCTCTCTATCTCTGCCGCAGGTGGGATGAAAACTCGGATGCTTCCCTGGACGTGAACAGGATGAATACATATAATTTATATAAGGATAAAATCAGGACCATTGAGCTTGCTGCACGAAAACGGATGATGGGCAGCAGCAATAAATAAACAGTTGTATGAAAGATTATTCACGGAGCGTAAGCGATCTTTTTGACAGCCAGCTTAGGGAGTGGGACCTGGCGCGCGATAATTACCGCCAGCTCGATAATGTTAAAGTCAGGAAGATCTTCTTCGCGGAATTTGAAATTGTTGTGCAGTTTAATCCCGGACGCATCACTTCATCCGCCGCAAAGGTAGACGCGAGGTCAATAGAGGCAAGACCATGTTTCCTTTGTGAAAAGAACCGGCCTGCACAGCAGCGAGGTATCAGCTTTGAACAGGACTATACCATCCTCATAAATCCTTTTCCCATCTTCAGAAGACACCTCACCATTGTCAGTGACATACATACCGACCAGCGCATTGCAGGGAACTTCCTGACCATGCTCGGGCTGGCGGAGGCGCTGCCTGAGTACGTTATCTTCTACAACGGACCGCAATGCGGAGCTTCAGCACCTGACCATCTGCATTTTCAGGCAGGGAACAAAGGTTTTCTTCTCATTGAGGACGATTTCAGGAACAAAGGCCTGTGCAGGAGGCTGGAAGTCGACCATGGAACGGAGTTATGGTCATGGCAGAAGTACGGCAGGGGTATTATGACGCTCAGAGGAACTGATAAGGACACCCTTGCGGAAGCCTTCGGTAATTTCTACAAGAGGTTTGCCCTTACACAGCCTGACAGGCCCGAGCCTATGCTTAACATCCTGGCTTCATACAGTGATAACACGTGGATCATCCACGTGATACCGCGAAAGCTTCACAGGCCGGCATGCTACTTCGCAGAGGGAAACGATAAAATCCTGCTGAGCCCCGCTTCGGTTGATATCGGCGGTGTGCTCATAACACCAAGGGAAGAAGACTATGATAAAATTACATCAGCTGACATATCCGGCATATTCATGCAGGTATGCTTTACAGACAGAGAGATCAGGATTATTAACAGAGGATATTTTATTATGATGGACCAGGCACCGGAAATCAGCGTGGGAATAGTATCAGGCAGCGGACTGACATTTACGCTTAACGGAAATTTTACCGGGAGCGAGGCGGACGACAGCCTTTCCGGCCAGTGGACTGCTCTTCTGCAGGATGGCAGTATCCTGCTCAAAGATAAAAATGCCATCGTTGAGGCAGGTGAGGAGATCACACTTGTCCCGTCTGATCCGGAGAGCGACAGCTTCACCCTCCATGCCGTCACCATCGGTGTCGCTTTTCACTGGCAGCGTAATGAAGACCAGACTTTTCGGGGCAGGCTGAAGTTCATTGTTGAAAATGACCGGGTCACTGCCGTCAATATCCTCTCTGTGGAAGATTATCTTCTGAGTGTGATATCGTCGGAGATGAGCGCCACATCATCTGCAGAGCTGCTTAAGGCACACGCCGTTATTTCAAGGAGCTGGCTGCTGGCACAGATGGAGAAGACTGCCAGGCTGAAAGCCGGAGAGGGAAAATACACCACCAGCATCGTCACTGATACCGAAATCACCAGGTGGTATGACCGTGAGGATCACAGCAACTTTGACGTCTGCGCCGACGATCACTGCCAGCGCTACCAGGGCATTACCCGTGCTTCCACGCAGATTGTCGCGCAGGCTTTGCGCGAGACATCCGGGGAGGTGATTATGTACGACAGCATGATATGCGATGCACGTTACTCCAAATGCTGCGGCGGCATCACCGAACTGTTCGAAAACGCATGGGAACCGGTGAGCCATCCTTATCTTCAGAAGATCACAGACGGTGCACAGCTGCCTGCCGGCTTCAGTGCCGACCTGACAGAGGAAGCGGATGCAGTGAGATGGATTAAAGGTGTTCCGGATGCTTTCTGCAACACCAACGATAAGAAGATTCTCTCGCAGGTGCTTAATAACTATGATCAGGAGACAAATGACTTTTTCAGATGGAAGGTCACTTATCCGCAGAAGGAACTGAGTGCACTGGTCAGGGAGAAGACAGGCATCGACTTCGGATTGATAACTGAACTGGAGCCAGTGGCCAGGGGCACCTCCGGACGTATCATCAGGCTGCGCATAAAAGGAGACAGGAAGACAATGATCATTGGCAAAGAGCTGGAGATCAGGAAAGCGCTTTCAAAGACTCATCTCTACAGCTCAGCCTTCGTTATCGGGAAGAGCCTCGAAGGAGGGGAGACACACTTCATCCTGCACGGCGCCGGATGGGGCCACGGAGTGGGGCTGTGCCAGATCGGCGCCGCGGTAATGGGCGCCTCAGGATACTCATACAGGGATATTCTTACGCATTATTTCATGAACGCCGACCTGAAAAAGATATACTGAAATGAAAAGGTTAACCCTGTCGGTAACGCTTATTCTGATAATGCTCTGGCCTGCCGGTGCACAGTCGTGGATCAGGATAAACCAGCTTGGTTATCTCCCGAACACAGTCAAGGTTGCCGTATATATCTCGCAGAACCCGGGAGCAGAACCTGATTTCACGGTTCGTGACGCCCTGACTGACAAAGTCGTTTTTAAGGGTAAGGCTGCACCGTATGACGGAGCAGTGTGGGGAATGGCATCTGCTGCAAGACTTGACTTCTCCGGTCTGACCACTCCGGGAGGATATTATATCAGTTATGAAAACACACATTCTGAGACTTTTCGCATTGGTGCGGGTGTATATGACGGTACAGCCGACTATATTCTGAAATATATCCGTGCCCAACGCTGTGGTTATAACCCGTTCCTGGCCAACTCATGTCATGCCCATGACGGAATAATAGTTGATCACCCGACCCTGTCAGGTACTCCGATAGATGTCAGGGGAGGATATCATGATGCCAGCGATCATCTCAGATACACGGCTACCACTGCCACATCAGTTTACCAGATGATGTTTGCATACAACAGATCACCTGAGGTTTACGGTGATTGGCATGATGCTGCCGGCGTGCGTGGCAGCAACGGCATACCCGACATCCTTGATGAGGTGAGATGGGGCCTTGAGTGGCTGCTGAAGATGAACCCTGACAGCGGAGTGATGTATAACCAGGTGGCAGATGACCGTGACCACAGGGGCTTCCGCCTGCCGAACCTCGACAAGGCCGACTATGGCCTCGGACCATACAACAGGCCAGTTTATTTCGTGACCGGAAAACCGCAGGGACTGGCCGCATTCAAAAACCGTACGGAGGGCGTCGCCTCCACAGCCGGCAAGTTTGCCTCTGTGTTTGCAATGGGAGCAAAGGTCTTCGCTGACAGCGATCCTTCATTTGCTGCCACAATGGCTGCCAGGGCTGCTGACGCTTTTGAATTCGCACTTACTGATCCGGGAGCAACGCAGACAGCCTGCAATGTGTCTCCATATTTCTACGAGGAAGACAATTACGTGGACGACATGGAACTGGCTGCGTGGGAGCTGTACTCGCTCACCGGCGATAAATACTTTCTTGAACAGGCTGACTACTGGGGAATACTCGAACCATTCACCCCGTGGATCGAGAAAGACACTGCAAGACATTACCAGTTCTATCCTTTCGTCAACCTGGGACATGCAAATATCGCCCTGTCATCAACAGAGTATTCGCAAAGGTACCTCGACTTCATGCGCAAAGGACTGGATATCATTGACAGGCGTGACGAAAATGATGTCTTCCAGGTTAAGATACCTTTCGTCTGGTGCTCAAACAACTACGTATCAGCGGTGCTGACCCAGTGCAGGCTGTTTCATGAAGCGACAGGTGACAGCCGGTTCCTTTATATGGAGGCAGCACTCAGGGACTGGCTCTTCGGATGCAATCCGTGGGGCACCTCTATGATATGTGGCCTTCCTGCCGGAGGTGACTATCCTCTCTATCCGCACTCAGCTGTTACATTATACCTTGGAGAGACAACCTTCGGCGGACTTATTGACGGGCCTGTTTATAAGGGCATTTATGACAGCCGGGCAGGGATCAGGCTTCTCAGACCTGACCCCTATGCCGCGTTCCAGAACGGGAACGTTGTATATCACGATGATATCGGTGACTACAGCACAAACGAACCTACCCTTGACGGAACAGCAGGCCTGAGCTATTACTTCTCAACCCTTGAAAAGGAAGGCAGAAAGATGAACGAGAGGCCTTCTGATGATGTGATAGACACTTACGGAGCCCTGATCAGAAAAGGGTCAGACGAAAAGACGATATACCTGGTATTTTCGGCTGATGAGTTTGGCGATGGTTTTGACCATATCCTGAATACACTGGATGACTATAATATCAGGGGATCCTTTTTTCTGACGGGCAACTTCCTGAGAAACAAAAACTTTACGTCAGTCACAAAGCGCATTATCTCGGAAGGTCATTATGTTGGCCCTCATTCGGACAGGCATCTTCTTTATATCCCGTGGGAAAACCGTGATACACTTCTGGTAACCAAAGAGCAGTTCAACGCTGACCTGAAAAAGAATTTCCGGGAATTAAGCAGGGCTCGGACTGAAGAAGCAGAGACCTGCATATTTCCTGGCACCGTACGAGTGGTACAACAGTGCAATTAGCAGATGGACCGCTGAGACAGGACTCACCCTGGTGAACCTTACTCCTGGCACAGGCACAGGTGCAGATTATACGACCCCCGGGATGAGCAACTACAAAACCTCAGAAGAATTAATCAGGAGACTATACAATTTTGAGGCGGATTCTCCGCAAGGACTTAACGGGGCTCTGGTACTCATCCATCCCGGCACTGATCCTGAACGCACTGACAAGCTGTATCTCAGGTTAGGGGAGATCATTGAATACTTTACAAAAAAAGGATACACCTTTAATAAGTTATAATCAGGCATGGCAGCACAAGAAAAAAACCGTTCACCCTGGTCGTGGGTTCCCACTCTTTATTTTTACCAGGGGATACCCTACAGCATAGTGATGATCACATCTGGTCTTATTTATAAGACCATGGGCATATCCATAGCCTCCTTTGCTTTCTGGACCAGCCTGCTATATCTTCCCTGGGCCGTCAAGCCGCTCTGGAGCCCGTATATAGATGTAGTCTCCACCAAACGTAACTGGGTTGTATGGACACAGCTTCTCCTTGCGCTGGCCTTCATCGGGGTAGGAATGGCGATGCCTCTCAAGTTCTTTTACCCTGTTACGATTGCGATATTCGCCTTAATTGCAGTCTCCTCAGCAAGTCATGATATTGCTGCTGACGGCTTTTACATGTATGCCCTTGACCAGCATAAGCAGGCTTTCTTCGTAGGTATACGCAGCACATTCTACCGGTTTGCCATGCTGACAGCACTGGGACTGGTGCCGCTGGTCGCCGGACTGATACAGAAGAACACCGGTCTTGATCCGGTGCCTTTTGAAGCGCGGTCTGTGCCTGCAGCTTCCTTCACTCAGTTTGACCCATCCGTGATCAGCATCGCGCCTGCCGCCGGCGAACCGAAAATATTGCTTTATCCTGACGACATAGCAGTACCTCTTTATGAGGCAGGGAAATCAGAGCTGGACTCTGCTGTCATTTATGTTGCACTCTCGGCACCTCCTGAGGAAGGTGAGACTATTGTGGTGAACATGTCACGCAAGGGTGGCAGCAAGGATATTGACATTTCAAAGAGCCAGACAGGGAGGTTCGAATTTACCAGCCAGAACTGGAACGTGCCAGCCGCACTGTCGCTGAAAGCGCATCATAACCTGACCACTGAAACCAGATCGGAGTTCAACATAACGGCCGGAAATATTGCTTTCAGCTGGACTGTCTCACTGGCAGTGCTGGGCCTGGTGCTGCTTCTGCTGGCATTTTACAACCGCTTCGCGTTGCCCCACCCTGATGAACACAACACAAGAGAGAAGGTAGGATGGAAAGTGTACAAAGACGTTTTTGTCTCTTTCTTTACCAAACCGGGTGTTGTGCCGGCATTGATATTCTTCCTTCTCTACAGGCTTGGCGAGGCACAGCTGGTGAAAGTGGCCACACCGTTCCTTGTTGACTCCAGGAGTGCTGGCGGCATAGGCCTGACCTCGGCACAATACGGCATAGCCTACGGAACAATCGGAATGCTGTGCCTTACTGCAGGTGGCATACTCGGAGGTATCGTTGCATCAAAATTCGGGCTTAAGAAACTTATCTGGTTTATGGCCTTAGCCATGAACATTCCAATCAGTGTCTATATCTTCCTGTCATCTACCCAGCCGATGCCCGGTGATATTCCGATTTACCTTTCCATTGCCCTTGAGCAGTTCGGCTACGGCTTCGGGTTCACAGCCTACATGCTCTATATGCTCCATTATGTGGGAGAGAGCAAATACAAGACTGCGGAGTTTGCCATTGGCACCTCTCTGATGGCCCTTGGAATGATGCTCCCGGGTATGATATCGGGAAAGATGCTGGAGCTCTTCGGCAGCTATCAGCACTTCTTTATTTACGTGATCCTCTGTTCCATACCCGGGATAATTGCGATCAAATTTCTTAAGATTGATCCTGCGTTTGGATTGAAGAAGAAAGACTAGGACGGAAGCAGGATGCTGTCATGAAAGAGCTAAGCAGGTTTGAAAAGCTGAGGAGAGAGATCGGTGGCGATCTCTACACTGACGAAACTCAGCGTATCCTGTATGCAACGGACGCATCCGCATACCGCGAGATGCCTCTGGCAGTCACGCGTCCTGCCAGCAGGGACGATATTAAAAAGATCATAGCATTTGCGCACAGCGAAGGAACCTCCGTCATCCCGCGTGGCGCCGGTACTTCCCTTGCCGGCCAGGTGGTAGGTCCGGGTATAGTTGTTGACATCTCAAAATACCTGAACCGCATACTGGAATTCAACCGCGAGGAGCACTGGATCAGGGTTGAACCGGGCGTGATCCCTGGGGAGCTGAACAAGTATCTTGCTCAATATAAGCTGCAGTTCGGGCCTGAGACATCCACGGCAAACCGGTGCTGTATGGGAGGCATGCTGGGTAACAACTCGTGCGGACTTCATTCTCTCATCCATGGCAGCGTGAGGGATCATATTCTTGAGGTGGAAGCAATCCTTTCAGATGGGTCTGAGGTTCTCTTCAGATCATTGACCACTGATGAATTCAGGGAAAAGTGTGAAGGGGACCCCGACCTGCTGGAGACAAGGATTTACAGGAACCTTCGTGATATGCTATCTGATACTCATAATGCTGAGGAAATCAGAAAGGAATTTCCCCACCCGAAGCTCAGACGCCGGAATAACGGCTATGCTCTTGACAGCCTGCTCGAGACTGACCCATTCACCGGGAATGGAGAAAAGATAAATGTCTGCAGACTGCTGGCAGGCTCGGAAGGAACACTGGCATTTACCACAGCCATGAAGGTGAACCTGGTGCCTCTGGCTGAAGGAAAGACCGGACTGATGTGTGCTCATTTCTCAAGCCTTCCGGATGCCGTCAGGGCGAATATCCTGGCACTTAACCATAACCCGGCAGCTATTGAACTCATTGATGATTACATACTTAACTGTACAAAAGATAATATTGAGCAGAACAGGAACCGCTTTTTCGTAAAAGGAGAGCCCAGGGCTATACTCCTTATTGAGATAATCAGGCCGAATTTTCGGGAGATAGAGAAAACTGCCGCCGCCATTGAGCAAGCTATGGTCAGTGCAGGCTACGGATATCATTTTCCTGTCTTCACCGGGGCAGATGAGATCACCAGGGTGTGGGAGCTGCGAAAAGCAGGACTGGGCGTTTTACTGAATATCCCGGGCGCCAGAAAGAGCGTGCAGGTCATTGAAGACACCGCGGTTCTGCCTGAGCTCTACCCGGAGTTCATTGAAGAAGTCGGACAAATGCTTGAAAAGCACGGTATCAGCTGCGCTTATTATGCACATATTGCTACGGGCGAGATGCATCTGAGTCCGCTGCTCGACCTGGGTAACCCCGACGATGTGCGGATATTCCGCAGCCTGGCCGGTGATATGGCTCACCTGGTGAAGAAATATCGCGGTTCGCTCAGCGGCGAGCACGGCGACGGCCGGCTGAGGGGCGAGTTCATCCCCCTGATGCTCGGCAAACATAATTATAACCTTCTCAAGGCTCTGAAAAAGACCTGGGATCCGTACAATGTTTTCAATCCAGGCAAAATCACAGACACTCCCCCGATAACGGATAACCTGAGATATTCATCAGGTGTAAGGACCAGAATACCCGGTAAAGTGTTTGAGTTCCCTGAAGAGAAGGGGCTGCTTTATGCCGTGGAGAAGTGCAGCGGCTCGGGCGACTGCCGTAAAAGCGCCGCAATGGGAGGCACCATGTGCCCCACATTCATGGCCACAGGCGATGAGGACAAGTCGACCAGGGCCAGGGCAAATATCCTCAGGGAGTTTCTGACCCGGTCTGATACGAAAAACCGGTTTGACCACGAGGAGCTGTACCGGGTGATGGACCTATGCCTGTCATGCAAGGCCTGCAAATCGGAGTGCCCCTCCAACGTTGACGTGGCCAAATTCAAGGCTGAATTCCTGCAGCACTACTATGATATCCATCACGTCCCCTTCCGCGCATGGCTGGTAGGATGGCTGCCACGGCTGTACGTGCCGGGGATGATGGTGCGCCCTGTAACGAATTTCCTTACAGGCACCTCCCTGTTTAAACGCATGATCGGCTTTTCGGTCAAACGTTCTATACCGGCCCTGTCCCCCTATACCCTGCGCAGCTGGCAGAAAAAGCATGGTACCAATCGAATGTCTGTTAACGGCCTTAAAGGAACCGTCTGCCTGTTCGCCGATGAGTTCACCAATTACAATGAAAGCGACATAGGCATCAAAGCCGTTATGCTTCTCGAAAGCCTGGGTTATAAGGTCATAATTCCGCGTCACAGAGAAAGCGGACGTACTTTCCTTTCAAAAGGGATGCTCAGGTCGGCAAAAAAGGTAGCAATTGAGAATATCCTTATGCTTAAGGATAAAGTGAGTGACGGGCAGCCTTTGTTGGGCATCGAGCCGTCAGCAATTCTTACATTCCGTGATGAGTACCCCGAGATGGCAGGCAGACAGTATGAGGAGGCTGCAAAATCCATAGCCCGCAATTCGTTCCTGATTGAGGAGTTTATTTGCAGTGAGGCTGAAAAGGGTAATATCAGATCTGACGCGTTCACTGACAGGCCCTTGAATATATTGCTTCACGGGCACTGCCAGCAGAAGGCTGTCGCTTCGACTGCTCCTACACGCCGCATGCTCTCTTTGCCGGTCAACTACCATGTTGAGGAGATCGACGACGGGTGCTGCGGGATGGCCGGAGCTTTCGGATACGAGAAGGAACATTATGACCTGAGCATGAAGATAGGAGAGATGGTGCTCTTCCCGGCCGTCAGGGGCGCCGCCGGTGATACTGTTATAGCCGCCCCGGGAACCTCATGCCGCCACCACATCGCTGACGGTACCGGGAGAAAAGCCCTTCATCCCGTTGAGGTAATGTATGATGCATTGAGAAATAAAAACTGACAACAAAAAAGTACCGAAATGAAAACTGCAGGATTTACGAAAGTTGAACAATCGTTCTTTTTACATTCGGGAAGGAAGCAGATTACAACAAAGTTACCGTATATCGTTGTAAGTAATTTTCCCAGCCTCGGGTTACTCACTTCTTTGCGGTTTCTCGAATGGGTGGCTGACAATCCCAAAGGAGTAATCAGTCTCCCGACCGGCAAAACCCCGGAGTATTTCATCAAGTGGACACAGTATCTCCTGAAAAACTGGGATAAGCCGGAAGGCCGGCAAATTCGTGAAAAGAACGGATTGTTCCTTGATAAAAAGCCATCGCTCAGAGACCTGCATTTCGTTCAGATAGACGAGTTCTATCCGATCAATCCCAAACAGCACAACAGCTTCTATGATTATGTCATAAATTTCTATATCAAGGCCTTTGACCTCGACCCGGCAAAAGCGCTGCTCATCAATTCTGATGAAATAACACTGGCTGACGGTAAACATTTTACTGAAGTATTCCCTGACAACCTTATTGACCTTACACTCAGGAACAGGGAAGCATTAAATCCTTTTGAGAAACTTCAGCAGGAATCCATCTTTCAGATTGACAACTGGTGCACAAATTATGAAAAGAAGATTCGTGCCCTGGGAGGTATCGGCTTCTTCCTCGGCGGAATAGGCCCCGACGGCCATATAGCTTTTAATACCAGGGGCACTGATCATAATTCGACTACAAGGCTTACTGCAACCAACTTTGAGACACAGGCTGCATCAGCAGGCGATCTTGGTGGGATTGAGGTTTCAAGAACCCGCCTTGTAATCACAATCGGCCTCGGGACGATAACATTTAACGCTGAGGCTGTCTCAGTGATATTTGCTGCCGGTGACGCAAAAGCGCTGGTGGTTAAGAATGCCCTTGAGAAAGATCCTGACAACATGTATCCTGCCACTGTCCTGCAGAATCAGAAAAATGCCCGTTTCTATATCACTGAGGGAGCTTCCGTGCAGCTTCATGACAGCATTGAGAAATATTACAGGGAGGGGGAATGGACCTTTGAAAAGACGGAGAGGGCGGTTTTTGATCTCTGCCAGCGGATAGACAAATATGCCCATAAGCTGGTCATTGAAGACCTTGAAAAGGATGAGTACTGCTCGATGATCCCAAACCTGAGCATGGACAGGGTGACGGATGTCATTGAAGCGACAAAGCAAAAAATGGAGGCCGGCCTGAAGAAGGAAACGAATACTGTTTTTCTCCATACCGGGCCTCATCACGATGATATTATGCTGGGTATTTTCCCGGCAATAATACCTCAGCTGAGGGAAATAACCAATAAATTTCACTTCTCCGTGCTCACCTCAGGTTTTACCGCGGTCACCAACAATATGCTGCTTCAGCTCCTCAATGAAACCCTGTATCTCATATCAATCAATAAAATACAGATGCTGAGGTATGACGACTTTTTCGAGAGTGGATATAAATTCAAGTGGGACAAGGATGTAAGCCATTACCTTGACAAGGTGGCTGACAAGGATAAAGCAGGCAAACTCAGGGGTGTCTGCCACAGGATAGTAAGGGCAATGGTCGAAATATATAAACTGAAGTCAAAGGATGAGCTGATTGGCCAGATACAGAAAAATATAAACCTCATCAATGAAAGTTACAACGGTGAAAAGAACCCGCCTGATATTCAGAGACTGAAGGGAATGCTCAGGGAGTTTGAAGAGGAGCTCGTGTGGGCACATTATGGTGTACCGGTGAAGAATATTGAACACCTCCGCCTCGGCTTCTATACCGGTGATATCTTTACCCAGCAGCCTGACCGTAAAAGGGATGTGGAGCCTATACTCCAGCTTCTCAGGCGGATACAGCCGACGGTGGTTAGTCTTGCGTTCGACCCCGAAGGATCGGGTCCTGATACCCATTACAAGGTGCTGCAGGCGATCGCTGAGGCACTTAAGCAATGGAGCCGTGAAAAGGATCTCTCAGAACTGAGGGTTATAGGCTACCGGAATGTGTGGTACAGGTTTATTCCTTCCGAATCCAATGTCTTTGTGCCGGTTTCATTGAATTCGATGGCCGTGCTTAACCAGTCATTCCGCGACTGTTATGTCAGCCAGGTAAATGCCTCCTTCCCCAGTCCTGCATATGACGGACCCTTCAGCGACCTCTCGCAGCAGGTGTGGGTGGAACAGTTCAAGCAGGTGCAGCTGATACTCGGCAAAGACTTCTTTTATGAAAACGAAAGTCCCAAGATCAGAGGTACTCACGGAATGGTGTACTATAAGGAAATGCTTCTCGGCGAATTCCTGAAGCATGCCCGTGAACTTGAAAAGAGTGTCGAGGGAGATACTTTTTAAATGTAACTTCTGTTCAGGACTGTTTAGTCGTAGAGAAAGTATCCGGAGGCCTTTGTCCTGAAGGCAGGTATATCCCTGAACCATATGTCAGAGATATCGTTGACGAGATATGACTTTTTAAACAACAACCTGACGCTGTCTGTGCCACACACCTTATCGAACATCTGCAGCCTTGAGAGATCGGCGAATAGATCCTTTTCAGGCCACAGACGATGGATTTCCTGCATAATATAGAACTGTATCAATGTCAGCGGGGCTTTCTCAGGATCAATCAGATGGACCTGAACGCCATGAACCAGCTTGTCCTTATAAGTGCCATAACGCGGTGTGTAATGAATCGGCCTGAAGATGATGCCGGGCAGTTTAAGATTATTCAGGTTGCCGGCCAGCAGATCAGCATTTATCCAGTCTGTCGCAAATAGCTGGAAAGGCAGTGTGTAGCCAACCCCTTCGTTAATTGTGTGCAGTTCGCCTGCAATTCCCGTAGCAGCGTAGAACAGCGGAGTTTCACCGGACGGCACCTGTGGCGATGATGGTACCCATGGCAGTCCTGTCTCATTGAAATACATATCCCTTGTCCATCCCTTCATCTCAACTACTTCAAGCTGGCACTTCAAAATGCCCTGGAGCATCTGTTCCCCGTTCAGAAACATGGCGAGTTCGCCGACCGTGAGACCGTGTATGTAAGGTATCTCGAACTGGCTTACAAAGGAGATGAAACCCGGCCGGGTGACAGCACCTTCCATGCGGACGCCTCCGAGGGGGTTGGGTCTGTCAAGCACCACCACCGGGATGTTGTTCTCAGCTGCAGCCAGCATCACAAGGCCGAGGGTGCTTATAAAGGTGTACGATCTGGATCCTATATCCTGTATATCATATACAAGTATATCTATTCCCGTAAGCATCTCTGGCGTCGGTTTCCTGGTCTTTCCGTACAGGCTGTAAACAGGCAATCCGGTTGCAGGATCAGTCTCTCCCTGCACCAATGCTCCAGCGGTGAATTCTCCCCTGACGCCGTGCTCCGGGCCATAAAGGGCAACCAGTTTGACACCCGGAGCATTGAACAGGATATCAATCGTCGACCTGAGATTGCGGTCAACACCTGTCGGATTGGTCACCAGGCCAACTCTCTTGCCTTTAAGAATTTCAAAATCGCTCTTCACCAGCTGCTCTATCCCCGTCTCCACGATTTGTCCTCTCAAGACACTGGCACCTGCCATAGCCATAATGATGACCATCACCGACCTGACTGATAACTTAACTATTGCACACATACACATATATTATTATACCATTTCCAACTTTAGCTCACTCCGAACTTTAGCTCACTCCGAACTTTAGTTCACTCCGAACTTTAGCTCACTCCGAACTTTAGCTCACTCCGAACTTTAGCTCACTCCGAACTTTAGTTCACTCCAACTTTAGCTCACTCCGAACTTTAGCTCACTCCGAACTTCAAAATAAATAAATTCCATCATGCTCTTGACAGGAATATGATAAATAATTAAATTTGAACTTGTAAGATGTAATACAACTTTTCATGAAATTCCTGAAATACCTGATAATCATATTGTGTTCGGTTCAGATTACCGGATGTCAGAATAAAGAGGTGCCTTCCGACCTGCAGGCTAAGCTTGACTCAATCTCATCAGCCATGGTCCCTCAGCATGCAGAAGCACTCTGTGATCTCACGCTTGTAATGAATAAAGGGAAAAACTTAACTGTTAAGGGTGAGACCAACCTGCCTGAAGCAAAGGAAAAGGTTATTGAACTTCTCAACCGGTCAGGCTATATAATTAATGATAGTATTACTGTCCTGCCTGACACCACTGTTGTTAAGAAGCCCTGGGGACTTGTTTCGGTCAGTGTCTGTAACATAAGAACCAGGCCGGCACACAAGGCTGAGATGGCCACTCAGGCTCTTATGGGAACACCGGTGAAGATATTGAATAAGTGGGAGGACTGGCTTCTTGTTCAGACACCTGATTCCTATTTGGGATGGACCGATGATCCCGTTGAAGAATTAAGTGACGGCGAGCTGGCGAACTGGAAAAAGAGCGACAGGCTTATTTACCTCAAAAACACAGGTGTGATCTATGACAGTCATGATAAGGTCGTGTCGGACATTGTTTTCGGAGTAATTCTGCAGAAAATAGCAGGGCAGGGAAATATTTACAGGGTCCGGCTGCCAGATGGAAGGGAAGGACAGATAAAAAAGGCTGACGCTGTCGATTTCAGATCATGGGCAATGAATGTTCAGCCTGATGCCGGCAAAATGACAGAATTTGCACGCACCTTCCTCGGCACGCCATACCTCTGGGGAGGAACATCAACCAAGAGCGTCGATTGCAGCGGTTTTACTAAGACGATATACTACTCAGCCGGAGTGATACTCGCCCGTGATGCAGACAGCCAATACAGGTACGGTACTGAAATAAGTATTGAACAGGGTTGTGATTCACTTGCACCCGGTGACCTGCTTTATTTTGGCCGAGACAGGGATGGCATTATGAGTATTACTCATACAGGAATGTATATAGGTGATACGGAGTTCATACATTCATCACGTCTGGTCAGGATCAACAGTTTCGATTCGACCAGGGCAAATTACAGTAAATATCTGCTTGGTATTTTGCAGGGTGCAAGGAGGATCACAGGCATTTCTCCCGGAAAGGGATTTGAACGTATTTCACAGCATAGCTGGTATTTTTAATATGAAGAAAAGAGATTTCATTAAAATCGGGGGACTGGCAACAGGAGTATTACTGACCGGATGCACAGGTTCACCGGTCGATTTTTCGGCAAGAAAGACCAGATCAGCAAGCGCAGGCGGTGCAGGATTAAGCTCAGCTTCCGGCCTTATGAGCTTCAGCTCAGGCATGTTTTTACAGTGGCGGCAAATTCCAGAACAACAACACCTGGTGTGCTCACTTCTATTGAGTATGACGGTTTCACGGATTTGGAGAGGCTTCAATGCCTCCCTATCTTGGAGAAAGCCTTCAGTCTGTTACAGAATTTCTTTCAAAGGTGAACCTCGGACAGTTCAGTGATCCGTTCCTGATGGAAGATATCCTGGACTATGTAGACGGTATTATGCCGGGCAACCATGCCGCCAAAGCCGCAGTTGACATTGCTCTTCATGACCTGACCGGCAAGCTTCTCGGCCAGCCATGGTTCAGACTGTGGGGGCTTAATCCTGAAAAAACGCCCAACACAAGCTTCACCATCGGCATTGACACTGCAGAAGTGGTGAAACAGAAGACACTGGAAGCGAATGCCTTCAGAATACTCAAGGTCAAGCTCGGGAGAGATAACGACAAAGAGATGATAGAGACGGTGAGGTCGGTAACCGATGTGCCTCTGTATGTCGATGTCAACCAGGGCTGGAAGGATAAGAATAAGGCGCTTGAGATGGTTCAGTGGCTGAGCGAAAGAAACATTCAGTTCGTGGAACAGCCTATGCCAAAGGAACAGAAGGATGACATCGCCTGGCTGACGGCGAACAGTCCCCTGCCGATACTGGCTGACGAAGCCCTGCAGACAGTGGAGGACCTTCTGCCTATGAAGGGGGTCTATTCAGGTATCAATGTGAAGCTGATGAAATGCGGAGGAATGAATGCCGCATATAAGATGATCACCATGGCAAGACAGATGGGCATGAAGATACTGATCGGCTGTATGACAGAAACATCATGTGCCGTCTCCGCTGCAGCACAGCTTTCACCCCTGGCAGACTGGGCTGATCTTGATGGCAACCTACTGATAGGCAATGATATATACGAGGGTATGACCATTGTTGACGGGAAAGGTGACCCTGCCTGACAGGCCCGGCATTGGAATTATAGAAAAAAAATGAGAACATGTAATACACCCTGCGGAGAAAAAATGTATCTTCAGCAGATGATCGGAACAGTGATTTTCCAATCAATATAATATAACCTAACCAATACTATTTAACCCTAAATCCAATCACATGAGAACAAAACTATTAACGTTGTTCGCGGTTTTGGGATTGATGCTTTCCCAGGGCATCATGGCACAATCCAAAATCGTGACAGGAACTGTTACAGACGCCAGCACCAATGAGACGATGCCCGGCGTGAATGTGGTAGTTAAGAACACAACCGTTGGGACGATGACTCAGGCGAATGGCACTTACTCAATAAGTGCATCGCCGGGCGATATCCTGGTCTTTACCTTTGTCGGTTACTCACCGCTGGAGGTTACCGTAGGATCCTCGAACAGGATAAATGCCAGTTTAGTGCTTGCACCCACTGAACTTGGTGAAGTTGTTGTAACCGCAGAATTTGGTATGAAACGTATTTCCAAAGCTGTTGGTTCATCGGTTCAGAATGTAAATGCTGCTGAGATTGCCGTATCCGGCCGTGACAACTTCGTCACTGCACTCCAGGGTCGCGTTGCAGGTATGAACGTCAGGCTCAACCAGCGGCGCTCCGGGTGCCTCTACAAACGTGGTTTTAAGAAGTATTACTTCCATATCGGGAAATAACCAGCCACTGTATATTGTTGACGGTATTCCCATGAATAACTCGACATTTGACCCGGTTGGTTCGATCAGCCAGTGCGCAGGAATACTACACTCCGCGTAACATGGACTACTCATCACGTGGTAATGACCTTAATCCTGAGGACATCGAATCAATGACCGTACTTAAAGGAGCGGCAGCAGCTGCACTGTACGGCTCGGATGCTTCAAACGGAGCAATCATAATTACAACAAAAAAAGGAGCACCGGGGAAAGGTAAACTTACTTACAGCAATTCATTCCGCTGGGATGATGCCTACGGTTACCCTGAGCTGCAGGACAAATATACAAATGGTTATTACGGAACAACCAACTACTATTAATTTAGAGCGTTTTGGAGGCCCGTATATACCAGGACAGCAACTTTATGACAATATTTCTGCCATAATGCAGCCGGGCTTTACATCAAAACATAATCTCTCGGCTGAAGGTGGAACAGACAAGGTAACCATCCGTGCATCAGTGTCAATGCTTGATCAGGATGGTGTTGTCAAAACCTCGGACGCTAAAAGGTTTAACCTGTCACTGTCAGGATGGCTGTGGTCAGTAAATGGTTTACAGTTGAATCTTCAATGAACTATGCTTCTACCGAAAACCATAAAGTACCAATCGGAACGGAGGGCCCGTTATACAGGGCAATGAGATGGCCGATGGTTGATGATATGTCGCAATGGCTTGGCTGAAGACGGTTCTCATATGTCAACACCTGATTATTATCTCGACGGTGACCTGCTCAACCCGTTATTCGGTATGTACAAGAATTTGTTTTATGACGAGTCTGACAGGTTCCTTTCAAATATTTCAGCAAACTTCACTCCCATAAAGAATACTTTTCTCCGTGCTCAGATTGGATGGGACGTGGGATGCAGACTTATTTAAGTTCCCGGCATCCTTATTACATACCGCAGGTCAGACTGGTACCGGGTATTACAACAATGTAAAATCGAATTTTTCTGACCCTACTCTGAACCTGATAGCAGGTTATACAAATGAGTTTCTTAAACGACAAGCTGTCATTTTCAGCCCAGTTTGGATATCACCAGCTGGAGAACGGTATTACCCGGCTTTCCACAACAGGTTCCAAGTTTGCTGTTGCAGATTTTCAGTCAATCAACAACTGCGATCCGTTGTCGATAAGCTCAATACAGAGAACGACAAAAAGAAGGATCCAGGCGCTCTCAGGTCAGTTGGAACTGGGATACAGCGGCATGGCTTACATGACGCTCCGTGCCCGAAACGACTGGTCTTCAACATTGCCGGTTGAGAATAACCGTTATTTCTATCCTGCAATTGAAGGCTCATTTATTCTTACTGAACTGCCATTCATGAATGACATTAAGATGGTCAATTATCTGAAGCTTCGAGGCTCTATTGCACAGGTTGGTAAAGATGCCGGACCACTCGAGATTGATCCCCAGCTGGAAGGTACCGGACTTGTGGGGTGGCGGTTACAAATACGGTTTTACAGGCCCGAACAAAAATCTGGTGCCTGAGATAACCACTTCCAAGGAAATGGGGTTTGAAGGCCGTTTTATCAACGACAGGGTCAATGTTGATTTCACTTATTTCTGGACACATTGCGATGACCAGATCATAAAGAACTTCAGGTTAAGCTACGGAACAGGTTTCGTTCTGAATACACTGAACGTCGGTACTTTCGAAACATGGGGATGGGAAGCACATGTTGACGGAGATATATTGAGAATGGCAAACAGCATACGGTGGAATGTCGGCATTAACGCTTCGCATACCGATCGGAAGTTGTTTATCTTCCCGCAAACGTTACAGAGTACTATAATGCTTATACCTGGAACTCAGGAAACATGCGTAACGGTATTACGGTAGGCTACCCTGTGACATCCATTACCGGGAGGGCATTCTGCGCAATAAATCCGGGGATGTTTTAATAAGCCCGACAACCGGCCTTCCTGTTGTAAGCGGTGTCTGGACTGTTGTGGGTAACCGTGAGCCGAAATTACGCTTCGGTATTACTTCCAGCCTGAGTTACAAGGGGCTGCGTCTGTCAGCGATGTTCTCCGGCCGTTATAAGGCTACCGTGGTAAACGGCACAAAACGTTTTATGATGCAGGAAGGCCTGAGCTGGGAGTCTGTTGAACTGCGTGAAAGCGAACCGGTAATTTTTAATGGTGTGATCCAGGACTGGTAATGAAAACACTACTATCCTACTAAAAACACCATTGCTGTAGATTACAGTCTGTTCCCAACAACAGCCACTGGTGGTGATGAAGACTGGATAGAAGAAGATGTCCATTACCTCAGGCTGCAGGAACTGCGTCTTAACTATAACCTGCCCGCCAGATGGCTTGAAAGAACACCTATTTCATCGGCAAGTGTATTCCTTTGCGGCAATGACCTTTTTGTATGGACCAACTATTCAGGTATTGATGCAGTTGGCAACACAGTGTCGGCAGCCCTGGGAGGCACCGGTGGTGAGGGTATGGATATCTGGTCACTGCCAAATCCAAGAGGCTACTCGGTAGGATTGCAGGTGACTTTCAACAGATAATTGATAATAAAAAAAACTGAAACAATGATAAAAAAGATATCAATTTCCGTTCTTTTGGCGGCATCGCTTCTCTTCCTGAATACAAGCTGTGAAGACTGTCTCGATGTCAACCAAAATGTGGATGCTCCTGCCTATGTGGAAGGTTACCTTTACCTTGCAGGTATCCAGCAGGCCTATAGGGCATATACTGGGATCTGCGTGCCACCGCTCCTTTAACCCAGATGATGGGTACCAGCTGCATATACCACTTTCGCAACACATTACTACAGTGCAGGAAGTGATGCGGGCGGTGAATGGTGGAGAATTGTATACTGGCGTCAGGGAATGAACCTTGAAAATCTGATCAACCAGTCAATTGCAAATGAGGAATGGACCCTGGCCGGTATAGGATTAGCTATGAAAGCTTTCTCCTGGGACCAGATGACCAAGTACCATGGTGAGCTTATCCTGAAGGATGCTTTTGTTCCGGGACTGCTGTCACACAGGTACGACTACCAGGATACTATATACACAGCAGTGCGTAACTGGGCGTACAAGGCAATTGAGTACCTGGAAATGGACTGACAGTCATACATATGGCACAAAGATCAGTGCAAATGATTATATCTACCAGGGAGACAAGTCCAAATGGATCAAATTTGCATACGGAGTTATTGTAAGTAACCTGACATCTCTCACCAACAAAACGGATTTTACAACGGCTTATGCACAGGAGCTGATCAACAGCTGCAGGAAAGTCTTTCACTTCAACTGCTGATGATGCTACATTGACAGTTGGCGGAGGAGGTGCTGCCGCAGCACAGTCAGCCTATAATAACTTCTGGGGAACATTCAGGGGTAAACCTGATGGCACTCGACATCTCTACTTCCAGCATGAATATGCTGTTCAGGTTGTTTACCGGAACTGTTCCAAAATACGATGAGGCAACAGGTAATAAAATACCGGTTGCCGGTAACTACGTACTATCCATATGAACTTGCTGACTAAGCAGATTATTTGTGACACCATTGTTACAGTGGCAGGACATTATGATCCGCGCGTATCCGTAAAGCTGGCAACCACCGATGATCCTACGTATGATAACATAGATGAATCCCACTGCCATTAAAAAGCGCAAATACTATGGTGGAAGCTTTACCGGTATCACCGGCCCGATCGGAACAGCACCTTCATATTACGGACGGAATGCCAGTGATCATCAACACTATTGACGGAAAAGGCCGCTGGCTTTACAGGGATGATGCCCCGTATATCCTTATGACTTGTGCAGAGATTAAATTCTGCCTTGCCGAAACATACTGGAAACTGGGAATGAATGCTGAAGCATATGAAGCATTCAAAGCAGGGGTTACAGCGATATGGATTTCACATCCAACTATATTTATCCGGGAACCAAAGGACAGGCAGTAGGCGGTGACAAGATCACAAAAGCCGTCTTCACCACTCTTGCAAATCAATATCTGTGCAGGACCATATGTCGATGCCAGTTTCACTTGGCAGATTTCTCATTGTCCCACATCATGATGCAGAAATGGATTGCTCTTTATCCGTGGGGAGCCTGTGAAGCATTTGTGGATATGAGAAAATATCATTATGATATCAAATATACTGGTGATTATCCTGCAAGCGGCAACGGATGGACTGTGAATGCGGTGAATCAGAAATGGGATACTGATCCCACCAAAGTGTACAAAGGTCTCTACCTGGCGTCCGGCTCATGTTGCAGATCGAAGAGCGAAATACAATAGATTTAATCAAGGATCACCCTGTTACCGGATACGTCCGCGTTACAACTCGGAATATATGTGGAACAAACCGTCACTGGAGGCATTAAAACCCATTTCAGGACTGGCAGATAACTACCAGTGCTCAATACCCTGGTTTGCCTATCCCGGCGAGATGCCAACTACTAAATAGTTAAACAATAAAAATCAACGATTATGAAAATAATTAAATATTTAAGTCTGGTTCTGGCGGTGGCTCTGACTGTATCATGTGAGAAAAACGTGATTGAATACGATACCACTCCCATTACTGATATGGCGGAGTTTCAGCTGCACTACTATGGTCCCGGTCGTTACACAGTACAGCCAATAACATAACGGGTTGAGGTCAATGGCAAGATGGTCGCAAACAGCACAGGCACCTCTAAGCACATATAATGCTATTCCAAGCGGTGCAGTCGGACGCTTTTATACTGTTAATCCCGGGAATGTAAATCTGAAGATGTACATGACAGCAAAGCTGGAGCCAAAAGGCGACTCTCTGGTATATGATCAGAGTGTAACCCTGACCGAAGGCAAGCAGAATGTTTTTGTGCATGCCTTCGATCAGCCACCTGTCCTTTTCGATAACGGCTTCCCCTATATTAGCAAGGGAAACGGTAACTACGGATTCCACAGCATGGGTCAAGTTTTACAATTTCCTGTATGATACTGCAGGCGTGCCGACAACCAAGAGAATACAGTATCAGTATCGTTGATTCCCGTACCAGTGCCCGGGTGAATATTGGTGCACCTGTTGCTTTTGGAGAGACAACAGGTTGGGTGCCGGTTACTGTGGTTAAAAGCTGTCGAGATTTCAGCCGGCTCACGAGTCTATAACTTTTAAGATGCAGGAAGTGGATGCCAGCGGCACAGTTATCGGAGATCTTACAGGTGATGGGCACTACCGGCGCCTATGCTGCTTACAGCTGCTACTGCAACTCTTTTCATCGGCCGCAGGTATCATCATACAATGGCCGGTTTCAGAAAGATTAAAGCACCCAATTCATCAGTAAGAATATTTACAGCATTATAGAAATGACTACCATTTAGTGGTAGAATTTGGGTTGGTTAAAAGAGAGTCGCCCCACGTGGGTACTCTCTTTTACGTTTTTATATGGTTTTTGAAACCGCTTCTTTCTATCAGCGCATCAATTGAAGGTTCGCGGCCGCGGAAATTTCTGAAGAGTTCATCAGGCTCCCGGCTGCCGCCTCTCTCAAGGATATTGTGGCGGAATGACATGGCTGTCTCCCTGTCGAAGATGCCTCTTTCCCTGAACATGCTGAAGGCATCCGCGTCAAGCACCTCTGCCCACTTGTAACCGTAATAACCTGCAGCATATCCTCCTGAAAAGAGATGCGCAAACGACACACTCATGCATGCCCCGTCAGCTGGCGGCAGTATCTCGGCAGAAGACATGGCGGACCGTTCAAAGGCTAGTAATGTCACCGTTAAAAGGCTCCTGTCAGTGTGTGCCATGCCATGTCGAGGAGCCCGAAGCTCAGCTGTCTCATGCATGAATAGCCTTCGTTATAGGTCAGAGATTCTTTCAGTTTAATGAGGATGTCATCCGGTATCTTCTCTCCGGTCTGGTAATGAGCTGCCCAGGTGTCAAGCCACTCTTTCTCCCACGACCAGTTCTCCATTATCTGTGACGGCAGCTCGACAAAATCACGTTTTACATTCGTGCCGGACAGGCTCTCGTAGGTGCAGTCCGACAGCATACCGTGCATGGCATGGCCGAACTCGTGGAGGAAGGTATTCATCTCACTGTGCGACAACAGTGAAGGCCTGGCGGGAGTCGGACGCGTGAAGTTCATCACCAGCGATACTACCGGTATGATCCTTTCATTGTTCTCCCTGCGCTGTTCCCGGAATCCTGTCATCCATGCCCCGCCGCCCTTGCCCGGGCGCGGGTGAAAGTCAAGCATCAGGATGGCAGTGATGCCTTTGTCCCCGTCATGGACCTCGTAAGCAGTTACTTCCGGGTTATAAACAGGTATCTCTTTGTTTTCCCTGAATGTCAGTCCGTAAAGGGTTGTGGCAAGGCCCAGAACTGCATCCTTCACCTTCTCAAGAGGCATGAACGGTCTGAGCGCCTCATCATCGATGTTATACCGCTGCATCCTCAGCTTCTCGGAGTAATACGCCCAGTCCCACCGCTCCACTCTTCCCCGGTGACCCAGGGAGCGGGCATATTCTTCGATATCGTTCAGATCGCGTCTGCCTGCCGGGGTGGAGGCTTTAAGCAGGTCGCCGAGGAAGGTGTTAACTTCTTCGGGCGTTGAAGCCATGCGCTCCTCAAGTGCATAGGAAGCATAATCGTGATAGCCCAGCAACCTTGCAAGCTGCAGCCGCAGGTCGGCCAGGCGCACTGTCAGCGCCCTGTTGTCATGGTCATTGCCCCGGAAGGCACGCACAGCGTATGCCCTGAATATCTTCTCCCTGAGGTCGCGCCTGTCAGCATATTGCATGAAGGGAACATAACTGGGCGAGTGAAGGGTGAAGAGCCACCCTTCCTTACCCTTCTCACGTGCCGTGGCTGCAGCAGCCTCGCGTACCCCCTCCGGCAGCCCTGCAAGATCTTCCTCTGAAGTAAGAAGCAGCTCATAGTCGTTGGTCTCTGCCAGGACGTTCTCCTCAAACTTCAGCGAGAGGGTGGACATCTCAACCGTGATCGCCCTGAACTTTTCCTTGTCTTCATCAGAGAGTGCAGCGCCTCCTCGGACAAAGCCCTTGTACTTTCGATCTAACAGTATGAATTGTTCAGGGTTCAGTCCCAGTGTATCCTTTTTATCATAAACAGCTTTTACTTTTTTGAAAAGTGCAGGGTTCAGTGTGATATCATTGGCAAAATTGGTGAGCAGGGGAGAGACCTCCTGTGCTGCTGCCTGCAGCTCCGGGGTGGTGTCGGCGCTGTTGAGGTTGAAGAGCACGGGAGTGATACGGCCCAGCTGCTCCCCGGCCTTCTCAAGAGCTTCAATTGTATTATGAAAATCAGGCTCGGCAGTATTGGCGACAATGGCATCAATCTCACTCCGGGCAATCTCAATTGCATCTTCAATGGCCGGTTTGAAATGTTCAGCTTTGATCAGTTCAAACGGTGCAATCTGAAAAGGTGTTGACCATATTGTCAGAAGTGGATTATCCTGATTGCTCATTGTGGGGAAGATTATTTGCAAATATAAAAGCAAAAGGCTGCCCTGCACTTGCAAGACAGCCTCTTTTATTTTTAAACCAAATCAGAATGGCAGGTCGTCGAGCTCCGGGCTGGGTGAGGGCGAATCCTCGAGCTTCACGTTGTGCCTTGGAGGCTGCTGGCCATCCTCCGCAACAGCTATACCTCTTGTCACAGATAGGGCGTTAAGGTTGGTGATGTAATTCACCAACCCGTTCTTCTCCCACCGGTTGCCTTTGATGCTGAAGGTGACAGTGACATCCTGCCTGAGCCATGACTCGTCAATGATCTCGCATTTGTCCTGTGTAAGCTGGAACTTGATGAAGTCAACATAAGGCTGGCCGCTTCCGCTTTCTTTATGCTCAATAACGAACTCCCTCTTGCGGAAGCGTTCATTTACCCTCATGATCTGGTAAACCTCTGCAACCTTGCCTGTGATCTGGTATTCCATTACTCTGACTCTGTTATGACAATCCTGTCAATCGTGTCACCTGCCTTGATCATGTCAATCACTTCAAGTCCTTCGATCACTTTCCCGAAACAGGTATGTTTTCTGTCAAGGTGCTTTGGTGTTTGACCTGCTGTGGCAGATGAAAAACTGTGAGCCGCCTGTATCTTTCCCGGCATGAGCCATGGAGAGGACTCCACGGTCATGATACTGTTTTGTTCCGGTGAGCTCGCATTTGATCTTGTAACCCGGTCCTCCGGTACCAATGCGCGGATCGCTCATGTCTTTTGAAAAAGGACAACCGCCCTGGATGACAAAGTCAGGAATGACCCTGTGAAATGCCAGTCCGTCATAAAAGCCCTTTCCTGCCAGTGTCACAAAGTTCTCTACTGTGCCGGGGGCATCATCATCGTACAGGGTTGCCTTCATCACCCCTTTCGGGGTATGTATCTCGGCAAATCTCATTGTTTTGACAATCTCGAGAAGCTCAACCTCGAAAACCAGCGTTGAATATGGAGGTATCGGACCTGTGCCCTGCTCACCGTATCCAAGCTCGTAAGGAATATAGAATTTGAATTTTGACCCTACCGGCATGAGTTGTATGCCTTCCTGCCATCCCTTGATGACCTGGTTGACACCAAACACTGCAGGTTCGCCGCGATCGACTGATGAGTCAAATTTTGTGCCGTCAGTGAGTGTTCCTGTGTAATGAACCTTCACAACTTCTTCAGCTGCCGGTTTCGGGCCTGTACCCATTGTGATCACTTCGTACTGGAGTCCGCTTGCAGTTTCCTGCATGCCGTCACGTTTTTTATTTTCAGCAAGAAATTTTTCACCTTCGTCAATGTTTTTTCCGAATTGCTTTTTCATCACCTCAGCCTGCCTTTTCTGCAAGTACGTCATTATATAGGCCTGTGCAGCTGTTTCGTCAAGAGTGTTCTTCCCGTTCTCGGAATCTATCATTCCCTTGGCTAAGACCACCGGGTCAACGTAAAGACTGTCCATACTTGTAAAATAGAAATAATTTACTACTCCCATATAGTACGCAACAGAGTCCTCTGTAGTCTTAATTTTTGTACTGGTTATACCTGATTTGGTATTACATGATGATGCAATTACGGCTGTTATCACAGCGAAGATTACTAAACCTTTGATTTTCATTGTATCTGTTTTAATTTAAATTTTGGCAAAGATAATATTTTGGTATTCAACCGCAAGCCTGATTTCACTCTTTTATTATCTCAAGGAGTTCAACTTCAAAGATGAGTGTCTCAAACGGTTTGATGATGCTGCCGGCTCCTCTCTCGCCATAGGCGAGGTCAGAAGGAATATAAAGCATGTATTTTGATCCTTCCTGCATCAGCTGCAGCCCCTCTACCCATCCGCGGATGACATTGCTTACCCTGAAGCTGGCAGGCTCGCCGCGGTCGTATGAAGAGTCAAATTTGGCACCGCTGATGGTAGTACCTGTATATTGTACCTTTACTATATCTTCCGGACCAGGAGTTGCTCCGGTGCCCTGTGTGATCACTTTGTACTGCAGTCCGCTTGGCAGTGTCACAACACCCTCTGCCTTGCCGTTCTCACTCAGGAACTTCTGCCCTGCCTCAATCTGGGGTCCGTACTCGGCCATCAGTCTTTCCCTTGCGCGCCGCTGCATGTATTTGGCTAAAAAAGCATTGGCAGCTGTGTCATTCATAAGTGCTTTGTCCTTTGAGGCATCAGTCATTCCCTTTGTGAACATTTTTGTACTGATATTCATGCTGTCTGCGATGTAGTATTTGTAACTGGCTACTCCCAGTGCATAGGAGAGCGAGTCTTCTGGTGTAACAAGTTTTGATTTCTGGGCTGTCGCCGGAAGTGCAGGGTCATGGCCAAAACAGCCAGGAAAATAATCACTCTAATTTTTTTCATAATATTCTTCTTTAAAATTCGCAGCAATAACGTTGCATGCAACTACCTTTACGTTTTTTTTAATCCCGCAAATATACCATAATTCATCTCTTCACCGCTCTTGTCATCACCCTTTTTCCCGGTGGGCCCGGCAACAGGGCTACCTCAAAGCCAAGAGCCCTGAGTGTTCTCTTCAGCTCTCCCATTGCCGAGTAGGTAACGAATACTGTCCCGGGATGGGTGACGGCTGTTATCTTTTCCATCACCTCCCTGCTCCACATCTCCGGCTGTTTGCCGGGCCCGAAAGCATCGAAGTAAATCAGGTCGTAAAAACCTTCAACACTCGTGGATGTAAGATCCATCAGTCTCTTTTCCAGTGTGAACCATGGTGTCAGCTTCACCGGTTTCTCCCATGGTGCATCATGGATGGCTTCGAACAGCTCCCGGCCTTCGGCACCGGTCACTGCCGGGTAATTTAGCCGGGAAAGGAGTGAAGGGTCAAGCGGGTATTTCTCAAGAGTGACATAGTGGATAGTCACCTGATTGTCGTTGGCATACATGGCTGTAAGCAATGCATTGAGGCCTGTGCCGAAGCCGACCTCCAGTATACTGACCTTATGGCTTTTCAGGCTGGCAAGACCTGTCTCAATGAAAATGTGTTTAGACTCTGTAAGTGCCCCGAAGTGAGAGTGATAATGCTCGTCAAGAGCCGGCACATACAGGGTGTGGGAACCGTCTCCGGTCATTCTCAATTCCAGACTGTCAGGGCCAGTATTTATGTCTTGTATCAATCAGAATTTGCGATTTGCGATTTGCGATTTGCGATTTGCGACCTGCGATTTGCGACTTGCGATTTGCGAACTTTGCAATTTGCGATTTTCAGCATTCAGCAGTTGCGCAACCTTTCAACTTTTCAACTTCTCAACATTTCAACTGACCTTCAGACTTCATTGCCAATCCGAATCGTACCACCCGCGTACGTCCGTGGCGATCATTCCTGCTCTCCGTGCCGCCTCAATGCCCAGGTCGCCGTCCTCGAAAACCTCACATTCTGCCGGGGCCACATTCATCAGCTCGGCACATCTGAGAAATGTCTCGGGATGGGGTTTATGCTTGGTCACGTCATTGGCTGTGACCAATATGTCAAAGTATTCGCGAAGGCCTATTATCTCGAGTGTCTTCTCCACGGCTTCGCGGTGCCCCCCGGTGCCGACAGACATCGGGATCTTACCGTAATACTTCTGCACCAGAGCGGTGACAGGCTCGATCGGGGTCACATTGTGCTGGATCAGATAGAACTCGTCCAGCTTGACCTTCAATATTTCATCAGGGGATATTATTCCTTTCTTCCCGCTGTGTTCAATGATATCTTCGGCTATCTGCCAGCCCGGTGCTCCTGTATGTTCCTGCAGGAATGCCGTGTCCATGCTTATGCCAAATTTCAGGCAGGCTTTCTGCCAGGCCTGGTAGTGCCACGGCATGGTATTGGCGAGTGTGCCGTCAAGGTCGAAGATCAGTCCTTTTACCCCTGGGGTGATGTCGAAGGTCATTTGTCCAAAAATTGTGGGCAAATGTAATGAAATAATTCAGGCATTAGGCAATGGGCAGTAGGCAGTAGTGGGTGCAAGGGGCATGTTGACGATCCGCCGGATGGCGGAGAGGAAATCCCGCGAGGCGGGAGGGCATGGAGAAAGTAACTAGGAGCGACACCCGATCTGGGCGTCGTTTCATCGCCCACCACAAACCGTAATAAGTTTTTGGTTTACTGTGAAATGCTATTTCTTTATCGGCATCGCAATGAGCGTCTGCAGCTGGGTCGGATCTTTTATCATACCCGGATCATTAAGGTAGAACTCCCATGCTTCGCTGGACATTGCCATATTATTGTCTTTGGCGTATTTCTCCAGAGCCTCATATGATCTCATCAGTTCATCATACGGACCGGAATGCAATCCCTTCAGGGCGGTAAAAGCCTTGTATTTTGTTGACACTACTTCTCCTGCAGTCTTACCGCCGGCAGAGACCGGCATACCAACGGTCATCTTCATTTTCCCCGTTGCGGCATCATAACCGGAATACAGGGCGAAGGGCATTCCCTGTGGCTGAAGATTTTGTGCCTGAAGAACTGCCATCACCTTGCCCATGCACTCACCGAACATGGCAGGCATCTCCTCCATCGTTACTTCCCCCGAACATGTCAGTGCTTCAACAGCCGGAAATTCACCAACGGAAATATCATTCAGCTGGCTCATTATCACCTCATGGGTCTCAAGATAGTTTTTCAGTACGACCTTGCCGCCGTCGATAGTCTTTTGTATCATGCCTTTGAACATCGAGTTCATCAGTCGTCCCACAGGTGATCCGGAGCTCATGGTGATCGTCCAGGTGAGGCTTGTTCCCTTATCTGCAGGAGCGAATGTCCACACCTCGGGGATAGTCATTCCCTTTGCAAATGACACACTGTTAAGCAGGTATGACCCGGGCACGACAGAATCAACCACCATCATTCCTGTACCGACCTTGGGTCCCTCCCAGCTGTACTCTGAACCAACGTATCCCGATTTGATGTCGAAAGTGGTCTGGGCGGCTGTATCATCCTTGATCCAGGGGTCCCAGGCTGTGCGGTCAACAAAGCCCGCAACAAAATGAAACACTTTGGCGGGAGGAACATTTATCTCCTCCGAGGTTGTCACAGTTACCTCCTTTGGCATTATGTAACCTATGCCGACTATCAGTACCAGCAACAGAAGTACCACAATCAGGATCCATTTCAATGCTTTCATAGTTTTTTTTTTTTTTAGTTAATAGTATAAACCAAAATTAATCTAAAAGGTTCAGATCTTAAGGAAATCTAATTACCTCGTTGGCGATGTTTTCTCCGGTGAACCCGAATTTCTGGTCAAGAATGCCGTAGGCAGCCGAGAAGCCAAAAGTCTCAAGCCCGAATACCTTCCCTTCTGATCCGGCGAAGCCAAGCATCGTGACCGGCAGCCCTGCGGTGAGGCAAAAGACCGGTATTCCCGGGGTGATGACACTGTGCCGGTACTCTATATCCTGCCTGCGGAACAACCCTTCTGAAGGGGCAGAAACAACTCTTGACCTGATGCCCTTGTTACCCAGGAGATTGGCTGCTTCCACCAGGGTCGCAACTTCCGAACCGCTGGCAACAAGGATCACAGCAGGTTTCCCAGGTGTGTCAGTAACGATGTAGGCGCCCCTGGCAGCCATGGCTGCAGCATCAATCCTCTCCACCCCGTAGGCAGGCAGGGTCTTGATGTTCTGACGCGAGAGTATCAGTGCCGTGGGTGACTTTGTATTTTCAAGCGCAAGCTTCCATGCAATATTCGTCTCCGGGGCATCAGCCGGGCGCAGAACCAGCATGCTGTCGCCGTGATGGTTCTTCAGGTGCTCCATCAGTCTTATCTGTGCTTCCTGCTCAACAGGCTGATGTGTGGGACCATCTTCCCCGACACGGAAGGCATCATGTGTCCATACATATTTGACAGGAAGTCCCATGAGGGCTGCCAGCCGCACGGCGGGCTTCATATAATCGGAAAAGACGAAGAAAGTCCCGCATACCGGGATGACGCCGCCGTGTAGAGCCATGCCGTTCATGACAGCACCCATTGTCAGCTCCGAGACGCCGGCATGAAGAAAAGCTCCGGAGAAATCACCCTTCTTAAAGGGGTGGCTCTTCTTCAGGAAGCCATCGGTTTTATCAGAGTTGGCAAGATCAGCCGAGGCTACAATCATATTTGGGATCGCAGCAGCAAAGTGTGCCAGCAGAACACCCGAGGCGTTTCGCGTGGCATCATTCTCCTTCTGGACAACAGCTTTGAAATCTATTGCCGGAACAACTCCGGAATAAAAGTCGTTAAGCATCCTGTCGGCTTCCGGGTTTGCAGCGGCCCATGCACTCTTTTTCTTTTTCCATTCAGCCGCTGCAGCTGCCTTTCCGGCAAGTGTTTCGGCGTATAACTGCTTCACATCGCTGAAGATCTCAAAGGGATTGTCAGGATTACCGCCAAGATTGACTAAGGATTTCTTAAATGAGGCACCGGCATGTGTCACAGGCTGTCCGTGTGTTGCTGTCTTACCCTCGAAGCTGTTACCGGCTTCGTCAACAAGGCCTTTCCCCATCACTGTCCTGCCTATGATCAGAACGGGTTTCTTATTCTCATCTGCTGCCATGCGCAGGGCGCCACGTATCTGGTCGTGGCTGTGACCGTCGATTGTCATCACGCTCCATCCCCATGCCTTGTATTTGGCTGCGGTGTCTTCCGATGTTACCGCAGAGGTCTCCGTGGAAAGCTGAATGCTGTTGGAGTCGTAAAACATAATGAGGTTACTCAGTCCGAGGTGCCCCGCGAGGCGTCCTGCACCCTGCGAGATCTCTTCCTGAATACCGCCGTCCGAAATGAAAGTATATATCTTATGTTCGAACAGTCTGCCGAACCGGCTGGCAAGAAACTGCTCCGCTATCGCTGCGCCAACAGCCATTGTATGACCCTGACCAAGCGGGCCGGAAGTATTTTCTACAGCACGGCTCAGGTCAAGCTCCGGATGACCCGGCGTCACACTGCCCCACTGCCTGAACTGCATAATATCATCGACAGTGAAATGACCTGTGAGTGTCAGCACGGAATAAAGCATCGGCGACATGTGTCCGGGATCAAGGAAAAATCGGTCTCTGTTTATCCAGCGCGGATCAGCGGGGTCAAACCGGAGGAATTCAGAAAAGAGTATGTGGATGAAATCCGCTCCGCCCATCGCACCACCCGGGTGGCCTGAATTGGCCTTTTCGACCATCGCCATGGAAAGGATCCTGATATTGTCAGCTGCACGTTCGTTAACATTTCTAGTCATGACAGTATGTGACTTTTGGTTTGAGTAAAATTAGTGAAAAAAATTCAGGAGGGGAGAAATATTAAGCATTAATAACCACCCCGTCCCGACCGAAGGGTCGGGACACCCCTCCTTGAAAAAAGGAGGGGAAATGATTGATTTTCAAAATATTAAGTTTCTCCCCCTTGATAAGGGGGAGTGGTCCCGCATTAGCGGGAACGAGGGGGTTTCCTTTAATAAAAACCTCATGCATTATAGGTTGAGGAGGCGGTATCTCCTCCGCGGCCTGTCCAGTTGGTGTGGAAGATCTCATCTTCAGGTTTGTCGATGCGCTTATAGGTGTGCGCCCCGAAATAGTCTCGCTGGGCCTGCAGCAGGTTGGCAGGAAGCCACTCTGACCTGTAGCTGTCAAACCATGACAGTGCAGCGCTCATGGCAGGCACGGGCACGCCGTCGGTTACAGCACCGGCAATAACCTTTCTCCAGCTCCCGCTGGTCTCCCCCAGGATGGATGCGAAATAGCCGTCCATGATGAGATTGGGCAGCTGAGGATCCCTGGTGTAGGCTTCATAGATCTTGTTAAGGAAGGCTGACCTGATGATGCATCCGCCCCTCCAGATCATGGCTATCTCACCATAGTTAAGATCCCATTTGTATTCACCAGCTGCATTTCTGAGCAGGTTGAAGCCCTGCGCATATGAAACGATCTTTGATGCATACAGAGCCTTGCGTATGTCATCGGTGAACTGCTTTTTATCAGGAACACCATTTTTCGGAGGGTTACTGAAGAGAGGTGATGCCTTTTCCCTTTCTTTCTTCATCGAAGAGACGAACCTGGCGAACACTGATTCACCAATTAGACTTAATGGTACACCATGATCGAGTGCGCTCGAGACAGTCCATTTGCCGGTACCCTTCTGGCCGGCGGAATCAAGTATCTTTGTAACGATAGGTTTCCCGTCAGTATCCCTGTACCGGAGAATCTCGCCGGTTATCTGTATCAGATAGGAGTCCAGTTCGGCCTTGTTCCACTCATCAAATATGTCAGCCATCTCATCGTAGCTGAATCCTGCATTGACAAGCAGGTGGTAAGCCTCGCATATAAGCTGCATGTCGCCGTACTCGATACCGTTGTGAGCCATCTTAACGAAGTGCCCCGCGCCGTTGTCACCTATCCATGCGCAGCAGGAGGCGCCGTCAGAGGTCTTTGCAGAGATGGCGTGAAAAATATCCTTCACATGAGGCCATGCCTCTTTCGATCCGCCGGGCATTAGCGACGGCCCCAGCAGTGCACCTTCCTCGCCGCCTGACACACCTGTGCCGATATAAAGCAGTCCCTTGCTCTCGACATATTTTGTACGCCGGATAGTGTCGGGGAAATGCGAGTTACCCCCTTCAATGATTATGTCACCTTTGTCGAGCAGCGGGATGAGTTTCTCGATGAAATCATCAACGGGCTGGCCAGCCTTGACCATGAGCATCACCTTCCTGGGACTGCTCAGGCTGGCGACAAGCTCCTCAAGTGAATAGGCGGGAATAAATTTCCTGCCTTTGCCACGCCCGTTCACGAAATCCGTCACCTTCTCCGTCGTGCGGTTATAAACAGCAACGGTAAACCCCCTGCTCTCAATGTTCAGTACAAGGTTTTCTCCCATCACGGCGAGACCTATCAATCCTATGTCAGCTTTCATCTTTGGAATTATTGAGTTATTGAATTATATGGAAACCTAAATCATTAAGTATTCGTTTTGCTTCTTCATCGTTTACCCTGACGCTGAACGAATTGAATTCCCTTCTCATACGGTATTTATCGCGAAGAAACTCGAATTTCTCAGGGTTGCTGCGGAAAAGATGATCATCCTCATCGATGGGGTACGTATGCTTTACAGCCAGAGCCACCAGCCCCAGTGAAGTATTTCTCGCTTCATGACGGCGGAGGTCAATGACAGGCTCGGCCGGCTGCGGCAGTGCACCGGGAAGCCAGTCGTTCAGGGGAATGTTCAGCGCTGCTGAGACCTGCCTGACTGCATTTACGGTTGCGTTGGCCTTACCGTCAACTGAATAACCTGCAATGTGCGGTGTGGCGAGGTCAGCAAGGTCTATCAGCTTCGTGTCAGCCTCCGGCTCCCCCTCCCAGACATCAAGTACTGTTCCTCCCAGGGTATCTTTTTCCAGCGCCTTGCGCAGGGCATCGTTGTCAACCACCTCACCGCGCGATGAATTGATCACGATACAATCTCTCTTCAGCTGCGACAGGTTCTCCCTGTTGATGAGGTAGTGTGTTCTGTCATGTCCCTGCATCGTCAGCGGCACATGCAAAGTCAGAATATCAGATTCGGCAATAATCTTTTCAAGCGGTACGAAGTCTTTCAGCTCTTCCCGTCTTTTTCTCGGAGGGTCATTCTGCAGCACCTTCATGCCGACAGCCCTTGCGGCCTTTACAATCTTTGAGCCGACATTTCCGACACCCACCACTCCGAGAGTGAGGGAGCGAAGGTTAAAGGAATTTTTTGATGCGAGATAAAACAGGGAGGTCACGATGTACTGCATCACTGACCCCGAGTTGCATCCGGGTGCGTTCACCCACTTAATGCCTTCTGCCTCAAGCCATCCGGTATCAATATGATCAAATCCTATGGTTGCCGAGGCGATGATCCTGACGTGGCTTCCTTTGAGGAGCTGGCTGTTGCACTTTGTCCGGGTGCGCACTATCAGCGCGTCGGCATCAGCCACCATGGAATTGTCAATGGCACGCCCGGGACTGTATACAACATCTGCCCAGGGCTCGAACACACCCTTAATAAACGGTATCTTTTCGTCAACTACAATTTTCATTCTTTCACTTCACTGATTTCCAGAGGCCTGTGGCCGGGTTGGAGATGAAATAAAACTCTTCGCCGTCAGCCGTTTTATGAAAGCCCGTCATTATTTTTCCGGGATTATATCTGGCCATCAGCTCACGCACGTTGCCAAAGCTGTAACCTACAGAACTCCACCTCTTCGCGGGTAAGATGTCCGGCGGCATATGTGACCCTGAACCTGTTCTCCGGCGACCCGTGAATGAGATGAGCGGCGGCGCTAAGGTTCTCCCTCAGGTCATTGTTTTCATTGACGTATGAGAGTATCTCGGGGGTAGTCCTGTAACCGTATTTTCTTATAAGTCCGTCAATAGCCGGATCTTCGCCGAAGGTTTTCACCCCCGGGGCCAGTACTACGAGTTCTCCCTGGTCGGCGATGACCATGCGCGTGCGGTAGATACTCTTGTTGCCCAGCCACGTGCTTTTAAACTCCTCCGGGTCAAGATACACAACCACCTTTTTCAGCCTCTCCGGCAGAGTGGTAAAGTTGACCTCCCCTGATAGCCTGGCTGCCTGTCTGAAGCACGCAATATCGTCACCGATAAAGAGGCCCCGTATTTTCAGAGCGCCGGTGTTGTCTGGCGAAACCACCGTAAGCATATAAAGGAGCGGCAGCCTGCCGGATGCTATCTCTGATGCCTTGTTGAGCACCGCCCTGACAGGATTATCGACTGTTCCCAGAATATTCTCAATGCCATGAACGGCGCCTATGAAGTGGCTTTTATTGATGGCTTCACTGCCGCCGCAACCGACAAACACATTCTTGTTAAAGTTGGCCATACCGGTCACTTCGTGCGGTACCACCTGTCCCACAGAGATTATCAGGTCATGCTTTCCGGTAGCCAGCAGCCTGTTGACCTGAACCGGGTAGTCATAATTGAGTTTGCCGCCGGTGACTGCCGAGACAAATGATGACGGCACCCGTCCCAGCTCCTCGATATCAGTTCTCCACCTGTGCTCCCTGAAGAGCGATAACGGAACACAGCCATACATCTTCGAGATTTCACCCTTCTCCATCGGCACATGTGTGCCCAGGGCGGGTAGAATATCCTTTACTTTTACAGTCAAGGTGCTGCCACAGCAGTTCTGTAATCAGTCCTGCCCCCGAGTGAGCACGGGTTATATCGGGCGGGATGATCAGTATGCTCTTTCTGTCGCTGAAGGACTCCAGTGCAGTTTTAAGAGCTGCCCCGATATCATCTTTCTTCAGATCCCTTTCGGGACCTCCTGTAGCATAGTAGATCATTTTCGTCCGTTATTTACCATGAAGGTTTTTCGGGAAGCAACTTCCGGAACTCGCTTATAAGCTTGTCCTGGTATTGACCCTTATAAGTTCCGGCGATGAACCTGCCGAGTGCTTCCTCGTAGAAGACCTTCCATGAACTGTTTTCATGTCCGGGATTTACGGGGAAAAAGAGGGCCCCGTTCTCACTGGCAGCCTTGAAGTCGCCGGGAGCGTCACCGATCATGAGTATCTTCTCATCAGGGTATTTTCCTTTGGCGGCCATGGTTATGTGCTCGGTCTTCGTCCCGAGTTCCTGCCCGGCGATAGCCCTTACGTAACCGTTGATGGCATGTTCTTCCCACTCCCTGGCCAGAGCTTCGTAAGGCGTCTGTGACACCACAATGGCATCAGCCAGGGTGCTGAGCTTCTCAATCGATTTCCTGGCATAGGGAAAAGGAGGAGTATTCCGAAGCCAGTATGCTATGTCCTCGTTAACGGACAGAGTCCATTTAAGAATAGGGTCAAGGGACGGGTGAGGATTGTTCTGCACATACTCCTTAAAGGCAGGATTGCCGAGTTTTGTCTCTTTGCTTATCCATTCCCTGAGCATATCCATATCCGGGAGTTTCACACCTATCTCCTTTATCTCGGGTCGCTCTGCGAGAAGATCCATAACTTTTACAAGAGCGGGAAAACGGTTGATACCCCTGGTGACAGAGTAAAGGTTAACAAACTCCCATGTCTCCCGCACATATTTCGAGATGGCAAAGAGCCCGAACAGCTTTACTGCATTGGGAATAAAAAACTCCTTCTGCTTCACTTCCATAGTGTCAAACACGCATCCGTCAGAGTCAATGCCTATAAAGAATTCCTTTTCCGGTTTCAGTTCCTGTAGAATATTCATAATTTAAAGGTTAAAGGTTAAAGGTTAAAGGTTAAAGTATAATGGTACTGAACCCGATTAATCCGGATTATTTTCCCTGCAGATTATAGCCGGGTAGTTTTTTGTCTGCAAAGACGAGCTTCAGCCTGGCAAATCTCTGTATGCCGTTTATGACTGGAATGCTCACCCAGTCGTCACCGATCAAAGGCTTGGCATACCTGACAAAGTCGTCCGTCACATCATACCGTGAGGGTGCTATCCAGCTGACGGGGAAGGTTCTCTCTGAGAGTGCCACCTTATCGAGGGGCACCTTGTCATATCTTACATTGTAAACTGGTCCTTCGTTACGCAGTATTGTTGCCATCCACCCGTTGCCGTCGTGCAAAGCAATCTCGACGGCTTTGCGTCCCACATTGTAAGCCTCATCGAGGTCAGTAACCGAAGCGTATATCATATTATGCCGCTGGTCAGTACCGGGCACCTGTCCGCGTGCTGACCCTGCTGCCTTTATTCCTTTTGAATTAAGATAGTTGACCACTGCCTGCTGAACCGTGAGCTGGCTTGATCCGAACTGCGTGTGCCCGAAAGAATCCTTCTTTTCACCAATGTCTCCTACGCTTAGTCCTTCGCTGACGACAACCATGCATCTGCCGTCTTTTACGAGCTGGGCGTTGACGTTATCGGCTATCTCTTCAAGTGTCACGCCTGATTCGGTCATATAGATCTGCAATGGCATCTGTCGTTCCGGATCACCCAGCCGTGCTGCTGCAGGGATATAGCCTATCTTTCTGCCCATGGCCTGCATTACCAGCACGGGGTCAGCAGGTGATGAGCCAGCATTCTCCTCGTTGGCATTCTGTATCATGCATGCCCAGTAACGGGCCACAGAACCGTAGCCGGGGGTATGGTCGATGAGCTTGAATTCACTGTCACCAACGTCGTTGTCGATGGTTTTAGGCACACCCACGGCAATGACATCGAGCCCTTTCTGTGTGCAAAGCGTGCTCACCTTCAGTGCGGTATGCTGTGAGTCATTACCCCCTATATAGAAGAAATAGCCTATGTCATGGGCCTTGAAAACTTCTGCAATACGGTCAAAATCAAAGTTTTGGTGGTCTTTCAGTTTATACCTGCAGGTGCCAATGCTGCCTGCTGCCGGTGTCGTCCTTAGAAGGCCGATCTCATCCTTGTCCTGTGCCGAGAGGTCCAGTAATTCTTCCTTCAGCACACCTTCTATACCATGCCAGCCACCGTATATTTTACCGAAGTTTTCCGGGTAACACAGGCATGAATCAATAATGCCCCTGAGGGTGTTGTTAATAACAGGGGAGGGGCCTCCCGACTGTGCTATGATGACATTCCGCTTCATTTATTAATGTAGTCATTAAATTAACAATGTAAAATCATCTCTGTTCAATCAAACGCCGCTGTAAGCGCTAAAGCCTCCGTCGACCGGGATCACTATCCCTGTTACAAACCCTGAAATATCAGAGAGCAGGTAGAGCATTGTTCCCACAAGTTCGTCCGGCTCTGCATAGCGGCCCATAGGCGTTGCGGCAATTATCTTCTTGCCACGTGCCGTCATTTCACCCGTTTTTTCATCAGTTAAAAGAAACCTGTTCTGGTTTGTGAGAAGGAAGCCAGGGGCAATGGCATTAACCCTTACCCCTGACGGGGCAAAGTGCACAGCCAGCCACTGGGTGAAGTTATTTATTGCTGCCTTGGCAGCCGAGTAAGCGGGAATCTTTGTCAGAGGCCTGAAAGCATTCATTGATGATATGTTCAGGACATTGCCTTTGCCTCTCCTGACCATCTCCTCGGTGAAGACCATTGTGGGCAGCACAGTGCCTTTGAAGTTAAGGTTAAAGACGCCGTCAAAGCCTTCTATGTCAAGTCCGAAAAATGTGGTCTCAAGCTCTTTGTCGCCGGCCTTGATGACTTCCTTCCCGGTGGTGGCTGTCGGTTTGTTTCCTCCTGCGCAGTTGATAAGTATGTCTATAGCGCCGAACGTTTTGATAATCTCATCCCTGGCTTTTATCAGTGACGCCTTGTCTGTCACGTCAGCACCCAGCCCGGCGGCGCGGCAGCCGGTTGCGGCAGAAACAGCATCAGCTGCTTCAATGGCCCTCCCGGCATTGATGTCGAGGATGACGACTGTTATGCCCGCCTTGCCCAGTCCACTGGCAAGAGCCAGGCCAATAATGCCGCCGCCGCCGGTGATAACGGCGACTTTTCCTTTCAGATCGCTGAAATCAGTCATGTTGATATGTGTTTCTATTCGATGATTATGGGTTTATATTTTGGCACAAGGGCTTTCATCACTATCCATCCGATAAGATAAGCTACCGCGCAGATACAGAAGATGATAAAATAACCGGCCCTTATTCCTTCGAAACCAAAGAACTTCATTGGTTCAGTAACATATTGAGCGCCTTTTGCAAGCAATTCTTTTGTCATTACAGAAACGGTACCATCTGCCATTGTTGAACCGGATGAGAAGTCAAATAAAACGCCGGAACCTTTATTGATAAGAAACGCACCCAGACCTCCGGCCATACCACCGATGCCTGTGATAGAAGCAACTGCTGATTTAGGGAACATATCACCAATAGTAGAAAAAAGGTTGGCGGACCATGCCTGGTGAGCAGCGCCTGCAATACCGATAATGATGATCGGAAACCAGTAAGAAATGTGTCCCATCGGCTGGGCCAGCAGGGCCAGAAGCGGGAAGAATGCAAAGATCAGCATTGCGCGCATGCGGCCTGCATACGGATTCATTCCCAGCTTGTCAACAAAATATCTTGGAAGCCAGCCGCCTATGATTGACAGCATGACGATCGCATAAAGAACAAATATCAACAGTTTGGCCATTGTTGTATCAGACGTAAGCCCGTACACATCACTAAGGTAGGCTGGCGTCCAGAACAGGTAAAACCACCAGACACCGTCTGTCATAAATTTGCCGAAAGCAAAAGCCCATGTCTGTCTGTGTTTAAAGCATTCCTTAAATGACATTTTCTTTTCTGTCTTCTCGACGCCGTTGTTTGCTTTTGTCTCTGCTATCGAGTCCTGATTGATGTAATCCAGCTCAGCCTTATTAACAAGTGGATGGACGTGGGGTTTTTTATACATGAATATCCAGAAGCCCATCCAGACAAAACCAATCACGCCGATAACAATAAACGCCATTTCCCACCCGTATCTGGCAGCGATCACAGGGATGGAGATAGGGGCAATAAGAGCTCCGACCTGTGCTCCTGAGTTAAATATACTGGTTGAGAAGGCGCGGTCCTTTTTGGGAAAGAACTCGGCGGTAGTTTTAATTGCTGCCGGGAAGTTACCTGCTTCACCAAGCGCCAGAACGAAGCGCGCGAAAATGAATAACGTCACGCTCACGGAAGTTATCATACCAACATCATCAACTTTACCGATGATGTTCCTGGCTTCTTCAAATCCCACAAACCATTTGCCGGCCAGGATGCCGGAGGTAGCTATTCCGCAAAAAGCATGGAGGACGGCACCTGTTGACCATATGCCGATAGCCCAGAGAAACCCTTTTTTCGTATCGATCCAGTCCACGAACCGGCCTGCAAAAAGGAGGCAGACAGCATAGAAAATTGAAAAAAGGCCTGTAATGGTTCCGTAATCATTGTTTGTCCAATGAAATTCGGGAGCAATAAAGTCCTTCCATGTAAGTGACAGAACCTGGCGATCCATGTAGTTGATTGCGACAGTAAAAAACAACAATGAACAGATAACCCATCTGTAGTTTGTCATTTTTGCATCAGTGGTTTTTGCTGGCATAGCTTTATTTCAGTTTCTCTATTATGTCCAAAGTGTTCCTTACATTCTTTGATAACGTTGCCCAGTCGCCTGCTTTAACAAGCTTATCAGTTATCAGTGTTGTTCCCATTCCGACGCATGTCACGCCGGAGCTGAACCACTGTTTCAGGCTTTCTTCCGAGGGTTCGACACCTCCGGTGGGCATGATGCTGGTCCACGGACATGGTCCTTTGACCGCTTTGACAAATGCCGGACCACCGACCGCGGGACCTGGGAATATCTTCACTATCTCAGCGCCAAGCTCTTCGGCTTCAGAGATCTCCGTCAGCGTTCCGCATCCGGGTATCCACAGCACTTTCCGCCTGTTGCATACCCTGGCTATTTCAGGATTAAAGATGGGTGAGACGATAAAGTCAGCCCCCATCTGCATGAAAATTGCCGCCGTAGGAGCGTCAGGCACTGACCCGATACCGATCATGAGTTCGGGATAACTGTCATTGGCCCATTTCTTCACTTCAGCGAACACCTCATGGGCAAAATCACCCCTGTTGGCAAACTCGAAGACCTTTGCTCCGCCCTTGTAACAGGCCGCGATAACCTCTTTGCATATACCGGCATCATGGTGGTAGAAGAGAGGGACCAGGCCTGTCTCAGCCATCGCGAGCGCCACTTCAATACGTGTGAACTTAGCCATATTGTATGAATTGTATTTTATGATTTCAGAAACCAAAATAGTTTTTTGCGTTGTAGTACGAAATATTCTCAACTATCATGCTGATAGTGCTGAACTCGGAAGCAGGCATCTTCCCTTTCTCGATATCATCACCGATCATGTTGCACAGAACACGGCGGAAATACTCGTGACGAGGATAGGAGATGAGGCTCCTTGAGTCAGTTAGCATGCCCACGAACCTGCTCAGCAGTCCCATCAGCGACAGGCTGTTCAGCTGGTTTATGATGCCTGTCTCCTGGTCGAGGAACCACCATCCGGATCCGAATTGCATCTTGCCGGCGACACTGCCATCCTGGAAGTTGCCGATCATTGTAGCAATAAGTTCATTATCGCGCGGATTAAGGTTATAGAGGATAGTCTTTGCCAGCTTGCCCTCGATATCGAGACTGTCAAGGAATCGCGAAAGGCTTCTCGCCACCGTGAAATCGCCTATTGAGTCAAATCCGGTATCCGGGCCAAGTGTGTTGAGAAGGCGGCTGTTGTTATTCCGTATGGCCCCATAATGGAACTGCTGCGTCCAACCCTTCTCCCAGTCCATCAGAGCCATCTCGTACAGCATCGCCGACTTGAACTTTGTAACCTCATCTAAAGAAAGATTGCGTCCTGATATCACTTTCCTGAAGATGGCATCAATATCTTTTTCGCTGTAGTCGTCAGCGTAGAACTGTTCAATTCCGTGGTCACTGAGCTTGCATCCTGCATCGGCAAAGAACTGGTGTCTCTTTCTCAGGGCTTCAATAAGGTTATCGAAGCTTTTAATGTCAACGCCTGACACCTCAGAGAGCTTCGATATGTAATTTCTGTAAGGCTCAGGGTCTTCCACCGCCATTGCCTTGTCAGGTCTCCAGGCCGGCAGAACCCTGATCTCAAATCCTTCCTTCTTCAGCGCGATGTGATGCTCAAGTGAGTCGGCAGGATCATCAGTGGTACATATCACCTCGACATTGAATTTCTTCATCAGACCGCGTGCGGAAAAACCAGGCTGCTGCAGAAGTGCAGTGCATTCCTCCCATATTTCCGCGGCGGTGGCGGGATTAAGAATTTTATCCACTCCGAATACCCTCCGGAGCTCGAGATGCGTCCACGCATAGAGCGGATTACGCATGGTATACGGTACTGTCTCTGCCCAGCGGTCATATTTTTCACGGAAGGTGGTGTCTTTTCCGGTGACGTATTTCTCATCGATACCGTTAGCTCTCATTGCCCTCCATTTGTAATGGTCACCCTCAAGCCACAGTTGCCCGAGATCACTGAAGCGCCTGTCAGCGGCAATATACTCAGGGCTGATATGACAGTGATAGTCTATTATCGGCAGAGCTTTTGAATGATCATGATACAGTCTTTTTGCAGTATCAGTCTGCAGCAGGAAATCATCATGTATAAATTCTTTCATAAGCAGCTGTTTTATTGTATGTTAATGCGCAAAGAGAGGAATAATATGACGATCATAGATATTCTCTCTTACACAACCTGCGATCACCTCAGCATTTGATTCAAGTGCGCCGGTATAAGCGGTTCCGAGTTCTGAGGCCACCTTGTATCCTACATGGATCAACTGGCGGAACCCGGGGTTGTAAGAAGGATTGCCCTGGACATGTCTGAGGGTGTCGGCATACTTCTCACTGCTCCATTTATCGACCTCACCGGGAAGGGGCAGCAGTTCAGGTTTGATGTCAATGACAGTGGCATAGGGAGCGCAGAGCTCTTCCCTTCTCTCGTATGCGTTCCGGTAAATCAGCTTAGCAATCTCCAGACCTTTTCCGCCGGAGACAGCCAGTCCTATGACCTCCTCCAGCCAGGTCGTGCCTGCGGTCTTGAGATGAAGGCCACAGTTATGTTTTCTGATAACAGAACCTATTATGGGGTAGATTGAGAACTTGTCGCTGCCGGAGTGCACACTCAGCTTGAGAGTGGCCGGCAGCCCGAACTTAGCGACTGCATAGCTGATGACCAGGATATCATCTTCAAACTCTTTCCCGAAGCGGACAGGGTCACCCTCGTAGTCAACGCCCTTGTTGAACCTCCCGGTGAACTTCGGGGCAATGGTTTGGACCGGCACCTTCAGATCAGCCAGTCCTTTGAGAATGAAAAGCATATCGAGCGGCTTCTGCGGTTCATCGACCTCGTCCATTGACACTTCGGTGACAAAGTTTCCGGCACCTTTTGCCGAGGCAATACGATTATATATTGCAGCTGCCTGGTTTATTGCAAAGAGGAATTTCTCCGCGAAGCTCCTCAGGTAATTCTCCGTAACGGTAAAGTGGTCAGCAATACCGGGTATTGCCAGTGACCCGCAGAAATGCCTGTGGCTCTCAACAAAGCCCTCGATGTCAGTTCCGGAAGCCTTCTTCCCGATATAATCCGCAACGTCAAGGGTAAAAAAGTCGGAGTCATTAAGGAAACGCCCCACCGTTGTAAGATTAATGTGATCAGCATCAACAAAATACGGACCGTCATAATTGAGTGCCCTGACTGCGGCATCAGCCTCTGCCCTTGTGTCCGATGGTTCTGAATGTACAATATTATGTTCCCTGTTCGACTTGTTCCAAACAGGAGTGATATTTATTCCGAGAGTATCACGGATGCTTTCAATAAGGGCTTCAAGCTGAGCTTTACCCTGGTGCAGAGAACCTGTCACCGATTCCGAATGAATATTTGCCTGTCTCTTTCATTGAGCCATTGATTATGATTTTCAGCTGTGTCGAAAAATAGCAATAAAAAACTAAATTAGTGCTTTAATTCCTTATTAATGAGCAGTCATGAAGAAGTTTCTTTTCGTCATTATACTGACGTTTCCATCGCTTCTTGTCCTGTGTCAGGAGAGGCGTATCGTGGTCGCTGCAGACGGAACGGGTGAATTCACCTCGGTGCAGGAAGCTGTCAACTCCATCAGGGCATATATGTCTGACACCACCTTCATGTTCATCAAAAACGGAACGTATCGTGAAAAGGTGATTATCCCGTCGTGGGTGACCAATCTTTTCATGAAAGGAGAGAGCATTGAGAATACCATAATTACCTGGAATGACCATGCCAACATTCGCAATATGGGCACTTTCAGGACATATACGGTATGGGTACTGGGAGCAGGTTTCACCGCTGAGGATATCACCTTCGAGAATAATGCCGAGATGCTCGGACAGGCCGTGGCGGTGCATGTGGACGGCGACAGGGCTGTTTTCCGCAGATGCCGGTTGCTGGGTAACCAGGACACGCTTCTGACCGCGAACCAGGAGAGCAGACAGTACTATGAAGAGTGTTATATCGAAGGGACCACTGATTTTATCTTTGGTCCTGCCACAGCCTGGTTTGAGAAGTGTCATATTCACAGCAAGAAGAATTCTTATGTTACGGCAGCCTCCACTGTCGAAGGGCATGAATACGGTTACATCTTTAACCGTTGCAGGCTCACGGCTGCAGAGGGCATTACGAAGGTCTATCTCGGAAGGCCATGGCGCCCGTTTGCTGCGACGCTCTTTCTCAACTGCGAGCTGGGCAGTCATATAGTACCCGGGGGTTGGCATAACTGGGACAAACCTTCCAATGAGCAGACTGCCAGGTATGCAGAATACCACAGCACAGGTCCGGGAGCCAATCCTGCCACGCGTGTCAGCTGGAGCCGCCAGCTCAGCCGAAGGGAGGCAAAGACTATTACTGTCGGGAAGGTCTTTGCCCGGCATGACGGATGGAAACCCGTTCAATGATACCTTAACGCCTGATCTTCTTTCCGTTGATATATACTTTCTTCAGCTTCACACGTTCCGCACCTGTGATCAGATGTGCCTTGTTCCACACCGTTGAAGGCGCAGTTCTTAAGGGTTATATCAGAGACGTTTACCGTTTTGTCAAGCCCTTCAATATAAATACCGTATTTGCTCTTGTTCGAGGTTACATTCTCAAGGGTGACATTTCTTACAACAGGAGGAAAATCCCTGATGCAAGGCTCGTTGGGTTCATAGTTAAGAGTGATGTGAAGCACTGCTTCAGAGCATATTCCTACCTTGACATTCCTTACGTTTATGTTCTCTATTATTCCTCCCCGGCATTCAGAAGTCTTTATCCTTATGACCCTCAGCAACTCCGGGCTGTCCATCTCGCAGTTCTCCACGAACAGGTTTGAGTAGCCTCCGGAAATCTCGCTGCCGATCACGACGCCGCCATGCCCTGCTGCCATGCGGCAGTCGCGCACAATAATGTCTGCGTGACGGAATATTCCATCTCCTGCCGTCATTGTTTCGCCCTGATTTAATTGCAATGCAGTCATCGCCTGTGTCGAAGAAGCAGTTCTCTATCAGAACATTATTGCACGACTCCGGGTCGCAGCCGTCGGAGTTGGGTCCGGCGCTTTTGATGGTCACTCCCCGCACGATTAAGACTTTCTGTTTTACAGGGTGAATGACCCATAAGGGTGAGTTTTTCAGGGTCAGATCTTCAATCAGCACACTGGTGCAGTTCATGAAGTTAACCAGCTGAGGTCTGAGGGCCCCTTCAAGACCGAAACGACGTTCCTCAACAGGTGTCTGGTTCTGTTCATAGCGCAACAATCAGGTCCTCCCGGCCAGCTTCTGGGAGTTCATCCCTTCCTTCCAGCCGTATTCGGGATTACCGTTCATCCACCACCATATCTCATTTGAGGCCTGTCCGTCAATAGTGCCTTTGCCGGTAAGTGCAATATTGGAAGCATCGATGGCATATACAAGAGGATGAATATTATAACAGTCCATACCCTCCCAGCGTGTAAGGACGGGAGGCAGGTATAGGTTCATAGTCGGTAGAGAAGAGCAGTAATGGCTTTCTCCGAAATATGGAGATTAACGTTGCTCAGTAGTGTCACTGGCCCGGTAGTCCAGGTCTCCTTCAGGAACCAGAACTACTCCACCGCCTTCATCGTATGACATTTTAGTATTGCAGCTTCGATTGCTTCTGTATTGAGGAATGATGTGTCATCGGCCACCGCCCCGAAGTCGATGATATTAAATGTGTCAGCAGGGAATGATGTCTTTACTATTGCCCTCTCAATCTCTGCGGCCATCTTCCACTTGTCACCTCCGGCGTGCGCCAGCGAGGCAGTGATTAAAAGGACGAACAGTGATAGAATATATTTTTTCATCATAATAAGTTACTATTTCTAAGGTATGATGGAACACCCTTGTTATTGAGCTTATTACTTTTGTATTTGTGTTTTTTGGATCATGGGTGTTTCATAAACTCAAAGTTAGTCGTGTCATTATCCTGACAGGTACACTTTTTTACCAAAAGGGTGTATATTTTGGCCCGGGAAGAAGAGGAAGGAATGTCGTTTTCAGCTTATTCTGAAAGCCTTTCGTATTCGAGGCTTGCCATAATAAAAGGACCGACTCCTTTCGGGTCGTTGTCGCGAATCACCTCACCGATATAATATTCGTATGATCCGTCACGGTAGGGATCGCCTCCAAGACCGGCCACGCCGCATATGTTCGACAAATTCACCAGACCGTTATCATCGACAGTTATAAAGTTTTCAATCATTCCATTATAGGCTTTTTTTGCCATGTCAAGGTATCTGGCATCGAGGTAGCCTTTTCTCACACCTTTCAATATTGAATATGTGAACATAGCCGTGCAGGAGGTCTCAATATAGTTTCCGGGGTCACCGGAACGGTCGAGACCTGGTACCATCCGCCAGTATGCGGATCCTGTATCTCTGACAGTTTCTCAATCATACCCTGCAAAATAGTTATCATGTCACTCCGTCGCGGCTGGTCGTCAGGAATAAAATCAAGGGCATCGACAATTGCCATGGAGAACCAGCCCATGGCGCGGCCCCATGCGTGCGGGGCCTGACCGGTGATGCTGTCGGCCCACGGCATTTTCTTCGAAGCATCAAAGGCATGCCTGTATAGTCCTGTGGCAGGGTCATAGGTACGCCTGGCCGCGATGAGAAACTGACTGATCACATCCTGAAAGTCTTCCGGCCGGTAATACCTGGCAGCATATTCGGCATAGAAAGGAGCACCCATATACAGACCGTCTAGCCACATCTGGTCCGGATAAATCTTTTTATGCCAGAACCCTCCCTCTGCTATCCTCGGCTGTGAATCAAGCTGTTCCTTGAGGGTTTGGATGACCTTTTCATATCTTGGATCTCTGGTACGGTCATACAAAAGGAAAAACATCTTCCCGGGATTTATCTGGTCAATATTGTAATTCCCCTTATTATATTTATAAATGTTGCCATTCTCATCAATCAATGAATCAGCATACCCTTTTGCATAGTTATAATACCGCTCGTCGCCGGAAACTTCATTAAGCCTCATGAATGCCAGCCCCATTAATCCCTGGGTGTAGTTCCACTTCTTTTCAGTAACAAAATCGACCATCCAAAGTGAAGGGTTTCTCACCATCTCTGATTCGGCCATCCGTACTGACCACAGGGGAGAACTTAGTCCTTTAGCCTTTCGGTCTGAGTTGCTTCCGCATGAGGTCATGATGATCAAGGCTATGAGACATGTTACGGTTACTGCTGTTACTGTTTTCATGACTGTTCAGGGTCTTTTCGGTTAAATTCAGGATTACTTTTGTTTCGCATGTTTATCCCTGTAATCTGTCGGTGTCAGGCCGAAATCGTTGCTTAAAGATCCGTGAGAAATAGTGGGGATCGTTACATCCGACCATATATGTCACCTGTGAGATTGTATATTCGCCTGATTCAATTAGTTGTGCGGCTCTCTTAACCCTCACCTCCCTGATGAATTCAATGGGGGCGAGTCCTGTCAGGCCCTTAAGTTTCTTAAAGAAGACAGACCTTCCGATGCCGATAGCTGATACAAACTCCTCTACGGTAAGTGATGAGTTGCTGATATTCTTTTCCATAACTTCCATGACCTTTTTCATGAGAATATCATCATAAGGCTCGATAGAAGGAGCAGGAGGATTAACCTCGAAAGGCTTTGCCACACTTTCCGGCTGGTAGTCGGCAAGGTTTGACATGAAGACCTCCTGCAACTTCTTACGCTGGCTCAGTATGCTTTCGATTTTCGCTCTCAGGTATGTTGAGCTGAAAGGCTTTGTAATAAAGTCATCAGCTCCGGTTTTGAGAGCTTCCACCTGCGTGTCAAGGTCAGTTTTAGCTGTGAGCACCACCACGGGTATATGGGAAGTGGTGGCCTCCTCCCTGATCTTTCGGGCCATCTCCAGACCGTCCATCCCGGCATCATAAGATCAGTGATGATAATATCAGGCAGCTGGCTGCGGGCAATCTCAAAGCCTTCGCTGCCGTTGCCGGCTTCAATGACATGAAAGCTGTCAGACAGAATTATTTTAAGGAAGCTTCTGAGCTCTTCATTGTCTTCCACAAAAAGCAGTACGGGTTCATCCTCCTCCTTTTCATCCTCATCACCCCCCTCACCGCTGTCGTTTTTTTCAGCGATGGTTGACCTTGCTGCGAGAGGGTTCTGTCCGTCAGTGACGACGAACTCAATACTATTATCAAAGTGTGAGAAGCCAAGCTTGAAAACAATCCGGAAGGTAGCACCCATACCCTCCTCACTTTCTGCCGTCATCACAGCCTGGTGCAATTCAGCCAGTTCCTTGCTGAGTGAAAGGCCAATACCTGTGCCGGGCTGAATGGACATTATTTCCTTTTCGTCGCTGTCGAAGCGCATGAAGAGATTCTTCATCTTCTCCTTTGACAGTCCTGTGCCCTGATCAGCCACTGTAAGTTCCAAAGTGTCAGTGATTCTTTTTTGTGGTGACAGTTACCTTTTTCCCCTGGGGGTGAATTTAAGGGCATTGGTTATAAGGTTAAAGGCAATCTTTTCAATCTTATCCTTGTCCGCCCAGATTGACTGACCTTCCGTCAGATCGATGACTTCAAATTTTATGCCCCTGTCTTCAGCCAGCTTACGGAAGTCAGAGCAGATGCCGGTAATGAATACGCCAAGCGGGAATTCCTCGATCTTCAGGCGCATTTTTTTATTCTGGGCCTTTCTGAAGTCGAGTATCTGGTTCACCAGCCGGAGCATCCTTTCGGTGTTGCTCTGGACCAGTGTCAGCTGGTCTTTTACTTCAGGTTCAAGCTTGTTGTTCTTTAGAATATTGGTCACCGGTGACGAGATGAGGGTCAAGAGGTGTCCTGAGCTCATGGAGATATCGGTGAAAAACTTAAGCTTGAGATTTGTTATCAGTTTTTCGACCTCAACCTTGTGACGCAACTTGTAAAAAGTAAGGATTATGTAGATGGCCAGCGCTATCAGTCCCGATGACAATTACTGCCAGGAGTATTTTGGCCAGAACGGTTTCCCAGAATGACGGATTCACAGTTATCCTGATGTTGCGCTGATTGTCAACCCAGATCCCGTCAGAGTTTGTCGACCTTACCCTGAAAAGATATTCTCCGGGTTCAAGGTTGGTATAGGAGGCACTCCTCTGTCCCCGTTCAATGGACCAATCCTGGATCAATACCTTCGAGCATAGTGAGCATACTGAATATTTTTAGGGTTGCGGTAGTCGAGGGCTGAGTATTCAATATCAAGACTCTTTTGTGTGGGAGTGAGTTCAATTTTCCAATCATTGTTATTTGTTCCGGGTTTGCCGGGAGGCATGTCAGATGAATGAATGTCATTACCTGATACGGTCACACGTGTGAACACCAGCGGGGGAATATAGTCCGTCTTCCTGACCTGTAAGGGATTAAAAAGATAGATGCCGTTATCAAAGCCGAACAGTATTTCATTGTCTGATGTAAGTAATCCGGTGGCTTCGGAGAAGTAGCTCTTTTCAACCCCGCTCTGGTCACTGTATATCTCAAAAGATTCGTCTTCTTTATGGAATTTCAAGTATACCACGTTCGCTGCTAAGCCAGAGATTGCCATTGAGGTCATCGACAATGCTGAGTATCACATCGTCCGGAGCTCCCCTGCTGACCGTATATGATTTAAATACTGGTTTTTTACCTTCGGAGACAGGGCTTATCACCCGGTTCAGCCCCCCGCCGAAAGTAGCGACATAAACCTCACTGTCTGGCGCACAGTAAATATAATACACATCATTGTTAGCAAGGCTTGTTTCATCTTCAGGGTCAAAAAAGCAGGAAGTGAACTGATGTCAGAGGGATCAGTGAAATTGCTGGTCAAATATTACCAGCCCGCTGGTTGTTCCTACCCATATGTGGTTATTAAGATCTGCAGTGATGTATCTTACGCGCTTATGATTGGCATAAGGGTATTCTTTAAGGAGGTTGAATGAGTTAATGAACCTGATCCCTTCTTTGCCTTCCTCCATGTAGTTCAGTCCGCCGTTAAAGGTTCCCACCCAGATCCTCCCTGAGGTATCTTCAAACACTGAATATACATTGTCATGGCTCAGGCTGAAAGGATCAGCCGCGTCGTGCCTGTAGTTGGTTATACGGTAGCTATCCGGCGGGCCCTGGCCATGTGGCTCAAGCCTGAAGAGCCCGTTACCTTTTGATGCCATCCAGATAATCCCCTTGCTGTCCTGGGTGATGGCATAAACCAGTGCTTTGAAAGGCGGGCCTGACACAAAGGTGCCGTTCTCTCTCAGGTAGCCGGCAAGTTTTTTGTCATGGTCATATAAATATACGGTTCCGTCCCTGGTAGCTGCCCAGAGATAACGGTTCCTGTCCTCAAAGACAGCCCTGACCTCGTTTTCTGAATGTGTCGAAGGAGGCTGCCTGGGTCTCAGCACACTGAACTGGTTAGGGAAAAAGGAGACTTTTTCAATACCACGCTGGATGGTGCACATCCAGAGATTACCCTGGTGGTCTGCGATGGCAGAGTGTATTAGGTTAGGAAAGCGACGGTCAGCACTGCCGGGCTCATTGAAGAAGTACTCAAGCCTCTGCTCCTGGCGGTTGTAAAGGGCAAACCCGCCTCCGCGGGGATATACCCACAGATTGTTATTTATATCTTCAAAGATCGCGAAGCTCGGCAGCAGAACAAAAGGGTTAGTGGGATCGACCTTCATCCTGAAGTGTTTAAGGTTGCCGTTCAAAGGATCGAAATGGAGCACTCCGTCTGCCGATGTCTCCAGCCAAACCTCGCCGTACCTGTCGATGAAAACAGAAACCATCCTGTTCGAGGTCATGACAGGGTTGCTGGCGGTTTCATAATGCTTCTTCTCACCGGTGAGCGGACTGTAAACAAAGAAACCGTCACCGGACGTAAGTATTATCAGTTCCTTGGGATTCAGTGGCTTGATTGCAATGATATCAGAATTTACGCCAAGACTAAGGCGTTCCGTTACCCCGGTTTTTTTATTGATCATTCTCAGGGTTCCGCCTGACGTGCCAAACCATATCCGGTCTTCAAACTCATTAACACAGAAAAAGGAAATTAGCTTCTGTCCTTCGTTATCTGATGAGACCTTTTCAGGTTGCTCTTTATCTTCCGGCAGCCGGAAGAGCCCGCTGCCGGCAAGTATCCAGACACTTTTCAGGCTGTCGCGATATATGAAGTTAACCCTGCCGGCGGATATTGAATCATTGCTGAAGGTAAACCGGTTAATCTTATAATCGGGTGATGAGGGGTACGAGATGATCCTTATGCAGCTGCCTGCTTCGGTGGACATCCATGTCTCGCCGTCACTGAAGTGAAAGATATGGTTGACAGGAGAGTAGTTTTCAGATCCGCCGGAGCTGATCTCGTTGAAGCTGATGAACTCTTCGGTGTGCGTATTCATACGGTGGACCTCACCGTCATTGTTCATCATCCAGAGGTACCCGAGGTCATCTTCCGTTATGCGGTCGACACGGTTATTCTTTAACGCATAGGTGGAATTAAACCCTGATTTGTACACTTTAAAGCTGTAACCGTCGAAGCGGTTAAGACCGTCAAACGTTCCGAACCATAAAAGCCCGTCGCGGTCCTGGTGCATTGCCAGAACAACGCCTTCCGACAGCCCGTCACTGACCGAATAGTGCGTAAAAGCGCACTTGGGCTGACTGTAGCCTTCGTGAAGTGTTGCTCCACACAGGAGAACAACCAGGGCTGCTGCTCTGACTGACGGTCGCATAGGTGTTTATCCTATTTCCACTGCAGCGGGGATTTGATTTTTTGTGCGAAGGCGTTCAGATAGTCCGTCCATGCCTCGTCAGTTTCAAATCCCCACTTGCTCCAGCCTGCACCAGTGTAATAAGAGAGGGGAGTACCCGGAGTATATTTTGTAACTATGAGCAGATGATCATTCTTTTCCTGGCGCGACACGACCGGGGTTGTGAGAACAGTGCCTACATAGGTTATGCCGCCTTCGCCACCGTCGAGGCGATAGGCTATGGCTCCGCTTTCCGGGGCAGGTGACAGGGAAGAGCCTTCCTCCCGTTTGACTATGCCTGCGGCAACAGCGAACTCTTCGTTCAGTCCGGCATACTCCTCAGTAATCTTTGTCAGCTGGCTGCCGGCATCGAGCGAAATGGTACGTGTCTCCGAAACCATCACCCCATTGACCGGGAAGGGAGGATATTTCAGCCTGAATGAAATGCGCAGCGGTCCGTTGTCAAGTGTCTCGTAGCTTTCAAAGTTTATTGCGAGCCAGAGTGAATCATTGACATACGGAGCCATGGCTCCTGCACCCAGGGTACGTCCTACCTTATAACAGTCACAGCCCTCGCCGTTGTCATCATGATAAGTGTTCTTACCGGCGAGATAGTCGGCATACCACCTGTCAATTACCATCTTGTCTGTTCTCTTGATCCACACATCGATGCCGTTGCTGGGGCCATCCTTGGCTATGAGCGCAGGGCCGTAGATACGGAAGGCAATACGGTCATTCTCCCATGCATAGTCATCCATGCGCTCAGGCACAAACCTGCCGTAAGCCTTGGTATCATATTCGCCACTGACCCCTTGACAATGTAATAGACAGCGTCGGAATTTGCTTTTACTTCCGGCTGGAAAATCAGTGACTGCGGTTCTTTAAGTCCGTTATAGATGATCTGCGAGGGTATTTCATTACCTTTTGCATCTGTTACTATGATTCCATCAGGAGCAAGATCTTCGCTCTGCGACTTTATAAATGCAACCGGAATTTCAACTGTCTCGCCTGACCTGTCGACGCCAAGGGGATTGGTGACTGTGATTTTCAGTCTGTCGTTACCGCACCCGCACAAAATAAGCGTGAGTGCCAGAATAAGAGATGTTTTCTTCATAAATGGTCCTTTCTAATTACTTGGGTTGCTTACCGATGTATGCGAGTATCCCTCCGTCAACATAGAGGATATGTCCGTTCACGAAGTCGGAAGCTTTCGAAGCAAGGAAGACAACCGGTCCCCGCAGGTCTTCCGGTGTTCCCCATCTTCCGGCAGGGGTGCGTCCTATGATGAATGAGTTGAAGGGATGTCCTTCCGTGCGCAGAGGTTCGGTCTGAGGTGTTGCTATATAGCCCGGGCCGATGCCGTTAACCTGGATATTGAAACCAGCCCATTCACAGGCCAGGTTTTTTGTCAGCATCTTGAGGCCGCCTTTGGCAGAGGCGTATGCAGAGACTGTCTCCCGGCCCAGCTCGCTCATCATCGAACATATATTGATGATCTTGCCACCGCCTTTCTTAATCATGCCGGGAGCGACAGCCTTAGACATAATGAACGGTCCGGTGAGATCGATGTCAATGACCTGGCGGTATTCCTCCACATCCATCTCAAGGGCGGGTATCCTTTTAATGATCCCGGCATTATTGACCAGGATGTCTATGACACCGACTTCCTGGTGATCTTTTCGATGTGAGCTGTGACTTCCTTCTCATCAGTAACATCAAAAAGGTATCCGTGAGCTGTAATTCCGTCAATGGCATACTCTTCGAGAGCAGTTTGTATTTTCTCTGGAATACGGTCGTTGAAGACGATGATTGCCCCGGCGTGTGCAAGAGCTTTTGCCATGGCCATCCCGATACCGTATGAGGCGCCTGTGACAAGCGCAATTTTTCCGTTAAGATTAAAAAGATCTTTATTCATAATGTTTTACTTTTGAATTCCTGCCTCAGATCACCTGAGATCGGTCTGTTTGAAGAAGTCCTGATCACCGTAATCGAGGTTCTCTCCGCCCATACCCCAGATGAACGTATAGTTTGATGTTGCAGTGGCAGCATGTATTGACCATTGGGGTGAGATAACCGCCTCATTGTTCTTCATCCAGATATGCCGTGTCTCGGTGGGTTCTCCCATGAAATGGCATACGGCGTTGCCATCGGGTACCTCGAAATAGAAATAGACCTCCATTCTGCGGCCGTGAGTGTGAGGGGGCATGGTGTTCCATACGCTGCCGGGCTTCAGCTCGGTCATTCCCATCTGCAGCTGGCAGCTCTCAAGTACCTGGCTCACGATCATCTTGTTGATCACCCTGTGGTTGGCTGCTTCCATCGAACCCATCTCAGCGATGACAGCGTCTTGTTTTGTGACCTTTTTATCAGGATAGTTGCGGTGTGCAGGGGTGGAGTTGAAATAGAACAGGGCAGGATGGTTTTTATCATCGCTTTCAAAGATCACATCCCTGTCGCCGCTGCCAATATAGAGGGCTTCCTTGAAATCAAGGTCGAAGGTTTTATCGCCTGCCCTGACCCTGCCTTTTCCACCGACATTAAATATGCCCAGCTCACGCCGGTGCAGGAAGAACGATGCCTTGACCTCTTCTACCGGCTCAAGCTTAAGGGGCTTCGCTGACGGGTTTTGCACCTCCGGCAACCATACGGTCATACAGTGAGTAGACCATCGTCACCGTATCATCAACAAACAGGGGCTGCACGAGATGTTCTTTTCTTAAACGACCGTGTATCCCAGTGTTTTACATCATCAGGATGAGCCGCATACCTGACTTCGATATTGGTTTTCATAAATAGAATGTTGGTTATTACAAAAGTCGCTTAAAATAAGCAAAAAAAGTGGAGGATTTGGGAAAAAGGATGGAGAAATTAGGCAGCAGCTCGAGGCAGCAGGGTATAGAGCAGTCGGCAGTCCACACGTCCGCAGTAGGCAAAGATGGAGACTGGAGACTGAAGACCGAAGACTTTAGACTTTCAGACCTTCAGACCTTCAACTAGAGATACTTCCTGTCCTCATCCGGGATGTCAAAATACTTATCGTATTTACCGGCGTCAGGACCTTGCTTTTCGACACCGTGGTCACTTAACTTGTAAGTGCACTTTTCACCTGCAATATTCGAAAAATAGATGTCAGACTCTTTCCCGTTCTCGTCCCTCAGAATGATTCTCACCAGGTGGGGGTATTTCGCACTGTTGAGCTGCGAGTGACAGATGGGACAGTTGTAATAGGTACTCAGCACCATCTTCCATCCCAAAGGAAGGATGTGTGGTATTGGTGTAGTTACCCAGCTCGGGATTGAGATAGACCAGTCCTCTTTTGGTACTGTTGATCTTTGTGGCAGAGATAATTATCGAAGTCTTAACGTTCAGAATTCCTCTGCATGCCTTGCATAAAAAGTCAACTGCCATTTTATACCTCCTTTTTATTTATTAGTTCAATAATTCTGTTACCGGCATCACGTACAATGTAGGACAAATTTTCACCAAATCCAACTTTTTCAGGCTGAATTGCGAGTAATTAATATCTCATTCCGGAAAAATTCCGATAATCTTTTAAGGGAAATATTATGTGTATTGAATGTCATATCATGCACCCGGTCAGGATGGATCAGTTCAAAGGTACCCGGCTGTTTCTTCATATCAACGCAATCGATCAGAACAAGGGTGTCATGATCTATTGAGTTGATCTTCCCGATATAGTTTTCGATGCTGACTTCAGCAGTGATTACCTTAATGTTGTTTCTCTCCTTTATGCGGGTACTTATATATACACCTATTCCGTCATCCTGCCTGAGAAGGTTGCCTATACCGACGAAGAGGATCTTCCGGTCTTTGCCTGTAAGCAGTTCAGCCAGCTTGTCAGACACCTTTGAATAGATACTTGACTGTTATCTGCCGCAGGCAGTTGGGACAAATGATATTAAACATATCCTTTCGCTGAAGGGTTTCCTTTATCTCCGCAGAGAGATCCTGTCCTTCAGCAAGCTTGAGCTTGCGGTTAAGAATACTAAGATTCAGTATTGAGGAGAAAGCTTTGGGGCCGAGCTTACGGTGCATGAAATGAAGGTGTTCGACGGTTGTAATGATTGCGCCACAGCTCTCGCATACAAGCAGTTCTTTTTCCTGGTACTCGACAATGGTTTTTCTGTCGAATGCTGCCATATCATAAATGGTATCAGAGAGTTTGACACCCTTGCCGGTTATACAGTGCTCCTGGCACTGGCCGCAGAAGATGCATTTGCCGTAGTCTCTTCTGATGGTGCGTATCTTTTTCTCCTTATCGTCAGTGATGGTTATCGCCAGAGGCGGACAGACATTTGCACAAGTCTCGCACCCGACGCAGTTTGCATCGTCAACGACAGGCTTCCCTCTGAAGTCCTTGTACGGAACATGTTCTACAGCAGGGAATTTCGATGTATATGCCGGAGTGACCAGTGATATCACTGCCTCTTTCAGCTCTCTCAGTTTTGGGTACCTCATTTCACTGCCTCCCTGTAGTCATCTTTGACACTCTTATTGCCCATTTTGGTTCCGAAATGATACGCTCCCCTTATCAGTGCATGTGCTGCCACGGTAGAGGTGAAGAAGAGAACCGGTATAGCCACCAGGGCTTTAAATCCTGCACCCCCGAAACCGAAGTGGACGAGAACACCTAAAAGGATACTGCAGCAGCCCAGTGTCACGCATTTGGTTGCTGCCTGCAGCCTGTTATACATATCGGGAAGCCTGAACAGACCTATGCACCCGAAGATGTTGAAAAGTACTCCTATCGATATAAATATAATGGCTAGCCATATCATTCATTAAGTTTTTTGCCGCTGAGATATTTTGCCAGTGTCAGCGTTCCGATGAAACTCAGTATGATCCATGCAATCCCGATATCCAGAATAAAATCCTTATCAGTCTCAATTGAGATAATGGCGCAGATGCCCACCACGAGTATCCCGAAGATATCGATGCCAACCATCCTGTCAGGGATAGTAGGGCCCCTGATGATCCGGTAGAGACAGGCAGCAGCGAGGGCTATCTGTATGTAAAGCATTATGCTCAGGAAATCGTTCATTCCGCAAATTTTTTTATGTATTCTTCAAACTGTCCGGTGATCATTTTGGTATAAACTGCCGGGTCCTCAGACCGGATATAAATCCAGTGTATATAAATGTCATCATCTATTATGTCCACGGTTATTGTTCCCGGGTGTCATGGTTATTGAATTAGCCAGCAAAGTCTTGGCAAAGTCAGATCTGAGTGAAGTCTTAAACTTTACTATACCGGGCCTTATAGGCATGGCGGGGTGCAATACACGGTAGGCAACATCGAAGTTTGCTTTGATGCATGCCCAGATGAAGGTAACGAGATATATGACAAACCAGAAGTAACGGCGAGGCTGAAGGAATTTATAGACATTATGGAAGTAGTACCTGCCGAAGATAGCTGAAGTGATCAGTGAAGCACCAGCTCCTACGGCAAGATTCGCCACGGTGAATTTGAAGGTTATCAGCAGCCAGAAGATCAGGGATAATATAAATACTGTTACATATTTCATATCACATGCCGGTTATATGTGAGGAATATTTCATTTGATCCATCAGGATGTCAGTCGCAGGCGACAGTATCGTTTCACGCACGCCCGGAATGGCAAGAACGCTCAGGAGCAGACAGATGACAGCCAGGATTATCATACTCGCCAGCATCGGTACAGGCACCTCCTTTATGTCTGATTTCAGTTCTCCCTGCTCCTTGTTATAAAAGGCATAACGCTGGAACTTCATGAAGGATGCCAGGGTAATGATGCTTACGATCGCAGCCATTGCAGCGAGGAAATAAAAGTGGCCCATCACAGCTGCAACTATTATGATCAGCTTACTGAAGAAACCGTTAAACGGAGGTATCCCTGATATTGCCAGGGATGCTGCAAATGATGTGGCAGAGGTGACAGGCATGCTCTTTGCCAGTCCTCCCATCTCTCTCAGATCACGTGTCCCGATGGAATATTCAATGGCACCCGCATTAAGAAAGAGCAGTCCCTTAAAAGCAGCATGGTTAAGAAGATGGAAGATGCCGCCGGAAATGGCCAGGGCAGCTACTTCGCTCCTTAATCCTCTTGCAATGAGTAACATACCAATGCCGACTGACATTACCACATAGCCCATCTGGCTGATGCTGTGATATGCCAGCAGCCGTTTTATGTCCCACTGTCCGATTGCCAGAAATACGCCAACGACCATTGAGAGGGTGCCAAGAGTAGTTATCACGATGGCCATCCCTTCAGTTATCTCAAACATGTTGAAGAAGAGGCGTATGATAACATATATGCCAATAGCTTTGATGAGAACACCCGAAAGCATTGCCGAGATTGGAGACGGGGCTGACGAATGCGCATCAGGAAGCCAGGCATGGAAAGGAATCATGGCGGCCTTGAGGCCAAAGCCGCTCAGCAGAAGTATTTGTACGAGAAGATAATAACGTGCATCATGACCTTCGCTGAATGCCGTTCTGATGTCAGCGATGTTCAGCGTTTTGGCTTTCCAGTAAATGAAATCCAATTGCGAAAAGTATCAGGAAAGAGGCAATAGCTCCAAGTACCTGGTATTTAAGTGTTGCCTCAAGTTCATTTTTTTCCACCCCGAATGCTACAAGGGCATAAGATGATATCGTAGAGATCTCCAGGAAAACGAAGATATTGAAGATGTCACCGCTGAGCACTACACCGTTCATGCCTGCGATCATCAGGCAGAAGAGGGCATAGAAATAGTTCTCGGAGGTATATCTGGCCATATATGAGATCGAATAGATGACAGACATAAGGCCGATACAACTTATGACGCATAGAAGCAGTGCTGAGAAACCGTCGAGGACGAGATAGATACCTATCGGGACGCTGTTCACAGCCTCCCATCCGCCTACCTTGTAAACCGATACTGTTTCACCTGTGGTAAAAAGTGACCAGAAGCTTATGAAGGCGAGAAAGAGCAGGATAATGGTGGCCAGGTACTTGTTAAGGTGGGTGGATGAACCTGCCCAGGATCATTGTCAGGAATGCTCCGGCTAACGGTACGGCCACGAAAAACGGTATCAGCGGATTCATTATCTATCCTCTTAATTTATTTATCTCTCTGATGTCAAAAGTTCCGTATTTCCTGTATATCCTGATGATCACCGCCATCAGCATTGCAGTGGTGGCCAGTCCGATCACAATAGCTGTTAGCACCAGCGCCTGAGGCAGCGGATCGACATATGTCTTGACTGGGTCAGCCGGGTCGACGATAGGAGCGACACCTCCGTCGACATACCCGATTAAGAGCCAGGAAGAGAAAGCTGCTGAACTCCATTATCGACAGTGAGATAGCTATCTTGATCAGGTTTCTCCTGGTTATCACGCCATAGAGGCCCATAAGGAACAGTATAAAGCACAGCAAGTATACAATCATCTCAGTACCTCCTCTTTGAATATTATCAGTGCAAGAAATATTGTAAGGATGGAAGCGGCGACCTCAATTCCGACAAATATGTTATAGAGAGGAAGAAAGCCTGCGCTTACCAGTGTACCTGGTGTGCCGTGAGGGAGCCAGTTTGCAAAGAAGACATGCGCCCCGGCAAGAAGCCCTGTAAGAGCCAGGAAACAGAAAGACGAGGATGGAGAGGTTTTCATACAAGGTTGAACCGGATTCCTCCCTGACCAAATTCAGGAAATCGCTGCCATTGGCCAGGATAAGAAGGATGAATGACCCGGCAAGGATCACGCCTCCCGCAAATCCTCCCCCGGGTGTCAGATGACCGTGTATAATTATATAGATGCCGTACAGGAAAATTATCCCGGCAATCAGCTGCGTCGTCTTTTTTACTATGATTGTCATCCCCTTCATCCGGCTCAATTCTTAATTCTTAATTCTTCATTCTTCATTTCTTGCCTTTAATCCTCAGTATAGTCAGTACGCCCAGCACTGCAGTAACCAGCACCGTTGCCTCGCCAAGTGTATCATATCCCCTGAAGTCAAAGACAACACCGGTGACGAGGTTGGTGCTGCCTGTCTTTTCGACTGCGCCGTTAATATAAGCATCAGCCATTCTCAGTGAACCCTGACCAAAATGATCAAGAGGCGCTGATGCTGTTTTCATGAACCAGAAAAGGATTAGCAGGATCAGAACGGCAGTCCCCGCTGTTACCCACCCCTGTGTGTCAAGTTTGCTATACGCTTCTGTGCGGGAGCTGTCAAGGACCACTGCCACCATGAGAATGAGGGTAATGGTCTCAACAACTATCTGTACAATAGCCAGATCAGGTGCCTTCAGCAGCAGGAAACAGATGACGAGGCTGTACCCTACTATGCCTCCGGTTATCACTGCTGAAAGAATATCTTTGGCGTGAATGGCGTAGATGGCACCCAGTATCATAAATCCTACTATAATCGATATTGCCAGTTCCATTATTACTTATTGTATCACATCATTATCAGCAACATGATTATCAACCCGGCGCATACCCAGATGACATAAGCGGGCAGTAAACCGGTATGAGCATTGCTCAGTTTTCCGCTGAACCAGAGGACAGCATGTTTCGAAAGGTCGTAGAGGTCAAATGTCTTTTCTTCAGCTCTTTTATAAATGCGTGAGATGAAGCTGAATTCGGTGAAGGTCTTATAGAACTCAGTAGCAGGATATGCTGTCCTGTCCTGCATCTTCTCTCCTCCTATGAAGCTGTCTTCAGTCCTGAATTTCTTTTTCCCGGTTGCGAGGTAAACAAGCAAGCCAAGAATAATGGAGATGAGGACAAGCAGGGAAACAAATGAGGAGTTCCACAAGCCGCTGAATGTAAATGAGCCTGTCACCGGCATGAAAAGTTTCGGAACGATCCAACCCGTGGCGAAAACTCCGAATACGATACAAAAAAGTGCCAGGACTGCCATAGGGAGCCACATCAGAACAGGAACTTCCTTGATTTTGCTGAATGCGGGTTCTTCCCTTCCCAGGAAGATGCCGCCTATGAATTTGATAAAGCTGGCGAGGGTCAGGGCCGAGCCAAGGACGGCCAGGCCGAGCCACACTACCCACAGGCTGCTGGCGATGCCTTCACCTGCACCGAAGTCGATGATCCCCTGGTAGATCATCCATTTCGAAGCAAAACCGTTGAAGGGAGGAACCCCGGAAATTGACATGGCAAAGATCAGTGAGGCAAAGAATGTGATGGGCATGGCTTTTGAAAGGCCTCCCAGCTCACTGATATCGCTCTTTCCGGTCTGGCGCTCTACTGCTCCTGTACTTAGGAACAGGCCGCTTTTATAGATTGCGTTATTGATCATGTGAAAGAGACCCGCAGCAACGCCAATCACTGAACCCAGGCCAAAGCCCAGTATCATATAACCCACCTGTGAGACAGCATGATAGCCCAGCAGACGCTTAGAGTCGTGCTGCATCAGCGCCATCATCACTGCAGTGATGATGCTGACCACCCCTATGATAAGCAGAAGAAGCTTTATCCCCTGGCTCATGACAAAGAGATCAGTTGTCAGCCTGGCAAGGAAATAAATTCCCAGCAGCTTGTCGAGCGAGGCAGGAAGAAGAGCCGACGACGAAGCCGGAGCAGTCTCAGAGTAATCAGGCACCCACGAGTGCAGCGGGAAGGCGCCGGCCTTGGTGAAGCTCCCGACCAGCAGTGCCAGGAATGCCGTTACAGTAAGTATATTATCGGTTCCCAGCGATATGCTGTTTATGCTCAGCGAGTCTGTCAGCCTGAACAGAAGAGCTATTCCAACAATCATTATAGTATCTGATGCACCGATGATTATAAGGGTTTTCTTCGCGGCAGCCGAACTCTTTTCATCCCTTCCGGGTATGAGCTTATAAAGGGTTATGCCCAGTATACCCCAGAAGATAATGAAGAGCAGCAGGTTGTCAGAGAGCACGGCGCCGTAAGAACAGCCGATGGTGATCAGGAACCATGCATAATAGTTGCTGACCCTTACGGATCTGTTAAAGGCCAGCGAGTAGATCAGTATAAGGGTAGTGATGATGCTTATAAAAAGAATGATAAGTTTGCTCAGGCCATCTACGGTAAAAGTCAGAAACCTGCCGGCATCCTGGGATAAGTCGAGGTTAAAGAGTGACATGCAACCTTTAATCACTGCCTCTCCCTCCACTGTCATCTGCGAGGCTGCAGAAAAGAGTGAAACAGAGAAGTATCCTGCCACCAGGCTGACAGCAAGCGCCAGTATTCCTTTTAAAGTAAGGTACCTTTCAGGCATAAGTAAAAGCAGCAGTCCAGCAGCCAGAGGGAGCATTATCAGCAACCGCAGCAGCGTGCAGGCGGATGGCTCAGCGAATATTGCGAGTGGCTCATTCATGACCGGCACCTGATTTTCTTATTTGTGCAGTTCTCCTGAGTGAAAGCTCGATCAGTTCATTGGCATTGAGTATTTTTCTGCCTGAAGAGATGTCATAAGCTGCTGCCATTCTCTCGGTGCAGCAGTAGCACGGGTCAACCGCCGCGAGGGTGATAGTTGCATCGGCAATGGTCTGTCCGATGCAGGACTTTTTGAATGTAGCAATATTTACATAGCTCGGGGCACGTATCTTGTGCCTGGCCGGTGAGTTGGAACCATCGGAGGCAACAAAGTGAAATACTTCGCCTCTGGGGGCTTCTGCCCGGCCTGTCCCTATACCTTCAGGTATTTCGTTCACCTTAATATTTATATCTCCCTCTTTTGTTTTCTCCAGGCCGTCAAGGCATTGTTCAATGATCGAAGCTGACTCGTACATTTCAAGCAGTCTTACTTCGGCCTTGGCAAAGACATCTCCGCCTTCGGCAGTGATCACTTTCCAGTTCACAAGCGGATAGGCGGCATAAGGGTCATCCTTCCTTACATCGATAGCCACGCCTGAGGCTCTGGCAGTAGGACCTACAGCAGCATAATCAATGACATCCTGCCGGGTAAGTATTCCCACGCCTTTGGTCCTGGCGTGTATAACCGGATCGTCCATCACGGCTCCGGCAAGGAGATCTGTCTTTTTCCGGACATCGGCCATCACTCCTCTTATCGCAGCGATCTTGCTGTTCTCAATATCACGCCTTACGCCTCCGACCTTAAACATGGCATAGCTGTTCCGGTTGCCTGTTATCATCTCAAAGAGGTCAAGCACAGGCTCCCTGTATTTCCACGCCCACATAAAAACTGTGTTGTAACCCAGAAAATGCCCTGCGAGACCAACCCAGAGCAGGTGGCTGTGGATACGTTCCAGCTCGCCGATGATTGACCTGATGTATTTGGCCCTGTCCGTGACCTCAATGCCGGCAATCTCCTCCACCGCATTGGCAAAAGCAAAGGGATGGGAGGTTGAGCAGATACCGCATATACGTTCCACGAGGAAGAATACCTGGTCGTACGTTTTCGACTCACTGAGCTTCTCTATACCCCGGTGGTTGTAACCTGTTTCCCACTTGATATCTTTAACTATCTCTCCGTCGCAGTATAGCTTGAAGAGCTCAGGTTCTTCCTGCAGAGGGTGATAGGGGCCTATCGGTATGAGTGTTTTTCTGCTCATCTATTTGAACTCCTTTCTGTAAGGGTAAACGCCCTCAGCCCAGTTACCTTCCGAGAGCAGCTTCTCCTGGTTCGGATGATGGAGAAAGTCAATCCCGAAGAGTTCATGCATCTCTCTCTCAATCCAGTTTGAAGCGCTGAACATGTTGGAGAGTGATTCGATACGGGGTTTCTCCTTGTCCAGTATAACGTGCAGGCTGAGTATCAGTCCCTCAGCGTCAAAACTGAAGTGATAATAAATCTCAAAGCCTTTCCTGGTGTGTATCGCGGTGGCAATAATGAACCTGTAGCCTTCGCTCCTGTAAAGATATTCGGCCGCATCGGTAATGACACCCCGCTTAATTGTAACAACGCCACGGTTGGGTTTATCCTGACTTATATCAACTATGTCATCGTAGAACCTTTCCGAAATATTTTTTATGGTTATCTCTGCCTTCATGGTAATTACATTATTTCTTCCCCGCCAGTTTTACAATGGCTGAAATTATTGCCTCGGGTTTGGGCGGACAACCAGGAATATAAGCATCTACCGGGATGATGGCATCAACGGGGCCGGCGAAAGTGATGCCTTCGGCAAAGATCCCTCCGGTGCAGCCACAGGCGCCGACAGCTACCACAAGAAGTGGTTTTGGAGCCTGATGATACAGTTCAAGGAGTCTGTCTTTATCCCGCATGTTTATTGATCCGTTGACGAGTAAAACATCAGCATGCCTTATGCTGCCTACCAGGAGGATGCCAAACCGTTCCAGATCATGCCTCGGGGTAAGACAGTCAAGGATCTCGATGTCACAGTTATTGCAGGAGGCTCCACCGAAGTGAAAGACCCAGAGAGATTTCCTGAAACAATAATCCTTGAACCCCACGGTATCAGTTTTTATAATCCGAATGCAATAAGCACTATAGCAACCACTACAATCAGGTTCATCCAGATGAAAAAGAAGCTGGATGCCTGTTTTATCTTCACTCTCGGGTTAGTGTTCTTTATCAGAACCAGAAGCAGCACTACGCCGAGAATTTTAAGAACAGCCCAGAGAATATTAATGCCCGGGTTCATGCCGTTCATCAGGAGTGCGATCAGGAAAGCCGGCAGAATGAAAAGCATAATGTATTTTGCCAGTTTGATCATCGCATAGGGAGGACCCGAATATTCAATGTATATACCTGAAGCCAGTTCTGCTTCTGCCTCCGGCATGTCAAAAGGCACCATAGCCAGCTTGGCCTGGATACAAAAGATGCCGGCAATAAACAGCAGGACTCCTGAAATACTGCCAATAAACGGATGGCCTGACTGCTGTGTTTCAATAACCGTCTTCAGGTCAAAGTGTTGCCCGCTCTTCATTATGACAGCGGCTATTAAAAGAAGAAAGGTAAGTTCATAGCTGATGATCAGCTTCATCTCACGTGATCCGCCGACAGCTGCAAGCGGGTTGCCGGAGGCCAGTGAGCCAAGGATATAGGAGAAGGAGGGGAGTGTCAGAAGATAAAAGATGACCAGCATGTCGCCCCTGAAACCGGTATTGATGTTAAAGAGAGGAAGAAAAATAAATACCCCGGCCATCGTTGCCCCGAATACAGCCAGCAACGGGGCGAGAAGAAAGATAAAACGTGAACCATGCTTTGGGAGTATCGTTTCCTTGACAAGAAGCAGCTTAAAGAAATCATAGAAAGGCTGAAGCAGGGGAGGCCCTTTACGAAACTGTACCCTGGCGGATATCTTCCTGTCGAACCATGAAAGGAAAGCTCCCCCAACTGCCAGGAATAGCAGTCCGGGAAATATGAAAAAATAGAAGAGATTAACCGCCATATTCTTTCTCTTTACTCTTTTTCAGTGGTATATATGTACTCTCTTATGAGCACCTTATCATTCAGCTTATAAATATGCTCCCCGGGTTTCTCATTCCCGTCAGTTAGCATTGCTGTTCCCGGGGGGCAGGCTGCAGCAAATTTTTTAACCTGTTCATCGTCACACAGATTATAGAACAGGTCCTTGTTGCGGTGATGTTTAAAAAAGTCGGTCATCATTGTGCCGAAGGGGCAGATGGTGACGCATGATTTGCATGAAACACACAGGTTGGTGTGACGCATTATCACGCCATCTTTATCTTTTTCAAGTGCTTCCGTGGGGCAGACGCTGATGCAAGGGGCATCTTCGCACCTGCGGCAGGTGAACCTGAAGGTAGCCAGTTCACGTATGGTCTTGAGACCGTTGGTGTTAGCGGTGTTGTAACAGAGAGCCTCGGGAAGCTCCAGTGACGGATTTTCCGTCATGGCAGCCCTCAGTTTTATCATATCTATCAACACCTTCATAAATGATCTGTTCTTACACGTTAAGCTGGTTCATAAGCTGGAACCGGGTGTCACTGAGCCTGTGAGAGATCGTCTGGGCGATTTTCGACATTGTCTTAAATCCAAAGTCGCAGTCCTGCTCAATCGCAGCATTCAGCTTCCTGGCATCAATAGCGATCACCTTTGCGGGTGTGACGGCCATCACCCAGGCGGTTGAGATGTAGGGAGGGAATATGGCAGACCATGAGAAAAGCTGACCTTCCTCAATGGTTCCGAGATGGATCCTTTTATCCTTCGGCAGGCTGATGCCAAGCGACAGTGATCCCTGGAGCAGTACATAAATCTCCGTCAGTTCATCATACTGCTCAAAAATTATCTCCTTTACTTTGAACTCTTTGACTGAGGAGACCGCGGCAATCTTCCGGAGTTGTTCCTCAGTGTATTTTTCAAAGAACTTTATCTGTTTAAAATCTGTGATTTCCATTTCCTGATTTTTTATTTAAATCACTTCCAGATTTCAGGATTATGCTTGATTTCCTTGTAGGTGAACACAGGGCCGTCTTTGCAAACAAAGAATTCACCCATCATGCAGTGGCCGCATTTGCCCAGTCCGCACGACATGTTCTTTTCCATTGAGAGGTATATCTGGTCATCGCGGTAGCCCATTTCCAGGAGCCTTATCGTTCCGAATTTCATCATGATCGGAGGGCCGCAGACCACTGCAACAGAGTTCTCTATCTTCACTTTTACCTTGCCGAGCAATGTGGTTGCCACGCCTACAGGACCGTCCCAGCCTTCTTCTGACATGTCAACGGTACGGTAGGCTTCGAACTTGTCAATGCTGTTGAGCCTGCTGAAGAGAGGTTTATATATGCAGTCGGTAGGGGTTTTGGAGCCATAGCAGAGGATCACTTTCTCAAGGTCATCTTTCATGTGCTCAAGCGCGAAGAGCAGTGACCGTATTGGTGCCAGACCACATCCGCCACCAAGTATCAGCACTTCCCTGCCTTCAAAATTCCTGACAGGGTAGCCTCTGCCGTAAGGGCCTCTGATGCCCATCACTGCTCCGGGTTTAAGCTGATGCATAATGTTTGTGACATACCCTGTCTTCATCACCGTGACCTCAAGCTTGTCCGTGACCAGGGGAGATGATGATGGTGTGAAAGGCGCTTCTCCAACGCCGTCAACGGATAACTCGATGAACTGGCCGGTACTGAAAACGAACTCCCTCTCCGGGATAAGCACAAAGGTCTTGATAAGCGGAGATTCTTCGATAACTTCCTCAAGTCTTGCCCTTAAAGGCTTATATATATTAGCAGTATCCGCCATAAAGCCCGTCAGGTGAGTTCCATGAACAGTTCATTCTTGTTTATTTTACCAATGCATGCCTCGATGCACCTTCCGCAGCCCGTGCAGGCTACCGCGTTGAATTTCTGTGGTTTCCACACATACTTGCACATATATCTGTTTTTGAAACGATGCGGAAGTTCAAAGAGTGCATCCTCACCCCCTGCCACGCGTTCAAAACCCGGATACTGACATGCATCCATCTGTTTCACCTTTTCGAAGTCGGGTTTGTCTATAAGGAGGAAGCAGCTGCAGGTGGGACAGATGGTTGTGCAGGCGCCGCAGGAAACACACTTTGAAGCATATTTAACCCATATATCATTACCGGCCTTCTGTACGATCTGCCCGGTAGCCTGGTAATCAGGCAGACCTTTGTTCCTGGCGGCCAGCGATGCTTCGACCGACGATGCTTCTGCTCTATGAATGAAACGCGGTGGCTGCTCTCAACCGGTTGCTGAGGTGTAAACTGTGCTGCAAGCTCCTTGCCCCTTTCACTGATTACACGCAGGAAGATGTCATCATTTTCAACAGCTATGGCAATATCGGCATTATCAAGGGAATAGGGTTTCACACCATAGGAGAGACAATGACAATGCTCATTTGTTGAGAAGCAATCAGATGATATCAGCAGGGTGCTGTTGCGGCGGTTCCTGTAAAAGGGGTCGGTAAATGTCTTGTCAAGATATATTTCATCGAGCAGCCTGAGAGCTTCTATGTCACAGTTCGGGGAACCGATAATGATCCTGGGCTTCTCACTCATCCTCTCAGCAGTGACATTTTCCCTGACGGGAAGGAAGAAATTCTTTAACGGAGTTGCAGGTTTGGGTGTGTTATATGAAATATGTTCAGCCTCACTTAAGCCTGAATGGCTCATAATCAAGGCTAAATTCATTCTTCACCGGAACAAAAATGTCATACGACGAAAGCAATTTTTCCAGTGAACTATGCCAATCTTCTTTCTTAATGTTTATATAGTACATTTTATGTGAGAAGATTCACAGATAAATTTACACTCATACCTGACGCAAGTCAAATTTTATTTTTGTCGATACTGATAAAAAATTATTAAATAGCTTGTAATTTTCATCAAATCAATTACATAAAATTAATTTATGTGATTTAAGAAAGTTGGTTTAACTTGCATGGAGAACCGGATGATAATGTTTTAATGTGAAACAATTCACAAAATACAATATCAGGAACAGTCTGAGGAGGATATTTCTTTATCACGGATTGCTGGTCAGGCTTAACATGATGGGTGTCACCAGGGTCTTTTCACATACCATTGCCCGTGAGACAGGGGTTACTCCCGAACAGGTGAGGAAAGACTTCTCGGAATATTGCATCAGGGGAAACAGGAGGGGAGGTTACACGACAGAAACTCTGCTGCATGATATGGAGGCTCTCTTTAACAGGGACAGGATCAGCAACGTGGTTCTGGTCGGCATGGGAAATCTGGGACTGGCACTTTCCAGGTATGGACGCTTTGCACAGCGCGGCATAAACATCGTTGCCACATTTGACATTGATCCTTTTAAACAGAAGATAAGGTCTGATACACAAGTCTATCCTATGGACCGCCTTCAGGAGATTGTGAACAGGTTCAGGGTCAGTGTTGCCATCATTGCCGTTCCGGAGATATCAGCCCAGGAGGTGTGCAATGAACTTCTGAAAACAGGTATCAGGGGCATAGTCAATTTCTCACCTGTATTGCTGAAAGTACCTGGCAATATTGTTGTAAATAATGTCAACCTTAGCGATGAAATAGAAAGTGTTATCTGGTCTGTCCATAAACAGGCGAAGGAAGAATCAACATTATAATGGCTGCCATCAAAACAGGGTATGAGATATCGGTCAGAGGCCTGGTGCAGGGTGTGGGATTTCGCCCGTTCATCTGCAGGCTCGCTTTCAGTCACAATCTGTTCGGTGAGGTAATAAACAGGACGGATGGTGTTACTGTGATTATTAAATGTGACCGCAAGTCGGCAGAACTCTTTGTCAGCGATATCCGCTCCAAGGCTCCTCCGGCTGCCAATATTAAGTCCATAGAGATAAAAAGAAAAATGATTGCCGGCTACAGTACTTTCAGCATTACTGCAAGCAAGGACACAGATGCCAGCATCACCGAGGTGAGTCCTGACATAGCGGTTTGCACGGAATGCCTTGCTGACCTTGATTCTGATCCGGAGCGTATTGATTATCCATTTGTTAACTGTACGAACTGCGGACCCCGTTTCACTATAATTAAAGCTCTGCCATACGACCGGGACAATACTACGATGGACCATTCGGAATGTGTCTCCGGTGTGCATCAGAGTACCATGACATCCTTGACAGGCGGTTCCACGCCCAGCCTGTGGCATGCAACAGCTGCGGTCCTGAGTATTTCATGCATGAAAATGGGCATAGGATAGTCTGGCATCAGCGAAATCCTGCAGGCGATAGCTGACCGGCTTAACACCGGAAGAAGTGTTGCCATCAAATCACTTGGCGGATATAACCTGATGTGTGATGCCCGGAATGATGAGGCAGTCAAAACTCCTCCGGCAGAGGAAACAGCGTGACAGGAAACCTTTTGCTGTAATGTTCAGGGATATCTCTGCAGTAAAAGAGTACTGCATCGTCGGGGAGGAGGAGGAGGCTGCCATTACATCGTGGCGAAGGCCGATACTTATCCTGAAACAGCTGAAGGCGCTCGCACCTTCAGTGAACAGCGGACTGGACACCATTGGGGCAATGCTCCCGTATATGCCTCTTCATTATATGCTGTTCAGGATAATTGACTCACCTGCTGTAGTACTGACCAGCGGCAACCTGTCTGATGAACCCATAATTACCGATGACCGCCACGCTGTACAGGATCTCATGCCTGTGACAGGGTTCGTTGTAAGTTATAACAGGGAAATACATAACAGGGCCGATGACTCTGTCATCCGGATCATCAATCACAATACAAGCATTATACGCAGATCAAGAGGATTTGTACCCCAGCCTGTGGACTGTCATATTTGATGCGGAGGGAATATTTGCAGCAGGAGCGGAGCAAAAGAACAGCTTCTGTATCGGGAAGGGCTCCCAGGCTTTCATGAGCCAATATATCGGTGATATAAAAAATGTGGCCACATATGATTTCTACCATGAAACCTACAGGCTGTTCTCTTCTCTCTTCAGGTTCACTCCCTCATCTCTTGTATGCGATATGCATCCCGATTACCTGTCGGGAAGGTTTGCCGAATCACTGGCAGGGGAGACGGGACTTCCCCTGATCAGGGTTCAGCATCACCATGCTCATGCTGTCTCCGTGATGGCTGAACACGGCATCACCGAAAAGGTCATTGGCGTAAGTATGGACGGAACCGGGTACGGTACTGACGGAAATATCTGGGGAAGCGAATTCATGATAGTAACTCCCGGGGATTTTAAGAGGTATACAGCACTTTGACTACTTCATGATGCCCGGTGGTGACGCTGCCGTTGAAGAACCATGGCGCATGGCGATGTCATGCCTTTATAAATATATGGGCAGCGATTATGACTTTCAGAAATTGAAGCTCTTTCAGAAGGTTGATGAGAATAAAATGTCTGTCGTCAGGGATATGCTTGGCAGCGGGATTAATACTCCGCTTACTTCAGGGGCCGGTCGTATCTTTGACGCTGTCTCGGCACTCCTGCTCCTTTGCCCGGAGGCTACATTTGATTCAGAAGCCCCGATGCGTCTCGAGTCTGTCAATAAGTCCCGGGAGGGATGACTTTTATCCATTTGCTATTGCAGAAACAGTCTCATTAGGTGAGATGTTCCGTGAAATTGTGAAAGAACTCAAATATACCGATGCCTCACGTATCGCTGCCAAGTTTCACAATACAATCGCAAGGATAATCCTTCATGTCTGCATTGAGATAAGAAAGGAGACAGGACTGAATTCGGTTGTAATGTCCGGAGGTGTATTTCAGAATAAGTACCTGCTTGAGAAATCTTTGTATCTTTTAACCGTGAACAGATTCAAAGTGTTTACCAATATTCAGGTTCCCTCAAATGACGGTGGTGTATCACTCGGGCAGCTTATGATAGCTGCAGAAAGGAGAGGTGTCATGTGCCTGAGTGTCCCGGCAAGAGTTGTCTCTATCAACGGAGATATGGCTGAGGTCTCTGTCGGAGGTGCAATTTTCAGTGCAGGCCTTCAGATGGTAGAAAACGTCGGAGTGGGTGATTATGTACTCCTTCATGCAGGCTTTGCCATTGAGAAGCTGAATGAGGAGGATGCGCTTGAGACATTGCGACTGCTGAAGGAGATAGATGATACAATGGCTGAATGATCCGTGCGATGAAATACGTTGACGAGTTCAGGGAAAGGAGGCTGATAATGAACCTGGCTGATCAGATCAAGCGGTCGGCAACAGGTGAATACACGTTTATGGAGGTTTGCGGAGGCCATACGGCAGCCATACACCGTTTTGGCATACCCTCCCTTCTGCCTCCGGGCATCAGGCTCATCTCGGGCCCGGGATGCCCGGTGTGTGTTACTGCAGCAACATATATCGATGAGCTTATCGCCCTTGCTTCAATAAGCGGGGTTGCCGTTGCCACCTTCGGAGACCTGATGCGTATACCGGGCACCGCAGGATCACTCTCTGAAGCACGCGCTGAAGGGGCTGATATCAGGGTTGTGCTTTCAGCTTATGAGGCTCTTGAGATTGCACGGTCAAATCATGACCTAAGGGTAGTCTTTCCGGCCATAGGCTTTGAGACTACCGCACCGGGCACGGCGGTAACAGTGCTGAAAGCTGATGCAGAGGGAAGGGAAAACTTCTTCATACTGAATGCACATAAGGTTATGCCGCCTGCAATGGAGGAGATAATAAAGGGAGGATCACAGATTGACGGTTTCATCTGCCCCGGTCATGTCTCGGTCATAACAGGATCATCAGCCTTTGAGTTCATTCCCCGGAAATACAAACTTGCCTGTGTGATTACAGGCTTTGAACCAACTGATATCCTTTCATCAATGCTAATGCTCATCAGGCAGGTCAACAATCACAACCCCGCGGTGGAGATACAGTACAACAGGGCAGTGACCCGCACAGGCAACATTAAGGCACAGGCATATATGAACGAAGTGTTTGAGCCCTGTGATGCCGGGTGGAGAGGCCTGGGAGTTATCGCTGCCAGGCGGATTAAGATTGCGTGATAAGTATAACGGTTTTGACGCCGGCGCTTCATTCAACATAGAGGTGGCTCATAATGAGGCTGAAACAGCATGCATCTGCGGAGACATTCTCAGAGGTATCAGGACGCCTGATGAATGCACACTGTTTGCATCAGCCTGCACTCCCGACCATCCGTCAGGAGCGTGCATGGTATCGGATGAGGGGGCATGCAACACCTGGTATAAATATCGACGTGCATGAGTGAAAAGATAGCTCTAAGTCATGGCAGCGGAGGCAGGCAGACACATGACCTCATCCGCAGTGTTTTTGCAAGGCATTTTGGTATGCACGAACCGATGACAGATTCGGCACTGCTTGCCGTTCCGTCCGAGATGATAGCATTCACAACCGATTCGTACGTGGTAAATCCGATCTTCTTTCCCGGGGGGAATATAGGCAAGCTGGCCATATGCGGCACTGTCAATGATCTGGCAGTATCAGGTGCTGACCCGAAATATATTGCCGCATCTTTTATTATAGAAGAAGGATTCGAAATAAGCGACCTGGACAGGATAGCTGCTTCAATGGCTGATGAGGCTGAGACTGCAGGAGTGAAAATAGTGACCGGTGATACCAAGGTAGTTGAAAAGGGTCATTGTGACAGGATCTTCATCACTACCACCGGGGTGGGAATACTCAAAAACGACCATATACATATAAGCAGCGGAGAACACTTAAAGGCCGGTGACAGGCTGATCATTAACGGTCCGCCCGGAAATCATGAGGTGACCATAATTGCATCACGCAAGCAACTTATCTTTGATGTTCCCCTGACCTCAGACTGTGCCTCGCTTAACCGTATGATAAAAAAGGTACTTGAACAATCCTCAGGGGTCCATTTTATGAGAGACATGACACGTGGCGGTCTTGCTGCAGTACTCAATGAACTGGCAGGGATGACTGCATGCGGTATAATGATTGATGAGGCTCTGGTGCCGGTTGAGGAGCCGGTCAGAGGCTTGTGCGAGATACTTGGATTTGATCCGCTCACTCTTGCCAGCGAGGGCAGGGTGATCATTGCAGCAGCAGCGGACGAGACACAAAAGATCCTGAATATAATGCGTTCTGATCCCGCCGGGAGAGAATCATCGGTAATCGGGGAGATAACCCTCGAAAAACCAGGCAGGGTAATCGTAAACAGTTCAACGGGAGGAAGACGGTTTCTGGATATGCCATCAGGAGTTCTCCTCCCGAGAATATGCTGAAACAAATGAGATGCACGAGATAAAAATTGCAGAAGAGCTGTCGGTTATCGTGGTTGACAAAGCCAGGGAAGCCGGTCTGTCGGTTGTTGAGAGAGTTAATGTCAGCTTCGGGCAGCTTGTGCAGATAGTCCCTGAAATATTTGAGTTTGCTTTCAGGGAAGCCGTGAGAGATACCGTTGCGGCAGAAGCGGCACTGAACATTGAGATCATCCCCCTGGAAATGAGATGTCTGTCATGCGGTGCGGAGTATTCCCCGGCAGAAAATTTCCCTTCGTGCCGCGCATGCGGAACTGCTGAAATTACTGTTGAACACGGAAAAGAATTATTCATAAAAAGTATAGAAGGAGAATGACTATGGAAATCAGGATCATGAAAAATATCCTTGACAGGAATCAGAATAAAGCTGATGAAGTCAGGGGCCTGCTCGCGGAAAAGAAGGTGAAAATGGTAAACATAATAAGCTCACCTGGCGCAGGGAAGACCACCTTGCTGGAACGGACATGCGAAGCCCTGGGAGGGAAGATCAGAATAGGTGTAATAGAGGGTGACGTCACCACTGACCGCGATGCGCAAAGACTAAAGAAATATAATATCCCGATCGTGGTGATAAATACGGAAGGGGGATGCCACCTTGATTCCCACAGTATATCAAAAGTGCTCGGAATGTTTGATCTTGACAAGCTTGATATTCTGTTCGTGGAAAATGTAGGGAATCTGATTTGTCCTTCGGCATTTGATCTGGGCGAGAACTTCAAGCTGGCTGTTGTCAGCACTGCCGAGGGAGATGATAAGCCGGCCAAGTACCCCAGGCTTTTCAGCGAGGCCGCGGGCAGTCATTCTGAACAAGACGGACCTGCTCCCTTATACAAATTTTAATACTGAGGCTTTCAAGGCAGACCTTGCCGCTATTAATCCGGGCGTTCCTCTTTTTAAAATCTCCGCCACCAAAGGTGAAGGACTGCAAAGCTGGTTTGAATGGCTTGAGTATCAGATTAAATCATCCCCCGACAGGCTGAAGCCTGAACATACCCTGTACCCTTACTCAGTGGTTTATTTGTTCATTTCTTAACAATAAACATGATATAAGTAAGGTTTTTCAATGGGTATTGTTATTATTTTCACAGCCGAAAAAATAAGAAATTCCATAAAGAAATTAATTACTTAAAAATTAATCAGAAATGTATCATACTGGTAATCTTGTGAAAGATCTGGCCGAAAAGCACGGCCGGAAGAGAGAGAGCCTGATGCCGATCCTTCAGGATATTGTCAGGAAGTATAACTACCTGACTGACGATGCAATGGTAGAAGTTGCAACTGAGCTTGATATCTCAGCAGCTGAAGTGTACGGGACGGCTTCATTTTACACATTCCTTGACACCATGCCAAGAGGGAAAAAATGTAATCAGGGTCTGCAAAACGATAACATGCTCAATGAAAGGGAAGAATGATATAATCAACTCCATCGAGGATATACTTAAGATTAAGGTTGGCGAAACCACCCCTGACAAGATGTTCACGCTGCTTGAGACCAACTGTATCGGGTGGTGTCACAAAGCTCCGGCGATCCTTATCAACGACATGCCGTACACTGACCTGACCCCTGAAACGGTTATTGATGTGATAAAAGGTTATATGCGTAAATAACTCAGAGAGAAAGACATGAAAAACAAAGGACTTAGCAAGGTAGACCTCATATTTGAAAGTATAGATGCCAGAGAGGTTCTGACAAAAGCCTTCGCCATGACAAGCGAAGAAATCATCCAGCAGATCCTTGAATCCGGACTGAAAGGCCGCGGAGGCGCAGGTTTTCCAACGGGTTTGAAGTGGAAATATACTGCTGCTGAGAAAGAGCCTGAAAAATATATCGTATGCAACGCTGACGAGGGTGAGCCCGGCACATTCAAGGACCGTGAGATACTTGACAAGGTTTCCTACAAGGTATACGGAGGTATGGCCATTGCAGGTAAAGCCATGGGTGCAAAAAAAGGATTTATCTATCTGCGTGGTGAGTACAGATTCCTTTTACCGCAGCTTTATGTGGAGCTTCATAAGTTTCATAAGCTGATCAGGGAAATAGGATATGATTTTAATATTGAATACCGCATGGGCAGCGGAGCTTACATCTGCGGTGAGGAGAGCGCTCTCTTTGAGTCGATAGAAGGCTTTCGCGGTGAACCACGAAACAAACCACCCTATCCCACAACGAGCGGGGTATTCTACAAACCAACCTCGATAAACAACGTGGAGACACTTGTCACAGCCATGATGATCATGAAGATGGGCGGTGCCGAATATGTCAAGCTCGGAACGAAAGACTCACGCGGATCAAAGGTGTTCTCCATCTCAGGAGATACACCCATCCCGGGTATCTTCGAGCTGGAGCTGGGCATGGGCGTTCAGGAGTTCGTGAATGAATTTGGTGACGGCGATACCAAGGCTGTGCAGGTGGGAGGTGCCTCAGGGTTCTGTGTTCCCAGGAAGAAATTCGGAGAGACGATAATAGGTTTTGAAGGCGTTCCGACGGGCGGATCAATGAAACTCTTCAACAGCTCACGTTCAATGTACAACGTGCTTCACAATTACCTTGAGTTCTTTACTGAAGAGTCATGCGGCCAGTGTACTCCGTGCCGTGTCGGCTGCCAGCAACTGCTGCTGGGCATTGAGAAAGTCAAAAAAGGCGAAGCAAAATCGACATATCTGAATGAGCTGGTCAAACTCGCCGACACAATGAAGGTGGCATCAAAATGCGGCCTTGGTCAGTCGGTGGGCAATGCCTTCAGATCGATAGTTGAGAATTTCAGGGAAGAGGTTATTTATTAAAAAAGAACGGAAGACTATGATAACACTTAAGATAAACGACCATCAGGTTCAGGTAAAAGAAGGAACAACAGTACTGGATGCTTCCAAGAGTTTGGGTCTCAATATTCCAACACTTTGTAATCATCAGGATCTGTGTGTTGCAGGCAACTGCCGTGTATGTGTGGTGGAACAGAAAGGTGCCCGGACGCTGATTGCCTCGTGTGCAACGCCCGCCTCGGAGGGGATGGAGATCTTTACAAACTCACTCAAAGTGAGAAACGCGCGCAAGCATATAGTTGAACTGCTCCTGTCAGAACACCGTGCTGACTGCACCAAGTGCTATAAGAACCAGAACTGCGAGCTGCAGACACTGGCAAACGAATATTCGTTCGGCGAGCATATTTTCCTCGACCTGGTTGCGGGTCAGCCGTATAATATTGACAGATCGTCACCGTCATTCACCAAGGATGACAGCAAGTGCATCAGGTGCCAGCGGTGTGTGAGAACCTGCTCCGAGCTCCAGCACGTATCCGCTATTGCAGTCGCCAATAAAGGCTCGCATCAGAAAATATCCTCGTTTCATGACAGGCCTATGAGCCATGTCGTATGTACCAATTGCGGACAGTGTGTCAACCGCTGTCCGACGGGTGCACTGACTGAAAAGACCTATATTGACCAGGTGTGGGATGCCATTTATGATCCCGAGAAGCATGTGGTTGTTCAGACAGCCCCGGCAGTAAGGGTAGCCCTGGGTGAAGATCTGGGTTATGACCCTGGGGAGAGGGTGACGGGCAAGATGGTCAGCGCACTGCGCCAGCTGGGTTTTGACTCGGTGCTCGATACTGATTTCACTGCCGACCTGACAATCATCGAGGAGGGTACTGAGCTGCTTACCAGGCTTAAAAAGGTGCTGGTTGAAGGCGACAAGAAGGTTGCGCTTCCCATGTTCACCTCATGCTCACCGGGATGGATAAAGTTCATTGAACATAAATACCCGCACATGCTCTCGAACCTCTCGACCTGCAAATCACCGCAGCAGATGTTCGGAGCCCTGGCAAAAACATTCTATGCGGAGAAACGCAAAATTGACCCGTCAAAAGTGGTTTCTGTCTCTATCATGCCCTGTACGGCCAAAAAATTTGAGGCTGACAGGCCGGAGATGAGATCGAGCGGCTTTAAAGACATTGACTTCGTTCTTACCACACGTGAGCTGGCAGTGATGATCAGGCAGGCAGGGATAGATTTCCGTACGCTGGAGGAGAGCAAATATGATTCATTTATGGGTGCTTCCACCGGTGCTGCTGTCATCTTCGGAGCCACAGGAGGCGTGATGGAGGCTGCTCTGCGTACGGCATACGAGATTGTCACAGGGAGAAGCGTCCCGTTCAAGAATCTCGATATCCTTCCCGTGCGCGGAATGGAAGGGGTAAAGGAGGCTACTATTAAGATTGAGGGCACCAAGGAGGAATGGAAATTCCTGGAAGGCGCTGAACTGAAAGTGGCTATCGCACACGGACTGGTGAATGCGAACAAGCTTACCAAAGCGGTCAGTACCGGCAAGGCTTCATACCATTTCATTGAGATCATGGCCTGCCCGGGAGGATGCATCGGCGGCGGCGGTCAGCCTATACCCACAAATATGGATATCAGGAAGAAGCGTATGGAGGCCATCTATATGGAAGACACCGGTATGCCCCTCAGAAAGTCCCATGAGAACCCTGAAATAGTTGCAATATATAAGGAGTTTCTGATTGAACCCAATGGGCATAAATCGCACGAGCTGCTTCATACCCATTACCAGCAGAGAGAATCTTATTAGTATATAAAACAAAGAACCCTCGCTCAGCGGGGGTTCTTTGTTATGTGCTAATATTGCAGCCGCCTACTGATTATCCGGCATCCTGGGATAGAGATCTTCCACCTTAACTTTATTATCATCTTCAGGTGTTATTACTTCAGCCGGGTTTTCCTTATTGTTACTGAAGTACATTATGAATGCCAGGATGGGGAACACAGGCGTCACCAGAGCGGTCGCCAAAGCATTTAGCCCTATGTAAACAGGGTTCTTTGCCATCTCGAGCATGGCAGTGGCATCCCCGGGGTCGGCAAGGGCCTTCAGGAAAGTGCCGGAGAAGGGCAGCATCGTCAGACCGCCTATCACGATGGCGATAACTATGATAATAAGCGCCAGCACGATAACCCATGCAATATTCGGCCAGAATTTATTGTGGGCAAGACTGAATGACCGCGAAATTATCAAGCCCGGATTGCGGGTCTCGATAAGGGTTACCGGCAGCGCAAAGATGGCAACCGTAGAGATATACAATACGGCGAAGAGGCCGGGCAATATTAGTAATACAAGCCCTATCGTCGTCAGCATGGCACCCGCGATACAGAATACGATGAAAACAATAAGAACAGGAATCAAGGCAATCAGACTGCTCTTCAGCACTTTTAATATTGTGTTTTCCTGTCCGAAAGGTCTTTCAAGAATCCAGGCATGAAGCAACACCCCGGATACAAAGGTCACGATCAGGAGCAGCGAGTAAGGTACGACCATGCCTTTCATCATCTCCAGGAGCTGCTGAGGATCACCTGAATATCCGGAGTACAGCGCTGACATATCAAACCGGGAAGTGATAATCCCCGACAAAAGTGCCATTGCCACTGATATGATATACATACCGACGAAATATTTTTTGTAAAAGTCCCACAGTTTGGACATGGCGCTGTCAAGGTCATCAGCTCCTGCCAGCGGATGGTTCTGGTAATCATTCATTGCATCTTGTTTTAATGGTTCAGTAAAGCTAAAAAAAAATCAGTTCAGTATCTCAAGCATCCCCTTGATATCAAGCTCGCCGAACGGGTTGGTCGATTCTGTAAAGGTCTCGGCAAGCTTCGATTTTTTCTCCTGGAGATGCTGTATCTTTTCTTCGATGGTGTCACCTGAAATATAGCGGTAAACGAATACTCTTTTCTCCTGTCCGATCCTGTGTGCTCTGCTGAGGGCCTGTATCTCCGATGCAGGATTCCACCACGGGTCAAGGATGAATACATAATCAGCCTCGGTGAGGTTCAGTCCCACTCCTCCGGCCTTGAGGGAAATGAGAAATACCTTAATTGCTTCATCTTTCCTGAAACGGTTAATTACTTTCTCACGGTTCTGGGTGGAGCCGGTCAGCATCGAATACCCGATACTGTTCCTGTTCAGCCACCCGGGGAAAAGTTCCAGATGCTTGACGAACGATGAGAAGATGAGTATCTTATGTCCTTCTGAAATGACACTCTCAATATTACGCGTCACCGTGTCAAACTTTCCTGATCCGCCGTCATAGGTTTCATCGGTAAGAAGAGGATGGTTCGCAATCTGCCTGAGCCGCATCAGTCCCTGCAGAACAATAATGGCTGACTTTTCCACCCCGACGCTTTCAATGTTCTCGAGTATGCTGTTGCGTACCGCTGACTTTTCTCTCTCATAAATCGCCGATTGCTCCTCAGACATATCGCAGTGAACGACCTGTTCCGTGACTGGAGGCAGTTCCCTGACCACCATTTCTTTAGTCCTTCTCATGATGAAGGGCTGTATGATTTTTCGCAGTCTCTTTTCCTTATCCTCTTCGTTATTCTTTTCAATAGGACTGGCGAATTCTCTTTTAAAGAACGCAAGCGATCCAAGCAGGCCGGGGTTGACGAAGCTTAGTTGTGTCCACAGGTCGGTGAGTGAATTCTCAACAGGCGTTCCGGTGAGCACGAGCCTGTGTTCGGCTTTCAGCTGCATGACCGCCCTGTAAATATTTGAAGACGGATTTTTTATATGCTGACTCTCGTCCAGAACGACATAGAAGAAGGTCACTGCGGTAAAAAACTGTATGTCCTGCCGTACTGTGTGGTAGCTTGAAATAATGATATCATATTTTGAAAAGTGCGATGCTGACTTTCGCCTGCCGGTACCGTGATGGATAAGAGTTTTCAGTGACGGGCAGAATTTCACAATCTCGTTGTACCAGTTATGGCTCAGTGACGCCGGAACAATTATAAGTGAAGTGGTGCTGTTGCTTTCGCGGCCGAAGAGGGTCATCTGGCCTCCAGCACCCTTCTCTTCCGTTTCGTCCCTGTTGCTCCTTGTTCCATTGCAGCAGAGCGAGGGTCTGTACTGTCTTGCCGAGGCCCATGTCATCCGCAAGACAGCCTCCAAGATCATTCGTCTGGAGAAAATGAAGCCAGCTCAGTCCTTCGATCTGATAGGGACGCATCTCGGTTCGCAACCCGGCAGGAGCGGAGAGCACAGGCAGTTCTTCAGGAACGTTGAGCTTTTCCAGCTTAAGGCATATATCACAACCGGCTCCTGACATCACTTCGCTGATGATGCCGAAATGCTGCTTATGCACCATCAGGCTCTCCTCGTTGTCTCTTCCCATCTCAAAGAGGCTCCGGTAGCGGGTGAACCACTCTTCAGGGAGCACAGCCACTGTCCCGTCAGGCAAACGGTACTCGCGTATGCCCTCCAGGATATTCTTTCTCAGGCGCGTGAAAGGGATGCTGTACTGGCCTATCTGTACCACCGCCTTCAGATCAAACCAGTCGTTGATCAGCTGATGGCTCAGCTTTATCTCAACCGGCTCAAGACTGTATGGACTGCCAAGACTGCCTGTGCGGAGAAGGAGGCCGGCGTCAGTCAGCCTTTTCCTGTTGACGGCCACAGTCTCAATAAGGTCGTAGATGGCATCACCATTACCTTCCTTTGTGCCCGGGGTCATGAAGTTAATACCGTCTTCCGAGAAAAGTCCTGCATCATCAAGGGCTTTCATACACTTCTTCTCCCAATAGCGGTCGCGCTCTTTCCTGCGGAAGATGAAGTTTCCGCCCTCGTTGCTGAATGACGTGAAGTGCGTCATTTCTTCAGGGAAGAAAATATCACGTTCATCATACCGGAACTTCAGGATGGCAACAGGCAAACCCCTGATACCTTTCTCAATAGTCAGATAAGCCTGCCTGGCAGCCTCTCCCTGCTCAATGACGAAACCCTTGCCGGTAACTTTATGATCATTTATGACCGAAAGGACAAAAGTGCCGAAGTACTTTTCTTCCGTTGAACGGTTAATGGTGATACTGCTGCGGGTGAGAAATGGCTTCAGCTTGGTTCCTTCTATGTCAGAGACGAAATAAATGGTGTAGTTTACCCTTATGACACACGGCTTGTTCGAGAGAATTTCAACTGTCGATTTCCGGAGGTCTACAGGCTTGCCTGCAGCTTCAATGAACAGACAGTAGCTGCTGCCATCAGTATACCGGTTGAAACTGAATACCGGCAGAGCGGGTTCATGTGCTATGACCAGTCTGTCTTCCGGGTGGAGGCTCGTGATTTTTGTTTTTTGCAGATAAACAGGTATCTCCTCATTCTGCGCAATATGCAGGCTGTGGTGGATCCGTAACTCAATAAAGGGTTTGATGAGTTGTTCAAACTCACTGTCAGTAACCTTTTCGATGAATTCCCTCGCATCACGGTGCTTGGAGAAGAGCTTGTAGAGGTTCCGGTCAGAGTATTCATTTATCAGTCGTACAAGCTCGCTCTCTTCATTGTCAAGATGTGATAGCGTTACCCTGTCAGGATGGGGTGACAGCGGTTCGGTCATGCGATAATAGGCCACGCCTGGCATCCGTTCAATAATATAGGGCAGTAAAACGGAACCCCAGCGCCGGTGCTGTGTCAGTACGAGCACAAAAAGCCTTTCATATTCTCTCTCCCCGGCGGGCAGCATCTGTAAAAAGATAGAATCTGCAATGTAAAGAATATTTTAATAACTTGCCGTACTTGTTTGTAATCACTGAATAAAATGAGAAAGTTATTAATATTCAGCGCATTAGCCTTTAGTTGTTTTATCGTTACCGCGCAGGAGATACCTCTCACCGGAGGGTGGAGAATGAAGAAAGCCTCAGACGTGCTGGCAGACGGATTACAGCTGACCATGACTGAGCCTGACATGGCAGGCTGGCTGATTGCCACGGTACCGGGTACTGTGCTGACGACGCTGGTTAATAACAAAGTGATGCCTGACCCTTATTTTGGAATGAATAATGAGACAATACCGGATGTTTATACCGAAGGGAGAGAATATTACACGTACTGGTTCTACACCAGGTTTTCTACCGAGAGCCTTGATTCCACAAAGCAGGTATGGCTTAATTTCAGGGGTATAAATTATTTTGCTGAGATCTGGCTCAACGGCACGCGTATAAACGAGAACAGGCATGAGGGCATGTTCCTCCGTGAGAAATACAATATTACCCCATATCTGAACAGGGCTGGTTCGAACCGTCTGGCCGTCCTCGTTGAACCGCCGGCCAACCCGGGCAATCCTAACGGTGGCCAGGGAGGCGACGGCATGATAGGACGTGATGCGACGATGCAGTTCACTGCTGGCTGGGACTGGATTCAGCCTGTCAGGGATCGTAACACCGGCATCTGGGATAAGGTTACAATAGAGGTCACCGGTGATGTGGATATCCGGAATGCCTTTGCCAGGCCACGCGTACCGGGAGCCCGTTTTCCGGGCGAACTGCAGGATCCTGCCTTTGTAACATTCTCGGCAGAGATCGAAAACCCGACAGATAAAACAATAGAGGGTGATGCTGTTGTTTTATTCCTGGACCGGAAGGAAAAGAAGAAGTTGAAACTGGAGCCTTCATCAACCGTTACTGTGACGTTCAATGAAATAAAGTTGACAGACCCACGCATCTGGTGGCCAAACGGAATCGGACAGCCTACGCTCTATCCGGCGGTCATTACCTTCGAAACAAAAGAAGATGATGTGCTTGACCGGGAAGACTTAATGTTTGGATTCAGGGAAGCGGGCAGTTATTTCGACGACAAAACAGGTTCACGGGTTTTTACCATCAACGGACAGAAGATATTTATCAGGGGTGCCAACTGGATAGCATCGGATGCTATGCTCCGCCTGAGTGCGGAAAGGTATGATACCGAAGTGAAGATGCACGCCGAGATGAATATGAATATGATCAGGGTGTGGGGCGGATCGATAACTGAAAGGCCCGAGTTTTACGATGCCTGCGACAGGAATGGCATACTTGTGTGGCAGGATCTGTGGATCACAGGCGACTGCAACGGCAGATGGCCTGATACGTTGAAAGCTGAGACACAGGAGCGCCGGCGCGAATACCCCGATGACCACACGCTGTTTATCAGATCAATGGAAGATCAGCTCAGGATGCTCCGCAATCACCCGTCGCTGTATCTCATATGCGGCGGCAATGAGTTTCCCCCGCCACCGGGGATTGAAACACGTGTTAAAAAAGCTATTGATGACCTCGGCGGAATATGGGTTTACCTTGATGAATCAACATCGCCGGAACTGCTTAAGAACACCAGAGGAGGAACTGCCGATGGTCCGTATAAAATCATGGAGCCGCTATGGTTCTTTACGGAAAAATGGTTTCCCTTCAATCCGGAGATAGGATCGGTGGGCATGCCCAACATCGAGACACTGAAAAAGATGATGGAGGAAAAGGATCTTGTTCCTCCTGCCGGTGATACTGTCAATGAAGTCTGGAAATACCACAAGTACCTGGGTTACGGCGACAAGATAAGCAGGATGGGAGAGGTGAGTGACCTGAAAGACTTTGTCAGCAGGGCGCAGATAGCAGGGTATGACCAATACCGTTCACTGATTGAAGGACATAACTCACATATGTGGGACTGGTACACAGGAGTCATGGTGTGGAAGAGCCAGAATCCGTGGCCGGCTCTGAAAGGTCAGTTCTACGACTGGTTTCTTGACCAGAATGCGGGATTTTACGGGTTTAAGCATGCTGCAGCGCCTATACATCTTCAGTTTAATCCTTCGGATTCAGCAGTTTATATTGTCAATGCCACACCCAAAGGAACGCAAGGGCATCAGGCTGGAGGCACTGCTTGCTGATGAGAATGGCAAGCAGATATGGAAAAAGGCTCAGGACGGCAGTGTTGCTGCCAACAGTGTGGTTAAGCTTTGGGATGTTGACCTGCGGGGTACACCTGCCCTCGTACATATCCTCAGGCTGAAGATCACCTATGTCTCTACCGGGCTGCCCATGGATGACAATACTTACTGGTTACCCTATAACGATGACAGAATGGCTCTCATGCAGCTGCCGGAAGCAAGGGTCGTTGGTCAGATGATGAAGAACAGCAACGGCAAGTTCACGATCGATTTGGCCAACAGCGGCGATGTGGCGGCTTTCTTTGTGCGGATGAAGGTTATCAGGACCACAGACAGGGAGATGGTTACTCCTGTATTCTTTGACGATAACTATATTGTTCTGTTGCCTGGCGAAAAAAAGAGCATCATCGTCGACACCTCGATGCTGACAGAGGAGAATAAAAGCACGCCGCTGGTCCTTCACCTTGAAGGGATTAACCTTCCGGTGCAGGTGATCAGGCTATAACCTACTACAAATAAAATTTATTAAATGAAAATATTTCCCCTCCTCAGTGAGGGCCTGCCCGGACGCCGCCAGGCGGATCGGGGACGGTCCGTCAACTGACGGACCGGGGGGTGGTCTGTGGCATAAGAGGATTGGTATATTTTTTATTTCTTTGCATCAAAACAGAAACTCATGAAACATAAGATAGAATCAACCTGGCAGGGTAAGAAGAAGTTCGACGCCGTGGTGAACGGACATCATCTGATAATGGATCTTTCGGAAGAAGCAGGCGGTGAGGATGCCGGACCGCGTCCGAAGCCACTCATGCTCGTTGCAATGGCAGGATGCACCGGACTTGATGTAGTATCATTAATGAAAAAAATGAGACAGGAGGTTGAATATTTCAACGTCATTGTTGAGGGAGATACAGAAGAAGAGCATCCAAATGCCTTTGTGAAGATGCATATCATCTATGAATTCCGCGGTAAGGATCTTGATCCGGAAAAGATCGAAAAGGCTATATCACTTTCGATGGAAAGATATTGTGGAGTGTCAGCCGTTTACCAGGAAGGCGCAGATCGAGATTACACATGAAGTCAGGATCCTTAAAGGTTAAAGGTTAAAGGAGAAAGTGATTTATCTGTCCTTTACCCGCTCTTGCTGCCTCGTAGTCAGGTGCATCGAGTAGGTTGTTGAAATCCGCCGATGGTCTGACACGGCCGAAAGAATCCCAGTATGCTGCTTTTGTCATTGATTCCCAATGAATGGCTCCGTTGTAATATTGAATATTGTTAAATATTCCGAGCGACATCAGCATCAGGTATGCTGTTAAAGTTCCTATCCTGAGCCACTTCCTGCCTGAAGAAAAAGCAAAAGCGAGCAAAGCTGCGGCAGATACAGCCATCAGGGCATAACTGTCTATAAACGCTCTCTGGCCGAAACCGCCTCCGTACCACCAGCACCACCATGAAAAAATTATGTATATGTTCAGCGGCACGAATAAAGTGACAGCCAGCGCGTGAGGCGAACGCTTCTTCCACAGTGATATAATCCCGGCAAAAGCGAATATCAGGAGGGGGGTATATATGAAAAGACCCTTGCGGTAGCTGAAGAGGCCTTTTATTATTGCGGGGTCACCGAAGAAGAACCTCTCGTCACTGCCGTAAGAGAAATAAAGCCAGTGGCCGGTCATCTCCTTCCAGTATATCATCTGCGGAGCCCACACCAAAGCAACCATCAGTGCAATTATCAGCAAGAACCTGTAATCTGCCGCGAGGTTTTTAACCCTGTTGATCAGATCCCTTCCACTGATCACTCCATAAAGAAGGAAGAAGATTACGATAATCGTATTCGTCGGTCTGATCAGAGATATCAGTCCCAGCAACAACCCTAACCGCACCCCACTCCATGCCCCTCGCCACACGCCCCCTGCCACGTGCTCGATGCTATGCGCCGCATGCCATTGCATCGAGTACCATACAAATACACTCATGAGCGCAAACGAATAAACGTGTGCCATCGTTCCCTGGAAGAGCGTGTACCAGTAGAGGTTTGTGCCAAAGGCAAAGCCTGCCAGTACCAGGGATGCCACTATATCGGAATAATGAGTGACAAGGATCCTCCGGAGGTAGATTAATCCGGTAAGCAGGTAGAAAAGTGCACTTACAAGAAGGAAGAATTTGTAAGGTTCAGAGTAACCCCCGGCATCGGCTCCCGTTATCAGTGCAGTGATGTGTCCTGCAATGAAGAAGGGCAGCCACATGACGGACAGTCCCATGGTCGTCTTTATGAGATATTTTCCGTCAGGACCTTTTTCCGGCCAGAAGACAAATTTATGAGGGCCATCATATCCGTCTGTAAAGCTAAGTGAAAGATCGTTATATATAAAAGCTGCAGGGAGGTAAGCGTAGTACGAAATGGCATCCCATTCAATGACCCGCTGCTCTTCCTTCCAGTGTTTTACACTCAGCATGTTGAGGGTCATGAATGTGATTATGAAGGCCACCGTGATTGCTGACAGCCATTTTTTCCCCTCCAGTCCGTAACTGATGGTCTTGCCCAGTATTCCGATGCCGTCACTTAATCTTAATTTCTTGCCTTCGGTTTTTCTTCTCGGGAGGTATCTGACATCACATTCACCGTAAGCAATGGAACTGTCACGAAGAGATCTGATCACCAGTTCCGTCTCAAAACCGAACCGTTTCTCCTTCAGGCTCAGTCGTTCGAAAAGGCTTTTCCTCACAGCTTTGTATCCGCATGTGATGTCAGTAATTTTCCTGCCGGTGATCAGCGACGCAACAAATGAGAAGGTCCTGTTCGCAATTGTTGCCGGTCTGGCATGACCGGGGTATTTCTGCCCTGACCTGAAGCGTGTCCCGCTGACAATATCCAGATTACTGTCGTGCATCATCGCCAGCAATGCTGGAATATCAGCAGGATCAAGCTCAAGGTCAGCATCCTGAATAACTATTGTATCACCCGATGAAACCCTTACACCCGCGGCCACTGCTGCACCCTTCCCGCTGTTGACACTGAGCCTGATCAGTTTTGTCTTAAGGTTTGTTCCCTTGTATTCTGCAGTCAGTTCAGATGATAGGTCGGTTGAGCAGTCATCGACAATGATAACCTCCGTACTCTCCACAAACTCAGGCATGCGAGTGTCCCTTAGCCTGTCGAGAGTTTTAGTGATCACGTCAGCCTCGTTGTATACTGGTATGATTATGCTGAGGTTCAATGTTCAGGGTTAAGGGAGAAAGGTTAAAGGGAAAGGTTAAAGGATAAGGTTAAAGGTTAAAGGATAAAGGTTAAAGTTAGTATAGATTAGGTTAAAGACAAAAGGATTTTACCACAGAGTAACCTGAGTTAAGGGCTGAGTTTCACTGTTTTTTTGTCTTTAAAACAGTGTTACTCCATTTTAACTCTGTGCAAATCAGTGGTAAAATATTTAAGGATAGAGTCGGATTCTATATTTTTGTACTTCTTAACCTTAAGGCATTCCATACGACTGAGAGGGAGCTGAAGCTCATTGCCGCTGCGGCGATCATCGGGTTAAGCAGCGGTCCGCCGAAGAGGTGCAGCACACCCATGGCCACCGGGATGCCCAAAATATTGTAGAAAAATGCCCAGAACAGGTTTTGCCTTATATTGCGTATTGTAGCCTTGCTGAGTTTAAGCGTCTTAACCACGTCACGCAGGTCACTCCTTATAAGTACTATATCAGCAGCCTCCATCGCAACATCGGTTCCTGATCCGATTGCTATACCGACGTCTGCCGCTGCAAGAGCAGGCGCATCATTAATTCCGTCACCAACCATCACCATAGTCTTACCCTCAAGTCCAAGTTTTCTTATTTCCTCAGCCTTATCGCCGGGCAGCAGTCCGGCGATCACTCTTGTAATACCTGCCTCGTCTGCTATATGCCTGGCAGTGCCATTGCTGTCACCCGTAATCATCATCACATCGTGTCCCATCGCGATCAGCTCCTGTACCGCCTCCCGTGACCCCGGGCGAAGCGTGTCGGCCACGGCAATCACACCTTCGCATATTCCATTTACGGCAACATAAAGTAATGTTTTTCCTTCTGAGGCCAGTCTAACCGCTGTCTTGAAAGTTGCCTGCAGGTCAATTTTTCTCTCTTCCATCAGCCTTCTGCTACCAACAAGTAAATGAAGACCTGCAGTGAATGCCTCAACGCCATAGCCCGGCATGGCTGTGAACCTCTCCGGATCATTGCAGGTCGCCTCGTTCTGTTCAGCGTATGCCGTCACGGCCTTGCCTGTCGGGTGTTCCGAACGTTTTTCAGCGGATGCTGTCAGGGCAAGAAGGCTCTTCTCATCATAGGCGCCGGTAACGATTATGTCGGTGACAACAGGTCTGCCGGTGGTAAGGGTTCCGGTCTTGTCAAGTACTATCATGGTGGCTTTCCGGGCTGTCTCGAGCGCCTCGCCGCTTTTAATAAGTATACCCTGCTCCGCGCCCCTGCCGGTGCCCACCATGACTGCCACGGGTGTTGCCAGTCCCAGTGCACATGGACAGGCGATGATAAGCACTGAAATAAGAATGGTGAAAGCCAGGCGAAAGTCGCCTGTGGCGATAAGCCATCCGCCGGCTGACAACAACGCGAGAGTCATCACCACAGGTACAAAGACGCCGGAAATACTGTCAGCCAGCCTTGCGATCGGGGCTTTCGACCCCTGCGCCTCTTCGACGAGCTTTATGATCTGAGACAGTGTGGTCTCGCTGCCTACCCTGGTAGCTCTGAAGACAACGGATCCATGCATGTTGATGCTTGCTCCCGTGACCTCAGAACCTATGTTCTTTTCAACGGGCGTGCTTTCGCCTGTAAGCATCAATTCGTCGACTGTCGTTTCTCCTTCAGTAACTATGCCGTCTACCGGGAATCGTTCGCCCGGCCGGACGATAACGAGATCGTCCGGCACAACCTTAGAAGCCGGTACGGTCTTTTCCTTGCCGTCGCGACGCACTGTGGCAAGCTGTGGTGCCAGTGAGAGAAGCCTCTTTATTGCGCTTCCTGCTTTTCCCTTGGCGCGTGCCTCAAGGTACCGGCCCGTGGTGATAAGGGTCAGGATAGCTGCGGCGGATTCGTAATAGAGATTATGGACGTGTTGTGTGTCGCCTCCTATTATGCGTACCGTTGCGTACAGACTGTAAAGAAATGCCGCAGCAGTGCCCATTGCGACGAGGGTATCCATGCCCGGATTGCCTCTGGAGAGAGTCTTTATGCCGGTATGGTAGAAGTTCCAGCCAGTGACAACAACCGGCGTCGTCAGCAGGAATTGAAGAAGCGCGAAGATAACCGGGTTGTTATCAGGGGAGATGGCACGTGGAAGGGAAACCCCGGCCATGTGCGACATGGTAAGAATAATCAGGGGTACAGTGAAGATCAGCGACCAGATCAGTCTGCTTTTTAGTTTTTCCTGTTCTGAGCGGGTGGCCTTACGTTCTTTTTCATCATCAACGGCTTTGTATCCTGCCTTATCGACAGCCTCCATGATCTGAGTAAGTGAGGCCTGTCTCTCGTCATATTTGACTGTCAGCCGGCCTGTTGCGAGGTTGACACCGGCAAATGATATACCATCGACCTTCTTTGCGGCCTTCTCCACGTTAACCGCGCATGATGCGCAGTTCATCCCCTCGATGGTCAGCGTCTTATCTTTCATTATGCGAATTTACTTCAATAAATATAACAATCAGGCAGGTGATAAGTTGATGCAGATTCTAAAAGACGTTGTAGTGATGCCCAATCCGGAGGTCTTGATTTACGGGCACAAGAGCACCCTAAATCAATTATATATATTTGCAGTCTACTCTTTAATTAAAACTAATTCCTATTTTGGCACTCTGGAAATAATATATGGCAACCATAATTCTCGTACTGTTCTTTCTTCTTTCTCCGTTGCTGATATTGCGTCTGTGTCACAGATATAGCTTTATCAATAAGATCGGCGCTGTTGTGATTGCTTATGTGGTTGGTTTCGGGATTGGAAATACCGGCCTTTTGACAATGATAGATGGTCAGTCAAGGGTACAGGAACTTCTTACTATGCTGACAATACCCCTTGCCATCCCTCTGCTGCTTTTTTCCATGGATATAAAGAAATGGACTCAGATTGCCGGTAAAACATTTCTTTCATTGGTGTTAGCTCTGTTTGCCGTCCTTATATCGGTCATTGCCGGGTTTTTCATTTTCCGGAACCAGGGTATCGAAAGCCTCTGGGATGTTTCGGGGATGTTGGTTGGTATATATACGGGCAGCACGCCCAACCTTGCAGCTATACAGATTGCTCTGGGTGCCGATGAGACAAACTACATGATCGTTGTTACCTATGACCTCCTGATCGGAGCCTTTCATCTTCTGTTTGTCATGACAATTGCCCAGCGTCTTTTTCTTAGTTTTTTACCAGCCTACTCCTACATTGATCCGGCTTCCGGCAATACCAATCAGCCTGACGGGGATGATCCCTACTGGGGATTGCTCAAAAAAAATATGGCGCTTCCCCTGCTGAAAGCCTTTGGTGTTGCTGCTGTGATCTTTGGCATTGGAGGGGCTGCAACCCTCATAGTTCCGGAGTCATCGCAAATGGCAGTGGTTATACTGATCATCACAACACTGGGGATTATTGCATCATTGTTCCCGGCTATCAGGAAGATAGATAAATCGTTCGAGCTTGGAATGTACCTGATCCTGATATTCTCAATGGTTATTGCCTCAAGGGCGGACCTGAGAAATATTGACTTTGTTGCTTTTATGATTGCTGCCTATGTGGCCCTTGTAGTATTCGGTTCCATGCTTATTCAGGCTCTTTTGTCATGGATATTTAAAATTGATGCCGACACCTATATCATAACTTCAACTGCTTTGATAACCAATCCGGCTGTTGTACTGGTTGTTGCCGGTGCCCTTAAAAACCGTGAAATAGTTTTTTCCGGTCTTGCGACGGCTATTTTCGGTTTAGCCATTGGAAACTACCTGGGGATCTTTATGTCGTGGTTTCTGGAACGGATCTGATTAACTCCGTAGTTGCTGAGAATCAGATAGTCATACTGAGATCGAAGAGAACACCGGAGGAATTCTCTTTCAATTTTTCAAATAATGCCGTCTCTTTGGCAAAGAGATACATCTCGCTTCTGACCGAAATGCCTATGTATTTCTTCATAAATTTGAAGATAGGATCATTTTCCTGTGCATAGAGCATAATAAGCGTATACTCAGAGCCAAGGCTGATGTTGTTTGCATGCCGGAACAGGGTGTCGAGGGCCTCCGGACAATCGTCATATGCATACAATACGAGAGAGAGCTGCCGGAGCGGTTCATTCAATCTGATCGGATGCGGTACCTTCATGAAGAGTGAAAGAAAATTCAAAATACTTGTTGCCACCCTGATGCTGAAATTCAGTTTAAGCACCTGATAATTCTTATAGACATGCTCATCCCACAGTGCCGTTACCGCCCTGATCCTTCCACTTTCCCTTGCGACCAGGAAGTTATCGAGGGATAGTCCATTTATGGATACCAGATATTTTCTGAAACGATCCTCTGTGATCATGGGGGCGATGCCGAAGCCTGCAGCGTACTTCCTGTAAAGTTCTATTAACTCCGGGATGTCTTTCTCCGTGGGTTTGTCGATTTCATACCGTCTATCCAACCGCATTTTAAGAATGGGAATGATATTGAAGATCCTGTTGGTGCCAAGATAATGGGCTGTTGGCAGCCCACCCCTGCCACTTGTAAAAACAAGAGGACGCTTGTTGTCTTTCAGGAAGTTTGCGATCACCATGTCTGCGTCTGATTTCCGGATATGATCCACTGCAGTCCTGATGAGTTTGAAGGCAGTGGTCCCGCTTCTGTATGCTTTATCTACTCTGAGGTCAAGCGCATAACCTACCTTGCATGTTTTATCAAGCACCCTGGCCGGGAAGTGAACGACGCCTACCAGCCCGATGACGGAGCTCTCCTTGCGGGCCACAAAGTGCAATGCACCGCGGTCGAGCAGTCGTTGAAGGGTATTGAACCGGGGAGTGCGGTTGATGAAATATGTGATCATGCCTTCCTGCGGGCATTTTTCAGCAAGAGCGAGTATACTGTCGTTATCAGCATCATCGGCAATGTGGACCTGAATAGAACTCATTCCATCAATTAGTTAGTTTGTCATGGTGACCTGGATTCAGGTTACCATGAGGCTCTTCTTTCCGGCGGCCACGGGATTAAGAGCCGGTAAATATATGAAAATCCCCCGATCGTTCCGTGGCCGGAGGGGTTGGGGTTATTCGCTTCGCTCATGATCCCTGGGGGGGAACCTGCAGACCATATCACTCCCTCATGAGCTGTGCTCATGAGTGTTTTTATTTTCCATCATCCCTCACCCGGGAAGCCCGGTTCAGGCTGCCGAAAAATAAAAATCCCGTCCGCCAGCTGGCGGACGGGGTGATATGGTCTGCGGAGAGAAAGGGATTCGAACCCCCGGTCCAGTTACCCGGACAACGGTTTTCGAGACCGCCCCATTCGACCACTCTGGCATCTCTCCGGTAGCGCAATGCCATAAAGACATTGCGGCAGCAAATATAATTACTTTTTGGTGGAAACTGATGTCATCTTCCTGCCCCTATCGCGGGGAGGCATCATCATCTCTCCCGAAAGTGTCATGCCACCAGACAGAAAAGCCTGTCTGTCGGGATGCACTGTTTTATTCCTTGGTAAACCGCTTGATGGAGGATGACCCCGGAGTAATAAATCTTATGAAGTAAATACCGCGGGGAAGCTGACTGACAGGTATACTTAAATGATCCTGATTGTCACAGGTTTCAGAAATATGCTTATTACCCATTACATCAAAGATCTCAATCCGGGTAACATTAACAATATTATCAATATAAAGATCAGAAATAACAGGTACAGGATACAGTTTTATCTTCTGCGCAAAGTTTGTTGTAATTGAGTCAGGATTAACAACGCTAACGTCTTTTGATACTTCAGGTAATTGTGTCTGACCTGATGCAAAACCAGTGGCAAGGATTACTGCTGTGATGAGAATTACCAATTTAGACAGGGGTAGAGATCTCTTCATAAGCATCTGTTTTTTATATTTATTGTATCCAAAATCACTACAGGGCATAAATTTAATAATACAAAGCACATGTTAAACTCAAATCTTTGTTTAAAAGTTTCATTTTTGATTGAGTTATTCACATCAGCTGAATTCATTTTCCCAAAACTTGCATTATGTCACATGAAACATTTTGAAAAAAAATTATCTTAGCCGCCACCTTAAAGTGATTCATAATCAATCAAAAACTATACCGTGAAAAAAATCATTATCATCATTATGGCCGCATTCGTTGTGCTTGTCTCATGTACCACACAGAAAAAAGAACCGGGTAACCCGTTCTTTGCAGAATGGAAGACACCCTTCGGTGTTCCTCCGTTTGATAAAATAATGAGTAAACACTACATGCCGGTAATTGACTCAGGCATAACACTCGCCAGGGCTGATATTGCTGCTATCACTTCCAATCCTGAAGCCCCTACCTTTGCCAATACCATCGAACCTTATGATCGTTCAGGCCTGCTGATGGACAAGGTGACCAGTGTTTTTTATTCCCAGACAAGTGCAAACACCAATGATTTCTTCAGGCACTTCAGAGGGAAATTGCACCCAAGATGTCAGCCTATAATGATGAGGTGCTGCTCAATGCAGATCTCTTCCAGAGGATAAAGACAGTATATGATAACCGGGCAAACGAACAACTCAGCGCCGAGCAGCAGTATCTTCTGGAAAACATCTATAAGAGTTTCGTCCGCAACGGTGCCCTTCTGAATGCGGCTGACCAGGAGACACTCAAAAAACTGAACCAGGATATCTCCGTTCTGGCTGTCAAATTCAGTCAGAATGTCCTTGCTGAAACAAACAGCTTCAGGCTTGTTATTGATAAGGAGGCTGACCTGGCAGGACTGCCGGAAAGTGTCATTACCAATGCAGCAGAGATGGCAAAGGCTGACAGCCTGGAGGGCAAGTGGGTCTTTACCACCCAGAAGCCCAGCATGATCCCCTTCCTTCAGTATGCAGACAACCGCGATCTCCGCAAAAAACTATACGATGCTTACCTTTATCGTGGCAACAACGGAAACGAATATGACAACAACCAGGTGCTTGCTGACCTTGTCAGGCTCAGGGCTGACAGGGCGAAGCTTCTGGGATATAAAACCCATGCCGCCATCAATCTTGAAAACAGGATGGCCAGGACGCCGGAGAATGTTCTTAGCCTGCTCAATGACCTGCTTGACAGGGCACTGCCGGTGGCCGAACGTGAGCGTGATGAAATGCAGAAGATCATCTACAGCGAAGGTGGCAAGTTTAAGCTTGAACCTCACGACTGGTGGTACTACGCAGAGAAGCTGCGCAAATCGAAATACGATCTTGACGAGAACGAGCTGAGACCTTACTTCAGTCTTGACAATGCACGCGACGGCGTCTTTGCCGTATCAAATAAGCTTTACGGAATTACGTTTACCCGCATCGAAAACATACCTCTTCCTCATCCTGATGCCCAGGCATTCGAAGTGAAGGAGGCCGACGGAAGTCACCTTGGAGTTCTTTATATGGACTTCTTCCCGCGTGAGAGCAAACGCCAGGGTGCATGGTGCGGCGGTTACCGTGACCACAGGGTGCTTGAAGGAAAAGAGATAACACCCGTTGTAACCATCGTAGGGAACTTCACTCCACCGACAGCAGATGCACCGGCACTGCTGAGCATGGATGACGTGAACACTCTCTTCCACGAGTTCGGCCACGGACTTCAGGGCCTCTTCTCCGCCAACACGTATGCAACCACACCCACTGCAAGGGATATAGTGGAATTGCCTTCACAGATCATGGAGCATTGGGCAACCCATCCGGAGGTTCTTAAGATGTACGCCAAGCATTATAAAACGGGCGAGGTCATACCTGATGTGCTGGTTGAAAAGATAAAGAACAGTAGTTTCTTCAACACAGGTTTTAATAATGTGGAGTACATGGCTGCATCACTCCTCGATATGGCTTACTATTCACTCGAAGCTCCGGTAGTCGTTGACGTGCAGAAGTTTGAGAAGGAGACGATGAAGAATATAGGCCTGATTCCTGAGATAGAACCAAGGTACCGCAGTACATACTTCCTGCACATTATTAACGGGTATGATGCAGGCTACTATGTCTATACATGGGCAGCAGTACTGGATAACGACGCCTTTGAAGTATTCAGGGAGAAGGGTATCTTCGACCAGGCTACAGCAATATCATTCAGGACAAATATCCTGGAAAAGATGGGCATAATGGATGCTGAACAGCAGTACCTTAATTTCCGGGGACGTGAACCGCAGATAGAGCCGTTGCTGAAGAACAGAGGACTTAACTAACCACCCCGGCCGCCAGCTGGTGGACACCCCTCCTTGAAAAAAAATATTTGATATTAAATATATTAGTTTTCTCCCCCTTAGTAAGAGCCTGCCCCGAGACGCCGCCAGGCGGAACGGGAGGAGGGGGTAACAATTCTGGTATTTCAGATGATTTCTTTCTGGTTGTGCGAATTCACAAAGAGGACTGTGCCGGTACTGTCATAACCGCTCAGCACTGCTTCGCCGTTATGCTTGAGATTCTCGGCCTTGAAGCCTGTTATTACCAGTGCCGCTTTAGAGGACCTGATATTGATAATACTTTTAAGTGAATCACCCGCTTCCAGCTTAATGATCTCGACATTCTTTTCAGTTATAGGAAGCCTGCCTGCCTTAATCAGATCGTATAGCTCCCGCTGGGTCTCAGCATACTGCTCAGGCTTGCATGTACTGAAGATTCTTATGGATGACTTCTTCCAGTCGGGGTGCCCCATGATAATAAAGCTCAGAAGAATTAACAGACTCGAGTTCTCTGGCTCATCGAAGCCGATCCAGACATGAATGCCTTTTTTATAAACCATCTCTTTGGCTGCCGAAGCGAGGAGACAGATGTCAAAGTCACCCGCCTTTATGAGCCGGATGTTCTCAATGATCTCACCGAGATTATCCGGATTCTCCTTGTCGTACTCAAAGACCACCATGTTGTTCTCCATGCCAGAGATACCGGGTACCTGTATGGCCTGAACGATGGCAGATGTGTATGACGGGGAAATGATGGTGTCAACATAAACATGGTTATGCGATGTCTCGTAATGCTCGATGAGCTTTGCCAGCTCTTCTGCAGCCTGCTTGCTGGTCTCCTTCGAATAGTAACCCTCAATCCTGTGAAGATAAGTGCTGAAACCATAGCTGTATGACAACCAGTTTAAAAGCCTGAAAGCCTGCTCCCGCTTAAAGGAGTCTTTTGAGATACAAATTACCCCTGGCCTCCACTCTTTTTCCTTCTTCTTGCTGTCTGATCGCTGGAGGTATACCTGCAGGTTTCGGTTGATCTGGAACAGTGTGTTTGCAAAGAGTGATTTAAGTCCCTGCCGGTTGCGGTGATAATGTTTGATAAAGGAATAAATAACGATCATCAGCAAAACTGCCGTCAGGGCGTAGAGGGTATTGATTTTGAACATTACCAGCACGGATACCAGAAAGCCTGCCAGTGACAGGTACCACCGTGACCTGAACGAGGGTCTGTAGGAGGGAGAAGAACCGAAATGATTCAGGAAGGATATCAGGCAGAGTGATCCGTATGTCACCAGGAAGAACATTGATATTATCTCTGCTACCGCGTTTACGCTTCCGACCGAAACGAAGATGATCGCTATTATCAGCGTCAGAAGAGTGGCATTGACAGGCTCTCCGTCCTTGCTTCTTGCCGATGCCAGCCACCTGTTCAGTCTCATTGACGGGAAGGAGGCATCATTGGCCAGAGCCTGCAGGGTGCGGGGTGCCACCATCACCGAGCCCAGTGCCGAAGATAGGGTGGATGCTGCCAGTCCCAGCGGAACGATAAATACACCTCCTATAGCTATCTTACTCATTATGAGCTGATTTTCAAGCATGTCATCAGGACTGGCCGAGAGAGACAGTTTGTAAATGACACATATATATACTATCATACCGATAACAGTCGCCACGATAGTGCCCACAGTTATTGACCGTGCCGGGTTCTTCAGGTCGCCTGACAGACCCACTCCGGCAGTCATCCCGGTGAAAGCCGGGAAACAGATTGCGAAGACGATGAAGAAATCACTCATGTTACGGATATCGCCTGCTGGGATCCTGACCGGTGCACCGCTGCCAGCGACCGGGTGACCGAGGAAGAAAAGCAGAAGGGCGACAAAGAGGATACCTATAACTATATAAAGGGTTTTAAGCCCTGTATTAGCTCCCTTACGAAGGATGATCAGTCCCATCACTACCATCACCGGCAGGCTGATTACCTGCCGCGGCATGATCACAGATAAACTGTCAGCGAAGAAGTTGAACAGAAACTCAAAAGCCTCTGTAAAGGCTATGATGTAGAAAGCAACACTGATTGCCTGTGACAAATAAAGGGCAATGCCTATGGTAGCTCCTATGTTGAGTCCGAATGACCGGGAGATGATAAAGTATTCGCCTCCGCCCTCGACGCGCTTATTGGTGGCTAGTTCGGAGATGGCCAGGGCTGTCGGAATGGTGACGGCATGCCCCATCATAATCAACAGCATTGCGCCCCAGAAACCCAGTGTTCCTACAGCAAAGCCAAACCTCAGGAAGAGTATTGCTCCAAGAATTGTGGAGATCGCCGTGAAGAAAACCGGCAGCGTTCCAAACCGTTTTTTAGCTGATGACGTCTCCATGAATAACCTGAACTGATCTGAAATACTTTCTAAAGATGTAAAAAAATGTTTAAAAGTCGTAATTTAATATCTTTACAGCCGTGAGAGAATCAGTCAACAACATACCATTAACAGGCCTGGGCCTCACGGAAACGGAGGATCTTTTAGAGCACTCAAACATTGATCGCCGTTACGCCCGTCGCATCCTGTACTGGATATACAAAAAGGGTATCAGAACATTCAATGAAATCAATGATATCCCCAAAGATATTCTGTCAGTTCTTTCAGACAGCTTCAGCACAGGTCTCATCGAACCTGTTTCATCAGTTATTTCTGCAGACGGTAGCGTAAAGTATCTTTTCAGCACTGATAAAGCTCTTCTTCACGAAGCAGTATACCTTCCTGACGGCAAGCGTGAAACAGCATGCATTTCCGTTCAGTCAGGCTGCCGCATGAGCTGTCGCTTCTGTGCAACAGGACAGAACGGTTGGAGTGGTGACCTTACCGCCGGGGAGATTGTCAACCAGGTTGTCAGCCTGCCTCATAAGGTTACGCATGTCGTTCTGATGGGAATGGGTGAACCTGGCGACAATATTGACGAAGTAATAAAAGCATTGAAGGTGCTCACTGCTGAGTGGGGAATGGCAATCGGAAAAAGCAGGGTGACCGTTTCAACCGTTGGTATTACGCCTGCTGTAAAAAGACTGCTCGAAGAGACTGAGTGTAACATCACTCTCAGCCTTTATTCTCCGTTCCCTGATGAGAGACGGGAGGCTATACCGGCGGAGACCGCCTGGCCTTACAAAGATTCCCTCGATCTGATGAAGACATCCAGGGCAGACCGGTACAGACGGTTTACTGTAGCTTATGTAATGATAAAGGGGAAAAATGACACAGACAAGCATCTTGAAGAATTGAAGAGGTTACTTTCGGGATCAGGGATCAGGGTCAATCTTCTTCCCTATCACCGGCCGGGGACTGACGGTGACTACAGCTCTGACAGCGAAACAATGATGAGATTCAAACATCTCCTTGTAACATCGGGGGTAGGAGCTTCAGTGCGTAAATCGAGAGGCCTGGATATCGAAGCCGCATGCGGAATGCTGGCAGCAGGCAGAACAAAACAGACCTGAATTTATTTTGCCGGGTTCAGCAGCTGCAGCATATATTCATTGACAAACCTGCCATCGAGCCGTACCCATTCTTTTTTTACGGCGCTGCGCACAAAACCGTGATGCAGGAAAAGGCTCATGCTTTCTTCATTGCCTTCGAGGATATTACACCATAACTGATGCAGGTTGAGTGTCTCAAAGGCATATCTGATTATGCATTCCAGGGCTGCTGAACCGTAACCTTTCTTCCTGTCGCCGGGGTCAGCGATGAGTATGCCGACTCCTGCCCTCATGTGAAAATGATCAAAATCGAAGAGGTCAATCGTGCCGACGGTTTTTCCCCCGGAAGTGACATCAATCATCAGCCTAAGCTGGCCGGTCTCGAAAAGACTCTTGTGCGAATTGGCAATATACCGCTTCAGTGTATACCTGGAATAGGGAACAAGTGTATTGCTCTGCTTCCAGTTTGCTTCCTCATTCTCCCATTTGTAGAGGAGTTCCAGGTCCTCGGGTTCAACCGCTCTCAGCCTGACACTGTCACTTTCGAGAATCATCTCTGTATACTTTCTTGACGAAGATATCGGTTGGATATCCCAGTCTGAGCAACCTGTTCACTTCCCCGTAGGCTTTCAGCTTCGTGTCAAAACTCCCCGTAACATAACGATAGAACTTGTCTGCGCGATTATAGAACACTGCAATATCCGCGTACTGAAAGTATTCTGGATCGACAGGGTTAAAGAGCGCCATTACCTGGACAGTGTAATAGAGAACTTCCGGGTCAACCTCCTCATCTGTATCACGCACATCTTTAATGACAAGGTTCATTATAAGAGAAGAGGAATTTGTCAGTGTTATATAAGGCAGATCTTTGGGGTCAAAGCTGATTGTCACCGTATCTCTCGGTTCTTCAGAAGGATGATTGAAGGCAACAAGGGTAATTTCCTTCTTTTTATAGGCAGTCAGTATTGAATAATAACCAAATTTGCCTTCGTCGAAAGGCTGAAATCCGAGATCGTCATCGGTGGTGCTTATGGGATATCCTATGTTGACAGGTTTACCCCATACGCCTGCTGCTGATGTGGATTTGAAAATGTCATAGCCTCCGATTGATCCGTGACCTTCCGAGCTGAAGGTGAGTGTAAGACCGTCCTGGGAAATAAACGGGGTCTCTTCATTATAAGGTGTGTTAACAATATTGCCGAGGTTTACCGGCACGCCCCAGTCGCCTGCCTGGTCTCTTTCTGACATCCAGAGGTCAAGCTCCCCCAGTCCGCCCAACCGGTTTGAGGTAAAATACAGTTTCTTTCCGTCTGACGAAATGGCGGCGTGAGATTCGTAGTATTTGGTATTTATGTTTTTGTTGAGGCTGACGATTGCGGACCATTTTCCGTTTTTGAACGTCGTTACGTAGATATTCCCGTCGTAATTGTCCTTCTTGAACAGGTACAGTTCTGTTCCGTCGTTGTTAAGCGATGTCGTATAGCAATCAGTGCCCATAGATGCTTCCGCAGTGATATCGACGGGTGTGCCCCAGCGGTCACCATCCTTCCTTGTGACATAAACGACGGACTCCAGCCCGCGGCGTTCGGTGTAGGCCATTGTGCTTCCGTCATAGCTCACCACCGGCCTGTCATTGACAGAGCCCTGGTTTAAGTATTCCTTCAGGGGTGTGATAAGTACGTCTACAGGAGTGGTCATCAGCACCGTGGCAAGGTTGCACGCCTGTATCTGCTGGTTGATGAACTCCTGATTCGTCATCTCCCCGGTCTCGGAAACAAGAGTTTTAAATAACCGGTACGTGTTCATTGAACTGTCGAGACGGTTTGTTATCCTGTAGGCATTGCCCAGTGAAAAGTATGCATCAAGCGGAGCCCTCTTCTCTTTGAGAAGGCCGGTTTTGGAGCTGTAGCTGGTATTTCTGACAGCCTCTTCAAGGAAAGGAATAGCTTTGGGCTTCTCATCGAAGATATTCAGATAGCAGTTGCCTATCTTATATTTAATGTTGGCGTTGCCGGGCTTAATATCATTAAGTATCAGGTAGAGCGGATTGGCAAGTTCAAATTCGCCATAGAGATAATGCGACTCGGCTTCAAGCCATATCGCTTTTATCTGACTTTTCTTCTGGGCGCTGAGCGGCACAATTGCAAGCAGTCCTGCACAAAAAACTATTCCCCTTATTCCCATTTTTCTTTTTTACTACAACGTTAATTCTTCCCGGCCATCATCTTGCCGTGAATGTGTCACCTGAACCTGATACGGTAAATATCCAGTTTCCCCGCTCCCTTGTCCCTGTGTGCCATGGGGATAAATCCTCCCTTGCCGCCATCTGTGGGGCAGAAGAAAATGTTATCGTCCGGAGTATTTACAGGATAGCCGAGGTTCTTTGGTTTGCTCCACAGGCCGTTACTTTGCAGATCACTTCTGAAGATGTCATAGCCGCCCATGTTATAATGACCCTGTGAGGCGAAGAAGAGCATGGTGCCTTTATTGATGAGGAAAGGCCTGTCATCGTTGAACGGGGTATTTATCTCCGGTCCCATGTTCAGAGGCTGGCCCCACTCGCCATCAGCCTTCAGCTTCGAGATATAAAGGTCAAGGCCTCCGAAGCCACCCGGCCTGTCGCTGGAGAAAATCATGGCAGAGCCGTCTTCGGTGATGAAGCCGTGGGCTTCCCAGTATTTTGTGTTTATCTCTTTCTTCAGCTTGCGTGCAGCTTCCCAGCGTTCTCCGTCGTACTTGCTGATCCATATATCGCTGTTTATGTTGTCATCCTTTGACAGCAGCATCGTGCTGCCGTCAGACGAGAGAAATGAAACATAATGATCACCGTCGGACTGCAGTTCAGGAGTGACGTTAACGGGCGGCGTCCATTCATTTTTTACCAGATGTGAGACCATTATGGCGTCATAAAACTTCATCGAGGTCATGTAGGCGATTGTCTTTCCGTCAGCCGAAACGATGGGTGAAAAGTTGTCATTGCTGTCGTTGATCATTTCACCCATTGATTCAACAGAGAATTTTACTGGCTCAGCCATAATTACCGGGGCGTTGCTGCAGGCGGATATCTGCTGGTCAACGAACAGTATGTTTTCTATGTCGGAAGGAAGCAGGGTCGATCTGTACCTGCCATAAGCATCCTTGGCCTTTTCAAACATGTAATTGATCCTGTATGCATCGCCAAGGAAGAACAGTGCTTCGTACGGTGCCTCGACCTGCCTCAGTGAACCTTCGCGATATTTGGCTGCGATTTTCTGAGAGGCTTTTTCAAGGTACTCAATTGCCAGGTTCTTGCTGTCTTCAATGTTGAGATAGCATAACCCTATGCGGAAGGCAATGCTTGCATTATCAGGCATGGAGGTGTAGATGCCCTGGTAATAAGGCAACGCGTCGGCATAGTCTCCTCTCATGAGGAAGTACTCTGCATCATAAAAAGCTTCCTGCAGTCTGTTATTGTCCTGTGGTGTGGCTGTAATTCCAAACGCCAGTAAGAACAATAAAACTGTAAATCGTTTATTTTTCATCTTGGTATTATGCTTTATCTGTTTCTTCTTTTTTCTTTCTTCTCCTTCTCCAGAGGATAAAGAAAATAATCAATGCTGCCAGCAGCAACAGCCACCACAGGCGGCAGCACCCTGCACCATTTGCTGTGTCAGGTGCTGCTTCATCCTCAGCGATGGCGGGTGCTACAGCTGTCGTATCAGGATTACCGGATCCGGTATCTGCTGCTGTGCTTTCAGCAGCTGCCTCAGATGATGGTCGCACAGGCAATTCCTTATAAAGGGGCTTTTGAGCACGTGCACGATCGGAGCGGCTCACCCTTACTGCCGCCGAAGCCGTGTTGCCGAAGCGATCGGTAAGATTGAAGGTAATCCTGCTGTCACCGCGAGGTGGCACAAAGCTGTAGGTAAAAGTCGTATCATTCATCCGGTGCTGCTCTGCATTCAGGGTTGAGTCCGGCAACAGGACTTTGATATCAAGGACCGACATGTTCTCAACGATCAGATCGAAAGGTACAGGATTGGCGGAAGTGACATTTACGACAGTATCACCAAGGAGTTTCAGGTAAGCTGAAACATCAGTATTATAAAGAGTTACTGGATCAATGCTGACGGTATCACTCTTGTTTGTAACCGGCATCTCATAGTTTTGAGACATAGTCAGAGCATCGTCGGCAGTAAATGTGAACCTGTAAGATCCCTGCGGGAGCCTGAATGAGTACAGGCCGGTGACCGGATTGGTGAAGGCAGAAATCACTCTTTTGGTGTCAGCATTGTTGACGGCGGTGACCTCAACAGACTGCTGATACTCGCTCAGCAGGTTACTGATGCCAGCTCTTCCGGTTATGAAGAAGTTACGCGGATTGAGTTCTGAATAGATATCATAAGTGAGAATATCCATCTTTCCTTGACCTTCAGTACTGAACCTGGACAGGTATCCCCTGTTACCTTTTCCCATCGGCATGAAGAAGAGATCATCATCGGTAGTGTTAACGGGATATCCGATATTGACGGGAGCACCCCATTCACCTTTCTCATCAAGGTCAGACCTGAATATATCGTAACCTCCTATGTTGTGATGGCCCCGGGAACTGAAAAAGAGAGTACGGTCGTTGTTTGCCAGGAATGGCGTATCCTCGTTATATTCTGTGTTGATTACGGGTCCGAGGTTCTTTGCCGGTCCCCATGCCCCGGTGCTGTCACGTTCAGAGACAAAGATGTCAAGACCGCCCAGGCTTTCCTTCCTGTTGCTGGTAAAATAGAGTCTCCTGCCGTCACGTGCCAGTGTCGCATGCGACTCCCAGTATTTTGTGTTAATATTATCATTCAGCTTTTCCACATCACTCCACTTATCGCCCGTCAATCTGCTCTGATAGATATTTCCGTCAAACCTGTCTATCCTGTACAGCAGCAGCGTTTTTCCGTCACCGGTCAGTGAAGAGGTATAATAATCCTGGTCGATGCCCAGCTCAGGCGTAAGGTTTACAGGGGTAGACCATTGCCCGTTTATTTTTGTTGTCCAGAATACAGCATCGTAGAACTGCAGTTCACGTGTAAATAGCATTGACTGCTCATCTGATGAGACCACCGGATTGAACTCGGAGAAACGCTGGTTTATTCGGTCACCGAGGTTCTTCTCGATAACATAGACAGGCTTCTTCATCATCTCACGTGCATTGTAGCACGCCTCGATCTGGAACCTGACAAGATTTGTATCGTAGACCTCCGGATCCACGTTTTGCATGAACAGAGTGTAGGTTTCAACGGCCTTGTCAAGGTCATTGCTGATACGGTATGCATTTGCCAGGAAATAGAGTGCGTCATACGGAGCACCGGTCTCACGGAATTTACCCGCCCGGTATTCGGGATTGATATTCATGGCTGCCGTTTCGAGGAATGAAATTGACTTGTCCTTTTCGCCTGGTGTGTTCAGATAACATTGCCCTATCCTGAAATAGTAGTTGTAATTTTCAGGATAAAACTGGAGCAGGTTAAGGTATTTGGGCAGGGCTTCAGCGTAATCCTCAAAAAGTATATCACCCTCAGCAGAGACGAACATCTCGCGAAATTCGCTCCTTGTCTGACCCTGAAGAGACACTGTGCACATCAAAGTCAGCGCATACAGGAGATATTTAGCTCTTCTCATTCAGGTGATTAGTTTACTTAAAGAGACTAATATAAGCGAAATAATGTAGAAAGATGATATCCAACGCATCCCTTTTTAACAACAGTGCTCACTTTTTAATTAACCGTCTGATCCGAAGGGAGAGCAATGCGCCTGATTCAATGAGTTTTACGCCTGCCCTCACCGGCAGGTGCCATCCGGGGCCCGTGTGCTTCGATGCAAATATCTTCATGGCTCCGTAGAAGTGTCTCAGTGAGCTCTCTTCGTCCTGAAGGGCACTTTTACCCTTGAAGTGAGTAATACGTACATCGGGGAGATAGTAGTTGGAGTAACCTGCTTTTCTGATACGCCAGCATAGGTCAATGTCCTCACCGTACATGAAAAAAGCAGTGTCAAAAAGACCCGCCCTGTCAAGCGCCTCACGGCGAATAAGCATAAATGCACCTGTAAGTATGTCGGCTTTGCATATCTCATTTTCAGGCAGGTGTCCTAAATAGTATGCATTAAAAAAAGCAGAGTTGGGGAAAAGTTTCCACACCCCCGTGAACCTGAACAGCGAGGCAAGAGGGGAGGGGAAACCCCGTTTTGATTCAGGCAGGAAGGCACCGTTACCGTCGACCAGCCTGGCTCCTGCTGCACCTGCATCAGGATGGCTGCGCATAAACGCCAGTGCTGTTTTGATTGCATCAGGTTCAACAACTGTGTCAGGATTCAGGATCAGTATGTAACTTCCGGCAGAAGCCAGGATACCCTTATTGCATGCTGACGGGTAACCTTCATTGCTCTCTGAGACAATGAGTTTTACTTCTTTGAACTCATCCCTCACCATCTCTGCCGAGCCGTCAGAGGAGTTGTTGTCAACGACTATTATTTCGCGGGCGGTCCCTTCTGCCGCTGCAATCACAGAAACCAGACGCCTGCCTGAGGTAGGCGGAGACATTAAATGATACGATTATGACTGAGAGCTCCATCGGTCTCAGAGGGTTGCCATCTCCTCCCTGATTGCATCGGCGAGCCTGCTCACACCCTTGCATGTATCTTCAGGACCGGCATATGAGAAATTGAGGCGCATGGTGTTCTGACCTTCATTGTTACAATAGAAGACTGATCCGCAGACAAATGCCACATTCTTTTTAATTGCCCTCTCAAGGAGCTTCGCAGCATCCATCGACGGAGGCAGGGTGACAAACAGGAAGAGCCCTCCTTCAGGCTCGGTCCATTTGACCCCTTCAGGCATGAACTCACGGAAGCACCTGAGCATATGATCACGTCGCTCACGGTAAAGCGCAACCGTTTTCTTAAGGTTGACGTCAAGCAGTCCCTTTTCCATGTACCTGGCGGTGATCTTCTGCACGAAGGCAGGTGAGCACAGGTCGGCCGACTGCTTGGCAGTGATAATTTTATCGATGAGGACAGGATGTCCTATCACCCATGCCAGCCGGAAGCCGGGAGCAAGGATCTTGGAGAAGGTGCTTAGTGTAATAACCCTGCCTGTGGTGTCAAGTGATGCCATCAGCGGCTGGGGCGTACCCTCAAAGCGGACGTCACGGTACGGACTGTCTTCGACAATAAGAAAGTCATACCTCTCTGCCATACGTATTATCTCGAGACGGCGTGAACGGGGCATGGTAACGCCTGTAGGATTCTGAAAGTCAGGGATGACATAAAGGAATTTAATTGTGCTGCCTTCCTCTTTCAGCTTTATGATTGTTTTCTCGAGAAGATCAGGACGCATGCCATGGTCATCAAGAGGTACGCCTTTCAAACGGGCACCGTAAACGGAAAAAGCGTTCAGCCCACCCAGATAAGATGGCAATCCGCATATAACTACGTCACCCGGATTTATAAAGATCTTTCCGGCGAGATCAAGCGCCTGCTGAGAGCCTGTTGTGATAACGATATTGTTCAGTGCCAGGCTGAGCCCATCCTTTTTATGACGCTCTGCCAGCAAAGACCTGAGCTTGTTGTCGCCATCTGTGGTGCCATACTGTAGCGCTGCAGGTCCATCCTGTTCAAGGACTTCCGCAGTGATTTTTTTAATGTCTTCTATCGGAAATGAATCCGGCGAGGGCAGTCCGCCGGCAAAGGAGATCATCTCAGGCTTCTGTGTCAGCTTGAGGATCTCCCGTATTGCCGATTTCTTCATCTGTTGCGATGAAACCGAAAAGAACCTGTCAAACGTCTCTGCCATGAGCTCCTTATTTTTATCAAATGAAGCAAGATTTTCACAATAAAAAAATGATAAATAAGATAAAAAGGACTTTGGTCCATCATCCCTGGGACGGGAGTGAGAAGAGCCGGCGGTTGACGATCGACTGGCCAAGGGTGATCTCGTCTGTGTATTCGAGTACATCGCCTATCGCCACACCCCGGGCCAACGTGGTTATGCGGATATTGTACTGCGAGAGTCGTTTAAAAATGTAAAAATTGGTGGTGTCGCCTTCCATAGTAGTGCTGAGGGCAAGTATAATCTCTGTTGCATATCCTTCACGCACTTTTTCCTCCAGCCTGTTGATTGTAAGGTCTGAAGGCCCGATCCCGTCAATGGGTGATATGATACCGCCAAGGACATGATAGAGCCCCTTGAATTGCCTTGTGTTCTCGACAGCCATTACATCCTGCACGTTCTCCACAACGCAGATAAGCGACCTGTCTCTCTCAGGGTCACTGCATATATCACAGACAGGGGTGTCACTTATGCCATGGCATATGCTGCAATAACATACATCCTCCCGCAGCCGTGTGATGGTCTCACCAAACCGTTTAACCTCAGCCCTGTCACGCCTGAGCAGGTGCATGACCAGCCTGAAGGCAGTCTTGCGGCCTATGCCAGGAAGGGAAGAAAACTCATCCACTGCTTCCTCCAGGAGCTTTGAGGTGAATCGTGTCGGCATAAAAATGATTTGTGACAAAAATAATTCAATTATTTCCGGGAATCCTGACACAGGGGTAATTTTTATCTGCAATCTTTTTACTATCCTTGCAATCATGTTTTCCGGGAAATGACACCAGCACTCATACTATTTATTTTTCTCGTCTATACTGCTGTACTTTTTGCTGTAACATGGGTCACTGCGCGCAAAGCAAACAACCAGTCGTTCTATATCGGAAACAAGGTCTCACCATGGTACGTGGTAGCATACGGAATGATAGGCGCTTCGCTGTCCGGCGTAACCTTCATGTCTGTCCCGGGCTGGGTGGGAGAGACGCAGTTCAGTTACATGATGGTTGCCTTCGGATACTTCTTCGGATATGCGGTGATCGCCCTTGTTCTGCTGCCACTTTACTACAGGCTTAAGCTGACCTCCATCTACAGCTACCTCGAACAGCGTTTCGGTTTCTGGTCATACAAGACCGGCGCGGGTTTCTTCATCCTGTCAAGGGTGCTCGGAGCCTCCCTGCGAATGTTCCTGGTAATATACGTGCTGCAGATATTCGTCTTTGATGCATGGAATGTCCCCTTCTGGGTCAACGTGGGTATTTTCATAATCCTGATTATACTCTACACGCTGAAGGGAGGCATACGAACAATAATATGGACTGACACCCTGCAGACCACATTTATGCTCCTTGCCGTCATTCTTTCAGTGGTTTACATCAGCAGGGAACTTGGAGAGCCTGTCTTCAGGCTGGCACGGGAGGTGTCTGACAGTGACATATCAAGAATGATCATCACTGACTGGCATCACCCGAGGTTCTTTGTCAAACAGTTCTTCAGCGGCATGTTCATTACCATAACCATGACAGGGCTCGACCAGGAGATGATGCAGAAGAACCTTAGCATCCGCAACCTGAAGGATGCTCAGAAGAATATGTTCACCTTCAGTACCATAAACCTGTTTGTCGTATTTCTCTTCCTGATTCTCGGAGCTTTTCTGTTGCTCTATGCACGGCAGGAAGGCGTATCCGTTGCCATGTCCGATGATCTCTTTCCCACAATAGCCCTTAACTACCTTGGTCCTGCTGCAGGTGTGATATTTCTTATCGGACTTATCTCAGCTGCTTTTCCCAGTGCCGACGGTGCCCTTACGTCGCTCACAACCTCCTTCAGCATCGATTTCCTCGGACTGGAGAAAAGGAAAGACATCAGTGATAATAAAAAAACCAGGATCAGGTACATTGTGCACTTATCGTTTGCGGTCGTATTCTTTATCTGCATACTTGTTTTCAGGCAGATGAATGACAGGGCTATCATTGACAAGCTCTTTACTATTGCGGGTTATACTTACGGACCGTTGCTGGGTCTGTTTGCCTTTGGCCTTTTTACAAGCAGGAAAGTGAATGACAGGGTGACGCCGTGGATAGCGATCGGATCACCGGTGTTATGCTATATTCTGAACCTCTATTCCGAAGAGCTGCTCAACGGTTACAAATTCGGATTTGAGATGCTGCTGGTCAATGGATTTCTGACATTCATGGGGCTGCTTCTCTTCAGCAGGAAGAATGATTTAGCGCCGCCCTCCCGTAGTTGATTGCGGGATCATAGTCGTTGTCTCTGTCCCCTCTGTACCCTCCGTACCTTCCTCGCCTTCTTCATCTTCTTCCTCCCGTTTAGGCTTAGTGATCACCTTTATTTTCTTATAGGGGATTGAGAAAGAAATATAATACTCAGCTCCCGTTGTCATGCCTGAGGTGGCATCACCGTAACCCGGCATCCAGATTGGATTGAGGTCCTGCCCGGCACCCGCGCTGATCAATAACCTCATATAGACATTCCATCCGATGGTGACACCGTTAAACAGCTGGGTACGTACTCCCGGAGTGATCTCGAGATAATGACCGGTGTGGTGCGAGAGAGGAATGGATGATACGCCTTCTCCCCATTTGTTGGTGTATTTAATGCCTGAAGCTTCCTGACTGTAAAAGCTGAGTCCGTACCTCAGGCCAATGCCTGCTTTGTATTTGCCCTGGGCTGTTTTGGGCTTCATGAAGTTGTAGTCAGCGCCAATAACGACGCTAATACCACTGCTGCTGAAATTGTAGTTGTACTCAACCGATGAGAATGAAGTATACCGTATTCCCGCATCCAGGGCGATGGCCTGATTAAGATCGAGGGAAGCCAGCACTCCGTAGCTGGTAAGGTCATCGTTCAATAAATGGAATATTGGCCCTGCGATATCAAACCCTGCACGGAAATGCAACGGGATCGTGACGGTATCCTGTGACACCGCCCTGCTTCCCATAAGTAGAAAGAGACTAATAAAACAGATGCAGGTTCCTTTCGCCATTGAGGTTCACGCTTTTATTCTCAATAAAAAGTGTGTCAATTATGTTGTGTGTGGTTTTCAGTCCTGTCAGTTCGCTCACGAACGTGTATCCGCATTCAGATGAGACAAGGTGAGGGCGACGGGTGTAGTTTATTACTGCAGTGTCTGTAATCCCGTCAAGAACTATATAAAATGTGGAGACGTCATTGCCGGGATCAAGTGGCAGGGAAAAGGATGAAACGGCCTTTGCATCCACAAATTCTATGGTGTCAGTGGCAGTGATACCGGTTATGACAATGCTGCCGGCCTTGACTGACACTCCCGTTCCGCTTTCAAGAAGGAAAGTATTCATCATCGGGTCTGTGTTGTCGTAACAGGCCTGCTCCGCACATGATGCCAGCAGCAGAACCAGCGACATAATCGTGCTGACAACATGTATTGACCGTTCCATTTTCATACAGGTGCTTCAGAAAGCTTTTTTAACGATTGAAACGGCTTTTTCGACGGCTTCGCTGAGACCCTCCGGTCTTTTGCCTCCGGCGGTCGCGAGGAACGCTTGTCCTCCACCGCCTCCGTTGATAGATGCTGATACAGACTTGATGATCTCAACTGCACTCAGTCCTGAAACCTTAATTACCTCTTCTCCCAGGCTGACCAGCAGCGATGCTTTGCCTTCGTTTGAAGATCCGATAATTACCGCACTGTTGTTGTCCGACTGCCTGATCTGGTGGGCAATATTTTTTAGTGTCTCTGCCGGCATCTCTTCCAGGACACCTGAGTAAATCTTACAGATGCCTGCCGCGACTGCATTGTTCTCAAGCTCAATGCGTGCAGCAACGGCCGCAGTATTCTGAATTCTGTCAATTGTCCGTCTCAGTGATGTGTTCTCTGTTATCAGTCTCGAGACATTGGCGGCAGGATTTCCCGTACTCCTCAGCATGAGTGTGATCTCGTCGAGGGTTTTTAGTTTATCATTCACGTATGTCAGTGCCTGACGGCCTGTCACGGCTTCTATCCTTCTTACCCCGGCGGCCACGGCACCTTCTGAAATGATCTTGAAGAGACCGATTACGGAGGTATTGCTGACATGGGTGCCGCCGCAGAGCTCCACTGAATTTCCGAAAGATACCACCCTGACTCTTTCACCGTACTTTTCTCCGAAGAGTGCCATCGCGCCCATGGCCAGAGCCTCTTCAACCGGAATATCATCGTGCACCTCAGAGATAACGTTCTTCATGATCATTTCGTTAACCTTCTGCTCCACCGCTGCTATCTCCTCAGTTGTCATCTGCCTGAAGTGGCTGAAATCAAACCTCAGCTTCTCCGGTGCTACAAGAGACCCCTTCTGCTCTACATGCTTTCCAAGAACCTCACGCAATGCATGATGCATAAGGTGTGTGGCTGTATGGTTATTAGCTGTCTGCTGCCTGGCTTCGCGGTCGACAGTGGCTGTGAAGGGCTGTGACGGGTCTGACGGTACTTTTGAGGCGAGATGAATGATAAGGTTGTTTTCCTTTACAGTATCACTTATTATAATCTTATCATTTCCGAAGGTGATAAATCCCTTATCGCCTGTCTGACCTCCCGACTCGGCATAGAAGGGTGTCCTGTCAAAAACAAGCTGGACTGCTTCCTTCCCGCGGGCATTCACTTTCCGGTAGCGTGCAATGTGCACTGTATCTTCCGTGCGGCCATAACCTGTAAATATTGTTTTGTCCACATCTTTAATCACCACCCAGTCGCCTGCGGTGACGGCAGCATCATCTCTTGACCGGCCTTTCTGGGCATTCAGTTCGTGAGTGAAAGCTTCCTCATCCAGGGTCATTTTATTTTCCTTCAGTATCAGCTGTGTCAGGTCGACAGGGAAGCCGTAGGTGTCGAAGAGCACAAATGCTTCGCTTCCGGGGAATACATTCCTGCCTTCCTTCTTCAGTCCTTCCACCCTGCGCTCTATCATCTTAAGTCCTTTGCCGAGAGTTTTCAGGAATGCCTGTTCCTCTTCGAAGATGACCTTTGTAATTATCTCCTTCTGGGCTGACAGTTCCGGGTAATGATTACCCATTGAGGTTATCAGTGCCGGGATCAGCTTGTAGATAAAAGGCTCGGTCATCCCCAGGGACGTATACCCGTATCTCACTGCCCGGCGCAGTATTCTCCTGATAACATAACCGGCCTTGTTATTTGACGGCAGCTGGCCGTCGGCGATAGAAAATGCCACAGTGCGCAGATGATCGGCTATGACGCGGTGGGCTATGTCCCAGGCTTCTTTTTCGCCGTAAGCTTTGTCTGTGACAGCCGCCGTGCTTGCGATCAGCGGCTGGAAGAGGTCAGTGTCGTAGTTCGACTTCTTTCCCTGTATCACCATGCAGAGGCGTTCAAACCCCATGCCCGTGTCGACGTGCTTTTCAGGCAGCAACTCCAGTTCACCGCCTGCCTTGCGGTTATACTGTATGAACACAAGGTTCCAGATCTCAATTACATGAGGGTGCCCCTTATTGACAAGCAGGTGACCCGGCTTTGCCGAACGCTCGCTGTCAGACCTTAAATCGACATGTATCTCGGAGCAGGGGCCGCACGGACCTGTCTCACCCATCTCCCAGAAGTTGTCTTTCCTGGATCCTTCAATAATGCGGTTTTCGGGTTTGGAGAAACATTTCATCCACTGTGTGGCAGCTTCATCATCGCGGGGTACATTTTCCTCAGGACTGCCCTCAAAGACTGTGGTATAAATCCTGTCCTCAGGGATATGAAGACGGGCTGTGAGAAATTCCCACGCCCACGTTATCGCTTCCTTCTTGAAGTAGTCGCCGAATGACCAGTTACCAAGCATCTCGAACATGGTATGGTGATATGTATCGAGACCTACTTCCTCAAGGTCATTATGCTTGCCCGAAACGCGGAGGCACTTCTGCGAATTGGCCACCCTTTTGTATTGTGCCGGCTGATTTCCAAGGAAAATATCCTTGAACTGGTTCATGCCTGCATTGGTAAACATGAGCGTCGGATCATTCTTGATCACCATCGGCGCCGAGGGTACGATTTTATGCTGTTTCAAACTGAAAAAACTCAGAAATTCATCTCTTATCCCGGTTGCCTTCATCATAAGTCCTCACACAGCGTTAATTTCAAATAATATGGGGTGTGTAAAATTAATTCAAATATTCTACGTTTGTTAAATGTCAATGGAAATAGTCTTAACTTTCTGTGATACTGATGCTAAAAAGGAATAAATACGTTTTTGATACATCTGGTCTTCGTTTTCTTCAGCATAAACGCAAGTGGAGTGAAAAGCTCCTTAGATTCTCGATATTTTTCGGGATATCAATCTTATTGACAGTTTGTTACAGCTTTATTTTTCATCGTATGTTCGGTCATCCGAACCAGGATAGACTGGAACGGAAAGTTGATGAGATCAGGCTGAACTACACCCTTCTTGAACGGAAAATTGATTATTCTTCAGCAGTCATCGCTGATATGCGCTCCTCGGATAATAATTCATACCGTTCTATTCTTGACCTTGAGGAGATCCCTGATGACATATCTGAAGGAGGGGCCGGAGGTACTTTTAAGTTCGGTGACATGACGGGCTACGTCAACACAGATATGATGATAGCGATACGGTCAAAGTTTGAAGATCTCAGGACCGAGACAAACATACAGTACAACTCCCTTACCGACCTCACCGAGGCAGCTGCTGAATGGAAGGATATGTGGGCGCACCTGCCCTATATCAGGCCTGTCAATGTGAGCATGAGACTTGGTGACGGGATGAAATTCAGAGAGCATCACCCGGTGCTGGGTTCGCCACGCTGGCATTTCGGCCAGGACTTCCGCTGTCCCATCAATACGGAAGTGTATGCCACGGGTGCGGGTATTGTCTATTATGCCGGCAATCAGAAGGACGGTTTCGGGATAAAGGTCGTAATTGATCACGGTTACGGTTACCGGTCCGTTTACGGACACCTGAGCTCGGTCACTGTCAAAAGAGGCCAGAAGGTCAAAAGGGGAGACTTTATCGGGTTGTCAGGCACCACAGGTATTTCCACAGGTCCGCACCTTCATTACCAGATCGATCTGTATGGCGCACATGTGAACCCACTCTGGTATTTTGAGGACAGCCTGTCAGAGGATGAGTATTTCGAGATGCTCGACTTCCTTACCAAACGGTGAGATTTGGTATCAAACCCTGTTTTGCATAAGCTGAAAGTATTTTTGTATTTTGTCTATTATTTCTTATGTTTGCATGGCACTTAGTTTGCCGTCACAGCGGATGCCAAAGACAAAGTATAAGTTTAATCACGAGACACTCAGCTTCGACAAGATGCGGCTGGGTATCAAGCAGCTTCTCCTGCGTCTGTTCGGTTATTTCGTAGGCTCACTGTTTCTGGCGGGCATCTACGGCTTCATCTTTGCCTTTGTCTTTGACTTCACCTCAGGAAAAGGCCCTCAAACGTGAGATCGAGCAGCTTACCCTTCAGTATGAGCTGATGAACAGGGAGATGGATAACGTTGAGAAGGTGCTCGGCCATCTCCAGGAGACTGATGACAATCTTTACAGGACTATTTTCGAGGCTGAACCTGTGCCTTCATCGTACCGTGCGGGAGGTATAGGAGGGGTAAACCGTTATGAGGAGCTTGAAGGTTTCACAAATTCCCAGCTGATTGTTGAAACAGCAACAAGACTTGACAGAATCAGAAAGCAGATATACGTCCAGTCGCAGTCTTTTGATGAACTGATCGCATATGCAAAGGAGAAGGAGGAGATGCTCAGCAGCATCCCGGCCATACAGCCTATTTCAAACGAAGACCTGAAACGCACAGCAGGCGGTTACGGATACAGGATACATCCCATCTACAAGATATCAAAGTTTCATGCCGGAATGGACTTCACATCGCCAACAGGCACCGAGGTTTATGCCACCGGCAACGGCGTTGTCACCACTGTCAAATCTGCCCGCCGGGAACTGGGGTATCACATTATCATTAATCATGGTTTCGGTTACGAGACCGTTTATGCCCACCTCGACCATTTCAATGTCAGGGAAGGACAAAAGGTCAAACGTGGTGATATCATAGGGTATGTGGGCAGTACAGGCCTCTCAACTGCACCTCACCTGCATTATGAGGTCAAGGTAAACGGCAATAACGTTGATCCTGCACTCTATTTCTTCAACGACCTCACCCCTGGTGAATATGACCGCATGCTGGAGATCTCAAGCAAGAGCGGACAGTCGTTCGACTGATTAAGCACAGGAGGCCATGCCGTACAGGGAAAAAAAAGTTGAAAAACTGTTCTATCAGATCGGAGAAGTGGCGGAGATGTTCTCTGAGCCCGTCTCAACGATCCGATTCTGGGAGAGAGAGTTTGATGTGCTGAAGCCGAAAAAGAACAATAAGGGGAACAGGTTGTTCCTCGAGGAGGATATAAAAAATCTTAGGCTGATACACCACCTGCTGAGAGAAAGGGGCATGACCATCGAGGGTGCCAGAAAATATCTGAAGAACAACCGTGAAGATACCGATTATCGCCTGGAAATCGCTGACACCCTTCGTAACATAAGGGACATACTCACCGATATCAAAGACGAAATAAACTGACAGTATGACGGCTACGCTGGGAGAATTCACGCGCTGGCTTGAAGAACTTATTCCTCCTGCCTTTCAGGAACAATATGACAATAGCGGACTGCAGGTCGGAGACCCTGACGCTTCAATAAATTCTGTCTTGCTAACAGTGGATGTCACCTCTGAAGTAATTGATGAAGCCAGGGATCACGGCTGCAACCTTATCATCTCTCATCATCCCCTCATCTTTACCCCGCTGAAACGAATTGCCGGCGGCAGTGAGACTGAGCGATGTGTTGCTTCAGCTGTCAGAGGAGAAATTGCCATCTATTCTGCTCATACAAGCTTTGATAACGTATCATGGGGTGTCAGTCATATACTCGCGGAAAAGATCGGGCTGACGAAGATAAGAGTGCTTGCCCCCCTGAAAGGAAAGCTTTCAAAGCTTATCACCTTTGTTCCCGTTTCCCATGCCGGCAATGGTCAGGGAAGCGCTCTTTGCCGCAGGTGCAGGTCACATTGGCAATTATGACCGCTGCAGCTTCAATGTTCCCGGTGATGGCACCTACAGGGCAGGAGAGGGAGCCGATCCGTATGCCGGACAGGTGGGAGAGGATCATTCCGAACCGGAGATAAGGATAGAGGCTGTCATACCGTCACATCTTTCCTCCTCGTGTGTCAGGGCTCTTCTGGCGGCGCATCCGTACGAGGAGGTGGCCTATGACATCATCGCCCTTGAGAATGAATATCGCGGCGCCGGCGCGGGCGCCATCGGCACTCTGCCCGCAACGCTAACGGGTATCATGCTCCTTGAGAGGCTGAAGGAAGTCACCGGAATACCTGTAATAAGGTACAGCGGCGACACAGCCCGCACCGTCAACACCATAGCCGTGTGCGGAGGGTCAGGCTCCGATCTTATCAGCGTTGCCGCCCGCGCCGGCGCCGACGCATTTGTCACAGGCGATATTAAATATCACGCTTTCACACAGGCTCCCGGTGACATGATTGTGGCCGACATCGGACATTATGAGAGTGAAAAATTTTCTTTAGAGCTGCTGCACAACCTGATTAAGAAAAAATTTCCTAAATTTGCACTCCGGTTTTCCGGGATAAAAACCAATCCGGTTAACTACTATTGAAAATAAAACAGATATACTGATGAAACAGACCAAAACCGCTGAACCTGAACTTACCATAGAAGAAAAACTCAGAGCACTCTATTCACTGCAGCTTGTTGATTCGGAGGTCGACAAAATACGCACGCTCAGGGGCGAACTTCCTCTTGAGGTGCAGGACCTTGAGGATGAGGTAGAGGGACTGGAGACCAGGATAAACAATCTTAAAAGTGAAATCGCCGAGCTTGAAAAATCAGTTGTAAGCAAGACCAACGAGATCACTACATCGCAGGGACTGATAAAAAAATACGAGGACCAGCAGAATAATGTCCGGAACAACCGCGAATATGATTCTCTCTCCAAGGAAATAGAGTTTCAGACACTTGAGATTGAGCTTTGCAACAAGAAGATCCGCGAGTTCACCGTACAGGTGGCAGAGAAAAAAGAGGTCATGGCCGAGGCTCAGGCAGCACTCGATGAGAGAAAACGCGATCTCGACGGTAAGAAAAGCGAGCTTGAGGATATAACCCGTGATACTCAGAAGGAAGAAGAGCATCTGGATGCAAAGTCGAAAGTACTGCAGACAAAAATTGAGGATAGACTACTGACCGCCTACAAGCGTATCCGTACCAACGCCCGGAACGGCCTTGCTGTCGTTTCAGTCCAGAGAGATGCATGCGGCGGTTGTTTCAATCAGATACCCCCGCAAAGGCAGCTTGACATCAGGTCGAGGAAAAAGATCATCGTCTGCGAATATTGCGGACGTATTCTCGTCGACGACGAAATCGTCAACGAAAAATCATAAACGGATTACATAATATTATATGTGCGTAGCGACAGGTCTCAGACCTGTCGCTCGTTACATGTTTTATATATTTGTATTTGGTAATATTCCGATATCATGAACGATTTCAAGACACAGATCCGCGAGGGTATTCCCGCAACACCTTCCTGAATTAAAACCATATGACCCTTCGGTCAATCATGCTCCGCGCCGTCGCGACATTCTCACCACAGCTGAGAAGAAACTCGCCCTGCGGAATGCCCTGAGATATTTTCCTCCAAAGCTGCACGGTGTCCTTGCCCCGGAGTTTGCTGCCGAGCTGCGTGATTACGGCCGCATCTACATGTACCGTTACAGGCCTTCTTATGAGATGAAGGCAAGACCTGTGAACGAATATCCGCATAAGTCATTGCAGGCCGCTGCCATTATGCTGATGATAACCAATAACCTCGATCCTGCGGTAGCTCAGCACCCGCATGAGCTCATCACCTATGGCGGCAACGGCGCCGTCTTCCAGAACTGGGCACAGTACAGGCTCACCATGAAATACCTGTCGGAGATGACTGATGAGCAAACCCTGGTCATGTATTCAGGGCATCCCCTCGGCGTCTTCCCATCTCATCCGGAGGCCCCGAGGGCTGTGGTGACCAACGGGATGGTCATACCCAATTACTCTTCCCAGGATCACTGGGAGAAGTTCAACGCGCTGGGTGTCTCCCAGTACGGGCAGATGACTGCGGGGTCATACATGTATATCGGTCCCCAGGGCATTGTTCACGGAACAGCCATCACCCTGCTCAATGCGGGCCGGAGACTAAAATCGCCGGATGACAGTGCCAGGCGCAGCAGGCTTTTTATTTCCTCAGGCCTGGGGGGTATGTCAGGAGCTCAGCCAAAAGCAGGCAATATTGCCGGTGTAGTATCGGTAATAGCCGAGGTAAACCCCAAGGCTATCAGAACACGTCACTCACAGGGTTGGGTTGATGAGGTCTTCGATGACCTCAGCAGCCTGATACAACGTGTAAGAAAAGCATGCATGTCTGGCGAGGTGGTTTCCCTGGCTTATCACGGAAATATCGTTGATCTGTGGGAACGTTTTGCCGAAGAGGAGTTGTGGGCAGATCTCGGCTCTGACCAGACCTCACTTCATAATCCCTGGGCAGGCGGTTATTATCCTGCCGGCATCACCTTTGACGAAGCCAATTTGATCATGGCGGCCGACCCTGACAGGTTCAGGGAACTGGTGCAGGCATCGTTGCGCCGCCAGGTCGGCGCCATCAACAGGCACACTGCACATGGAACCTATTTTTTTGATTACGGCAATGCTTTTCTCCTTGAGTCGTCACGCGCAGGAGCTGATATCTCAGACGGCATGGGCGGTTTCCGTTACCCGTCATACGTGGAGGATATCATGGGACCTATGTGCTTTGACTATGGTTTTGGTCCTTTCAGGTGGGTATGCTGTTCGGGCGATCCGGCCGATCTTGTATCTACTGACACCCTGGCAGCCGAAACACTCGAACGGCTGATAAAAGATTCTCCTGAAGATATTCATCTCCAGATGTCGGATAATATTCATTGGATACGTGAAGCTGCACGAAACAAACTGGTGGTAGGTTCGCAGGCCCGCATACTTTATGCTGATGCCCGAGGCAGGACAGCCATAGCAGAAGCATTCAACGATGCCATTGCCTCAGGTGCCATCAGCGGTCCGGTGGTCATAGGCCGTGATCATCATGATGTCTCCGGTACTGACTTACCGTTCAGGGAGACATCCAATATCTATGACGGCTCGCGCTTCACGGCTGACATGGCCGTTCAGAATGTTATCGGCGATGCATTCCGAGGTGCCACATGGGTTTCATTGCATAACGGCGGCGGAGTAGGATGGGGTGAGGTGATCAATGGCGGCTTCGGGATGGTGCTCGACGGCACGCCGGCAGCCGGACGACGAATCAAATCCATGCTCTTCTGGGATGTCAATAACGGCATTGCACGACGCAGCTGGGCACGGAACAGCGGTGCCGTCTCGTCAATAACAAGGGAAATGGAACGCACACCGGGACTGGTAGTGACAATGCCAGCGTTGGCTGACGATAGCCTTATCGATTCAGTTATAGGTTAAAAAGTACCGGGGATACGGTCAGCGATAAGGCAGACAGCCATCGCAACAATCCCCTCGCCGCGGCCCGTAAAACCCATCTTCTCGGTGGTGGTGGCTTTTACGGATATGGCATCCGGTGAAATACCGGCAACATCTGCCATAGCCTTTCGCATCGCATTAATATAGGGCGACAGCTTTGGCATCTCGAGACATACCGTGCTGTCGATATTCACTATCCTGTAGCCCTTATCGCTGATCATGTCTGCGGTCCGCTTCAGTAATATCTTGCTGTCGATACCTTTATATTCATCAGATGTGTCGGGAAACTGTGTTCCGATGTCGTTCATCCCCGCAGCTCCGAGGAGAGCGTCGCAGATGGCATGAATGAGTACATCGCCGTCCGAGTGAGCAACGCATCCTTTTGGTGAGGCGATGTGCACACCGCCTAACCAAAGTTCACGGCCATCCTCAAGGCGGTGAAAATCAATGCCCTGTCCAATCCTCTGATGAAGTGTCATATGTTACTTCTTACTTACGTTCCGCAGTGAGTCAAACTCAAAGCCGAGTGAGAATCTGAGTGTGCGGGCCAGCGGATTGTTCTGTGTGATCGGAATAAGGTATGAAAAGTCAAGTGAGAAGACACTCAACCTGAATCCTGCTCCGGCAGTGAAGTATTTCATATTGCCTTTGCAGTCTGCCTGGTTGAAATAACCTGTCCGAGGGCAAATTGCTGGTTGTACCAGTACTCAATTCCAATTGATTCTGAGAATTCATGCATTTCCTCACCAAATCCGTTGGGGGCATCATAGAACGACTGGAAGATAGCCACCGGTACAGAGACATTTGGATCCTTGCCTGCAACTATTTCCCCGTCTTCATAAACTGGAGGTGTGGGTACCAGCAGTTTGTTAATGTCAAAGGAGATACCTATTGAGTTATACCTGTCAAGGTCAACCGTGAATGTGGTTCCCAGACGCATATTCATGGGAATGAAATCAGGATCTTCATCGGATGTGTAACTCATCTTCGAACCGATGTTTGAGAAATTCATTCCGGCAGATATATTACCCGTCTTTGAACCCAGCTTAAGAGCGGTTGTATAAAAAGCGGAAGCATCAGCTGCATAAGAAGTACCTGCTTTGGTCTCCGTGCTTCCGACATATTGTCCCCCCGTGATATTTGAATAGATGAACCGCAGGGCGACACCTCCTGACCAGTGTTGGGAAAAAAGACGGGAGTAAGCTACGTCAACGGAGAATTCGTTTGGATTATGTGTGCTCTGGTAGTTGCCGTAGTCGTCAGTGAATTGTATCTCTCCGAGAGATGAGTACATCAGGCTGCCCGCAAGTACCTGCTTGCTGTCGATTCTGTAATAGCCTGTCAGCAAAGCCAGGTTGATATCCGGAACAAGAGCCCTGAGCCAGGGTGAGTATGACATTGCGAAACCTCCGTTACCGTCAATAAATGCATATTTGGCCGGGTTCCAGTGCATGCTGTAAAGATCAGGCGATGTTGCAACACCGGCATCACCGATTGCTCCGGCACGGGAGTCAGGCGCGATAGTAAGAAACGGCACCACGGTCTGAATGACATTCAGAGGATGCTTATCCTGTGCTGTAAGTGACAACAGCGGTACCGTTAAAAGAAATATTATACTGAGTATCAGCGCCTTGTTTTTCATGTTCCGTTAGAGTCAAAATTTGTGCAAATATATAACAAAAAAAAGGTCGGGTTATTGTGTCGTATCACAAAATGATGATCCTTCCTGTCGCAGATGCTCTCTCTCCCTCTGCAGTAACAGCTTCGGCACGCCACAGATACATTCCCCGTGCCAGCCTGCTGCCGTTTTCATTGCAGCCGTCCCATGGTATATCCGGAAGCGAATATCCGGTGCCGTAAAACTGCTCCCTGATAACCCGCACAGCAACGCCCCCGGTGGTGAGGATTGTTATGGTGACATCAATCTCAGTGTCAGGCCTGTTGTGCCCGGCTGTAAAGGTTGTATTGTCAGTGACAGGATTGGGGTAGCTCAGCAGGTCTGTCAGCCTGAAGACGCCGCTGGTTTCAACTGCAAACCTGAGCGTGGCCGTTGAAGGATTATTGAGATTATCCCATGCCCTGAGTGAGACAGTATGTTCACCCTTTTCACTGATTACAAACGGGTAGGTCAGGCTGCCCGAAGTGTGCACGCCGATGTCTGCACTGAACATTCCGTTCAGCACCACAGCACCCGGCATATCGTCATCGATCCAGGCGATGATATCATGTCCGATACCGGTTCCGGTGGCATTGACACCTGACTCGTCGCTGATAAGCGCAAGAAGCGAGGGCGCTGTGTCTGTAATCCCTCCTTCCCTGAAGAGGGTGTCATTCATGAAGAGTTTTATTACAGGGCCTTCAGTGTCATTAATATTGATATCTGAGAACCCTCCTACGATGATCTCAGAAAAGCTGCCGTTAACGTCATCGTTGTCATCATGGGCATAATAGGATACAAAACCTTTGCCGAAGGAATAATTAATATCCAGAGGGACGATGAAAGAGAAGCTGAATTCCCCTTCAGTAACGGTTGTAGTACCCCTGAAGATCACGTTACCGGTCACAGGGAAGCTCATTGTCGACCCTCCGTCATTGGCAAGGGTGCTGACAGAGCTGGCTTTATCATAAACAACAGGTTCCACCACCCCGTTGAACGTGTCCATAAGGTTACCGTCGTTGTCTTCTATATGGCCGTTTATGGTTATCAGAGACAATGCCTTAATTGTATCCACAGCAAACTCCACGGAGATGCTGTTAACACTGTCGGTGACAACCCGTCCCTGCACCGGCCAGGCAATCCTCAGTGCAGGATCACCGAGCAAAAGGAAGTTGCGCTTGTTCATCCCTGTACCGGAGTTGACCTTGGCCAGCCTGATTATGTCACCCAGTTTCATTGATCTGCCGTCTGACGCCGTTGAAAAAATATAATCGTAGATTTTGCGGTTAAGCAAGTAGTTAGGTGCCGAGTAAACGACTCTCGTCGTGCTCATCAAGCCTATGCCTCCTCCGTCAGGATTAAGCAATACCATTTCACCGGCTGAGGTCCTTGATGAAATAAGTCCTGTTGCCGGGTTGATCTCCACATCATCAAATCTCGAGAATTCACAGGTGGCCGTGATGAACAGCGGCAACATATTTTTGTTCTTCCATGAATTTATGTCATCCGTCCTTACCACTCTCTCATGCGCCAGTCCTGATTCATTGCCGTGACCTACATAATTAAAAACAAGGCATCCTGCCGCAATCCTGTTATTGATGGCTTTCTCCGCATCAGGATATGAGTTACCCGTCGCTGTTGTAACCTGCCGGTAGGCGTCGAGATAAATCTTCTCCGTTGTGAGAGGCGGAGCAGCCTCCTTTGCAGCTACGGTGAGGTTCTCGGCATCCATCATGTGAAGGTTGGCATCTTCATCATCAGCCACCATGCACAACACATTACGCCAGGAACCCATCGCTGAGTTATCAATGTAAGAGGAGATCTTACGCACCATGATCCCTGCGGTAGCGGTGTCAGACGCAGGCAACCGTCCGATGCCGATATCGAGAAAACCGTCCGCCTCCCCCTCACCGTCGTCAAGAAGACCGTAAAAGTCGTCTGATGTGAAGGAGAGAACCCCGACGTGAGAGTTGACCGATTGCCATGTTGGGATATATGAGGTGTTCCCCGGGGGAGGAGTTTTATTTTCATAGGATCCGTCACCGAACAGAAGGAGGTACTTTAACGGGGAGCCACCTTCAGTTCCCCTGCTGTAGATCATCCTGATGAAATTCCTTATAGCCGCAATATCGGGTATTCCTCCTGAGAATTCATTGTAGATCTGCCCGGGGGTTACTATTATTGACCTTGTACCGTCATCAGCCAGGTGGATATCGGCAATTCGTTGTGCATACTCTTTAAAAAGCGGGTGAGTTACAATGATCATTTCAGCCGGCCCGAATGCATGGAGGTCCTGGTTAGGTACCGGGTCTTTGCCTATTAACGGGCGCAGCACATTGGCCGTGGCAAAGGCAACAAACCTGCGGAGGCTGTCAGTGGCAGCGGTGAATATTGTATTGCCGGCAAGAGAGGCTGTCTCCATAACCCTCGGAGCACAAGGGTCTGTGACATCCCAAACCTGCAGCACCTCGGATCCTGCGAGAGTGAAACGTGTCACCCGTGCCGGGGCAACACTCCGGCTGTCGCTTATGAAAAGCTGTTTATCATTGTATTTTAGCTGGGCTCTGGCGAAGAAATCAATATAATCTATATAACCTGTCGCGGCCAGATTGCCGTTATTCCGGAAAGTAACGGTGAATGCCGGCGCGGCAGATGCCGGAAGGCACGAATCCTGTGCTAACGCAATGTTGGCATAAACACCGTTAAGGTCAGTCATGCTGACCGGCGGAACGGAGATCGTTTTTAATAAGGTTGATCCCTGTTTAAGATCGAATGAGCTTTCAGTGTCAGACCTGCCCAGTACCCTCATGCTGTACCTTATTTGTTCGGCAAGGATGAGATTTTCAGGTGCCGGACTCACAACATTTTCTGTACCGGGAATGACCTGCTGGTACCATTCCCTCCCTGATCTGATCAGGTTAACCGCTTCTTTTTCATGCCTCCATGTGACATCGCTTGTTGAGGATACAATATTATGGGGCTGTGAAGGTGCCGGTTCAGCGGTAACATGTACTGCCCCACCTGGCATGGATGTGATGAAATACCAGGCAGTGTCTGAATAGTAATGTCTTCTGTATTCGTAGTTTTCAGATGCCCTTTCGTAGACCCACCTGTGCGTGCCCTCGGCATAAAAAAGCAGGAAGTCGCCGTCATTGAAAACACCGTCGCTGCCAGTCTCAGCCTTATAAGCGATCTTTCTTAGGTCGTCAGGGGCTGTGCCGTCATTATAAAAAGAAAGCTGGCCTGTGTTGTTACCGTACAACACTGCTGCTGCAGGGTCGGTGATGCCCATCTCTCTGATCTGTGAGAAGTCGAGCCGATAGATGCCCGCCTCAGTCACCGCAAGCCTGATCCACCTGCCCTGTTTCAGCAGGGATGAGTGCGCATAATCCTGCCCCGCGGCATACAATACCGGCAGCAGGGCGAAAGCTGTGACCAGGAGACTTTTTATTCTCATCAGCGCAAAGATAGTTAAGTGGATTATCTTTACTCCCTGAAAGACGGGTACTCAGATAAAATATTAACGTCTCTGACCCGTTGATATTGCTGAATAAGAACCATGCGCTTCAGAAACAGGGCAACCATACTGATACTTGTTTTCTACACACTGAGCCTCAGTGGTCAGGACACCTGGTACGGTACCATGTCGGGCATGCATTTTATGTACAACCCGGCCTATACCGGTTCATCAGGCCTTCCGGTTATGAATATATCCTGCTATTCCTTCCTTCCGGGTAACAACTTTGCTCTCAGGTCAGGTTATGCCTCATTTGACACATATTTGCCGGGGTTGCATGGCGGCACAGGCCTGTGGCTCTGCGACGACATGCTGGGTGATATTATGAATGACTTCAGGGCAGGAGCAAGCTATGCATATCATCTGCAGGCTGGGAGGGATCTCTTTTTTAATGCAGGACTGACGGCCTCTGTGGTGCACCGTGGAATAAAAACGGGGGCGGTCATACTTCCGGGTGACATTGATCCATTCAACGGTTTTCAGGGAACACACTCGGAGTATATTACAGATGGCGCTGTCACGGCTTTTGATATCGGCACAGGCATTACCTTTGCAAAAGGGCCATGGTACGGCGGGGTCTCCGTCATGCACCTGACACAGCCGTGGCTCAGCGAAAGTCGTCAGAATAATGACAGGATCAGACGGCTTTATTCTGTCAGCGCAGGAACCTCATTCAGTAACCGCAGAGGAGAATTCAGCCTCAACCCGTCAGTGACACTCCTTGCCCAGGCAGATAATGTGATTATATATTTAGGAACAGAAGCTCTTTACCACAGCCTGATGGGCGGAGTAGCCTTCTGGCATGCCGCCTCCGGTTTTACTGCAGCAGAGCCGTCGCTGGGATGGGATACGGGATCGGCAAAGATCATATTATCATATAGTTATGTGCTGGCCGGAGGTGATACGGCAATCAAAGGTACGGCGATTGTGAAGGCCGGACTTACTATTTGTTTCAATAATGTTGAAAAAAGTAGAGCCATTCACATAATAAAGTTACCTGATTTGTAGTTATTTTGGTGCAGCGTTTTGTTTTTGACTAATATAATAGATTTGAAAATTAACCTAGTTAACATAATTTGACCATGTATAAACTGAGAGCTTTACCGGTGTTTGTAGTTGTTGCGCTCTTCCTGTTTTCTTGCAAGGGAGCACAGCAGGACAATGTGTCTCCGACAACAGGCTGGAGTTACCGGGATCCTAAATCGAGTGATGTGAATGACCTTGGCTATCCCATAGGGGAAGCGTCAGAGCAGATCACCGGCCCAAACCTTGTACTCATTGAAGGTGGAACATTCACTATGGGACGGGTTGATCAGGATGTAATGTTCGAATGGAACAATGCGCCGCGCAGGGTCACCGTATCATCTTTCTACATGGATGAGACAGAGGTTACCAACCTCGATTACCGTGAATACCTCTACTGGCTGAGACGTGTTTACAGTGATTACCCTGAAGTGCATCGCCGTGCCCTCCCAGACACACTGGTATGGAGAAGCCCGCTTGCTTTCAACGAACCGTATGTTCAGTATTATTTCAGACACCCTTCATATAATACTTATCCTGTAGTTGGTGTGAGCTGGCTGCAGGCTAACGACTATTGCGTATGGCGTACTGACAGGGTGAATGAGCAGATACTTCTCGAAAGCAAATGGCAGGAGCCTAACGTGGAACAGTCCGGAGCCAATAATTTCAACACCGAATCTTATTATGCTGCCCAATATGAGGGAGTACCCGGAGAAAGGGTTGATGAACTGCACGCACGTGTACGCCAGGAGGATGGTATCCTGCTGCCGCGTTACCGCCTGCCTACAGAGGCAGAATGGGAGTTTGCAGCCTACGGCCTCAGGGGCAACACCTTCGAGGAAAGAATTTATGAAAGAGCTATATACCCGTGGGACGGACATAACGTACGTAACTCGGCACCCAAATACAGAGGTGAGTTCATGGCTAACTTCGTCCGCGGTCGCGGTGACATGATGGGCGTGGCAGGTAACCTGAACGATGCCGGTAGCATCACCGTCGACGTTAGATCATACTGGCCCAATGACTATGGCCTGTACTGCATGGCCGGTAACGTCAATGAATGGACACAGGATGTGTATCGTCCGCTCTCGTCAGAGGATGTCGATATGTTTAACCCGTTCAGAGGCAACGTATTCACCGACCTTCGCCGTGATGCAAACGGCCAGGTGGTAGAGAAAGACAGACTAGGCAGGCTCCAGATAGATACAGTCAAGCCTGATGATGTAGCCAACAGGTTTAACTACCAGAAATCAGATTACAGGAACTACCTCGACGGTGACGTCATCTCAAGCATCTCCTCAAGCCTCGAATGGTCAGGTAACGCTGATCTGCCCCAGACAGAAAGAATGTATGCGCAGAATGAAACTGACAACGACTATGTTACCCTTATAAATGATAAGGCAAGGGTAATAAAAGGCGGATCATGGAAAGACAGGGCTTACTGGCTCAATCCTTCAACACGCCGTTATCTTGACCAGGAAGCATCACGCGATGACCTCGGCTTCAGATGCGCAATGATCAGGGTGGGTAGCCCAACCGGACTGAAATGACATCAACTTTAAAATGATACCGGGCCTCATTATGAATAATAATGAGGCTTGTTTTTAAATAACCATGGAGCTGAACGAGTTATATTCCATTGTCCGCAATTCTGAAGGTATAACAACAGATTCAAGAACTGTCCGCAAAGGTCAGGTTTTCTTTGCCCTCAAAGGGCCTGCCCATGACGGTAACGCTCACGCTGAAGCGGCTGTCAGCGCCGGCGCAACAGCTGCGGTCGTTGATGACCCTGCCCTGCGAGGGGAAAAATACATTCAGGTAGATGATGTGCTTATGACACTCTCCCTGCTGGCCACGAGGCACCGCAAGGGACTTACCGTGCCTGTCATTGCCATAACCGGATCCAACGGCAAGACTACAACCAAAGAGCTCATAACCGCAGTTCTGTCGAGGAAAAAAAGAGTGCACAGCACCACAGGCAACTTTAATAATCATATCGGAGTTCCTCTTACACTCCTCAGCTCACCTCACGATATGGGTTTTATGGTTGTCGAAATGGGAGCCAACCACAAGGGAGAAATAGCAGGTCTCTGCCAGATAGCCATGCCTACACATGGCATTATTACAAATATAGGCAAGGCACATATTGAGGGGTTTGGATCTTTTGAAGCGGTAAAAGCGGCCAAATCGGAACTGTATCAATGGCTCAGCAGCAGCGGAGGTACAGCTATCTATAACGATCAGAACAGCCTGCTTAAAGAGCTTGTATCAAAAACGGTACAAAACTCTGTTCCCTATTCGCGCCCCGCAGGCATCAAACTGAAGGTTGAGATTGCAGAGACGGAGAGTATGTTTCTTGCAGTAAAAGCTGAATACGATAAGCATAATTATACTTTCACGACTAATCTTTTCGGGTCTTACAATATTGATAACGTGAAGGCTGCCATAGCCATTGGTATCTACTTTGGTGTCCCTGTAAGTGAGATCACGGCTGCAATAATATCCTACAAGCCTGTCAATAACAGGTCGCAGGTGGTCGATACCGGAAGGAATGTACTTGTATGTGACGCTTACAACGCCAATCCATCGAGTATGGAAATGGCAGTTACGTCATTTGCAGCATTGAAGGCTGACAGAAAGATGCTGATACTAGGGGATATGCTTGAGCTCGGAGCAGAGAGTAAGTCCGGACATGCTGCCGTAATAGATCAGCTGAAGAATATCGCGGATGTTGATGTAGTCCTTATCGGTCCGCGCTTCCATGAAGTTGCAGGCAATATCCGGGCACAACTGTTCGGATCATCCGATGAGTTGCGAGGATGGCTTCTCTCAAACCGTCCGGAAGGTTATACAATACTGGTTAAAGGCTCAAGGGGCATGGCGCTGGAGAAGATCTATCCGTTACTCTGATCTGCCGGTGAGTTTGATCACCACAATCTCAGGACGCGTGCCTATGCGCATCCGCGGGCCCCATATCCCGAATCCTGATGAGACTATAGCGTGAGTTTTGCCAAACATGGCATAACCGTGACTTAACTCGAACATTTTGGATGTGATAAAAGTTAAGGGCCAGATCTGACCGTGATGTGTGTGGCCTGAAAGCTGAAGATCGACAGCTGTCACTGCAAGATCCGACAGTCCGTACGGCTGGTGATCAAGCAGGATGACCGGCCTGGCAGGATCGGTCATAGCCAGAAGACTGTCAAGCGATGCACGCCCGTTGCTGAAACCCTGATTGGCTGATCTGTCAAGCCTGCCTATAATCTGTATACCGTTTGGAAGGGTCACGACCTCATCCTTAAGAACCCTGATGCCTTTGCTTTCTATATACGGGACTGTCTTTCTGATATCACCAATATACTCATGGTTTCCCGTGATGGCGTACTTGCCGTATCGAAGATCAGGCAGACTAAGGTAGGAGAGCAGGTCACCGCGCAGGACCGGTCCTATACTTCCGTCAATAAGGTCACCAAGGAATAGAACCAGGTCAGGCTTCTCATCTCTTATCATCTCTGACAGATGTCTCATGCTTCTCTTCCTGATTACGCTGCCGAGATGTATGTCTGACACGGCCACTATCCGCATTGATCCGTCGCCATCACTGAGGCCCTTGTCAATGGTGAGATCATAACTCTTTTTCACTGGACTAACCGCTGTTATAAATCCAATTACTATAAGCACTCCGGTAGTGATGGTAACGCCGGCAAAGAGCCAAAGTCTCAGTTTTGGCATGACGTCGTCAGGCACGAGGTGAAACGGCCTCTGCACCAGCAGAAGTATGTCAGCCATCAGCCAGATAAGGAAGCCGTAAAGCATGAAGGCCATCCAGAATCCGCCAATTACGTTTAGTATATCGGTAAAAACACTGGTGAATTTGTATTCAAGAAATTTACCTGCAATAAAGGCTAAGGCAAGTATCAGGAATATGACTGTATATGTACTGGTACGGTAGCCACTGCCTGCCAGGGCGCGATGCCCTTTCAGGTAAAGATAAAGATTAACCAGAAAATAGACTGTAAAGACTATTATGAAGAAAATTGCCATTTGTTGTCCTCTCTTTAGTGCCACTTCAGATCCGTGAAATTTCTCTTGCCACGTATATAATACTCAAAAATGACTGATTTGTTCATCATTGTATGAGGAGAATTATACATGTCAGAGTGAGGCGCAAGTGTCCGGAATGTTTTTATTGAGGTGCGTGCCTTGTGGAAATCCCTGTGGGCTCTCACCACGGCCCCAAAGGCTTCACGGCCGGAGCGGAAGAGAAGCATAACTGCTGCCAGCCCGTCAAGTACCTGTCTCATGAATATGGTCCGGTGCAGATGCCTTGAGGGAAGGTTCTTTGCCAGCATCATGAGGCTGTTACGGTAATTATAGTATATTTTGGTTGGTGAATCATAGCTCAGTGTTCCGCCGCCGACATGCCATATTACAGCGTCAGGCACATAGCAGATGATATAGCCTGCATTCTGCATTCTCCAGCACAGATCGATCTCCTCCATGTGAAGAAAAAAAGCGTCGTCAAAGCCGTCACACTGCTCAAAGGCGGAGGCCCTCACGGCCATGCAGGACCCTGATGCCCAGAATATCTCACGGGTATCGTTATACTGCCCGCGGTCTTCTTCAACACTGTCGAAGATACGCCCGCGGCAGAAAGGGTAACCATGCCTGTCGATAAATCCTCCCGCGGCGCCGGCATATTCAAAGAACGAAGGTTTGTCAAATGATCTGATCTTTGGCTGACATGCTCCCACGCGCGGATGCATGTCCATAAAAGTCGTCAGCGTCTCAGTCCATCCCTTTTCGACGCTCACGTCCGAGTTGAGGAGGATATAGTACTCTGCCTCAATCTCTTTGAGAGCTCGGTTATACCCGCCGGCATAGCCCCAGTTCCTTTCCAGTCTGATGACCCTCAGCCCGGGATGGTTGGCTGAGAGCCAACCGACAGAATCGTCTTCCGATCCGTTATCCGCTACTATCACCTCAGTATCACTTGATACGTGTACTGTCAATGACACCGGGCAGAAATTTCTGAAGGAACTTACGGCCGTTCCAGTTAAGGATGATAACAGCTGTCTTAATCATTTTTAACAGGTTTTTTATATTTCCATCGCCGGTGCGACCATAGCCAGTACTCGGGTTTTTCCCTTATCACTGCCTCAAGCAGCTCTGCATACCGGGAGGTGATGAAATCGGGTGCCTCTTTCCCGGGATGGTCTGTCATAAGCTCAAAGGCAACCTCGTAATAGCCTCTTTTTATTTTGGCTATACTCACAAAGATCACCGGCATGTCATACTTTACGGCCAGTTTCTCAGCGCCTCTGAAGAAGCCTGTCTCCTGGTTAAGAAAAGTGGTCCAGTACGCATGCTCATCCGGCGGGGGTGTCTGGTCTGCAATGAATCCGGACATGGTAAGGATCTTTTCATTTCTGAATTTTAACAGATCCCTGAGAATATTTTGCATTGGTGATGCCCATGTACCGAATTTTGTTCTGAGCTTCAGGATAAACTGATCGAAATACTCATTTTTCAATGGCTTATAAACCGTAAGTACCCTGAATGGAGTTACCAGCTGAACTGCCGAAAACCACTCCCAGTTATTATAGTGACTGCAGAGTCCTATCACGCTCCTTCCCTCCCTGTAAAGCCGGTCAACGCCGGCCAGATCCCTGACAGCGAACCTTCGTGAAATCTGTCCGGGGCTCATATGCGTGGCCTTCAGTGTTTCGACGAACAGATCGCAAGGTGTCTGTAAAAGCGGCGTTCGATCTTTTTCCGTTCAGCTTCGCTCTTCTCCGGAAATGCATTCCTGAGATTTGCGGCTACCACCTTCCGGCGATAACCTGCCAGGTAATATAAAACAAGGTAGAAGAGGTCCGAAAAGAGATATAGTACCCGAAGGGGAAGCAGCGTAATCAGGTAATTTATCCCATAAAAGATATAGAATCCTATCGCTTTCATCAGATTCCTGTTTCAATAAGTTCTCCTGTCATTGAGGCATCGTCACGCAGTGATACCAGCTTCACCCTCCTGACGGTTCCCGGAAGTTCCTTCCGGTAAGGTACCAGTGTTCTTATGTAGTTGCCTGTCAGTCCTGACAGCATGCCGTCTGCGCTTCGTTTTTCAAGGAGCACATCATAGATGTTGCCAGCGGCCGACTGCATAAACTGAATGCGTTTTCTCCCCGAAAGCCTTATCAGCTGTCTGCTGCGCTCTTCTTTCTCGGAAGCCCTGCACTGCTCCCGGCATGGTTGCGGCAGGGGTGCCCGGACGGGGAGAAAAGGCAAACACATGAAGATAAGAGAGAGGCAGGTTTTCCAGGAAACTGTAAGTCTCTTCAAAATCCTCGCCGGTCTCACCGGGGAAGCCCACTATCACGTCAGCTCCGATGGAAGCATCAGGAATCAGATTTTTAACCCTGATTACGCGGTCACGGAATTTATCCCTGCGGTAACGCCGGCGCATGAGCCCCAGTATCTTATCATTGCCGCTCTGCAGGGGCATGTGTATGTGCGGCATAAGCACCGGCTCAGCGGTGATCAAATCAATAATAGTGTCAGTGAGAAGGTCAGGCTCAATGGAAGAGAGCCTCAGCCGCTCCAGCCCGCTGATCTGCACCAGCGATTTCAGAAGGTTATCTAATGATTCGCCTGTGCTTTTCCCGAAGTCGCCGACATTGACCCCTGTCAGGACTATCTCTTTAACGCCTGTGGCAACAATCTGTGTTGCCTCCTCAACTATCTCACTGATGAACGGGTTACGGCTCTTGCCTCTTGCCAGAGGTACGGTACAGTACGAACAGCGGTAATCACACCCGTCCTGCACCTTCAGGAATGAGCGTGTACGGTCACCTGCAGACCATGATGAAATAAATCCCTCTGTATCGATGCTCTCACATGAATGAATCTCGGGTGCTGTTCTTTTGCCGAGGTTGTCTATATAAGATGCAATGTCAAATTTTTCATAGGTACCGAGCACAAGGTCGACACCTTCAATAGCAGCCACGGTGTCGGGCTTCAGCTGTGCGTAGCACCCGACGACGGCTACAAACGCATCAGGATTCCTGTGAATAATCTTCCGGACTGCCTGACGGCATTTCCGGTCAGCCGTATCAGTGACACTGCATGTGTTTATAATGAAAACATCAGCATCACTGTCAGGAGAGACTCTCTCATACCGGTCATCGGCGAATGACCGTGCGATGGTGGAGGTTTCGGCAAAATTAAGCTTGCATCCCAGTGTCTGAAACGCTACTTTTTTCTTCAAAATTAGACTGTTACTGTTCCGGCTGCTAAATTAGCAAAAAAGCCGGTCTAAAGCAGTCTGCTCGCCAGTTCTGCCAGAAAGCTTCTCTCACCCTTGACCAGATGGACATGAGTAAAGAGATCCAGTCCCTTCATCTTGTCAGAGAGGTAGCTCAGACCGTTTGAGCCCGAGTCGAGATATGGGGAGTCTATCTGTTCAATGTCGCCGGTGAATATCATCTTGGTGCCTTCACCTGCCCTGGTTATAATGGTTTTGACTTCGTGAGGTGTCAGGTTCTGTGCCTCGTCGACGATGAAAAAGATGTTTGAGAGGCTGCGGCCCCTGATGTAAGCCAGAGGGGTGATGACGAGCTTTTCATCCTTGATCATATCATTTATGCGTATGAACTCCGGACTCTGTGAACTGAAACGGTGTTTGATGACCGTCAGGTTGTCAAAGAGAGGCTGCATATAAGGGTCCATCTTTTCCTTCACATCACCGGGAAGGTATCCCATATCACGATTTGCAAGCGGTACGATAGGCCTTGCCAGGAAGATCTGCTTGTACCGTTTGTACTGATGGAGCGCGGCGGCCAGAGCAAGCAATGTCTTGCCTGTTCCGGCCTTGCCGGTGAGCGATACGAGCTGCACGTCCGGATTACATAAAGCATCAAGGGCAAAGGTCTGTTCGGCATTACGCGGTTCGATACCGTAAGTCGTCTGCTTCAGCACCCTGACCAGCATCTTGGTAACAGGATTATAGTGAGCGAGAGCGCTCGAATTGCTGTTGCGCAGAATGAAAAAATGATGACCGGGCTCCTGATCCATCACTTTCAGCTCTGTAGCCGGCACACCCTCAGGCTGCTCATAAAGCTTGTTTATGAGACTGTGGTCAATATTCTCGATTGTCTTTATGCCTTTATAAAGATCATCAAGGTTGGCCACCTTGTCATTCTGATAATCCTCTGCCCTTACGCCCAGAGATTTGGCCTTCATTCTCAGGTTGATATCCTTGGTGATCAGCACAACCACCTTTTCCTTGTTTTGCTGGGTGACAAAATCAGCAATAGCAAGGATACGGTGATCCGGAGTTCTCTCGGGAAACGACTCCGATACACGTTCAGAGAACTGTTTACCTGTCTCAATATGAAGTGTGCCCAGACCTTCACCCAGAGGTATGTTGCCGGTGAGCAACATATCACCCGATATCTTGTCAAGCTCACGCGTGAACTCACGTGCATGAAAATTGATCATGTCATTTCCCCGCTTGAACTTATCGAGCTCCTCAAGAACAACAATTGGGATGACGACATCATTCTCCTCGAAGTTGTAGATGCATGTGAAATCATGCAGTAACACGTTGGTGTCCAGAATAAAAATCTTCTTTTGCTTTTTCTTTTTCGCCATAACAGAATAGTTTTAAATCGGCAACAATTCCGGCGCAATTGTTGTCATGTGCACAAAGATAGCCGCTCACCCTGCTGTTAAAAGGCAGTTTTAGTAAATTTGCAAACAACGGGCATAAGGTTATTAACATGACATACAAGGAAACCACCGATTATCTGTACAGTATGCTGCCTGCCTATCACAGGATAGGTAAAGCGGCTTACAAGGGAGACCTGGATAATACGATTGAGCTTGACAGCTATTTCGGCCATCCTCATACTAAGTACCGTACACTGCATGTGGCGGGCACCAACGGCAAGGGTTCCGTCTCTCACATGCTTGCATCAATATTGCAGGAAGCAGGATACCGGACGGGTCTCTATACCTCGCCGCATCTGAGGGATTTCAGGGAGCGGATAAGGTTGGACGGGCAGATGATCAGCGAGGAAGAGGTTATTTCTTTTGTTGAAAAGCATGATCAGGCTGTCAGGAGGATCGAACCTTCTTTTTTTGAATTGACGGTTGCAATGGCTTTTGACTTCTTTGCAAGGATGGAAGCTGATGTCGTCGTTGTTGAAGTGGGTATGGGAGGCAGGCTTGACTCCACCAACATTATCACGCCCGAGCTTTCCGTGATAACGAACATCGGGCATGATCACATGGAGTTCCTTGGCGATACCCTGGCCGCAGTTGCAGGAGAGAAAGCCGGTATTATCAAAGAGGGTGTGCCAGTGGTGATTGGTGAGACCCAACCTGAAACGGCGGATGTCTTCTCAGTACAGGCAGCTCTGAAGAATGCTCCGGTGTCGCATGCAGACCGGGAGTTCCTCTGCAGCCTTGGCAAAATGAATGATAAGAACGGTATCAGGGAGTATATGCTGCAGGATCTCGTGACCCGCATAACTACGTCGGGAACAACTCCGCTTGGAGGTCTTGCGCAGCAGAAGAATATTCAGACTGTGGCTGCAGCTGTTAATATCATTTCAGTTCCTTTTAGCCTAAGCCGTGACCATTTTGTAAATGGTGTTGCTAATGTGATTACCAACACCGGGACTGATGGGCCGATGGCAGGTGCTCTCAGATTCTCCTCTCACTGTCTGCGACACGGGACATAACCGTGAGGGACTTGAGTATGTTGTCAGACAGATAAGTTTAACACCAAAAAAGAGGCTTCATATGGTTATCGGCTTTGTGAACGACAAGGACCTGTCACTGGTTCTGCCGCTATTGCCGCATGATGCCCTGTATTATTTCACGAAGGCTTCTGTTCCCAGGGCTCTTGATGAGAAGGTGCTTAGGGCTGAGGCTGGTAATTATGGGCTTAACGGTGCCAGCTACGAAACGGTGGCTGATGCGCTTGAGGCTGCCAGGGCTTCTGCCGATGCTGATGATATGATATTCATCGGCGGATCAACTTTCGTTGTGGCTGAAGTTGTGTAGTTTCAGGCAGTGGGTAATAGAGTATTTTCGATTTTTACAATCGCAAATCGCAAATCGAGACGCAAATTGCAAATACTCTATATGGCCTCTATCGTTGAAGGCGGTTTAGTAGCTATGTTATATGTGACCGAGACCACTCCCGGCACATTCTTTAAGTATTGAAGCAGCTAATTCTTCCAGGACCTCGAACGGCAGTTTGGTAGGTCTCGCTTCACGCGCATCAATGCTGTCCCAGCATCGCACTTCTATCTGGCGCCCGAAGTCGCGTCTGCCATCGCGCATTCCTGTGACACGATCGTCGTGCAATATAGCCATATACTGAAAGGCACCCGTTTCAGCAAGCAGCTCCTCAACAATCGCCGTAGCCTTACGAACGATGTCAAGCTTCTCCTGTGTCACCTCGCCGATGATACGTGCAGCAAGAGCCGGTCCGGGGAAGGGTATCCTGTTGAACATCTCCTCCGGCAATCCCAGTGCCTTGCCGGTCATCCTTACACCATCCTTGCGGAGCTGTATCAGCGGCTCGAGGATCTGGTACCCGAACGCTTCCTGCGGGTCGATGCCTAGCTGGGCAAAGACATTATGCTGTCGTTTTATGCCTGCCACGGTCTCATCCACGTCGGTGAGGATGGTGCCCTGCAGCAGGTGCCTGGAGCCGCTCTCCCTGACGATGCGTCCGAATACCTTTTTATAAAAAGTCTGTGTTATGGCCTCACGCTTCTGTTCAGGATCGGTAATGCCTTTCAAAGCCTCAAGGAACTCTTTTTGTGCGTCAACGATCTCCACTGTGACGCCAAGTTTTTTGAAAATATCCGCAACTCTTTTAGACTCACCTTCCCGCATCAGTCCGTTCTGTATGAAGACTGTCCTGAGCCTTGTGCCCAGCGCCCGGTGACCGAGCATGGTCACGACGGATGAGTCTACACCTCCTGATAGGGCATTGATTGCCGTTCCGCTACCCACGGCAGCCCTGATCTCATTAACCTTTTCAGTTATGAATTTTTCAGTGTTAAGATCCTTAGCTTTTATTTCCTTGATCATGATTTATGGATGTATGGTTGTCTGATACAAAGATATAAAAAAGGCATTAGGCAATAGGCAATAGGCAATAGGCAATAGCGTTGGCATAGAGCAAGGAGCATGGAGCTATGGGTAGGGAACGTGATAACAATTAATCTGTAGCGACGCCCAATCTGGGCGTCGTAGTAAAAAAAAATTTGACTCGTATTCGGGTGAAATGTAAATTTGTTCTACCCAATAGATCATAGCATTATTATTAGACTTATGGAAAAACCCGAAAATCCTCAAAAGAGTAGGGAGTGTAAGCTGAAAAACTTAAGAGTAGGCGCCCTAAAAAAACGAACTATGAAAAAAACTTTACTTTTAATTGCAGCCTTTTGCCTCATTGCCTACGGTGCAACAGGTCAGGCAACACAATTGGAAAAAGGTCATCTGATGGGAGGGATCTCATCAACTATTGCATTCGGTGGCGCCTATGGCTCCGAACTCATGAGCCTTGGTTTTTCCACAACCTCCTATAAGCATGACGGCACGACTGAGGCATCTTATAAAACAACCGTTTACAATTTTCTGCCCAAGGCAGGTTACTTTGTAATAGACAATCTTGCCGCAGGCCTTGAGATTTTGATATCCGGTTATTCCGAAAAAGATGTGGATGATGGTGATACTTGGAAAGAATCAACTATCGGTATCGGACCATTTGTCAGATATTACTATCCTCTTGAAAAGATTTATCCTTTCGCTGAAGCCAAGACACTTTTTGGTTCATGCAAGGAAACATGGTACGACGGAGATGAGGAAAAATCAAGCCTGTTTATGTTCGGAATTTACCTTGGAGCTGCTATCCCTGTAGTTGAACATGTTACTATCGATTTTTCCGCTGGCTATTCACGTGCCTCATATAAATACACCTATGATAATGAAGGAACTGATGAGGAGGAATTTGAGATCCATGGTGGTTTTGGAATAGGGTTTGGGATTACCATTTACCTGCCGCTGATAATAACCACACCTTCATAGATTAATCTTTCATATTACAGTTACTATCAAGGTTCCGGATCTGTCCTTATGGTCCGGAACTTTTTTTATTACAGGCAAGGAGCAAGCTGGCGATCCCGCGAATCGGGAGAGGCAGTCCCGCAAAGCGGGAAAACAAGTTGAACAAACAGGACCGAGCGTTAAAAAAATGCCCGGCGGGCATTTTTAACAAGGGGCCAGACTGAAGGAGAGGGCAATGAACAACCGAATTAATAAATCAGAACCGAAAACCGAAAACAGATAACTGACAACTCACCTCAGACTTTCTCCTTTCTCCTTCCTTCTCCTTTCTCCTTCTCCTTTCGCCTTTTTTCCCTACCTTAATCCCCAAATTCAGCCAATATGAAATTAAGGATTTTGTTTGCGCTTTGTCTCATTGTCGCGTTAGTGACAGTTAATGCTCAGGAGAGCAGGAGACTGACAATCCTCCATACGAACGACTTTCATTCACACCTTCAGGGATACGCTCCGGAATCGGCATACACCCCCCTTGTCGTCGACGGTGATCCTACTGTCGGAGGCTTTTCAAGGATCGCAGGGCTAATTTCAGAAGTAAAATCCGAAAATCCGAATTCAACCCTGGTGCTTGATGCAGGCGACTGCCTGATGGGGACGCTTTTTCAGGCCATTGAACCGGAAACCGGATTCCAGCTTCACATAATGAAACAGGCAGGTTATGATGTCGTGGCACTGGGAAACCATGACTTTGACTTCGGTATTAATAAATACGCAGCGATAGTCAGAAATGCAGTTAAGAACGGAGAAATACCCGTTTTGCTGGCAGGCAACACTGTCACTGATCCTGACAGCCAGGCAGACAATGAGTTCGAGGCTTTGATTAATGACGGCCTGATAAAAAAGTATATCATAACAGAGAAAGAAGGCCTTAAAATAGGAATCTTCTCACTGCTCGGAAAGGATGCGGATGAATCAGCGCCCTATGCCGCGCCTGTGACCTTTGATAAGATCATCCCGGCAGCAAAAAAGCTGGTTAATGAGCTGAAGAGTGAGGGATGCGATGTTATTATCTGCCTGTCGCACAGCGGCATATATAAAGATAAAAAAGGGGTCTGGACCGGAGAAGATGTGAAGCTTGCACAGAAAGTAAAAGGTATTGACCTGATCATCTCCGCACACATACATGTCCTCCTTAAAGAGCCCCTGGTTGTCAACGGTGTCCCGATTGTGGCGGTGGGTGATAACGGAAGATTTGTCGGCCGGGTAGAGCTTGTTGCCGGTAACGGCAGCGTCAAACTTGACAGATACGAAGCCATTCCCATGGACGATAAGATTAAATCTCAGACTGAGATTCAAACGGCAATAGTCGCACAGCAGGAAAAGATAAACGAAGCAATATTAAATCCCCTGGGGATGACCTATGATATGCCTGTTGCCATCGCTCCATATACGCTTATCTATGATGAATTCGCAGATGCTGCAGGAAGCAACCTGGGCGCGCTTGTGGCTGATGCAATATACTACTATGTAAATAGTGAAGGTCCCGGCACTGACATTGCCATTGTGGCCGCGGGGGTCCTCCGCGATCCGATCCAACCCGGGGTCCAGAGCGTGGCTGATATCTTCAGAGTGATGTCACTTGGCTCCGGTAACGATAAGGTGCCCGGTTACGCACTTTCACAGTTATGGTGCACCGGGAAAGAACTTAAGAATATAGCGGAGATACTTATCTTTTTGTCAGCATCGACGCCGTCGAATTTCCCCTACTATTCCCATCTCCGCCTGGAATATGATCCGGACGGCGGACTTTTTAACAAGGTACGGAAAATAGAACTGACCGATCGTGATGGTAATGTCACGGAAGTGAACACCTCAAAAAAAGATACAAAGCTTTATTCGGTTGTGGCAAACTCATATATGGTAGATAATCTTCCATTAATAAAAAAGAAAACATTTGGATTGATAAGCGTTATACCAAAAGACAAAGAAGGAATTCCGGTAACAGATTTCGGGAAGGCCATAGTCGATTTTAATACTTCAATGGCCGGTTTGCAGGAGGGTAAGGAATGGCTGGCCCTTTTGAAATATCTTCAGCAGTTTGCCCCTGCTGAAGATGGAAGCCTGCCGGTGATACCGCAGTACTACGAGAATCCGTCAAGATCGCTTAGTTTCAGTCAGCAGCAAAAAGTGATTAAAGCAAGGCATACTCCTTTCTTTGTAAGGTTCTTCAGCCTCTATTCGAAAAACGGGCTGAAGCGTCATTTTCACAGCGTTGAATTTGACTGCAGCATAAACTCAGCAGGCAGGCCGGTGCTGATGATCGGCAACCACTTCAGCTGGTGGGATGGTTTTATAGCATACCGGCTCAACGATCTCTTCCTCCATAAAAAATTCCATGTCATGATGCTTGAGGAGCAGCTCGCACCGCGCTTGTTCCTTAATAAAGCAGGCGCTTTCTCAATAAAACGGAATTCACGGTCAGTAATAGAATCTCTTAATTATGCTTCATCGCTTCTGCATGAACCGGAAAACATTGTTTTTGTGTATCCGCAGGGGACTATCACGTCATTGCACCGCCGTCCGGTAAAATTTGAAAAAGGAACGGAACGTATAATCGACGGAGCTTCAAAGAAGCTCATGATCCTCTTCTATGTGGCTTTACCAGACTGGTATTCCGAAAAGAAACCCGGCCTCACGGTCAGGGTCACTGAATTTCTTGCAGAAGACAGGTCAACACCGGCAATGGAAGAAGCCTACAACAGGTTCCTGGATGAGTGCATCTCAAAACAGATACCTTCATGATACTGCCTGCCATCGGGATACTTATACTTTTTCTGACCTTCCTCAGGTTTGCCGTATGCGCTGGTAAATTTGATCACACGGCCGTATCTTCCCGGAAACGATAGCAAAGGCCAGCATCTCCCGTCACTCTCAGTGCTGATTCCCGTGAGGAACGAGGAAAAGAATATCGGCAACCTCCTTGGTTCACTGACATCACTTCCGTATGACGATGCTGAGATAATCATCTTTGACGATGGTTCGACGGATGACACAGCCGCGATAATAAAGGATTATGCCTTGAATGACAGCAGGATAAGATACATCAGGGGCAGTGACCTACCGGACGGCTGGACAGGAAAAAACCATGCATGCCATATGCTGGCAAATGAGGCAAAGAGTGAATACATGATGTATCCTTGATGCTGACGTCACCGTCGGAAGCGATCTCCTGCGGCGTGCCGTTGCTTATGCCAGGAAGCATAATCTCACTCTCCTCTCCATCTTCCCTATGCAGGAGATGAAGACAACTGGTGAAAAGATCGTGGTGCCTTTCATGTTCCGCATCCTGTTATCACTTCTTCCTCTTTTTCTGATACGACGCTGTTCATGGACATCCTTCTCGGCAGCGAACGGCCAGATGATGCTCTTCAGGAGCCGGGACTACAGGAACCAATGGTTTCATGAAAAAGTGAAAGATCAACTGGCCGAGGATATTGAAATCATGAGGGTTATAAAACGTTCCGGGCTCAGGGGAGACACCCTTGTCGGTGGCGAAGAGATCCGCTGCCGCATGTACGGAAGCTACAAAGAAGGGGTGAATGGCTTTGCAAAAAATATATTTTCAATGTTCAGCAACAGCATCATCTTCTTCCTTCTATTCTCGCTGACAGGGTTTTTCGGCTGGATTGTATTGTTATTTTTGCCGTGGTATTTTCTGGCATCATATATCTTTATGGTCTTATCTTTGAACGCAATGATAGCAATTACAAGCCGGCAGAAGGCGACAACAAGCATGCAATATCTCATACCCGGTATAGCTGCATTCTATCATATTGCTTATCTGGCTGTAAAGGCAGCACTGACCGGAAGGTATGAGTGGAAAGGACGTAAAATGAAAAGATCATGATCAGGGCATTATTACTTTTCAGTATCGCTGTATTATCATTTGAGCTTCCGGCATCAGACAGTGACTGCAGCAACTGTACCATATACAAAGGTTATATCAGAGGTGATATGGAGATGTGGAAAAAGGGGATGAGCGAGCTGCAGGAAGCTTACCGCAGAACCTCAGAGCCCTGCCTGCTCTTCACCCTGACAGAAGCAAGGTACGGTTATATAGGTTTCCTGCTGGGAACGGATAAAAAGGATGAGGCTAAACTACTCGTCGACACCTTTGAAAAGGATATTGAACAGCTGGCCGCCTTGCCGGAGTATAAGGCAGAGACAGAGGCATTCAGATTAGCCCTGCTGGGGTACCGGATGGGACTGAATCCCGCACGGGCTATGACACTCGGACCTAAAGCTGTCAAACAGCTTGAAAAGGCATTCGCAATCGGCCCCGGAAGTCCCGAAGTGTGGATTGAAAAGGCAAACTCTGAAGCTCATATGCCTGCATTTGCAGGCGGGTCAAAGGTCAAGTCAGCAGAATCATTCAGGGAAGCTCTGCGTCTGTTTGAGGCTGACCCTTCTCTCTCAGAATGCAACTGGAGATACCTTAATGCAATGGTTCTGCTGGGTCAGACACTTGAACAGACAGGAGATTACAAGGGTGCCCGCGAAGCCTACCTCAGAGCCCTGAGGAAAGAACCTGGATTTCAGTGGGTTCGCGATGAACTGCTGCCTGCCGTAGAAAAGAAAATCAAATAGATATAAATAATCCATGCAGAGAAAAAAAGCCCTGATTGTAGGGACAGGACTGGGAGGACTGGCGACGGCACTGCGTCTCAGTCGCCGGGGATACGAGGTTGAGATGGTGGAGATGTACAAACAGGCAGGCGGGAGGCTTAACCAACTCAAATCTGCTGGTTTTACCTTCGACATGGCACCCACTTTCTTCAGTATGAGCTATCACTTCGATGAGTTTGTACGTGACGCAGGCATAGAAATGCCCTTCCGCTTCGTGAAGATTGACCCATTGTATAATGTCAGCTTCAGGGGAAGCGACAGGAGATTTGTCATCTACAGAGACCTCGACCGTCTGGCTGAGCAGTTTGAAGATCTGGAACCGGGCTTCCGTGAACGAATGGAGAGATTCCTCGAATCATCGGGAGCACTCTTCGATGACATAGAAAAGGGAGTGCTGTCAAAGAATTTCAGATCACTGCCTGACTTCCTGTTTCAGATGACGAAGCTGCCGGTTAAACATACCCCAAAGGTGTTGCGCTCAGTGTGGAGCGAGATGAGCCGGTACTTTACTTCGTACGAGGTAAGGGTGATCTTCTCTCTCGTCTCATTTTTCCTCGGATCAACACCTTTCGATACCCCGGCTGTATATACCATCCTGAGCTATACCGAGATGGTGCATGACGGATACCATAATGTGGAGGGAGGTATGTACCGTATCGTCGAGGGACTGCTTCGTGAGGCAGAAAAGGCTGGAATTAAAATTCATTATAACGTTACCATAGCAGGATATGAAGCCGACCGCAGACGCAACATGGCATTCACTGATACTGATGGAAAGAGATGGGAGGCTGATATCTTTGTGGTGAATGCCGACGCTGCCATGTTCCGCGGGAGGGTCTTCCACCGCCCGGCTTACAGTGACGACAGGCTTGACCGTATGCAGTGGACCCTGGCACCCTTCACCATGTATCTGGGAGTCAAAGGCCAGATGGAGAACATCCATCATCATAATTACTTCCTCGGAGAAAATGACTATGAAAGTTATTCGCGGGGGATCTTCCGGAATAAGGTCTCGCTTGACAAACCGTATTACTATGTGAACGCCAATGCTATTTTCAACAAGCAGAGCGCTCCTGAAGGATGCGAAAACCTCTTTGTACTGGTGCCGGTGCCTGACCTCAGGTTCAAACCCGACTGGAGCGACAGGGACCGGATTGCCGATGCCGTCATCAGAGACCTCTCGGAAAGGACGGGACATAATATTGAGGCGAACCTGCTCACCAGGGTCGTGCTTGACCCGGTCAACTGGCAGAATATGTTCGGACTCTACCGGGGCAGCGGCCTTGGCCTCGGACATAAGATGACACAGGTGGGAGGCTTCAGACCATCCAATAAAGATGAAGTGTTTTCAAATGTCTGGTATACAGGCGCTTCCACAGTGCCAGGCACAGGATTACCTATGGTGATTATAAGCTCTAAACTTGTAGTACAGAGGATTGAAAATGAAATTGACACTATATGATGACATAGCACTGAAGTGCAGCCGGGTGGTTACCACCGGATACAGCACATCATTTTCTCTCGGGATCAGGATGCTGGCCCGCAGACACCGCAAAGCTGTCTACGCCATCTATGGCTTCGTAAGACTGGCAGATGAGATAGTCGATACTTTCTTCGACCAGCATCAGAAGAAAATGCTTGACCAATTCCGTTTTGATACTGCAAATGCCATTGCTGATAAACTAAGCGTAAATCCGGTGCTCCACAGTTTCCAGTGGGCTGTGAACAAGTATAAGATAGATCAGGAATTCATCGATGCTTTCCTCTTAAGCATGGAAATGGACCTGGAACAGAAGAACCATGATAAGCCCAGCTATGACAGATATATCTACGGGTCGGCAGAGGCTGTCGGGCTGATGTGTCTCAGGGTGTTCTGCCACAACGATCCCGGCAGGTTTGACCTGCTTAAGGAACCTGCCAGGAAACTGGGTTCTGCGTTTCAGAAAGTCAATTTCCTGCGGGATATCAGAAGCGATTATCTTGAAAGAGGAAGAATTTATTTCCCGGAGGTGGACTTTAACAATTTCCGGGATGACGACAAGAAGGCAATAGAACAGGATATAGCCGCTGGAGTTCAGCGAGGCGCTAGGCGGTATCCGCAAACTTGACCGCGGCAGCCGCAGGGGAGTCTACCTGGCATATTCTTACTATCTGGCTCTGTTCAGCAAAATTAGAAAGACACCACCCGGGGCAGTCACCGGGCAGCGTTTCCGGATATCAGACGGCCGGAAATTCCTGTTACTGCTCAAGGCTGTTTTCTATGATGCTGCCGGTTTGATATGAGTGAGAAAGAGATATGAAAAGCACAGCAACAGTTATAGGTTCAGGCATTGGCGGACTGGCGACAGCGATACGCCTTGCACTCAAGGGGTATGATGTACATGTTTTTGAAAAGAACGACCAGCCCGGAGGCAAAATTGGGGAGCTGTACCTCTCCGGATGCAGGTTTGACACCGGGCCCTCGCTCTTCACCCTGCCTGCTCTTGTTGATGAGCTCTTTACCCTTGCCGGCGAAAATCCCCGTGATCATTTTAACTATGTTTCTCTTCCCTCCTCGTGCAGGTATTTCTATGACGACGGTACTTTGCTGAATGCGTGGACCGACAGGCATCGCTTTGCATCAGAGGTTCAGAGCGTCACCGGAGAGCCGGCAGAAAAGGTGATCGCCTTCCTTGATGAGTGTGCTGAATTATATGACCTTACTGCCGGGATATTTATATTCTCTCCCTTTTACAAGCTTGAGAATTTCCGCAAACCGGAATCTATGAACGTGGCACGCAATATCAGGAAACTGAATATCTTTTCAACCATGCATGGTGTCATAAGGCGGCATTTTAGCAACGAAAAGGTGATACAACTTTTTGATCGATATGCGACATACAACGGATCAAGTCCTTACAGGGCCCCGGGAACACTTAACGTAATCGCCCACCTCGAGCATAACACAGGAGCATTCTTTCCTGAAAAGGGGATGAGGGAAATAATCGGGTCGCTGACAGGCCTGGCAGACAGATGCGGTGTAACTATCCATGCCGGAGAGAATGTGCTGGCGGTGAAAAAGGAGGGCAAGGTGATTACCGGATTAGAAACATCTAACGGTTTTATGGCTTCCAGAGTGGTGGTGTCCGACATGGATGTTGTGCCGTTCTACAGAAGCCTGATGAAGGAGGAGAAGTACGCCAGAAGGCAGGAGAGGCAGGAGCGAAGCACCTCGGCTCTTATCTTCTACTGGGCGATGAACAGGAGATTTGAAGAGATCGATCTGCATAATATATTCTTCTCATCAGATTACCCCGGCGAGTTTGCTGCCCTGAGAAAGGGCAAGGTAAGCAATGACCCCACCGTTTACGTGTTTGCTTCGTCAAGGGTGGTGCATTCTGATGCGCCTGCCGGTAAAGACAATTGGTTTGTGATGGTAAATGTACCGGCCGACAGCGGGCAGGACTGGAAAGGGATTATCAGCAAGGTACGTGAGAGTATAATAAATAAGGTCTCTAAAAGACTTGGATATGATATCCGCAGCTCTATCGTGGCGGAGGAAATCCTTGATCCGCCCCGCATAGAAAGCTTGACCGTGTCGCATCGCGGAGCACTCTACGGAAGCAGCTCCAACAGCCGGTTTGCTGCCTTCCGCCGTCATCCCAATGTCAAAGGTCGGTATGAGAATCTCTGGTTTGTCGGCGGATCGGTGCACCCCGGGGGTGGGATACCCCTCTGCCTGGCATCGGCAAAAATTGCATGTGATATGATACCTCCGGCGGAAAAATAATGATGAGGGCAAAAGTATCCGAGGCGACAAAAATATTGATGTGGGTATATGGCGTGGGGTTGACCGGAATGCTGGTGCCTTTCACCCATGACCTGTTCATTTTGATTACACCCCTTAACCTTCTTTTTGCTGCTGCATTCCTTTTCTGGCGTGCAAGACCTGAAGCCAGGGTCATTGTGGCAGGACTATTTATTCTTATCACTTCATTTTTCATTGAGGCGGTTGGTGTTAATACCAGCAGGATATTCGGCTCGTACAGTTATGGTAAAGCACTGGGTCCGACAGCATGGAACACACCCCTTATCATAGGACTGAACTGGTTCGTACTCATTTACTGCACTAATGCAATTGCGAGACAGTTATGGAGCCGGCTGAGGGCAGGAAAAAATGTTAAACCGGGACTGGCTGAGGGAGCATTTATAATTATCACAGGATCACTGCTGATGGTTCTCTATGATCTGCTGCTCGAACCGGCTGCCACGAGACTTGATATGTGGTCATGGGACGGGGGTAATATACCATTTCGAAACTTCATAGCCTGGTTCGGTATTTCATTGGTATTTCATCTGTTATACCGGTTGTGGGGAGAGGCTAAACTTAACAACAGGGCGCTGCCGCTCTTTTTAGTACAGATGCTTTTCTTTGCGATAATTGATCTCTTCTACTTGATCTTCTCCTGAGTAGAATAATGGTTTTGGGCAAGTATACTGCGAAAGTGATTTTCAAGGTGTCTTCTCATTCCTTCGCGGAACTCGTCAGGAGTACCATTTCTTAGCAGATGCATACAAGCTCCTTATGTGATTTGGACTTCTTTCGTTTGCCCTTTACCTTCAGAAGTCCGACGTTATAGACGTGCTCAAAAGCAGGAAGAAGCAGGTTCTGAAACTCCTGAAGAGTTTCATTCCCGGTCATTTTGTAAAGCTTTCCGTGAAACTTCAGCTCATGATCGACATCGAAGAGGATGTGATCGGAATGGTCAGGTTCAATTTTGACTATTTCCTCAAGTTCTTCAACGTCAGCTTCGGTCTTTCTTAAAAAAATAAAATCGGCCATTCCTACTTCCAGGACCAGGCGTATCTCAAAGATATCCATCAGTGTCTTGTTGTCAAGTATTCCTGGTATCAACGATTTCTCAAGAATGGCAGAGAGATCGGGGCTCCTGATAATGGTTCCCCTGTGCTTCCTTGACTTCGATGAGGCCCATGGTCTTGAGCCTGTTAAGCGATTCCCTGATGACAGTACGGCTCACACCCATGAACGAGGCCAGCTCTTTCTCTTTTGGAATTGAGTCACCCGGCCTCAGTTCCTTTTGAAGGAAAACTTCTGTCAGGCGTTTCTCAACCTTATCTACAAGACTGCTTTTGTCTGCTTCTTTATTCTCAAGCTTCAGGTCCCGGCTGTCCATTTTTCATCTGAATTGAACTATGCTTGTTCAAAAAGTAAAAATAAACCAATGTGCCACACCTTGTTTGTTTTTCGAAATCTTTTTTAAAGCTTTGTACGTATGAGAACTTTATTGGTTTTTATGGCCTTACTTTTAATTACAGATGAATATAGAACTTAAAGAAACCTTCCTGACACTCTGGAAGAAATACTTCGGGAATGCCGGCCTGCCCATAGTATTCTGGTATACCTATGCTGACGGTGGGACTGACTGGGCAGAGAAACCCAAAGGATGGAGCTGTATAATTTGCGAGCTGGAAAAAGTTCGTGATGGAAAATCACTTGTTTACAATGCCGAAAGGGTCACCTGCGGCGGTGGCAGGAGATACCTCGGTTATACAGAGAAGATGCGGCCGGGATTTGAGTATTTCCTCTCCTGCGGAAATGAAAAGACGGAGGGTGAAAGGTACCTGCAAGACCCTTCACTGGTCAGGGAATTCATGAAACACCAGAAAATTCTGCCGGTTTCAGGGATGAACCTGGTATTCAGGAGATGGGATAAGCTTGAAGAGAAAGACGAGCCAGACGTTGTGGTTTTCTTTGCTACTCCTGATGTACTTTCAGGATTGTTCACACTTGCCAATTTTGATCAGTCTGAACCAAATGGAACTTTCACTCCGTTTGGTTCAGGATGTAGTTCGATAATACATCATCCTTATCTTGAGAGCCTTGCTGAGAGGCAGAGGGCGGTGATAGGAATGTTTGACCCTTCCGCCCGTAAATGCGTCCCCGAAAATACGCTGACTTTTGCCGTACCCATGAAGAGGTTTGAGAAAATGATCGGATACATGGAAGAGAGTTTCCTTATCACTGACACCTGGTCAGTGATAAGAAAGCGTTTGTAGCGACGCCCGACATGCGTTATTGAGGTTGAGAAACTGTAAACCGCAGCGAAACTCCCAAGAGTGTCTTATAAGTTTTTACTTAAATATGCATAGTCGTTATTCGCCCTCATGGTATACTGGATTCAGCATTGTAAGGGTAAAATAAAATTGATTTGTACGTTATTAGAGTGTAAATTTGATAATCATTCCGGCAGGTATTTGCTTGCTGATTGAAAAAACATAAACGCTGGAATATCGCGTAACTAATTAATTTGAAAATCTTAAATCAGAACCTATGAAAATCAAAAAGCTCTTTTTCTGGACCATTGCTATGGTGGTAATAGCCTTTTTATCTTACAGCTGCAAGAGTAAGGAAATTCCACCTGCAAAACAGTATGCCGTTGAAGATTTCTTCAGGAATCCTGAAACAGCGGGTTTTTCACTTTCACCGGACGGACTGTACTATGCTTATATGGCGCCTTATAAGGGTATGATGAACGTTTTTATCCGCGAGATAGGGAAAGAGACAGCAACACAGCTGACATATGATACACTGAGGAGCATCTATGATTATTTCTGGGCAAGTAATGATCGTATTCTATATACAAAAGACATAGGTGGTGATGAGAATATGAAGCTGTTCGGTGTGAATAAAGACGGCTCAAACCTGAAAGGGCTGGCTGACTTTGAGAAGGTGCGTGCAAATATGATTGACGACCTGCCGGATATAGATGAGTTCGTGATCCTGGGACTGAACAAGCGCAATCCGCAGGTATTTGACCCTTATCGGCTTAATATCAACACTGGCGAGCTGACTATGCTTGCAGAAAATCCGGGCAATATCGTAGGATGGATGACTGATCATGAGGGAAAACTTAGAGTTGCCGTGGCTATAGTGGAAGGTGTCAATACATCCCTTTTGTATCGTGACACAGAAAAGGAGCCTTTCAGGGATATCCTTACAACAACCTTTAAGGAAACCATGTCTCCGATGTTTTTCACTTTTGACAACAAAAAACTGTATGCTGTCTCAAACCTTGGACGTGACAAAACTGCAGCAGTCATTTTTGATCCCGTCACGGGCAAGGAAGAGCAGCTTCTTTACGAAAACCCGGATTATGACGTGGATCAACTGGTCTACTCCAGGGCAAGGAAGGTACTGACGGCAGCCAGATATACCTCATGGAAGAGGGAAAGGCAATTTTTTGACAAGGAGTTTGAGGATATGATCAATGACATCAAAACAAAGCTCGGAGATCTTGAGTTTGGACTTGTATCAAACAACAAGGCAGAAAATAAATATATTGTAATTGCTTCTAGTGATAAAATATACGGGACATATTATCTCTATGACAAAACTACGGGAAGCCTTGATAAGATTACCGATGTTGCTCCATGGCTCGACCCGAATGAGTTGGCTTCGATGAATCCCATTGAATACACAAGCCGTGACGGACTGACCATTCATGGTTATCTTACATTACCTAAGGGCTATACCATGGAAAATGCCAAGAACCTTCCTGTTGTGGTAAACCCTCATGGTGGTCCCTGGGCTCGCGATCAGTGGGGATTTAATCCCGAGGTACAATTTCTGGCTAACAGAGGATATGCAGTCTTCCAGATGAATTTCCGCGGTTCCACAGGTTATGGCAGGAAATTCTGGGAAGCATCATTCAAACAATGGGGAAAAACCATGCAGGATGACATCACTGACGGTGTGAACTGGCTCATAGATAAAGGTATAGCCAACAAGGAGAGAATTGCCATCTACGGTGGCAGTTATGGCGGATATGCAACTCTGGCAGGCATAGCATTTACACCTGACCTGTATGCTGCTGCTGTCGATTATGTGGGCGTGGCAAACATGTTCACTTTTATGAAGACCATACCACCATACTGGGAACCACAAGTACAGATGTTTCATGAAATGATTGGAGATCCCGTAAAAGACAGTCTCCTGATGAGGGAGGTCTCACCGGTATACCATGTTGATAAAATAAAAACCCCGCTGTTTGTAGCTCAGGGTGCCAACGACCCGAGAGTAAATATCAATGAGAGCAACCAGATGGTGGAGGCATTACGCAGCCGTGGGATTACGGTTGACTACATGGTGAAGGAAGATGAAGGACATGGTTTCTACAATGAAAAGAATCAGTTTGACTTTTACAATGCCATGGATAAATTCCTCGCTGAGCATTTGAAGAAATAAACCACATCTGCAAGCAGATTATTATGAAAACCTCAGTAAAGATTTTCCATTGGATGCCACGTATACTGTGTATACTGGCAATCCTTCTCATCAGCATGTTTGCTCTTGATTCTTTTTCGCCGGAGCGTACTTTCTGGCAGAACCTCACCGCTTTTTTGATGCATCTGATTGCCATCGTTTATTTTAATCGCCCTGCTCATTGTGACATGGAAATGGGAACTGATCGGGGGAATCATTTTCACTATTATAGGTCTGGGAATGAGCCCGTTTATTTATAGTCATAATTTTCGGATGAACCATTCGGTAGGAAAAAGTCTGGGAGCTCTACTTATCATAACCATGCCCTTTATCATTGTGGGGATATTATTTATCGTGAGTCATTTTATGAAGAAGAAACAGAACGGCATAGTTTAGTAACAACCTGAAATTATGGAAAAGAAAGAAACAAACGAACAGGAATGCTGTCCTCCGTTCGATCTAAAACCCTGGGAGGACAAGATCTTCGACTGGGATAAGAAGAAATTTGTCAGGGAGAGCGTTTGGACTCTGTTGTATATGCCCGTGAACTTTGGCCAGAAGATGAAGAAGCTTGACAGGATTGTCACAAAGGCAGGTGCCGCATTAGCCGGTAGTATGGGCCTGTCTGACCATACTTCAAAATGGAACATGGATTTATACCTGGAAGTGGACAGAGATATCCCGGGAACCGAAAACACAACCCTGAGCGGAAAGTTTTTCAGCAGGGTCTATGAAGGCTCCTTCAAGGACACCGATAAGTGGTGCAAGGATTTTGAAGAAGTCGCAAAAGCTAAAGGGATGAATATTAAAAAATGGTACATGTGGTACACGACATGCCCGAAATGTGCGAAAAAATATGGCAAGAATTACGTTGTTGTTATAGGGCAGGTTGAATGATCATTGGAAGGCAGAAGTGAACGACAGAACAATTAAACAATAGAATAATTGAACATTAAGAGTGCGATAATGCAAAGAATTTAAAGTCACAATAAATAAAATGCAACCATGAAGAAGGTATTAAATATCAGTCTTGTAGCCTTTGCATTGCTGATGACAGGCAATGCATCCGGTCAGGGTTTTGTCGAAACGGTTGAAGGTCTTGCTCTGGACGCTTTATTCGGTAACGAGTGTGTTGTGAATCTTACTTCAGGAGAAGAGATCGTCGGCAAGTTTTCCAGTGGCACCTATGTCACTAACGGTCTGACTAAAATCACAGTTAAGCTTGAGAACGGTGAAAAGGTAAAGCTAGTCCCTGAACAAATCGTTGCCATGCAAATAAAATCTTCAGATCTACTGAAGCTCTCCATGATATCGGAAGCTGGCAGCTCAATTACAAAGTTGGCTAATACAGATTTCAATGATATCGTAAACCGTGAGTGGGTAGTGTTTGAAACAGCTATGACACCTAAGAAAACAGATACATACAGGCTGCTGCAGCTGCTAAATCCTGGATTTGACAGTAAGATCAAAGTCTTTGCGGAACCAAGTTCAAAGACAGGAGGACTTAATGTTGGCGGACTTCAGGTTACCGGTGGTGAGGACAAAGCCTACCTATTTGTCAAGGGAGGAGAGAAGGCTGTTAAGGTAAAGAAAGGCTCATATTCAGATAATTTCCAGGAGCTCTTTTCAGATTGCCCGGAAATGGTTACAGCTTTTCAGAGTGGCAAGATAAAGTGGGACGACGTAGCAGTGCATGTCTATGCGTATGATCAGGCATGCAAATGAAGGTGGGAGTGTCTTAAGTGCCTAAAGTGAACTAAAGTGAGCTAAAGTGACTAAAGTGAACTAAAGTGAGCTAAAGTGACTAAAGTACTTAAAGTGAACTTAAGTGACTAAAGTGAGCTAAAGTCTGTAATTACTTGTAAGATGAAATGTATAATCCATAATCTTTATGGTTGGAAAAAAAGCTTGGATCTCAAGTGAAGAAGTCTGAAGTTTCACAAAACATAGATGAATATATTGCCGGCTGTCCTGAGGATATTCAGGGAAAACTGAAAGAACTTCGGGCAACGATTAAGAAAGCCGCTCCGGGAGCTGAAGAAAAAATAAGCTACCATATGCCGGCATTTAATCTTAACGGTATACTGGTTTATTTTGCAGCGCAGTCCAGACATATTGGCTTTTATCCTACATCGTCGGGAGTTACTGCTTTTAAGAAGGAGATCACGGGTTATAAAACTTCAAAAGGTGCTATTCAGTTTCCTCTCGATAAACCTATTCCACATGAATTAGTCGCCAGAATTGTAAAATTCAGGGTCAGGGAAAATGCAGATCGTTTAAAATCTGTAAAAAAGAAAAAATGAGGCCATCATGTTCGGAAATTATTCGACCCTCCACGAGGGTCCGGGATAATTTGTAATGTATTGATCTACAATAATATGACCTTCTACGAAGGTCTGAAATTTCTATACATTACCTGTTGGCTGCATGATGGTGTATCACCGGATGGCCGTAGGCCATCAAATTATTGTAGAAGATCGGAATAATACAAAAATCCCGATGGTCGTAGACCATCAAATTATTGTAGAAAAACGACATGATGGAACCAAAATGATGGTTGTAGACCATCAAATTATTGTAGAAAAACGACATGATGGAACCAAAATGATGGTCGTAGACCATCAAATTATTGTAGACCATCAAATTATTTATTCCTATATTCCCTCGTAATAAATTATAAATCAATGTGTTTAAAAATAAACTAAAAAAATAGTCATTTTTTTGCAAAAATAGTTGCATAACTATAAATATAGTCATATATTTGCAGTGAAGGATTGACACAATACAACAATGAAGAACATGCAACTGACAAAGGCGGAGGAACAGGTGATGCAAATCCTGTGGGATATGGAGGAGGGACTGGTCAAGGATATCCGTGACCGTTTTAATGACCCGAAACCTGCCAGAAACACAGTGTCCACAGTAGTAAGGATACTTGAGAAAAAGGGATTTGTCGGACATAAATCGTACGGGAATGTCCACCTGTATTTTCCTCTGGTACCTAAGAGCGAATACTCCAGGAGCCAGCTTTTCGGTCTGCTGGAGGGTTATTTCGATAACTCCTTTCCGGCTATGGCCACATTCTTTGCACGTGAGAAGGATCTGACCGTTGCTGATCTGGAGGAACTGTTATCCGAAACAAAAAAAGAGTTAGCATCAGTTAAAGCTTAAGTAAAATGGAAGAGCTTGCAACTTATCTGTTCAGGTCAGTGATCTGGATCACCGGATTTGGGTTGGTCTATCTGCTTTTCTTACAGAATGAGAGGTTCTTTTTTCTGAACAGGATCTTCCTTGTGACGGGAATTATAAGCTCCCTGGTATTTCCATTTGTGACAGTCAGATATGTAATTTCAGTGATGGAATTGCAGCCTCCTGACCTGACCGGTGGAGCTGTCACCGGACTGGCGGATGGATCAGGTTCAGGGGTCAGCACAGGAACCCTGGTTTTGGTGGCACTGTGGCTTGCCGGCGCGCTCTTCATAGGTATACGGCAGTTGGTCAGGACACTCTCGCTCGCAAAAACCCTAAACAAATCGGAAAAGATTTCATCCTATCCGGTCAAACTTGTCAGATCGTCTGATTACGTCACTCCTTTTTCATTTTTCTCCTGCGTGGTTGTCAATCCTTCTATTAAAGACATCGAAGCAAGGGAGATAATGAATCATGAAATGGTACACGTCAGACAGATGCACTGGCTCGACCTGTTGTTGTCAGGATTGCTTTGTACAGTTCAGTGGTTTAACCCTGTTGCCTGGATCTATTCCAGGTTTATCAGGCAGAACCACGAGTATCTTGCCGATGAGACGGCGCTGCAGCGCACATCTGATCCGGCAGTGTACAGGGCAACCCTTTTAAACCAGATCGCAGGCTCGCCTGTCATCGACCTGGGTAATTCATTTAATTATTCACTAAACAAAAAACGATTTAAAATGATGAAAAATATAATCACTTCACCTTACAGAAAACTCAGGCTCCTGACCATACTGCCAGTGTTCGCATTGGTGCTGTATGCGTTTGCAGAGCCCGAGTACAGGCTGGCAGGCGCCGACCAGGGACAGGCTCCTCCTGATGCTGTTATTGCCGCTTTGACAAAAGAGGTTAAGGGTATTGTTGTTCAGGAAGACGGAAAACCGTTGTCAGGAGCAGTGATCGTTGTCCAAGGCACGACCCTGGGGACCATGTCAGACGAGGAGGGACGCTTCACCCTTGTGAATGTCCCCGAGGACGCAACGCTCGTGATCTCATTTGTGGGATTTGAGTCGAAGGTCATGAAACCTTCGTTCGGATCTGACATGAAGGTAAAGATGATGAGAAAGACATTTGTTACTGACACAGCCAGGGTTCCGCCACCACCACCGCCACCGCCACCGGGATCAAAACAAATGGAAGTTCCGCCGCCACCGCCGCCGCCGCCACCGCCGCCACCATCAGCTAAGTCTACAGTAACTGGAGTTGCAGTAAGTGAAGCCGGGGAGCAAAAGAGTGTTGAAGGAAAGTATGTCGCTATAGAGGAACTGCCTGAGTTCCCGGGTGGAGAGGAAGCTATGCTGGCATGGATCGGAGGCAACACTAAATATCCTGCAGAAGCAGTAAAAGAGAAAATATCCGGACTTGTACTGGTCAGCTTTACGGTAAGCAGCACCGGCAAGGTACAGAATGTGAGGGTTGTCAGAGGGGTCACTCCGGCGCTCGATGCCGAAGCAGTAAGGGTCATTAAGAGCATGCCTGACTGGAAACCAGGGAGCCAGGGGGGTAAACCCATCGATGTGGAATTCACTGTTCCGGTGCAATTCAAGCTGGAGGGTAAAACGGCCCTGAAAGTAACGAAGTAATCTTTATCCATACGGTCAGCAGGGACTTACAGCAGTGCGTCCCTGCTTTCTTTTTCCATATAGATTTAAATTAATGCTGCTGTTTTTGCCATTTTAATACTGTATTTTTGATAACAGTATTAATCACCCGTTCAGGGATTTTCCATGATTTTAAACAGCGGTATCGGTAACTACGTTTACAGTAACGGTAAAGAATATTCTTATTTCGGAGGCAATAATTATCTCGGTCTTGCCAACCATCCCCTGGTCAGGGAGGCAGCCATAAAGGCAGTTGAGAAGTACGGCGTCAATTTCTCAGCCTCACGGCATACAACAGGAACAGCAGACATCCATCTTGAACTTGAAAAGGCGCTGGCTGTCTTTAAAGGGCAGGAAGATGCAGTTGTGTTTGCCTCAGGCTACCAGGGAAACAGCATACTCCTTGAGATACTTAAAGGCAGTTATTCGACAGTCTTCATTGACAAATCTGCCCATGCCAGTATCATAGCTGCCATTCCTGCCGATGCGGTCAAAGTGATGTATTATGACCATTGCGATGCCAGTCACCTGGAGAATCTGCTGGATCACAACAAAGGCTCCGACCCGCTGGTCGTTACGGACGGCATTTTTGCACTTACGGGAGAGATCGCACCCCTAGATGAGATATATCCTGTGGTGAAGAAACACAACGCCATCCTGGTCGTCGATGATGCTCATTCAACAGGTGTTCTGGGAGCAACAGGTAAGGGAACTCCTGAGCATTTCAATCTTCACAAAGCCGGAAAAGTCTTCCAGACTGAGACGATGAGCAAGGCGCTGGGAGGGTACGGCGGTTTTATCTCCGGCACGAAGGATCTTACAGAACTGATAAGGGAAAGATCCACAACATATCAGGCCTCCACGGCTCTGCCGCCACCAATAGCGGCTGCAGGCATTGCCTCCCTGAAAATCATCTGCGGGCATCCTGAGTTGCGTTATCAGCTGCTTGACAAAGCGGGAAAGTTAAGGACAGAAATTACCAGACTTGGTTTTCATACCAGTCATTTTGATACTCCGATCATACCAATAATTATGGACGGGCCGGAAAGAGCAAAAAGCCTTTACTCTTATCTTGAGGGGAATGGTATTATTGCTCCTTTTATGAACTATCCTGTCATGCAGGAATTGAATATGATAAGAATTGCAGTCTCCATCAGTCACACGGATGACCAGATCGGATCACTACTTGAACTGTTAAAAAAATGGAAAGAAAAATGAAAAAAATTAAAGTAAAGAAGGTATTCATTGATCCGGTCAATGTCGACCTGGATGAGCCGTTCAAGATTGCCATCGGGACAAAATACAACATCGAAAACGCGATTGTGACGGTAGTGCTGGATAACGGTATTGAAGGCTACGGCGAAGCAGCTCCCCTGGAACCCATCAACGGCGAGAACCAGGCTACTGTGCTGGCTACGCTCAACAGCTGTATCGACTTTATAAAAGGAAAGGAGATCACTGATTACCGGGCTATATCCAAAACCCTCAGGGGCGTTTTCTGGGCACAGGTCACTGCCCGCTGTGCTATTGAGATGGCGCTGCTCGATGCATATACCAAACTTCTGAATATCCCTATGTACCAGTTCTTCGGAGGAGCGGGAAACAAGGCGGAAACAGACTATACGATTGACATTGTTCCACCGAAAGTGGCAAAAGCAAATGCCGTGAAGCTGGCAAAGGCAGGCTACCGGGTTCTGAAAACCAAGGTCGGCAAGAACCTGTTAGATGACATCGACCGCTTGCTTGCCATCAAGGACGGAGCTCCGGATTGCGGGATAACCCTTGATGCCAACCAGGGATACTCTCCTACGGAAGCCGTCCATTTCCTCAATGAGCTCGAAAAGAATAACATCCGCCCGGTAATGTTTGAGCAGCCGGTGATAAAAAGTGACCTGGTAGGAATGAAGTATGTAAAGGATCACACTTCAGTGCTGATTGGCGCTGATGAATCAGTCTTTACCAGCGCTGATGCCATCAATGTTGTTCGCACAGGATGCGCCGATGTCATCAACATAAAGCTTATGAAGTCGGGCATTATAGAAGCGCTGGATATAGCTGCCATCGCACGCAGCGCCAATATCAAGCTGATGATAGGGTGCATGCTGGAAACAAAACTCGCTCTTGGATGCGCCGTTCACTTTGCGGCAGGACAGGGTTGTTTTGATTTCATAGACCTTGACCCGCATATTGACCCTGCAAGGGAACCGTTCACAGGAGGACCGGTCTATAAGGCGCCTTATTATACATTGCCGGAAGATCTTCCCGGTATCGGCTGTAAGAAAAGATAAAACTGGATGCGGGAGGCTATCTTTCTCCCAGAAATACTACTTTAATTTTCTTGTTTGTACAAGTGATAAATAGCGGCTCCTGGCTTCTTCAACATCTGCGCCGGGAGCTATATATATTCTTGTTCTGTGGTCAATAACGACCTCCTTCAATTTAGAAAGATCGGGTGATTTGTAAACGATTGGTTTCTTCTCGATCATAATTTAATTACTGCTATTATTGTCACTTTCGCTCAAGATACGGTTTATTATCGGGATATTGTATTTATTTTCAATAAATTAAATATTATTTAACATTGCCGGGAGGCAAGGCAAACCGGAAAGGAAAACAGGTCGCCCCAACGGGGCTGTATTTTTTTGCTCGCATTTTATCTACATACAGAAAGCTGCTAAACCGTTAGATGACCCCATAGTGGCTGATTGATTTTGAAGAAGGATTATATAGATTGTGAGGCCACGCAGGGGTGACCGGTTAATCAACCCTGCAGTGGCAAAATTAAACTTGACATGTCTTAATATTTTTCATAAATTCCCTCAACAAATAACATTATTATAACTTCTGTTATTAAAAATGGGAATTATGAAAAGTAAATTTTGTGTATTGATTGTAGCTTGTCTTATGGCTGCAGCCACAGCTCAGGTTCAGGCTCAGGATGAGGAGTCTGAATATAAGGACACTCCCTGGTTTTCGGGGATGCCCAACTACATGATCTATTCCGCGGAAGATATTGAGTTTGACAGCTACAATTTCTTCACCGGTAAGAATTGCAGCACAATTGAGGGCAGGAAATTTAAAAGAGCATATTATTTGAAGGAAGATGCCACGAAATCAAGCGTAATTCAGATAATGCGTAACTATGCTAATGCAATTAGAAGCAATGGTGGAACTGTCATTTATGAGGGTGCGCCTCAGGATGCCGGATGTGCTGAAAACAATGGCTTAAATATGGTAGTGGGGAAAGCCGTTAAGGATGGAAATGAATTGTGGGTAGAAGTGGTGTCACTTGGAGGGGATGACTATTATCTCACCGTAGTTTTAAAAGAACTTATGAAGCAGGATGTCACTGCAAGTGATATGTTTGATGCTATCAATCGCGATGGCCATATAGCTCTGTACATCAATTTTGACACCGGTAAATCAAATATCAGGGATGAATCAAAGCCAATCATCCAACAGATAGTCCAGATGCTTAAGGAAAATCCGGATCTTAAAATTGGTGTTGAAGGACATACGGATAATGTCGGAACCCCGGCATCTAATAAAACACTGTCTGAAGCAAGGGCAAATTCGGTTGTCTCAGCAATAACTGCCCAGGGAATATCCGCTGACCGCTTAAGTCCGGTAGGTTATGGACAGGATAAACCTGTTGCCGATAATAGTACAGAGGAAGGAAGGGCTCAGAACAGGAGAGTGGAATTAGTCAAAAAATAACCTTGAACCCGGAAACCAGATCCCGGATCCCGGAACCAGTCTCATGCAACCTGAATTTATCA
>CAVRBS010000017.1:0-41739 GCA_963719235.1 uncultured Bacteroidales bacterium
AACACTGCCCTGACTTTTACAATCGAAATGCTCGACCGTGCGCGTCTGGCTGCAAAAGCTGCCCATAAAATTGCAGTCGTTGAGGTACAGGGTGAGGAAGCAGGGTGGATTGCCCTACAGGCCGGTATTGCTGTTGCTGCCGATGCGGTAATGATTCCTGAAATTCCGGTTGATCTGAAAAATGTGGCAGCACATTTAAAAAATAAAATGTCTGGTAAAAAATCATGGGGTCTGGTGGTAGTGGCGCAAGGTGCAAAAATTATTAATAAACCTAAGAATGAAGAACCCGTTTCCTCACTTAAAGCTTCGTTGTCGCCTCTGGCAACCAGCGATTCCAACAGTGAATTTGTGATTAACAGCTCAGGCCAGGCTGCACAGGCTGTGGCAACAGGCTTGCAACTGCAGATAGCCGAAGAAACTTTCCCGATGGTAATTGGTCCCTGGGTCAGAGGTGGTGCACCTTCGGCAGTCGATCGCCAGTTGGGTGTAGCTTACGGTGCAGGAGCTATTCAGGCTCTGGAAGCCGGTAGTAAAGGGGTAATGGTGTCATTTGTTCCTCCGGATGTTAAGTTCGTTCCGCTTGCAGAGGCTATTAACAAAATAAGAAGAGTCCCTGCTGAAAGCATGTTTTTTCAGGTGGCGGATTCACTTGGTATTTACTTTGGAAAATAAGGAGGCAAAATTATGACAACTCAAACAATAAATATATTGGATATTAAAGGCAGAGTTTTGAATATCCAGAGGTATTGCAGCCATGATGGCCCGGGAATCCGTACAAATGTTTTTATTAAAGGTTGTTCCCTGCGTTGCAAATGGTGCGGCAATCCTGAAAGTATAAGGTTGAAGCCGGAAGTTTCATACGACCCGAAAAAATGTGAAGGGAAAGAAGTGTAGCATTTGCCTGTAAAGCCCCCTTCCCAGAAGGCGCTTTTATTTTGTGGAAGGAGACGACTCACAGGTAAAAGTTAACTGGCAGCTGGCTTTGGCCATGACTGATGAACTTGCCGCACTTTGCCCCACAGGAGCCCTTGAAATGTATGGCAAAATGATGACAGTGAGAGAGGTAATGGAAGAAGTTGAAAAGGATTCCTCATTCTATCGCAATACCGGCGGTGGTATGACAATGAGCGGAGGTGAGGTGATGCTGCAACCCGACTTTACAGCAGCCTGTCTGCAGGAAGCCCACAACAGGGGTATAAATACAGCCATTGAAACGGCCTGCAATGCCCCATGGTCCTTCCTGGAAAAAGTACTTCCTCATGTAGATCTCATGCTCCACGACCTTAAGTTAATGAATTCGGAACGGCATAAGAAGTGGACAGGTGTTGGCAACGAACGGATTCTTGCAAACTTCAAAAAAGCCTATGAAACTTTCCCCGACGTTGATTTTATTGCCCGCACACCGCTTATTCCCGGGGTTAATTGCGACGATGAACATGTACTTGGAGTTCTCGAATTCATTAAACCTCACAAAAATGTGATTGATTATGAGCTTCTGCCTTATCACCGTTTTGGCCTTGGCAAGTATGAATCGCTGGGTGTTGTTTACGAACTCGACGATTACAAAACTCCTTCTGATGAAGTGGTTAAACGCTTTCAGGCTATGATCGATAAGGCGTTTGGACGCGAGACTCAGGAGAAATAAAACATAAAGCAGGAAACTATGATTAAACATGTCGGACACGGAGGTATTATCCGCCGCATCGCGATCAATGTGGGTGCCGGTTATCTTCCCGGAATCAATACCATCATTACAGGAGCTTCCCAGGCAGCCGGCCAGCTGGGATGGGAGATTGTCGGAATCCGCGATGGGTTTGAAGGCTTGTTGCACCCCGATCGTTATCCCGATGGCGGACTGGTTACACTCAGCCCGCAAAGCGTCGCAGTCCTGGATCTCTCTGAAGGAGGTACTCTTGGCCAGGCACCCAGGGTCGATCCGTTTCATGACACCACAGCATGAGTAATGGCGGGGTGGATCATTCTGATGAAATATTAAAAAGGCTGAAGGAAGAAAACATTGACGCATTGATTTCAGTGGTTGGAAACCAGGGCCTGGGTATTCTTTATAAGCTGCATCGCAAGGGACTGCATACAGTTTGTATTCCAAAATCCATTGAGAACGACATTGCCGTTACTTCGGTATCCTTTGGATTTAACAGCGCTCTGAGCTTTACAATCGAAATGCTCGGGCGTGCCAAACAGGCGGCCAGGTCTGCCCGAAAAATTGCCGTAGTGGAAGTAATAGGTGAGCAGGCCGGGTGGCTGGCGCTGCAGGCCGGCATAGCAATTTCTGCCGATGCGGTGCTGTTGCCCGAAATTCCCTGTAATCTTAACATGCTGGCACGAAGGTTGGATGAAAAGATTTCATCCAGGAGGCCATATGGTTTGGTGATTGTGGCGGAAGGTGTGAAACTCTTTAAAAAATCACCGGAAAAGAAATCCGGTTCCTCGCGAATAGTTTCGCTGCCGCCTGAAGCAACCGGAGAGGCATCTGAGCAAGTCATAGTTCCGTTTGAAAAGACAGCCGAGACACTTGCAAGGGAACTCCAATTGCTTATTGAGAGGGAAACTTATCCGCTTGTCGTCGGACCATGGGCAAGAGGTGGCATCGCCCACTGCCGTGGACCTGCAACTGGGTATGGCATACGGGGCAGGAGCTATCCAGGCATTGAAAGCCTCAAAGAATGGGGTAATGGTTGCTTTTGCCCCTCCTGAAATTCAGTACGTGCCATTGGCGGAAGTGATCAATAAAGTCAGAACGGTGTCTGCCGGCAGTGAATTCCTGAAGATCGCAGGATCACTCGGTATTTATTTCGGAAACTTTTCTTCAAAGAAAACTTTACAGTCAGAGGAGGTAAAATTATGAATAATCAGGATCAGACAATAGATGTATACGAACGACTGGCTCAGGTTCTGGATGCAACGCCTCAGGGCTTTCCCAGGATGAAATCAGGCGTGGAAGTAAAACTGCTCAGGATGGTGTTTTCTCCTGAGGAGGTTTCTCTTGCCGGTCATATGACAATCGCGTACGAATATCCTGCCGATATAGCCAGGCGTGCCGGCATCAGCGAGGATGATGCTATCGTGATATTATCAGGACTTATATCGAGGAAACTGGTTCGGATGAAAGGTCCGCCGTCATACCCGGGTATGCCGGCTCCGCCTCCCGGAAAAGATTCGCTCTTCCGGCTTGGTCCTTTTTTGATCGGATGGTACGAAGCATGCATGCGGGTTGAAAGCACAGAATTCGCTGAACTTTTCCATCAGTATATGGTGGAGGGTGGCAGCGAACGGATCCTTGGTCCGCGGCCCGGCGTGCTGGGCGTTGTTCCGGTAAGAGGCTCGCTTAAGCCTGAACTGATGGCCACAATGGAACCGCATCTCGATATTGACGCTCATTTGAAGCGACACGATCGTTTCCTGGTAATGGATTGTGTGTGTAAAAGGGAGATGGAGGCTCTGGGGAAGGATGACAGCCGCTATCCGTTAAAACGCTGCGGATTTTTAGGACTGCCTTCAAGTGTGCCATTGGGAGAACATGTGCTGAGCCGCGAGGATGCTGACCAGCTTCTTCGAAAACTCGAAAAAATGGGACATGTAAGCAATGCAGCATACGGATTTCAGATGAGCGCCGAAACCCCGCAGTTTGTAGGCGGCTGCAATTGCGACCGTTATGCCTGTGCTGTATTCAGCCACCACTATCCCAGCCAGCCTTCAAACTACCGCATTGTCAAAGATTACGATAAATGTACAGCCTGCGGTATTTGCATCGATCGTTGCCCTACTTATGCTCATACCGATGGTAACCGTGATGATGGTATGCCTGAATATAATCGGGAAAAGTGCATAGGATGCGGCGTTTGCGTGATTGCGTGCGATCCCGGCGCACTTGAACTGGAACCGGTATCGGCAGAGGAGTGGTTCTATACTCCAAAAAGCATGGAGGAATGGGAAGAAATGCGGGCAAAGAACCTGGAAGCAGGGAAATGATGGAAAACCTGAAAATGATGAAAATGAAAGTAATTGCAGCGATAGCCCTGATATACATCAGTTTTAATGTTTGCGCCTTCGCACAGGAAAATCAGAAACCGGAGGCAAATGATGCTGCAGCGATTGCCAAAAAACTGGCAAACCCGATCGGGGCACTTATCAGTTTGCCATTTCAGAATAACATGGATCTGGCAATCGGCGATTACAATGGTTCGAGAAATACACTGAACATCCAGCCGATTGTTCCATTCAGTCTGAATGCCAAATACAGCCTTATTACGCGATATATTGTGCCAGTGATAGCCCAGTATGACATTACCGGTGAGGATACCCGGCAAAGCGGACTAGCCGATGCACTGGTAAGCGGATGGATTTCTAACGCTGTAGTTAAAAATGGATTTGTATGGGGATTGGGAGGAGCGTTTTTAATTCCTACTGCTACCGATGATATGTTAGGAACAAAAAAGCTTGGTGTTGGACCTACCGCTATTGCACTGAAACAGACCAAAGGCTGGACAGTTGGTATTCTTGTAAATCAAATCTGGTCAGTTGCAGGCGATGCTGACAGAAGTGATGTTAACCAAATGTACCTACAACCATTTATTACCCACAACTGGAAAAGCGGTGCGGGACTTACGGTTAATTCTGAAACGACATTCAACTGGGAAGCAAATACCACCACTTCCTATATTAATATTATGGCGGGCGGGCTTACAAAATTCGGCAATCAGTTGGTTCAGCTTCAGGTAGGACCACGCATTCAGGTTGCTGCCCCCGAAGGTGCGAAATCACCCTTTGGCGTAAGGGCAGCCGTGATTTTTGTATTTCCCAAAAAATAATGAAGTTGCAAGGGCTAAAAAGACCAAAACCAGAAGTGTTAAATAAAGGTAGATTTTAATCTTTAAATTATAGCCTAAACAATTAAAATATACTAATATTATGATCAAATCACTTGGGCATGCCGGCACGCACAGACGTGTCGCCATCAATGTCGGGTCCGGATTTGTTCCCGGCACTAATGCAGTCGTAATGGGCGCTGCCATTGCGGGAGGCAAATTAGGATGGGAAATGGTTGGCATTCGTGACGGCTTTGAAGGATTGTTATTCCCGGAACGCTATCCCTCCGGAGGACTTCTTACCCTCAGCCCTGAACTTATTGAAAACCTCGATCCGTCAACAGGTGGTATTCTTGGTCAGGCTCCGAGGATCGATCCATTTCATGCTTCCTCTAAAGACGGTAAAGAAGCAGATCTCTCTGATCGGATTTTGAAACGGTTGGGGGAAGAGGATATCGATGCTCTGATTTCAATTGTGGGAGGTCAGGGGCTGGTAGTTTTGAATAAGCTGCATTCCAAAGGGTTGCATACGGTATGTATTCCGCGGTCGATTGAAAACGACATTGCCTCAACTGCAATATCATTCGGTTTCAACAGTGCATTAAGCGTTACCATTGAAATGCTTAACAAGGCTTTTCAGGCCGCAAAGTCTGCGAGTAAAATTGCCGTTGTCGAGGTTCCGGGTGAACAGGCCGGATGGATTGCCCTTCAGGCAGGTATTGCCGTTCGTGCCGATGCAGTACTCATGCCGGAGATTCCCTGCGATCTGAAAAATCTGGCCTCCCGCCTGAATGATAAAATATCTGCAAGAAGACCATATGGATTGGTGGTGGTGGCCGAAGGAGCAAAGTTTGCCGATGGCACTCATAAACCAAAGAACCAATCCGCGGGAAGATTGCCGGTAACAATTCAGGCTGGCCAGGTTGCTACCACTGTTTCAGCAAGGCTGCAAAAAGCAATCACACGCGAAGCCTATCCGCTGGTAATTGGCAGCTGGGCAAGAGGCGGAAATCCCACGGCAACCGACCATCAGCTGGGGATGGCATACGGTGCGGGTTCTGTTCAGGTATTGAAAGGAGGCCAGAATGGTGTAATGGTATCGTTCATGCCCCCCGATATCAGTTTTGTACCACTGCAAGATGCTGTTGACAAAGTCAGATCAGTACCCGCCAGCAGTGAATTTATGAGGATCGCCCATTCACTTGGTATCTATCTGGGCCAGGGTTTATAATAAGGAAGATTATAAAACAACTACCTAAAATAGCTGTCAATGAACAATCTGAAAATATCCGAAGATATATATGAAAAACTGGCAGATGCACTCGATGCACTGCCTGCCGGTTTTACCAGAACTCCTTCCAGATCGGAAATAAAGCTGATTAAAATGGCCTTCTCTCCTGAGGAAGCGTTGGTTGCAAGTACACTGAGCCGGAAACTTGAGACTGCCGGTGAGATTGCTGAACGGCTGGGACTTCCTGTTGATAAAGTGACCGTATTACTCGAGGGAATGATACCCCGGCGCATGGTTAAAGCGGACACCCTTGCACTTGAAACCGGTGTTAAGGGACTTGGAAAAGTTGAGGCAAAACCCGGTCAGGCTAAAGAAGAAAGTGTTAAGAAATACAGGCTCTTCCCTTTCCTTGTTGGCTGGTATAAATCATACCTGCAGGAGGTTAAACCTGAAAGCACAGAATTTGCCAGGACATATGAGCAATACGTCATCGAAGGCGGGGGCGAAAAGATATTTGCTCCGCGACCCGGCCCGCAGGGAACAATTCCATTCCGTGGTTCTCTTAAACCGGGATGGCTTAAAAAGGAGCCACATAACGACATTGACGCACACTTCCAGCGGCACGACCGTTTCCTTGTGATCGATTGTGTGTGCAAGAAAGAGAAAGTGGCTGCTCACGGCCACAGCTGTGAGATGCCTAATAAGCGTTGTGGTTTCGTGGGGATGCCGCCTGTGGTTCCTTTTTCGGAAAATGTGATCAGCCGTGATGAAGCCATTAAGCTCTGGAATGAACTTGATGCCATGGGAACCATGATGATCCAGGGGTTCTACGGATTTACCATGGGAGCAGAGGAGCCTCAGTTCGTCGGCGGCTGTCACTGCTGCGGTTGCTGCTGCTCCATATTGCAGGGAGGGCGTTTGGGAAAGCTTACGGAAACAGTTGAGAGATCGAACTACCGCATTGTAAAGGATTATGACAAGTGTACAAATTGCGGGGAGTGCGTCAGACGCTGCCAGTTTTTTGCACATAAGTGGAAAAGGACCCCGGACGGCCGGATGTCAGTATACAACATGGACAAGTGTGTGGGATGCGGTGCCTGCGGCATGGGATGCCCGTCAGGTGCGATTCACCTCGAGCCGGTACCGGAAGAGGAATGGGTTCACGTACCATCAAGCTTCATCGGTTGGGAAGAGGCCCAAAATCAAAAATATGGGCATGGGAAAATAGGAAGAATTTAGGATTGCGGATGGTGTATGTTCCCAAAATGAAGAGGAACCCTGTTCACAACATTTGCAGCAATTCGTATGCAGAATCGGAATGTGATTGTGATGATTCTGCCGGCAGACCGGAAATGAATGCAAAGAACACAGGCGCCGGATAATTTTTTAATGACGGAAAAGTAATGTTATGAGCGAGCAACTGCTGAATGCAATAGTAACCCTGAGAAACGAGGTTTCTCCATGGCTGATGGTCCTTCAGGTTGTGCCTGATGGTTGGGAAATCCCTGAGTATTTGCCCGGTCAGATTACTTCGTTGGGCTTACCCGGCTCGGCTCCGCGTTGTGAACTGGATGAACCTGAAATTCACCCTCCCGACGATCCTGAAAAGCTCATCAAACGTGTGTATTCAATCGCGTCTTCACCTGTTAACCGTGAGTTTCTCGAATTTTACATTGCGCTTGTTCCCGGAGGCACATTGTCTCCCAGGCTGTTTAACCTAAGGATCGGTGACCGCATCTGGCTTTCCCCAAAGATTGTCGGAAAGTTTAATTATGATAATTCGAAGGTGCCGGAAGGGGCTAATCTGGTTTTTATGGCCACCGGTTCAGGACTTGCGCCATTTATCAGTATGCTGAGCACTTACTTGAGTTCACAGCCCAAACGGCGGGTTGCCATCATCCACGGAGCAAGGCACTCCTGGGATTTAGGCTATCGTTCCATATTGATGGCCATGCAGCATCTTCGCTCAAACGTAACGTATATCCCGGTTATCAGTCGACCGGAAAAAGAGCCAGTTCCATGGAAGGAGGCATCAGGGTACGTTCAGGATGTCTGGAAAAATGGAATAATTGAAAAAACATGGGGCTTCAGTCCCGGTCCTGACAACACCCATGTGTTTATGTGCGGCAGTCCGCAAATGAGCGAAGAAATGCTGAAGATACTATTGCAGCAGGGTTTTAGGGAAGATTTAAAAAATGAACCGGGACAGGTTCATGTGGAGAAATACTGGCATTAATAAGATTGAACACGAAATTAAAATAAGTATCTGAAAATAAATACTCATTGTTCGGTATTGCACCCGAAGCTAACTACGCCTACTTTTATATTATTATTTCATTCATAATAAGGATGATGATTTTTATTCATCTTATATAGAATTGCAGCATATAGCTTTTCAAAAATATTGCAATAATATAATTTAAAGTAATAACAATAAAAAGGGTAAAATCTATGAAAGTCATTATCGTTGGAGGAGTAGCAGGCGGAGCATCTTGTGCAGCAAGACTGCGCAGGCTTGATGAAAAAATTGAAATCCTCATGGTAGAACGCGGTCCGTTTGTTTCATATGCTAACTGCGGCCTTCCATACTATGTAGGCGGATCAATCGACGAAGAATCAAAGCTTCTCGTTGCCACCGAACAGATGTTCAAGGTGATATTCAACATGGACTGCCGGACAAATTGTGAAGTTGTCGGCATTTCCCCGAAAGAGAAAACTGTTAAGCTGAAGAATCATCTTACCGGTGAAGTAACAACTGAAAAATATGACAAACTGGTACTTTCTCCCGGTGCAGCGCCCGTAAGACCTCCCCTTCCGGGGCTCGATCTTCCGGGTATATTCTCAGTAAGAACTATTGCAGATTCGAAAAATATCAAAGAGTGGCTTCTCAGGGATACTGACAATTCGGTAGGAAATTCATTCACCGGTGTAGACAAGATTTCAAGACCAAAGAAAGCAGTGGTAATCGGCGGAGGATTTATAGGACTGGAAATGGCGGAGAACTTTGTTGAAAGGGCCCTTAGTGTCACACTTATTGAGAAACTCGACCAGGTCATGCCTCCGCTTGACCCCGAAATGGCACGGGTCGTTAAAAGATATATGAAAAAACACGGGATAACCGTGAAAACAGGTGACGGTGTGGCAGGCTTCCGTAAAGGTGAGAATGGCGGACTGGAAGTTCTTACCGAAAAGGGAAAGGTTTATGAAGCAGACATAGTTGTCATGTCCATAGGAGTTAAACCTGAGCTTGAACTTGCAAAAATGGCCGGGATCAAAGTCGGAGAACTTGGAGGTATAAGGGTAAATGAACATATGATCACTTCCGATCCCGATATCCTGGCTGTTGGCGATGCGGTTGAGGTAAAGGATTTTGTTACAGGGCAGTGGACTCTGATACCGCTGGCAGGTCCGGCAAACAGGCAGGGGCGCATTGCAGCCGATGTGATAGCCGGGCGCAAATCGAAGTTCCGCGGCACACAGGGTACATCAATATGCAAGCTGTTCGAAGCTGCCATAGCGCAGACAGGTGTAAGCGAGAAGACTCTCATCAGACTTGGAGATACCGATTACGAAAAAGTGTACCTCTTCCCCAATTCACATGCAGGATATTACCCGGGAGCAAAGATGCTCATCGTGAAAATGATCTTCCGCAAGTCAGATGGCAAAGTGCTTGGTGCGCAGGTACTCGGGGAAGATGGAGTTCCAAAGCGAATCGATTCATTTGCAATGGCAATTCAGATGGGTTGTACAATATATGATCTGGAGGAATCTGAACTCTGCTATGCTCCTCCGTTCGGAAGCGCGAAAGACCCTGTCAACTTTGCGGGCATGATCGCTGCAAATATCCTGAGGGGCGACATGCCGGTTGCTCATTGGGACAACCTGGGCGACAGCTTCCTCCTCGATGTGCGTAATCCGCCGGAGGTTGAGGCAGATCCTGTTCCGGGAGCGGTAAATATACCTCTTCCGCAGCTGCGTTCCCGCCTGGCTGAACTGCCGAAGGACAAGCAGATAGCGTCATTCTGCAGATCGGCACAGCGCTCTTATTATGCAACCCGCATTCTTATGCAAAACGGATTTAAAGCAGTGAACATTCCGGGAAGCATGCTGGCCCGGTCAATATCAGGTATTAATCAAACAAAATAGGTAATTATGGAAGCTTTTATTCAGATTTGTCAGTCTATTTTCAAACCGCTGGTTTTCGTATTCACCGTAGCAAACCTCTTAGTTATGGGACTACAGGTCAATCTGGGGGAGATGTTCTTAAAAGCCAGGAAATCCAAAGTTCCTGGGTTTAACTTTGGGGTTGGGCTGGATAATTGGCCCGGCTATCGCCTGGCTTATTACATTAATTATTCCTCTTGATAATGGATATATAATAGTATTGTTTATCGGCAGTCTGGCTCCGTGTGCACCTTTTCTACCGCCGCTTCTGCCAAAGGCGCATGGAGATGTTGCCTTTGCCGGAGCCTTCATCCCGGTGGCAGCGATAGGCACTGCAATATTAATGCCCATATTAGCACCCATGTTGGTAAAGGGGATTGACCTGAAAGTGATGTTACTCCTGAAGCCGCTCTTTATTTCAGTTCTTTTACCTTTACTGATTGGCGCTTTAATTAAGACTTTTGCCGGCAATGTGGCCGATAAAATCTTCAGTCCTGTAAAGAAACTGGCTGGATTGAGTACCTTATTAACAACCATATTTTGCATACTGCTCTATTACAAACAGATGTGGGCTACTGCCGGCAGCATGGCGATGCTTTCCCTGACCATATTTACATTTGTTATGGGATTGATCTCCTTTTATACCGGATTTGGCTTAAAGCGCAGCGAGAAAATTGTTATGTCACTCGGAATGGGCACACGCAATATAGCAGCTGTGTTGATAGGAGTCTTTACCATACCGGGTGTAAAACCAAATATGGTGGCGATGGTTGTAATATGGACTTTATGGACCATTATTCTTGCTTATATTATTGCCCCCATTATGGGCAAAAAGGATAAAACAGTTGTCCCTGCAGTATAAATAAATAAAACCCCAGGATTAATGGAATCAACCAAAAATGGCTCTGAAAAGAAGAAAGTAACATTTGCAAGTGCGATAAAAGGCTACTTACCCATTCTTGAATGGGGTGCAAAATATAACAGCAAGACCTTTTCAAATGATCTTATTGTTGCCCTTATCGTGACGATGATGCTGATCCCGCAGTCGTTGGCCTACGCCATACTGGCCGGCCTGCCACCCGAGATCGGTTTATATGCATCCATGGCTCCGCTTATTTTGTATGCCATATTCGGCACCTCAAGATCTCTTGCCGTGGGACCGGTTGCCGTGGCCAGCCTTATGACAGCCGCCGCTGCCGGAAAGCTTGCATCACAGGGCACACCTGAATACCTGGGGGCAGCCATTGCCCTTGCAATGGTATCAGGGTTACTGCTGCTGCTGATGGGATTCCTGAAACTGGGCTTTCTTGCCAACTTTTTGAGCCACCCGGTAATTGCCGGTTTTATCACCGCATCAGGGATACAGATTGCTGCCGGCCAGCTGGGACCCGTTTTGGGAATACACGCTGAGGGAGAGAGCTTCCTTGAAATTGCCATCTCAATTTTTCACAGTATAACGACAGTTCACCTGGCAACTGCTGCAGTAGGTATCGGATCACTGATATTCCTGTTCTGGGTAAGGAAAGGGCTTAAACCTTTGCTGGTGAAGGCCGGCATGGGAGCCAAGGTGGCGGATATTTTGGTGAAGATAGGACCTGTGGTTGCTATCATCCTTACCATTGTCATAACAGCCGTTCTGGGACTCGACGAAAAAGGGGTAAAAATCGTTGGAAAAGTACCTGGCGGTTTACCGAAAGTGGCTATGCCACCCCTTGATTTTGCCTTATGGCTGAAAATCCTGGTTCCGGCACTGCTTATCTCAATTGTGGGGTACGTGGAATCTATTTCAGTGGCACTTACACTTGCAGCAAAGAAACGCCAGCGCATCGATCCCGACCAGGAGCTTATTGCCCTTGGAGCTTCGAATATCGGCTCTGCCATTTCAGGTGGTTTTCCAGTAACCGGCGGTTTTGCACGTTCAGTGGTGAATTTTGAAGCCGGGGCTGAGACACCTGCTGCCGGAGCATTCACTGCCGTGGGCATTGCCCTGGCAACACTCTTCCTTACACCTCTGCTGTTCTTCCTGCCGAAAGCCACACTGGCAGCTACAATAATTGTTGCCGTCATGTCATTGGTTGACTTCACGGCGCTTAAACATACATGGGCATTCTCAAAAGCTGACTTTGTAGCACTGCTGGCCACAATACTCGTCACACTGGCCGAAGGTGTCGAAGCAGGTCTTATCGCGGGTGTAGCACTTGGAATAGTGCTGCATCTGTACAGTACTTCCAGGCCCCATGTCGCAGTGGTCGGACAGATACCCGGCACCACACATTTCAGGAATGTAAAACGCCATGAAGTAATAACTGATCCTGAAATACTCTCTCTCAGGGTTGATGAGAGCCTCTATTTCCCGAATGCAAGGTTCCTTGAGGATCTTATAAATGATTCAGTGGCTGCCAATCCTGCTGTTAAGCATGTCATCCTCGAATGCCCTGCCGTAAATACCATTGACTTCTCCGCACTCGAAAGCCTTGAAGCAGTAAACCTGAGGCTTAAGGATTCAGGGATAAAACTGCATCTTTCCGAGGTGAAGGGGCCGGTGATGGACCGTCTGAAACGTTCGCACCTGCCAGGTCATCTGACGGGCAAAATACACCTCTCCCATTTTGATGCAGTGTCAGCCATCAGGGAAGAGATCGCCAGTCAGCTCAAGGGGTCTCCCGAGGATAATGTGGCTTCACCCGGTCCGGAAACCAGATCAATGGACTGGGACTGAACAGTAATTTAAATCTGATGCCGACGGCAGGAAATCTGTCAGACGCTGCAGAGACATATTCTACATAATATGGAAAAGAAAAGACTTACGGAATCCCGTGAAAATAAGGTCCCCTGGAAAAAATGGGGACCTTATCTTAGTGAACGGCAGTGGGGAACTGTCAGAGAGGATTACAGTGAGAACGGTGATGCATGGAACTATTTTCCGCATGACCATGCCCGTTCACGGGCATATAAATGGGGAGAAGACGGCCTGGCAGGCATCTCTGATGACAAACAGCTGCTCTGCTTTGCTGTTGCCCTCTGGAACGGCAAAGACCCGATACTGAAGGAGAGGCTGTTCGGTCTGACCAACAGCGAGGGTAACCATGGCGAGGACGTCAAGGAGTATTATTTCTATCTCGATTCCACTCCTACCCACTCCTATATGAAGTACCTTTACAAGTATCCGCAGAAGGCATACCCGTATGAGGACCTGGTGGTCACCAACCGCATACGCGGGTTCCTTGATCCGGAATATGAGCTTCTTGATACTGGTATTTTTGACGGCAATCAGTACTTTGACGTTTTTGTGGAGTACGCCAAAGCCTCCCCTGAAGATATCCTGATCAGAGTGACAGTATTTAACCGTGGTGCTGAAACCGCCTCTCTGCATGTTTTGCCTTCTCTCTGGTACCGGAATACATGGAGTGACACACCGGGCAGTGATATCCCTTTATTGAAACAGTTAAGCCTTGACGATTCGTACGGTGTCATCGGAGCTTCGCAGGAGGGAAGCAGTGAATGGCTGCTTTATGCTGAAAAACCGAAGGATCTGCTCTTTACAAACAATGAAACAAATACAGAGCGTTTATGGGGTTCGCCTAATCCTGCGCCCTTACGTCAAGGATGGCATCAATAACTATATTATTCATGGCAATAATGATGCAGTAAATCCTGAAAAGACCGGTACCAAGGCGGCAGCAGATTATATCCTTGAAATTGAAGGCGGAAAATCACATACCCTGAATCTGCGGCTTGTAAAAAGATCATCAGAAAGCAAACTTTCAGAAAAAGAACTGAATGACATCTTCGGAAAAAGCTTTGAAAATATATTTGAATCGAGGCTTAAGGAGGCTGATGAATTTTACAAAAGCATCATCCCGGAGTCTTTCAGCGCCGATAAGGTTACGGTTATGCGCCAGGCACTCGCCGGAATGTTGTGGTCCAAGCAGCTTTTCAACTATGATGTAAACAAGTGGCTCAGGCAGCATGGTGTGGATCCGTCAAAAAAAGGTCAGCAAGCGATCCGCAATTCACAGTGGCACCACATGACCAACGAAGACATCATCTCGATGCCTGACAAATGGGAATACCCATGGTATGCTGCATGGGATCTCGCTTTTCATGTTATCTCACTGATGCTTGTTGATGAAGACTTCGGAAAGGATCAGCTTGAACTGATGCTGAGTAACGAATACCAGCATCCGAACGGCCAGATACCTGCCTATGAATGGAATTTTGGCGATGTAAACCCTCCTGTCCATGCCTGGTCAACAATATTCAGCTTCTTCCTTGAAAAGGCAAGTCGTGGAGAAGGTGATATTCAATGGCTTGAACGCTCCTTCCATAAGCTGCTCCTTAACTTCAGCTGGTGGGTTAACAGGAAAGACCGTGCTGGAAACAACGCCTTTGAAGGAGGTTTTCTCGGACTTGATAATATAGGAGTGTTTGACCGTAGTTCCGCACTGCCTACCGGAGGATACCTTGAACAGGCTGACGGTACGGCATGGATGGCACTTTTCTGTCAGAATATGATAGAGATCAGTGTTCAGCTGGCAATGGTCAATCCGGCATATGTCAACATTACAATGAAGCTGTTCGAACACTTTCTCAGGATATCATCAGCCATGATACGGCCCGATGAAGACGGAGGAATGTGGGATGAGACTGACGGTTTCTTTTATGACGTCCTGTGCCTTCCCGGTGGAGGAACACAGAAACTGAAGGTCCGTTCAATGGTGGGCCTCCTGCCAATGTGTGCCGTTACTGTTTATAACAGGGAGATGGCCGATAAATATCCCGAGGTCGGACAGATGATTTCAAAATTCCTGGCCACGAGGCCTGAACTGACTGCCTTTATCCATAATCCCGGAAAACCGGGCCATAACAACAGGCTGCTGGCTTCAATCCTGAATGAGCAAAATCTGCGCCGGGTACTAACGGTTATGCTTGATGAGAATGAGTTCCTCAGTCAGTACGGAATAAGAGCTCTCTCAAAGATCCACAAAGAGCATCCTTATACAATTCGGGTCGGTAATGACGAATTCAGCGTATCTTATCTGCCGGGTGATTCCGACAGCGGAATGTTCGGCGGGAATTCGAACTGGCGGGGTCCGATCTGGATGCCGGTAAATATGATCATCATCAGGGCCCTGATGAATTATTACCAGTACTACGGGAATGACTTTCTTATTGAATGCCCTACCGGTTCGGGAAACATGATGAATCTCTACCAGGTAGGCGAGGAACTCTCGGGAAGGCTTTCGTCAATTTTCCTGGCTGATGATTCAGGCCGCAGACCGGTTTATGGAAACATCGGCAAGTTTCAGGAGGATCCCGAATGGAACAAATACATACTGTTCCATGAGTACTTCCACGGTGATACCGGCGCGGGTATAGGCGCGAGCCACCAGACCGGATGGAGCGGCACGATAGCAAGAACCATGCACATGTTCGCGCAGATAACAAAAGACGACGCCCTCAAATTCAGCAAGGAAAATGTCTTCAAAGGGAATAAACAAGAATAAGACAAATAAAATTTACGCTATGAAAGCAATTACAGTAGAGCCTAAAAAAGCCGGATCGGCAAAATACATGGAGATGCCCGAACCGGACCTGCGCGACGGATCAATACTTGTTGAAGCTGTTGCAGTTGGAGTTTGCGGCACCGATGTAGAAATAACCGAGGGAAAATACGGCTGGGCTCCTCCCGGACAAAAGCACCTTATACTCGGGCACGAATCACTGGGCCGCGTGATTGATCCCGGTACATCTGCCGCATTTAAGAAGGGTGACCTTGTGGTAGGAATTGTAAGAAGGCCCGATCCTGTACCCTGCCCTAATTGTGCAGTCGGTGAATGGGATATGTGCAGAAACGGATTGTATACCGAAAGAGGAATTAAAGAAATTCACGGGTATATGTCGGAGAGGTGGAGGATAGAACCTGAATATGCAGTAAAAGTTGACTCATCACTGGGTATACTTGGTGTTCTTCTCGAACCTACCACAGTGGTGACAAAAGCAATGGAGCAGATAGGCATGATTGGCCGGCGCTCCTATTGGGAACCTAAAACCGTGCTGGTTACGGGAGCAGGCCCGATAGGACTTCTTGCTGCCCTGAGCCTGAAACTCTGGGGGATCTCGGAGGTTCATGTCCTTGACAGGATGGAAAAAGGATACAAGCCTGATCTGGTGCGTGATCTGGGTGCCACGTATCATTCAGGCAGAGTGGCTGATCTGGATTTTGAACCTGATGCCATCATTGAATGTACAGGCGTCGGTGCGGTAATTTCCGATTGTATTCATAAAATAGGGGCCAGCGGGATCCTATGTCTGACCGGGGTTGGACAGGGAGGTGTTACCGGTGCAGGCGCAGTAGCCGATGTGGCAGCTTCTGCAGTATTGAAGAATATTGTGATCGTGGGAAGTGTCAATGCCAATAAGCGTCAGTGGTACAGGGCCGGATTAACGCTTTCCAAAGCTGACCCGGTATGGCTGGCAAAGCTCATAACACGCAGGGAAAAACCTGAGAATTTCATGAAGGCTCTTGAAAGACAGCCTGATGATATCAAGGTGGTCATTCAGTTTTCGGAAATTTAGAAGCCCGGATACCATGAGTTCCATAATGGCGCCAAACGTTTCCGGTGTTGGAACAGCCGCAAGAAGAACAGTTTACAGCATGTGCGGCATGTGTGCGGTCCGGTGCCCAATAGAGGTAACGGTTGAAAACGGAAAGATAACCTGGATTCAGGGCAATCACCACGATGCGGCCATCGGCACAAGCCTTTGTGCAAAAGGTTCTGCCGGACTGGCATTTGAGTTTGATGATGAGCGGCCCCAGACTCCCCTGATCCGTAAAGGCCCCAGGGGCAGCGGGCAATGGCGTCGTACAACATGGGATGAAGCACTCGATTACATTGCTGATAAGCTCCAGGATACCATTGAGACTTTTGGAGGCCGCGGTATAATGCTTTCAGACCGCGGTGGGTTTTTTTCCGACCTGACACGGACATTTGTGGCTGCCCTTGGATCGCCCAATTACTTCAACCACGATGCCGGATGCGCAGGAAACATTCATAATGCTGCACTCTCTGTCTTTGGAATAGGCCCCGGAGGACTGATCTTTGACTATCAGAATACAAAACACATGGTTCTGTATGGCCGTAATTTAGTCGAATCTCTGATGGTCAAGGAGTCTAAAGCCTTTATGGCTGCCCTGGCACGCGGTATGAAATGTACATATATCGATCCCCGCGCCAGCATCACAGCTTGTAAAGCAACACGCTACTGGCAGGTGAGACCGAACAGCGACTATGCACTCAACCTTTCCATCATTCACGAAGTACTGAAGAATGATCTCTACGACAAGGAATTTGTTGCCAGTCATGTCACCGGGATGGATTACCTGAAAGAGGCAGTAAGAGAGGCTACACCCGAATGGCAGGAGAAGCATACCGGTATCTCTCCGGATCAGATTCGCGAATTTATTGCCGAGATCGCAGCCGATGCACCACAGGTGATATTCCATCCGGGCTGGATGACTGCCCGTCATAAGCAGTCATTCTACGTCAGCCGCACAGCTTTGATACTTAATGCCCTGATGGGAAATGTTGAAGTACCGGGAGGGATTATCCTGGGTAAATCACCGGAGCATTACGGCCGCAAAAGCCTTAACAAACTGTCTGCAAGGGTTCCCAAAATAAATGAACCAAGGGTAGACGGTGCTGGAACCACAAGACCTCAATGGGACCCACATATCGGGATGCTTCACCAGGCTTTTGCGGCAATGGAAACCGGGCAGCCTTACGGTATCGGAGCCTATTTCGCTTACCGGCACGACCCGCTGACGGGCCTGCCCGATCCTGAGGCCACAAAAAAAGCCCTCGACAAGCTGAAATTGCTGGTTTCTATCGATGTGCGGTATTCGGAGACCGGGTGGTTCTCAGATGTGATCCTTCCGGAATCGACTTACCTCGAAAGAGCAAATATCCTGTGCCAGATGAATGGCCCCGTACCGGTGTTTGCAATGCGTGATCAGGCTATTGCCCCCCGTTTCGACAGCCGTCCTGCCTGGTGGATATTCAGGGAGATACTTCATCGCATGGGGATTAAGGACATCCTGGACTTCCAGACCATAGAAGAGCTGTGGAACTACCAGCTTGACGGTACGGGAATAACCGTGGCAGACATGCGTGAATCAGGTTTCGTTGCACTGGCAAAAAAACCTGAACTGATCTCACGTGAAAAACTTAAGTTCCCTACACCTTCAGGCAAAATCGAGTTTGAGAGCGCGGCGCTGACAAAAGCAGGGCTGGAAAACCTGCCTCCATACAAATCAAAGGAGCCAACGGCAGGAAACAATTTTAATATGCTTATCGGGAGAACAGCTACCCTTGCACACGGACAATCGCTGAACAATCCCCTTCTGAACGAAATTGCCCCGAAACAGCTATTATGGATCCATCCGGAGCGTGCCAGTGCTCTCGAAATATCGGATGGAGATGATGTGGAAGTCAACGGCGGAGGGAGTTATACAGGTATTTTGAAAGCTATGGTGACCCCGTGGATCCATCCGGAAGCTGTATTCATGCTTCATGGCTATGGCGCCACTGTTCCCCTGGCAACAAGGGCACGCGGACTGGGAGTTGCTGATCAGCGCCTGCAGCATGGGAAACTCTATGATTTCGACCCTGCCGGAGGCGGATGTGCCATGACTGAAACAGTCATAACTGTCAAACCGGTTGCATCGAAAGGAGGCAGGAAATGAGTAAGTATTCGCTGGTACATGATGATACAAGCTGCATAGGCTGCAAAGCCTGTGAGGTGCACTGTAAAACAAATAAGAATCTCGGACCAGGACCGGCTCCCTGCAGGATAATCAGTTCCGGCCCAATGGAGATTGCCGGGCGGCCGCGTGTCAGATTTGTTTATATGCCTTGTTTTCACTGCGAAGATGCCTGGTGTATAAAAGCCTGTCCGACCGGGGCGATGCAAAGACGCGAAAAGGATGGAATAGTATTCGTCCAGTCAACCCTCTGTGTCGGCTGCAAGAGCTGCATGGCAGCCTGCCCGTGGGGCACACCGCAATGGGACCCTGTAACACGCAAGGTGGTTAAATGTGATTACTGCAAGGATCGTCTCGATGACGGATTGCAGCCGGCCTGCGTCACAAAATGCGTGACCGGATGTCTTTCCTTCGGTGTTACAAATGAATTGGAGGACCCAAGACGCGAACGATATGCACGCCAGATAATTGCAGAGCCCCCGGAGCCGGGAAGGAGGCAGTCATGAGCGATCATCTGACTCTCCCTTCGTGGCTCGATCAGGGTGCAGCTACACTGTCAGGGGCAATTCCTCCTGTCCGCACACTTGCCGCAGCGCTTCCTGCTTTCACGAAAGCACTTTCCCTGACGCCAATACAGCGATTACAGATAATCAAGGATTCAGGGCTTGCAGAATGCAGCCCATCCGGCGAGCCGGTTTCCTTTACCTGGCGCCAGTTCATTAGAGGCCATGGACCTTCGGAACTGGTTATCGATGCTACCGGATTGGACCCCGGGGAGCTCAGTAATGCTGCTGTACTGGACGGAGCCCCATGGCTCCTGGCAGAGGGAGTGCTTATAGCCCTTGGCCTCCGCGACAGCGGGAAAATTGAATTGCTTCTGCCATCTGAGCTTAACGGGCACGAAGCTGCATTTCTTAATGCAGTGGATACCATACGCCAGATGGCCGATATATCAACCCCGGGCCGTGAGATTGAGGTGCGGCGTAATTGCTCCGCCAGTTGCTTTGCGGAAAGTTATTTAAACGACAGGAACAGGCTGGTCCATAACCCGGAGACATGGTGCAGAATAGCCCTTCTTTTCAGGGGTGAAGGGGGTGTAAACACCTCCCTGATTACTCTCAGGAAGGGAATGAAGGAAAGAGGCGTTACCGAAATTGACAGGGCGGGGAATCTTCTCAGACAGCTGGAGCATTGGGGAGGCGGTTCTGATACTGACATTTCTGATTCTGTTGCAGTTCTCGACGACGGTATGGGAGGCTTTCTCCCCCTTTCAAAAGCCGACATATCCTGCGATCCGATGTCGTTTAATGCAGCAGGTATCATCCCCGTGCCATCCACCCTCACGATTCTGACAGGACATGCGTGCCTGGTAAAGCAGACACGCCGGGCACTCTACCGCCACTGGCTTCTTGCTGAAAATGAGGATACGGAAGTTCGGGCATTACTCGCCAGGGCAGCCAGGCTGGTAACGGAGATTTCTCTCGCACTTGGAGGCCCCGGCCATCTTGCAGCCCTTGAAGAAATATTGGTCAGGCTTTCCACACAGGGACTCAAAGCTGCCTGGCCTTTGGGCAGTTCGCTTCGTTATTTCCGTGAACAATGGGAGAATCATGCAAATAATGTTTCCTGTCCGGAGAATCTCTGCCTGGTCAGAAATGCCGCACCGTGTCATAACACATGCCCGGCCAACATAGATATACCCGGCTTTCTGGCTCATCTGGGTTCGGGAGATCACCGTTCCACAATTGAAGTAATTAGGAAGGATAATCCATTTCCCCTTACTTGCGGCCTTGTATGCCCTGCACCATGCGAATTGGCATGTGTCCGCAAAAAGGGAAACGGCGCAGTCTTCATAAGGCCAATGAAGTCGAGGGCAGCCGAACTTTGCCTTGCCAATGGAGGCTATCCTAAACCTGACATTGCTCCCGACACAGGAAAAAAGATAGGAATTATCGGCGCCGGGCCGGCTGGCATCACTGCCGCTTATTACCTGAGAATTCTCGGACACGAGACTGATATTTTTGAGGCTCAGGAATTTGCGGGAGGCATGCTGCGATACGGTATTCCTGCCTACCGTAATCCTCCGGAACTCCTTGAGAAGGAGCTTGACCAGATCCGTGCTCTTGGTGTGAGGATTTATACCAGCTCACCTGTTGAAAACCTTGAGGCATTCCGTAAGGATTACGACGCAGTATTCATCGGACTGGGAACACAGCGGACACGCCTGCTGACCATCGAGGGTGTTGAACTCACGTTTGTCATGGGCGGGATCGATTTCCTCAGGGCAGTACGCAGCGGCCAACCTGTTCGTGTGGGGCCACGCGTTGCGGTTGTGGGTGGAGGTAATGTCTCAATCGACGTGGCTCTTACAGCGCTGCGGCAGGGAGCAAGCCATGTTGACCTGACCTCGCTTGAAAAACGACGTGATATGCCCGCCAGCCCTCATGAGATTGAACTTGCCGTGGCAGAGGGCGTTAAGATACATGCGGGGTGGGGACCAGTCCGCATTGAAGAGGATGGCAGGTTTGTGCTGCAATACTGTGAACGGGTTAAGGATGCGACCGGTAAATTCGACCCGGTATTTGACGCTAACCGTTTGCTTTACCTGGAAGCTGATCACGTAATACTCGCCGTCGGTCAGGGTACCGATCTGACAATCCTCGAAGGAAGCGGCGTTGAGAACAACAGGGGATTCATTGTTGCCGATCCTGTTACCAAAATGACAAGTGTGCCGGGTGTCTTCGCCGGTGGTGACGGTCAGCACGGACCACGTACCGCGGTGGAGGCCATACGGTCGGGAAAACTTGCAGCAGCTTCCATCGATGCATGGCTCAGGAACTCATCGGTTGATAAAGATACAGGAAGGCCGGTTAAACGCACTGATGTGGGTCCCCTGGCTGTGAATGCTGACAACCGGAGTCACCTGAGACGTTCAATGATGCCTGAAAAAACCGTTGAAGAGACTTCAGGAGAAGGAAATTATGTAAAGATCGAGGAGGGACTGACGGAAGCGATGGCAATAAATGAAGCAAGCCGTTGCCTTCGCTGCGATATCTGCATCGGGTGCGGACTATGTATGGTCACCTGCAGTGAGATGGGCATAGATGCCCTGAGAATGGCCGATACCATGGAAGGCCGTCTCGCTCATCTTGACTATACCAGACCGTCGGAGCTTTGCATCGGATGCGGAGCCTGCACGCAGGTGTGTCCGACAGGAGCTATCTCACTTGAAGATAAAGATGGCATGCGCCGTACAATTATCACAGGGACAGTGGTCCGTGAACAACCATTGCTTACCTGCAGCGAATGCGGTGCAACCACTCAGACACCTGCACACAGGGAGTACATCAGCAAGAGGGTGCCGGAGCATATGGCAGCGCTGATGGACCGTGAGTTGTGCCCTGCCTGTTCGCGTGCCCGGGCCGACCGGCCTGTACAGATGGCTAAATGACCGCAATGCATTACCTTTAAGCCTAAAATTTTCACTATGGCAACCGAAACTGAAGACCGTAACAATGCGAGGTACCTGAAATACCGTACCCAATTTGGAGTAGCCGAATTGACAGGCACGGCCTTGTTATTGCTCTGCGGCCTCTCGATAGTTATTTTCATGTTCGGATCAGGCAGCCCGATGGCGCAGCTTATTCCAAATGTTAAGATACGGCAGATAATAACGGGATTCCTCTTCGGATCAGTAGGGGCAACTATAGCATTATCTCCTATCGGTAAAGTAAGCGGGGCACATATCAATCCTGCCGTTACCATGGTATTCTGGCTGTTCAGGAAACTGGAGGGGCGCCTTGCCATTACATATATTTTGTCGCAACTGACAGGTGCAGTTATCGGGTGTTTACCTCTGCTGATATGGGGTAAGATGGGAAGAAGTATAGATTTCGGCGTTACTGTCCCTGGACAGGGCTACTCAACACAGTCTGCATTTCTGGGTGAAGTGATCACAACATTTACAATGGTCCTGCTGCTTATTGTTTTCATCGGGTTCAGACGGATCCGCCAGTTCACTCCTTATATGTTTCCTTTGCTTTATGCCATTATGGTCCCGCTTGAAGCCGATATATCAGGGATAAGCACCAATCCGGCACGTAGCTTGGGTCCGGCAGTCATTTCCGGACAATGGACCGCATTCTGGATATACATAGCTGGCCCTGTGACCGGTGCCCTGCTTGCAAGTATTGCCGGAAGTGCGCTTGCCAGGCGGATTACAATAGCTAAATTGTATCACTTCGATAGCGAAAGCGAAGGTGACGCTTTACTGAGGCAAAAACCACCACTCTGATCATCGTCATTTTTAGTAACTTTGAAGTTAAGTTATTTACATTTATTCCATAGAATCATGAAAAAAAGCTTCCTGCTATTATCAATACTCATTATGAGTTTATTGAGCGTCACTGTTTCTTCCCAGACAGGGACCCCGGATGCGCAGGATACTACCCTGCTGGGGTTGCCCGGAGATAATCTCAGTCTCTATGCAGTACTGGATCTTTTTCAGAAATCAAAAACCATCGAGGATTTTGAAAAAAGCCTTAACCTGAAGGAGACAGGGATCAATAATCTCGACCTGGACCTTAATGACACCGTTGATTTCATCAAGGTGCAAACAAAGCAGAAAGAATCTGATTTTACATTTGTACTTCAGGTTGACGTCAGCAAAACGGAGGTACAGGATGTGGCAGTGATCCTTCTGTCAAAGGATAAGGAGGGAAAAGTCACCCTGCAGATTGTTGGAGACAAAGACCTTTATGGGAAAAATTATGTCATTGAACCAGCACCTCCGGCACCAGCCGTCACACCTAATCCTGCGTATGCCGGCCCGGAGCCTGTTCCTGCAGCCGCTCCGGCAACAACAGAAGTAATTGTGGTTCAATCAGCACCGATAGTTCAATATGTCTATTCTCCCGTATATGTTCCCTATACCCCGCCCTATTATTACGGTTACTATCCTCCCTATCATGCAGCTTTTACCGTAATGGCTATAGGTATTTATCACAGTAATCATTATTACCACGGCGGTTATCATGGCGGCGGTTATGGTAATACAGTGGTGATCCATAATGAAAATAATTATAACAATTACAATAATTCGAGAAACAGTTCCAATACTGTGAACCATAATAATGCCAGCGGCAACTACAATCGCAATAATGCCTCTGCACGGCCCTCGACTGGGGCATCAGCCTCAACGCGCCCGTCGACAGGCGCCTCTGGTTCAGCAAGGCCCTCAACCGGGACTTCAGCTTCAACAAGACCATCATCAGGAACTTCTGCATCAACCAGGCCGTCAACAGGTACTTCTGCATCCGCGAAGCCATCATCAGGTACTTCTGCATCAACAAGGCCGTCAACCGGATCAGCCGGGTCGGCAAAGCCGTCAGGGTCAAACTATTCTTCCCAGCAAAAACCCGCTTCTACGGGGGCATCCCGCACCAGAAGCAGCGGAAGCTATGGCGGAAGCGGAGGTTACAGCGGAGGCGGAGCCTCCAGAAGCAGCGGGGGCTATAGTGGCGGCGGCGGCAGAAGACGATAAGTGAATGAATTTTATTCAGGGTTTAACCCGGTAATAATAAGAGGCTATCCTTTCGGAGTAGCCTCTTATTATTATATATTCTATGACCTTGTTATTTAACCGGCATGTCAGAAGCGCTCATATCTCTTAAACAGACATACTTACCGTCTCTTTTCACAAACAGAACCATGTAGTTTCCGGTATTGACAGGATTATTGGCAGAGTCAACTACAGTATAATAGCCAATTTCAACCACCTGGTTGGCATCATTTGATACAAAAACTTCTTTGGTCGTATATGAAATTTTATTGGATTTATTCAGGGAATCTATATTGGCCATTAAATAATCGACTATCGCTTCCTTGCCTACAAGTGGCGGGTTGTTTTGAGAAAACGAAATCGCGTCCTCAGCGTAATAGCCAATGCTTTTCTTCTCTCCTGCATTATAAGTAGCAGCAAATTCATCTTCCTTGGCCTGTATCTCCTTTTTTATTTGTTCTGTATCAATAACTGCCGATACCTTTGTATCTTTTTTTGTCTGACAACCAGCTATCGTCGACAAAATGAGGAGAAACAGCAACCCTTTTAAAACCCCGATTTTCATAGTTATATTGTTTTAAATTGTGTAAGAATTATCAACTGCAAGCAAAGATAGAATTATTTTAACAGAACAATTTTGTCTGTAATAAACAAAAATAATTCATTTTCAGCCGGCCTGCTGACATGACTCTGATGGAAAAAGTGAAAATGTTATGTCAATGAAAACAAAGATCAACGTTTTACTATTCTTTTTGTGCGACACAGCATGCAGGCCGAAATACTTAAGACAGAAGTCAGTTTATATTTATTGAATATAATTACTCATCGTTAAGTATTTACTTCAGACTAAAATTAACTATGTTTGTTATTCACTGTAATAAGTATTTAATACCTGATCTTACACGTATTCAAAATGAAAAAGAAATCATTTGTTTTAATGTTGTTCGCTGGTCTTTTGCTTTCAGGGTGCACCCAGAAGAAAGCAGACCAGCCGGCTGCAGGAACATCAACTGACGGTCTTGACCGTACTTTCCTGCCGATAAAGGAACCTGTCCGCCCGACTTACACGGAACTTGATGTGCGAAATGCAACGGCACCTCCCAGGTTTGAGGTGAAAGCACCGGAAGGGGCACCTAACGTTGTCGTTATCCTGATAGACGATATGGGTTTTGGGGTATCCGAAGCTTTTGGCGGCCCAATTACCACGCCAACAATGGATAACCTTGCTACCAACGGTTTAAAATTCAACCGTTTTCATACAACTGCACTTTGTTCCCCAACCAGGGTAGCATTATTGACCGGGTATAACCATCACAGCAACAATATGGGCTCTATTGCAGAAACTGCAACGACTTTTCCTGGCAATACTTCGGTCAGGCCTCAATCTATTACGCCAATGGCAGAAGTATTGAGACAGAATGGATACAATACAGCTGCTTTTGGTAAGTATCATGAAACTCCACCCTGGGAAATATCAAATTCAGGTCCTCAGGACCGATGGCCAACTCGTTCGGGATTTGAGAAATTTTACGGTTTCATTGGTGGTGAGACCAATCAATATGCACCGCTTATTTATGACGGCGTTACACTGGTGGAAACACCGGAAGACCCCAATTATCATTTCACCACTGATATGACCAATCAGGCTATTTCCTGGGTTCGTTTCCAGCAGGCTTTAACCCCGGATAAGCCATTTTTCATCTATTTTGCACCAGGTGCAACCCATGCACCCCATCATGTTCCCCAGGCATGGGCTGATAAATATAAAGGTAAATTTGATCAGGGCTGGGATAAGATCCGTGAAATGACACTTGAACGGCAGAAGAAGCTGGGAATTGTTCCGGAAAGTACACAGCTGGCTCCCAAACCAGCCGATATTAAAGACTGGGAAACACTTTCTGCTGATGAGAAAAAACTCTTCATCCGCCAAATGGAGGTATATGCCGGATTTGCTGAACAGACTGATTACGAAATTGGCAGACTTGTTACAGCAATTGAAGAATTAGGTGTAATGGAAAACACCATTGTCATTCTTATTGCCGGAGATAACGGCGCCAGCGCCGAAGGACAAATGAACGGCATGTACAGTGAAATGACTTTTTTCAGTGGAGTGCCGGAGACTGTTCCTGATATGCTGAAACATTATGACGAATGGGGTGGCCCCAGCACCTATCCGCACTTTTCAGCCGGATGGGCTGTGGCAATGGATGTTCCTTTCTCTTATACAAAGCAGGTAGCCTCTGATTTTGGTGGTACACGGAATGGAATGATAATTCAGTGGCCAGCAGGTATTAAAGCCAAAGGAGAAATGCGTTCTCAATTTGGTCATGTGATTGATATCGCTCCGACCGTTTATGAAATAACTAAGATACCGGCACCAAAAATGGTAAATGGCATACTGCAGGATCCGATCGAGGGTACCAGCCTGGCATATACTTTTAATTCTGCCGAAGCAGCCGAGCAGCATAAAGTACAGTATTTTGAGATGTTTGGTAACAGAGGTGTTTATCAGGATGGTTGGTTTGCACGTACTATTCACCGGGCTGCATGGGAATTGAAACCTCGCCAACCACTAATTGACGATAAGTGGGAGTTATACAATACAAAAGAAGATTTCAGTCTGGCTAATGATTTGGCATCACAAAATGCTGATAAACTTAAGACAATGCAAGATCTGTTTATGGCAGAAGCTGAAAAATATCATGTTTTACCATTAGATGACCGTCTGCTGGAAAGAACCAATGCAGAATTGATGGGAAGACCAACTGTCATGGGCAACAGAAACACTGTAACGTACGGCGAAGGCATGAAAGGAATGGGCGTTGATATTTTCATTGACTTGAGAAGTACTGCTTATACCATTACGGCAGAGGTCGATGTAAAAGCCAACGGAAACGGCGTGATTGTCTGCCAGGGAGGCAGATTTGGCGGCCTCTCCCTGTACATGAAAAATGGTAAACCGGCATTTTCATACAATTACCTCGGCCTGGAGTCAACAGAAATTATGGCTACACAGTCCCTGAAACCCGGCACCTACCAGATAGTATACGATTTCAAATATGACGGAGGGGGTCCCGGTAAGGGAGGAATTGGTACAATTACCGTTGACGGAAACAAAGTTGCAGAAAAGAGGATTGAAAAAACACAACCGGGAATATTCTCAGTTGATGATCTGGCAGATATTGGCACTGATGATGGTACTCATGTTGCAGATTATGGGACTTCTGCAAAATTCAACGGGAAAATCGGCAAGGTGACCATTGAAAGAAAGTAGTAGCTCAAACTGTCCAGTATTACTGTTGCAGACCTGATTTAGAAAACAGGATATGAGTTTTGCTTCAGAAGATTACGCCTATAATAAACTGCTGAGAAAAATCGGCATTACGGGAGGCGGTATAAAGGCAACCTTACTCAGGGTGGCCATACCTCTTTCCGTATGCTGGTTGCCCCTGGCAGTTTTTACAATCTTCAGCCGGACATTCTGGACGGGCGACAGTAGTACTTCCTTTATCTCAAACTTCGATACACAGGCACGGCTTTTGTTTTCAATGCCAATACTAATTCTTGCTGAAAGGACGATTTTGCCAAAGCTGGGATTGATTGTTGATCAATTTGTAAATTCCGGTATAATCAAAAATGAGGATCGTGGCGCTTTCCACGAAATCATTGCCCGGAACACGCGTTTTATGAATTCAAACTGGACTGACCTGGCAATATTGGCTGTCAGCTATACCCACACACTGATGATGGGCTTCGTTGAAGATCCTGACAGGGTAATCCTTACCTGGAGCATCATTAACACAGGTGGTGAAGCAAGGCTTAGCCTCGCCGGATGGTGGAGCCTGCTGGTGAGCAGACCATTGGTGCTTTTCCTTTTTTACCGCTGGGTAGTTCGTGTGATTGTCTGGGCATTACTGCTTCTGAGAATTTCAAAACTCAAGCTAAATATTTACACCATTCACCCCGATCTGGCCGGCGGACTGGGCTTCCTGGGCTATTCCATCAGGTATTTCGCACCTGTGGCACTTGCAATCTCAACAGCTGTGGCAGGAAGAATGATTGACGCTATCCTGATCGGCGGAGCTCATGTTTCGGAATTGAGAGTTTATGCGTTGCTCTATTTCGTAGCAATAACTTTGCTGTTTACAATTCCCCTGATGCTGTTTATGCCTGTTCTGTTAAATGCCAGGGATAATGCCATATTTGAAAACAACGATTTTGCCAACGGCCTTTTCAGAGAACTTCGAAAAAAGACCTTAAAGAATTTTGACCAGGTTTCTGCCGAAGATTTAAGCCTGCCCGATTATTCAGCCACGACTGATCTCAGCAGCTTAATAAATAATACATTAAAAATGCGATTTGTGCCATTTGGATTAAGGGACCTGATACCTCTCTGGATAATGACAGCCATTCCGTTTCTTTTTGTTGTACTTGTTGAAGTTCCCTTCTTTGAACTGATGAAAAAAATGATGAATTTGCTTGTATAACTGCTTAAAATTAAAAAACATATAAAAGATTATTGTATAACTAAAATCACTACTACCATGAAACGAAATTTGCTTATTATCTCTTTGGCCTTTTGTGCTGTTGCTGCCTGGGGCCAGGAAAACATGTTTACGGTCAGCGGCGGCTATTCATTTGCTAACGTTGAAGATACCGAGAATAAAATTACCGGCTGGAGAATTAACGGGCTTTATGAATTTAATCCCAGTTCCAGTATGCTTGCACATGGATTATCTTTCGGCTATATCAGCCTCAGCGGAACAGATAATTCGGTTACCACCACCGTTAATTCTTTCCCGCTTTACTATGCGCCGAAACTGATGTTCGGCAATGACAGAATCAAAGCGTTTGTCAAGGGCGCCCTCGGGATGCAGTTCTCAACTCTTAAAAGAGAAGGCCTTGTCGAATTAAGTGACCATGATTTCGGATTTTACGGCGGCGGCGGCGCTGGTGTGATGATCTTTATTAAGGAGAACATCTTCATCAACGGCGAGTATGAAATAGCCTGGGCATCAAACAGCTTTTACAAGGATGGATGGATTAATACCGCAGGGGGCGGAATTGGTTTCAAATTTTAAGAGGGCAGCTTGCTTAACTGTTGATCAGACTGATCAGACCAATACTTTTTTAAAGAAAAATTAAACATAAAACAAAATGAAAACCAGCAATTTGTTCAGGATTGTAATTAGTTTTATTGTACCAGTCATTGTTATGGCTTTTGGTCAGGCCGCGCAAGCTCAGACAGCGCCAACTATCCCTGACACAACAAAAATGACTTACAATCAGATGTCTCAGGGATTGAAACTGTATGTGTATCCTGCAAAGGGTCAGAGCCAGCAACAGCAGAAGGAAGATGAATTTGAATGTTATAAATGGGCGATGGAACAATCGGGTATTGATCCCCTTAACCTTCCGAAAGTAGAGGCAGCTCCTGTTCAGTCAGGCCCGACCGGCGCAGCTGTCAAAGGTGCAGCAAAAGGTGCAGCGGCAGGAGCAGCAATCGGAGCTATTACAGGTGATGCAGGCCAGGGTGCTGCCGTTGGGGCTGCAGCGGGCGCTATGGCAGGGAGACGGGCAGGAAAACAGGCCCAGGCTCAGCAGAACCAGCAGTCACAGGCTAATGCAGCTGCTACAGAACAGGCAATCAAGGACAGTTTTACAAAGGCGTTCTCAGTCTGCCTGGAAGGAAAAGGATACACAATTAAATAATCACAACTCAAATAACAAGCATAATGAAGAAGCTCCTCTTTTTATCAGCTTTGGTTATCGGCCTGTTGTCATGCTCTTCTGCCGATGACAAAAAGGAAAGTGAAAATCTTGCCGTCGCTCAAAAGTATATGGAGGCCGTCCAGAACATGGATGCCGCAACAATGGAATCACTTCTTGCAGATAATTATATAGGCTACGGCCCTTCTGTAGGTGATTCCGTCAGCAAGGAAGTTGCTGTCTGGAACTTTAAATACAATGCTGAAAATCTGTATGAATCCTTTGAATATACCCGACATAAGGAAATAGCTGTAACCGTAAAGGAGGGAGAAACTGCAGGCGACTGGGTTTTAAACTGGGCTTACCTGACCATTAAATACAAGGATGGAAGGGGCCCCATAAATTTATGGGTAAATGTTGTTTACAGAATCGAAAACGGTAAAATCGTTCACAGCAGGACTTTCTACAATGAAGCTGATGCGCTTCGCCAGCTGGGTTATACAATCCAGTGATCTGACCTTCAGAATTAACCTGTCCACAGCCGAACAATGAACGACACTGTGAAAGCTTTGGAATGTTTATAAAAGTATGGTTTATCAGAATATTCTGATTTTCGCTTCCTTCATTCTCATCTACAGCCTGGTAGCTAAGCGGATGGAGAAAACGGCAATCAGCGGACCTTTCCTGGCTGTTATTGTCGGACTTGTGGCAGGACCGCTGATGTTGAACCTGATTGTGGTGAGGGTCGAAGCTGAAGGTTACAAAGTGATTGCTGAACTGGCCCTGGCCCTGGTATTGTTTACGGATGCCTCAAATACTAATATCAGGGAACTGATAAAACACGCCACTGTCCCCACACGGCTGTTACTGATCGGGCTTCCCCTGACAATCGGGCTTGGCATGGCAGGGGGAGTTGCTATTTTCAGGGAATTTTCATGGATTGAATTAGGGATCCTGGCCACTTTACTGGCTCCTACTGATGCAGCCCTCGGAAAACCGGTCGTCACAAATCCGTCAGTTCCGTCAAAACTCAGGGAATCCTTAAATGTGGAAAGCGGATTGAACGATGGCATCTGTGTCCCTGTCCTGTTCTTATTCATTGCATTTTTTTCTGCACAAACCGGAGAAGGCATCAAATTCTCTTATGGACTTGCCCTTTTTGCCAAACAAATTGGCATCGGACTTCTTGCAGGTCTTGTGATTACTTTTATAGGTGACAGGCTGGTGAATTATTCCCAGCACCGTGGATGGATAACGAAATCTTGGGAGACGGTAGTAATAGTCGCTCTTGCATTCAGCTGCTTTACAGCAGCCCAGATTGCAGGAGGTAGCGGGTTTATTGCCTGTTTCGCAGGCGGACTGCTTTACAGCACAATAAATCGCAAGTATAAACATGATATCCTCGAAGAAGCTGAAGGAGTTGGTGATACATTGGGCATGCTGACATGGGTTATTTTCAGCTCGGTCGTAATTGCCACCAATATCAGGCAGTTTACATGGGATATAATAATCTATGCGCTGCTGAGTTCTGACAATCATCCGGATGATCCCTGTGCTCATATCACTTACCGGATCCGGAATCCCGGGAAAAGAAAAAATGTTTATAGCCTGGTTCGGGCCGCGCGGACTGGCAAGTATTGTATTTGCCATAATTATACTGGAGATCGGGTTACCCCATCAGAAAACGATCATTCTCACCGCTGCCTGTACGATTTTGTTAAGTGTGATATTACATGGACTGACTGCTAATCCGTTCATCAAATTACTGACCAGGAAATCGCCGCCTGATCTATCAGATCAAAAGGAGACTGTTTCAAAGGTATAACTTACCACCCCGTCCCTGACGGTACCGTCAGGGGCATCCCTCCTTAAAGAAAGGAGGGGAAATAATTGATTTTCAAAAATATTAAGATTCTCCCCCTTGAAAGGGAGGGCCGACCGTATAGTCCCGACATGTTATGTCGGGATAGGGAGGCGCAGACTGCAGCAGAGCTCGCAGCGTCGGGACGAGGGGGTTAACTGTCAGACCCCTTACCTTCCTGCCGCCTCCATCAATTGATTTCCGGCAGGATTTGTGGGAATTTCTCAGCTATCTGCCTTGCATAAGGCAGGGCTTTGGCGTTTTGCTTATGCTCAAGATAGAATGTAGTAAGAGCATATAGAAAATCAAAATTGTCAGGCTCACGGCCCAGCGCTTTAAGCAGGTATCCTTCAGCTGCTGCCGTGTTCCCGAGGGAATTCTCAAGCAATCCCAGGTTGTAAAGAATCCTCGTCTGCGCCGGCATCAGCTCAGCTGCCTTGAGAAAGAACTTCCTGCTTTCATCATACCTGCCCATCTCGGCCATCAGCAGGGCGAGAGAGTAATTGATCTCTGCAACCCCGGGATTTTCAACCAGCACTTCCCTGAGGAGCTTTTCTGCTTCATCGTTCTTTCCCTGCTGTGTACATACCATCGCAAGATTTACCTTTGCCATGTAAAAGAGCCCGTCAATCTTAAGCGCTTCACGGTAAGACTGAGCAGCCTTTTCAAGCTCTCCGGCATTGGCATACATGATCCCAAGATTGAACCGCCCTCCAGGGAAGTCGGAAGTATACAGGTGAATATTCCTGTATTCCTCCAGCGCAGCTTTCCTGGCCTTCCTGGCGGCTACACTCAGCTGGATCTCCGGTACCTCTGAGAGCCTTATTCCGGCCTCAGCACGTATTGCCCTCACAGGGTCGTTCAGAAGCGGCATCAGCAATCTTTCATACGTCACAGCATCAGTCGAATTAAAGCTCATGATAGCCGTATGCCTCACCAGCGAGGCCGGGTCGCTGAGCGCTCTGTCAACGGCATCATTGCTTTCTTCCGTATTGAAGTTTCCAAGGAAATGCACCGCCGTGGCCCTCACCATCAGAGGAAACAGCTCATTGCCGGCATACAGTATGAGATCAGGTATCACGCTTCTGTCTCCCTTAAGTGCCGCTGCGAAAGTCTCGCCGTAGTGAGGCCTCGTTTTTTCTCCGTACCACTTCTGCATGTAACTCTGCGACCAGGCAGTCGTTTTATCCTTGTGGCAGTCGTTGCAGGCATTTGGCGTACCGATGCTCAGCGTCATGGCAGGACTGGGTATCCTGAAACTGTGATCACGTCTGTAATCGTTTCCCATATAGTACCTGCCGGCCATGTGGCAGTTGACGCACTGGGCACCTGACCCCTCCACATACTCAGGTTCTCCGCGGTTTATCAGACGTTCTGTCCCTGTTCCGGGATCAGGTTTATGAAAATGATGACGGCGGGTATCATAGATATCCGGACGATGACACTGAAGGCAAAGCCGGTTATCAGGCTCCTTGGTTTTTACCGAATGTGAGTCATGACAGTCACTGCATTTGATCGCCTTTTCAAACATTTTGCTCTGGGTGAACGAACCGTACTCATAGTCCTCGTCCAGGATCTGCCCGTCGGCATGATAGATTGGCTGGGTGATCAGTTGGGGGATCATATAGTTCAGCAGGTCGCTGTTGTCATCTTCATAATCGCCCAGTATGGACCTGCGTGAATGGCAGCGGGCACATACATTCAGCAATTCCTTGTTATCCAGATCCCTGGTTCTGACTATCAGCCCGGTATTTACATCCGCAGGCCTCGATCCCTCAGGCAGATTTGCCCAGATGATATGGTCCGAGGCAGGACCGTGACAGGCCTCACAGCTGACGTCGATCTCCGACCATGTGGTGTTGAAGGTTTTTGCTTCAGGATCGTAATTCTTCTTCAGGTTGGTGGAATGGCAATCGGCGCACATGCCGTTCCAGTTCTGGGCCTGGTTTGTCCAGTACAGCCAGTTGTCAGGTTTGATATCCTGTCCTGCATAAACAGTGTCACCAAGATGGAACCATTTGCCGCGTTCGGTATCCCAGGCTATGGGAAGACACTGCAGCCGTCCGCCTTCGAAGGGTACGAGGTACTGCTGCAGGGGGGTGTAACCGAAGGTATGTGTGACCTGAAAATCGCTGAACTCACCTGTCGGACCCTCTGTATTAATGTAAAACTTACCTTCTTTCCTGAACATGCGGTGCGTTTTACCTTTGTGCCTGAACTCATAATTGTTGAAGTCGCCCAGGACTGTGCTGTCGTTAGCCACATCCATGGCGAGATCATGATGCGAGCCGAGCCACAGATCGTCTTCTTTCTTATGGCATTCGATGCAGGTGCTCCTCCCCACAAACTGAGCTCCTTCTTCGACCTGCTCTTTTGACTTCTCCAGAGTCATGCGGGTGATGTACACCGGAAACGCAAGCACAAGAATGACCGTCGCCGTAAAACCTGCGACCTTCCAGTTTCTCATTGTATCGCTTCCTTCGTTAAATGGCATAAGTCATCTGGCTGGTTTCGAATTTCCTTCGTTTTGCTTTCTGGCTGACATCGACTTTTACTTTTCCTGCTTCAAGGATCACGGGAAAATAATCAAGCGGCCTCGGGGCAGGAGAATTGAGCACAACCCCGTATCTGTCAAATGCCGAGGAATGGCACGGACAGTCAAACTGCTTTTTTGTTTCATCCCAGAGAACCGAACAACCCAGATGGGGACAGATCAGTGAAAGGGCCAGAAAGCCACCGTCGCTTTCACGGACTATAAAAAGCTTGTTGATCCTGTCGGGCGTGACCGTACCCGGAAGAAAATCATCAATATTGCCGATGATCCGGACCGTTGATCCGGGCTTGCTCTTTTTCAGCTCTTTGGACGGTTTCAGCAGGCTGATAAAGAAAAATGCCAGTTCGGCGGCGGCTACTGCGCCGAGTATCATCCACGCTTTTTTGAGGAAGTCCCTCCTGCCGCTTTCCCTGGTACCGTCTGTTTTTTTGACTGTCTTCTTCATCTCTCAGATTATCTTTACATGATCACACCTGCCACGGCCACATGAGGTTCATTCCCGCCCCCCTGAAAAATATCCCGGTAAGGGTTAGAACAGTGTACGACACTATCAATACAATGATAACCGACTGAATAATCTCCGACCGGTTCAATGAGAATTTCCGGACAATATATTTCAGGAAGAAATAAAGTGTCACAGCTAGTATTGCAAAGGGGATGAGGCCTTTGGTGATCAGTGATGTAACGGAAGGAAGCAGTAACTCAGGGTCAGGCAGCAGCTCGCTGAACCCGATGAAAAGAACAGTAAAGGCAATCCCGGATGCAAGTGCGAATTTTGCCGACCTGATACCCTTATCAGACAAAAACCAAATGCCCTGGTTGGTGTCTTCCAATTTGATATAAGGAAGCCAGCAGGCAGCGATCAGAACAGTCAGAGGGAAGACCACGATCGCAAAGAAAGGATGGAAGTGAATCAGAAGCTCCTGCAGACCCATGAAGTACCATGGTGCCTTGGCGGGATTAGGACTGAATGAGGGGTTGGCTCTTTCCCTGAGAGGTGCATCAAACAGGCTGCTGATTATGAACAAGAGGGCAAGTAGCACCATAGCCACGACAAACTCCCTGTTGACAAGATGAGGCCTGGCATCAACCATGGCGCTCTCTTTGTCCTTTTCTGCCACGATGACCCCTCCCGCCTTGCGTATTCGCCAGAAATGGTATACCATAAAGGCCACCAGCAGCAACGGGATAACGCCGGTATGAAGGTTAAAGAAATTGGTCAGGGTGGCCTGCCCGACTTCCTTTCCTCCCAGGAGAGCCTCCCTGATCAGATCTCCGACCAGAGGCACGTAAGCCAGCAGGCTGGTGCTTATTGTAACTGCCCAGTAAGATAGCTGATCCCACGGAAGGAGATAGCCCGTAAAATTCGATAAAACAACGAGGATTAACAGGGCCAGCCCGAATATCCAGGTGGCATGTCTTGGTTTGCGGTAAGCGCCGGTAAAAATGCAACCCGCAGCATGATGCAGGAAAGCAATCCAGAGTAGGACCTATTGCGCTCCAGTGGTGAATGTTGCGGAGCATCCTGCCGAACAGCAGGCTGTCCTGCAGGTTCAGTATCGAATTATAGGCGTTTTCCGGTGACGGTTCATAATGGAACTTCAACAGAAGGCCTGTGATCACCTGTATAACCATAAGAAGGGCAGCCATGCCTCCAAGCCCGAAAGTAAGACTGAAACGCAACGTCGATCCCTTCAGTTTGCGGGGATGAAGATGCAGTATCAAACCGTACCTGGGTTTACTGTTCTTTTCGTTATCGGGAATCTGGTTCAAATAGCTGACGGATTATTTCACAGGCATGCAGTTATTCTATTCGAACAGGTATGGTTTCCGGTTCCTGAAGAGCATTATATTAAAAGAGAAGTAAAAGACATTTGAATTAAGACCCTCGTAAGGCTTGTGGTTGTCTTTGTCAATAAAATCCTGGTTATGGAAGTCACTGATGTAATACTTGAATTTCAGGTTAGCTCCCTTTGGAAACTGTACGCCAACCAGAAGCCCGTGCTGAAATATATCCTGTCTGTCACTGAACCACTCCACCTTCTGATCGATTCTGTCACCTGCTTCAATGGTTTTTTCCTTATAGAGAACGGCAACCTCAGCCTCATATCCTGCATAGAAAAACAGCTTTTTGAGATCACCTATTTTGAATCCCAGCGGAACTCCGAGGTTATAAGAGCGAAATTTCTTCTGGTAGGTTGCATTATCGGCAAAATCATAATAGTCATCAAAGACATAGCCAACATTCCTGACGGCCAGTCCCGTGAACAATCCGAAGTGGGTGCTTATATCGGTGGCGAGAAACGTTTCAAGATTAATGACCGGGGTAAACCTCAGGGGGGTACCATAGTCTGTACCGTTCTGCTCAACATCAGCAAATGAAAAGATCACCTCTACCCCGGTGTGAGTGTATATCTTTTTTTGTTGGCCGCTTGCAGTTACAGCAAGTAACACAAGCGATATTAGAAGAATAAAAAGGCGTTTCATACCAGCAATATTTGTCGATCAAATATACTAATTCCCCGTCAGGAAGCAACGATACGCTGCAAATCCGGATGTTTGTAAAGGAGCAAATTCAGGGATAATTAACCTGCTTCCTTTGCAACCTTAATCCTTCCGCTTTTGGCTGCTCTGACCAGTGCTTTATAATCTTTCTCATTCTGGTCGGCATATGCAAAAGCAAATTTGATCATTGCTTCATCCAGTTCATCGCTGTTGCCGAGGTAGCCTGAGAGTAAAGCTGCGTCGCCTGATTTTGCATGAGCCAGTGCCATGGCCCAGCCGCATAATCTGCAGTAATCAGGTAGATTTTCAAGGTTCACTTTGCCTGGCACGAATTCAACCCCGCCTTTCATGTCACGTAACTGGCGCACATAAAAATGGTAACCATCATATTCACCCCAGCCGAGAAAAATATCGGGTGCACCCTGTATAAGCCGCTGTCCTGCCACCACACGCTGGCCATTATTTGAATAAATATGCCCCGGTACAAAAGGCTCAAGCACTGAAGGCTGTGCTTCTTTTACCTGCAGAAACAAGGGATCATCAGAACTGTTTCCTGCAAGGAAAATAATCCAGCATCGTGTTCCCACACTGCCTACACCCACTATCTTCCTTGCCACGTCGACAACCCGGTATTGATCCAGTAATGCCTTCCGGTCATCGGCAAGGGAACTGACGTAAGATTTGAGTAGAAATCCCAGGGCTACATCAACCGGTTTGCCTGACTGGGTATGGGTTTCCCGCACAATAAAGGGTGCGTCTTCACGCAGGCGGTATTTATTGTCAACAATGTCGGTGAGCTTGCCAAGCACCTGCATATGCGTCCGTTCACGGGCTTTGCTGGATATTTTTTTCAAGACCTTTCTGCACGGAGGGCGGCATCGACATTATGATATCCTTTTCAGTGATTGTCGAGTACCATAAATCCATGTACCCCATGTATGCATATTGTTTCATGTGCTTACGATAGGAGCTTACCGCTGCTCTTACTCCCTCACGGCACAGAGTGTCATCACCGCCGAGAAACCTGCAGCTTACGACTATGCTTGCCACGAGCCGTTTCAGATCCCATTCCCACGGGCCCGGGTATGTTTCATCAAAATCATTGATCCCAAAAATAAGCTTACGTTCGGCAGATGCGAACACACCAAAGTTCGCCACATGCAAATCACCGCATGCCTGAACCGTTATTCCGGTAGGCTTGCCGCTGGCAGCCAGATCGGCGGCCATTATCCCGGCGCCACCGCGCAGGAATGCGAACGATGAAGTAAGCATCCGGGCATAGCGTATGGGCACCAGTTGTTTCAGCCGGGTCTTGCCCTGTGCTTCCAGTAAAGAAACAGGATCAGCACGTTTGGCTGACGGTTTGTAATTGCCCTGATTGATCCGCGGGAATTTCACACGAAGGGCTTTGCCTTCAGCAATCCGTTCTTCAATGGTTTTGCGTTGTTCTGTAAAGTGAGTTTTTGATTCCATGTGCTTTCCGGGATTATATGACATACCCTCCTCCAATTTAATCAATAAATGCCATAGTATATGTACCTGATTCAATAATTTGCGTCGTAAGCTGGCTCTGCATCTGCAATTGCACCAGAGGGCAAAATAAGTTTTTTTGGTATTGAAGAAGATGTAACTTTGATCAGGAAATTGGGAAAATGGCCGAAATCCTGCTTTTTAACCCTTAGATTATTAACCTCATTATTCAATGCTATGAAAACATTCCGTATTATCATTACTGCCTTCACGATTACATTACTGACCCTGAATGGGTATGGACAGAAGACATCCTATTTCAATCCTGACCAGATTGATATCCCCTACACTAAATATGTGCTGGATAATGGATTAACCCTCATCATTCACGAGGATCACAAAGCGCCTATTGTTGCTGTAAATATCTGGTACCATGTAGGATCGAAAAATGAAAAACCTGGACGGACCGGATTTGCTCACCTTTTTGAACACCTGATGTTTAACGGCAGTGAGAATTTTAACACTGACTATTTCAAGGCGCTTGAAAGCATCGGTGCGACAGATCTGAATGGAACCACCAATAATGACCGTACGAATTACTTCCAGAATGTACCCATTAGCCGCACTCGATCAGGTTTTATTTCTCGAGAGCGACCGTATGGGTCATCTCCTGAATGCCATTGACCAGGCTAAACTTGATGAACAGAGGGGTGTGGTGCAGAATGAAAAGCGTCAGGGTGAAAATCAACCTTACGGCCGCCAATATGAAATTATAACCCAGGCAACCTATCCCAAGGGACATCCGTATTCATGGACCGTCATCGGCTCAATGGAGGATCTGAGCGCTGCGAGCCTGGATGATGCAAAAGAATGGTTTAAGACATATTATGGCCCTTCCAATGCGGTCTTAAGTATTGCCGGAGATGTGAAGCCTGAAGAAATACTGGCAAAAGTCAAAAAATACTTCGGTGATATACCCCCCGGTCCCTCTCTGGTAAAACCCGGTGTGAACATTGCGAAACGGCTTGAAAATACCCGCGGTTATTACGAAGACCGGGTTCCCGAGGCAAAAATTACGATGGTCTGGAATGTTCCCCAGTGGGGTACCAGGGAGATGACCATGCTGGATCTGGCTACTGATGTCCTGTCGACAGGTAAGACTTCACGGCTTTATAAAAAACTGGTCTATGAAGACCAGACAGCCAGCAGCGCTTATGCTTATATCGATGATATGGAAATTGGCGGTAACCTGTATGTCGAAGCTACAGTGAAGCCGGGCGTGTCTGCCGAAAAAGTGGAGGAAACAATGAATGCCGTGATACAGGAGTTTCTTGATAAAGGGGTCACCCAGGATGAACTTGACAGAGTTAAATCAAGGTATTTCTCAAGCTTTCTGAAAGGTATCGAACGGATTGGCGGTTTCGGAGGGAAATCAGACATCCTGGCCACCAATGAGGTTTTCGGAGGATCGGCTGATTATTATAAAACTACACTGAAATATGTTGCAGAAGCTACTGCGGAAGATATGATGAAAGTTTGCAGGGAGTGGCTGACATCAGGCAAGTATGTACTGGTATGTACGCCTTTCCCATCTTTAACAGCGGCGGCTTCGGGTGTTGACCGCAGTAAACTGCCTGAACTGGGAACGGCGGTTCCGTCATCATTCCCTGAACTGCAGAAAGCTACACTTAAAAATGGGATGAATGTAATCCTGGCCCAGCGAAAAGGAGTGCCCACAATTGTCGGGAACCTGATAGTAAATTCAGGTTACGCTGCTGACATAAAAGCAAAGCCCGGCCTTGCAAGTCTTGCAATGGACCTCCTTGATGAAGGCACAAAGAGCCTTTCAACCCTCGAGATCAGCGATAAATTGCAGCTTCTGGGTGCATCACTGGGCACAGGGGCCGGTCTTGATAAGTCGTACTTAAACTTTACCACGCTGAAACAAACATTCGAACCTACTCTCGAGTTGGTTGCTGATGTGCTGCTAAATCCATCTTTCCCGGAAAATGAGTTTAACAGGTTAAAAACAGAACATCTCAATTCCATTCTCCAGGAGAAAGCTGAACCATTTGGAATAGCCTTACGCGTCATCCCGAAAATCCTCTACGGATCAGGGCACCCCTATGGTAATCCTCTGACAGGATCGGGCTATGAGGCAACTGTAGAAGCCATTACCTTAAGTGATGTAACCAACTTTTACAATACCTGGTTTAAGCCGAACAATGCAACTCTTGTTATTGTCGGGGACGTCGAAATGAGTAGTTTGATCTCAAGTCTCGAGACTAAACTGGCAGGGTGGAAAAAAGGCAGTGTCCCGAAGAATGAAATTGCCCAGCTGACAAGCACTACAGGAAAGAGAATTTATTTGATTGACAGACCCAAATCAACCCAATCAGTAGTAATGGCAGGGTATCTGATAACACCTTATGGCCAGGTCTTTCAACCCGCATTAACAGCTCTGAATAATCTGTTTGGCGGCGATTTTATTTCACGTTTGAACATGAATATCAGGGAAGACAAGCACTGGTCGTACGGCGCCGGCAGCTTTGTATGGGATACTAAAGGCCAGCGGCCGTTTGTTGCCTTTGCACCTGTTCAAATGGACAAGACTAAGGAAACAATACAGGAATTTCAGAAGGAACTTGCCTCAATTATCAGTGATAAACCTGTAACCGCTGACGAATTTATCAGGGTACAAAAGAACATGTTACTGCAGCTCCCCGGAATGTGGGAAACCAACAGTTCGGTCGCTGGTTCACTGAATGAAAAAGTTGTTTTCAATTTAAGTGATGACTACTTTAAGACCTATGATGTGAAAGTCAGGAATTTAACACGCGATGAACTGCAGCAAGTTGGGAATCAAATAATAAAACCGGAACAGGTCATTTATTTTGTGGTGGGCGATAAATCAAAAATACTTAGCAGTCTGAAAGAAACAGGATATGAGATTATAGAGGTCGATGCGGATGGGAATCTGGTAAAGTGATGAAACGAATTACATAATTTCAGCGCTCTGATCACAGCGGCGCGACGGTGAGGCAGGGATTTTTTATTTATCTTTGCCCTTCCCGGGACGTTAGCTCAGTCGGTTC
>CAVRBS010000018.1:0-84417 GCA_963719235.1 uncultured Bacteroidales bacterium
AGGGTGGCACGCCAAAAAGGATTACATCACTTGGTCCCTCCTATCTTCACGGATGGTCACCCGACGGAAAGTACCTGACCTACACTGCCGACAGACATGAAAATTTCGATATTTATAAAATATCAGTCAGAAAAAAGAAAGAAATAAGGCTGACAGATGCTCCCGGACTGGATGACGGTCCGGAATATTCGCCGGATGGAAAAAATATTTACTTCAATTCTGCGAGAACAGGAACCATGCAAATATGGAGGATGAAAGCCGACGGGTCACAGCAGGAACAGCTGACCTTTGATGAGTACAACAACTGGTTCCCGCATATCTCGCCTGACGGTAAGCGGATAGTGCTGCTATCCTTCTTACCGGTGGTAAGAGCCGACGATCATCCGTTTTATAAACATGTGTATATCAGGCTGATGCCTGTGGACGGCGGGACCCCACTGGTCATAGCCTATCTATATGGCGGGCAGGGTACAATCAACGTTCCAAGCTGGTCACCTGACAGCAAAAAGATAGCTTTCGTCAGCAACTCAGACCTTGAAATACCCTGATAGCCGCTAAACTAAAAGTATATTTGCAGATACTATTGTGAACAAGAAGCTGGTGATATATGCATTAGCAGTACTGCCGGCTAAAAAAGTACTGAAGCAACATGAAACCATTTAAGCTTTTACTTGCGCTGACAGGTGTTCTGTCTGTGCTGAATTCGTGCAAAAAAAATGATGATGTGATCGTGGAGAGCCCCGGAGGCAATATAAGAGTAAGCTTTCAGGTCAGTAAGAATGGTATGGCGGCTTACTCCGTCTTTTACCTGGATCTGCCGGTGATTGAAAATTCGTCGCTCGGAATAATCAGGGAGGATGGTGATTTCAATTCAGATATGAAGCTTGATTCAGTATCGGAAATCCTTACTATACGCGATGATTACTCTTTACTGCACGGCAAAAAGAAAGAAGCACATTACAAAGCGAACAGGCGTGCCTTCCACCTTTCCAGCGCCTCCGGCGGGCAAATGGATGTGATTTTCCAAGTGTCAGATGACGGCGTTGCATTCTGTTACTCATTTCCAGGCACCTCTGATGCCTTGAAAAATATCACTTCTGAGAAGACCGGTTTTAATTTTATCGCGGGAACCGCAGGCTGGATCCAGCCACGCGCTGCATCAAAGTCCGGATGGAACCAGTGTAACCCGTCATACGAGGAGCATTATCAGGAAGAAGTACAACTGGATAGTATCAGTTATGAAAGGAACGGTTGGGTTTTGCCGGCGTTGTTTCATACGAAAAACTGCTGGATAAATCTGACTGAGAGCTGGCCTGACCGCAACTATTGCGGAAGCCATCTTAACAAGGGTGTGAGAGCCAATGAGATGGTATTAGCATTTCCGGAACCCATGGAAGGTTTCACCGGCGGTGTCGTGTATCCGCAGTCAACCCTGCCTTGGACCACACCCTGGCGTATAATAACCTTAGGTAACTCTCCGGGTGTCATTGTTAAATCAACACATGGTACTGATCTTGCCAGGCCGCCTGTTCCTGATGACTTTTCATATGTAAGGCCTGGAAGGGCCTCATGGAGCTGGGCATTGATGAAAGATCTTTCGGTGAATTACGAGGTGCAGAAAGACTTTATCACCTACGCATCGGAGATGGGATGGGAATACTGTCTTGTTGACGTCAACTGGGACACAACGATAGGTTGGGATAAACTGGCTGTACTTTCACGCATGGCAGCTGAGAAGAATGTCGGGCTGATAGTGTGGTACAATTCGGCCGGCGACTGGAACACTGTGCCCTACCACCCCAAAGACAAGCTGCTGACCCATGAAAGCCGGGAGGCCGAATTCTCCAGGCTGGAACAGATGGGTATAAGAGGCATCAAGGTTGATTTTTTCGGAGGCGACGGACAGTCTATGATGGATTATTACCAGGATATACTTGCTGATGCTCATAAGCATCACCTTATAGTGAACTGCCATGGTTCAACATTGCCGAGAGGCCTGCACCGCACCTGGCCTAACCTTGTATCCATGGAGGCGATACGCGGGCTGGAATACGCAACATTTGACCAGCTAAGTGCTGACAAGGTGCCATCAAAAGCAACTATGGCCGCGTTCATACGCAACGCTTTTGACCCGATGGATTTCACTCCGGTATGCTTCACCACTTATGACAACTTCGAAAGGGTGACAGGCAACGGCGCTGAGCTGGCCATGGCGGTGCTGTTTCTGTCAGGTGTACAGCATTACGCCGAGACACCACCTGGAATGGCAGGCATGCCTGATTATGTAAGAAACATGATGAGCGCGATACCCGTTTCCTGGGATGAAACAAGATTTATAGACGGCTTCCCGGGAAAGTTTCTGGTGATAGCAAGACGAACCGGTGAGGTGTGGTACGTGGCAGGTATCAACGCAGGCAAAGAGACGATGGAGATGAAAATGAAGCTTCCGTTCATTGATCAGGAAAATGGCATTATTGTTACTGAAGACGACACGGCACGGTCATTTTCTCTTAAGAACGTCACTCCGGAAGGCGAAAAGTCAGCAACTGTCACCCTCAGACCCAACGGTGGATTTGTCATGAGATTTGATCCATCAGAAAACAATAAACCTGAAAATGAATAAAAATCCTGTTATTCTACTGATTTTGTCTTTATTACTGCTGTCAGGCTGCGGCCCCGAACGTAAGCAACACAGAGAGTACGTATTGTGGTATGACACTCCTGCAGGGGAATGGACGGAAGCGCTTCCTGTGGGGAACGGCCGGCTCGGAGGGATGATTTTCGGAAACCCGGCACGTTGAAATAATACAGGTAAACGAAGAATCACTCTGGGGCGGAATGAATATTCCCAACAATAATCCCGCAGCTCTCGCACACATGCCTGAAATTCGCAAGCTAATTCTTGAAGGCAGGATACCCGAGGCTTTTGATCTTTCGGAAAAATATGTTGCCGGCATACCCGGAAAGATCAGGTCGTACCAGACACTCGGTGATATTTACTTTCAATTTGCCGACACCGTCGGCAAGATCACCGACTACCGTAGGGAGCTTAATCTCAGGACAGGAATAGCTAAAGTAAGTTTTAAGAGGGACGGGAATAAAATAGAGTATGAGGTCTACTCGTCGGCACCGGATAATGTACTGGTCATTTCGATGCGGTCGAAGAAGGAAGGTGGCCTCGACATGTCAATCTCACTGCAGCGGCAACAGGATGCTGTGATCAGTGTCATGGACGGCCGCATAGACATGGAGGGACAGGTGATCGACAGTGACGACCCGGCCCTGGGTCCGGGAGGAGCCCACATGAGGTTTTTTGCTTCCCTCCTTCCGACAGCATACGACGGTAAGCTGACGCATGACAATAACTCACTGAAATATACCGGAGGGACTGAGTTAGTAATGTTCTTCAATGCGGCTACTGATTATAATGTCGACAGCCTGAATTTCGACAGAACGATCGATCCGCGAAGGAAGTGCACTGATGCCATCAGTACAGCCTCCTGGAAATCTTTTGAGCTGCTCAGAAAAAACCACATCGCGGAGCATTCTTCCATGTTTGACAGGGTCAGTCTGCATCTTGGAAAGGATAACAAAGCTGACACCATACCCACTGACGAGCGCCTCCGAAAGTTCCAGGCAGGCGGAGAGGACCCGGGACTCATCGCGCTCTATTTTCAGTACGGACGATACCTGCTGATGGGTTCATCACGCCATCCGGCACAGCTCCCTGCAAACCTCCAGGGTATCTGGAACAAGGATTACTGGGCCCCGTGGGGCTCTGACTACCATGTCAACATCAACCTGCAGATGAATTACTGGCCCGCGGAGGTATGCAATCTAAGCGAAACTGTCGATCCTTTGATAACCTTCATGGATAGAGCTTACGGTTCCGGGAAGTGTCACTGCCCGCGAGATGTACGGTGCGAAGGGGTGGACAATGCATCATACAACGGATGTCTTCGGCAAGACATCCGTGATAGATGGCGTTTACTGGGGCATGTTCCCCCTTGGAGGAGCATGGATGACGCTGCCATTATGGGAACACTATGAATTTACCTGTGACACTGCCTATTTGCGTGAAAAGGCGTACCCCGTCATGAAGGGAGCAGCCGACTTTATCCGGACTTTTCTTATCACAGACAAAGAAGGGTATCTTGTCACCGCTCCTACTTACTCCCCGGAAAACAGTTATATCGATCCTGTCTCCGGAAAAGAATTCAAGCTTACCTATGCCCCGACAATGGATAACCAGATCATACGGGAGGTTCTCACAAACTGCCAGAAAGCTGCTCATATACTTAATACTGACACCGGGTGGGCTGACAGTCTTCAGCAGACGCTGGACAAGCTCCCTCCTGTCAGGATTGCTTCCAACGGTACTATAATGGAGTGGATCAGGGAATATGAAGAGGCTGAGCCCGGCCACAGGCACATGTCGCATCTCTTCGGACTGCACCCGGGCACTCAGATCACGCCGGATACACCTGATCTCTATGCCGCGGCACGTAAAACGCTTGAGCACCGGTTAGAGAACGGCGGCGGACATACCGGCTGGAGCAGGGCATGGATCATCAATTTCTACGCCCGCCTCCTTGACGGGAATGAGAGTTACAGGCACCTCAGGCTGCTGCTGGAAAAATCAACACTGCCAAACCTTTTTGACAACCATCCGCCATTCCAGATTGACGGCAACTTCGGCGGTACGGCAGGCATCGCGGAGATGCTGCTGCAGAGTCAAAACGGCGTGGTGAACATACTGCCTGCACTGCCTGATGCATGGCCGGAAGGGTCAGTTACAGGATTGAAAGCCAGAGGTAATTTTGAGGTTGACATTGGGTGGGAAGAAGGAAAATTGAAGGAAGTTGTTGTCACCTCTTTTTCCGGCGCACCTCTGACAATGATCTGTGGAGGACAACAAGGATTTCCATGAACACCGTTAAAGGTGTAACTTACAGGTTTGATAAAGAATTGAAATGGATAAAGTAATTCTCTTTATTGCACTTAGCCTGCCCGTCATCTACCTCTCAAAACGGTCCCTTTTTGATATTAAAAGTCACGGCTTCCCGCGTTTCTTCAGCTGGGAGTGCATCATTGCACTCTTCGTGGCAAACTACAAATTCTGGTTTGTCTGAACCGTTATCGTTGAATACAGGTTATTTCGTGGTTACTGCTGGCGATTTCTGTTTACATGATGATCGCAGGTGTCTTGCTTCTCAGAAGAGCCCGAAATCCAGGAATAGTAAGGGTAGACGATAAGCTCTTCAAATTTGAGAAGACCACTGAGCTGGTAACAACAGGGATATTTAAGTACATAAGGCATCCGCTTTACTCATCGCTGATCTTTCTTACCTGGGGTATTTACTTCAAGCATCCCGACAGTCATCATGACTTTAGTGGCCTTGCTCTCATCGGTCCTTCTGTGGTTTACTGCAAGCGGGTGACGAAAAGGAGTGCATTGCTTATTTCGGCGACAGCTACAGGGATTATATGAAAGGAACAAAAAGATTTATACCTTTCGTTATCTGATATAAGATAGTTATGGCAATTCCTACATCACGAACAAAGGAAAAGGCTGAAATCAGGATAAATGAAGAACTGTGCACCGGATGCGGTCTGTGTGCGGAGGTCTGCTCTGATTTCGGACTGGTAATTGAAAACGGTAAGGCCAGGGCGGGCACAGACTGCCGTTTTCGGATGTGTCGGCTGCGGTCACTGCATGGCAGTTTGTCCTGAAGGAGCAATAGAAATTCACGGAAGAACAATGTCGCCGGAAGACCTGTTCGACCTTCCTCCAAAGGAGAAGGCCGCTGACTATGATAAGCTCCTGGCACTGCTGCAGAGGAGAAGAAGCATCCGCGAATTTGACGACAGACCGGTTGAACGTGAAGTAATTGACAAGATACTGGAAGCAGCTGTTACTGCTCCTATGGGCCTCCCTCCTTCGGATGTCAACGTGCTTGTCCTCGACAGCAAGGAAAAGAACAGGGCATTTGTAAAAGATTTCTGTGAATTTCTAGAGACCATTAAATGGTTTGTGTCTGACTGGTTCCTTACCCTGATGCGTCCTTTCTGGGGAAAAGCCAATAATGAGATGTTCCGGGGCTTTGTCAAGCCATGTTTTGATATTTTTATCTCAAGGATGAAAAAGGGTGAGAATGTTGTCACCTATGATGCTCCGCTGGTGATGTACTTCTACGGGTCGCCCTACACTGACCCTGCCGATCCCATTGTTGCTGCAACGTATGCAATGACAGCTGGTGAATCGCTGGGACTTGGGACCTGCATGCTGGGAGCAATCCATCCGCTGATCCAATATGGGAAAAAGGCACGCAAATTCAGGGAAAAATACGGAATAAAGTATGCAAGCCGTGAGGGATTGTTTGTGATATTCGGTTATCCTTCAGTCAAATATAAAAAAGGAATTAAAAGGACCTTTGCCTCCGTAACATCAAACTGAAATTGTATTGTGAAACAGAAATCCTATTTGAATTATCTATTAATTAATAATGTTGTGAAATGATCTCGGGAAAAAGACATATTATTATTGCAGCGGGCCTGGTATGGCTTACCTCTTGCAGTGTAATAGATAATGCTTCAAGGCACGGTTTTTACAGCGATTATTATGAACTAATCTCCGGAAAGAATAAAGCTGAGAAAGTATATTTAGATGTTGGCAATGAAGCAATCAACGCGTACAGGGTAACTGAAAACGGATTGGATGATAGCGTAATGATGTCTCTTTCTTTCCCCTTGGTTGACAGCCTTTACCATTTTCCGATGACTTTTAGAAGAAAAAGCCTTGATATTGATCTTACCGCAGTACTATTAAAGTGTCGTCTGCCTGTAGATGATCATCCTGCTCAAATGATTACCGATTTCAATGCTGCTTTATATGCCGGATGGAGAACTGATAATTTCCGGATCAGGAAAGAAATGGATCCGATAGGCAGATCGAAGGATGAGATCATTCATCGCGGTTATGATTTTGGATTATTCGCTGGTACAGGGGCAACTCTGATTGGACCTTTCTCAACAAACAACATTGTAACCGATGAGTATAATGGAATGATTATTGAATTTGGCCTGGCAGGTTTTCTGGAGACTGATTTTGCGAGTTTCGGAATTGCAGCCGGATTTGATTATCTTCTGAGTCCTGACAGAAACTCATGGATTTATAATAAGAAACCCTGGATTGGACTGATGGTCGGCATAGCCCTTAATTAATACCTCTGTAAACAAACTGGTCAAATAATCAAGGATCAATACAGCATCCTGACCCTTATCGTTCCTTCAATTGACCTCAGCTCTTTGATGATGCTGCTGTCAAGCTTGCTCTCCGTATCAATTATTACATACCCCACTTCAGCGTCAGTCTGAAGATATTCAGCTGCTATGTTTATGCCCTTGGATGTGAACACATAATTTACCTCTTTCAGCAAACCGGGTTCATTCTTATGAATATGGAGGAACCGCTGTGCATTGCGGTTAGGCTGAAGTGATATCTGAACAAAATTCGTGGCGCCTATTGTATCGCCGGTATCGCTGTACTTCACCAGCTTTTCTGCTACTTCAGTTCCAATGTTTTCCTGGGCTTCAGTAGTGCTCCCTCCCACATGAGGCGACAGGATGACATTATCAAAATTCCGCAGGTCTGAGACAAACGGATCTCCGCTTGATGCCGGTTCATCAGGGAAAACGTCAAGAGCTGCTCCCAGGATATGTTCTCCTTCGAGTGCGGACACCAGATCAGGGATATTGACAACCGAACCCCTTGAGGCATTGATAAGGCAAGACCCTTTCCTCATCAGGCCAATCTCTCTCTTGCTTATCATGTTGCGCGTAATGGGTGTCTCCGGCACATGCAGGGTAACCAGATGAGCAACAGACAGCAGCTCCTCAAGAGTTGAGCAGGCGATAGCTTTGCCCAGGCTTAGCTTCTTCGCGATATCGTAATAATAGACATTCATGCCCAGCGCTTCTGCCAGAATCGATACCTGCGATCCTATATGGCCATATCCTATTATACCCAGGTTCTTGCCGCGGGCTTCGAATGAATTACTGGCTGATTTCAGCCATTGCCCCCTGTGGGCAGCAGCATTCTTTACCGGAATGTTCCGCATAAGAAGTATGCATTCGGCAATGACCAGCTCAGCCACGGAGCGTGTGTTTGAAAAAGGAGCATTAAAAACCGGGATGCCCCTGAGCCGTGCAGCACGACCGTCAACCTGGTTGGTTCCAATGCTGAAACAGCCTATAGCAAAGAGCTTTTCTGCCATGCTTAACACATCTGCAGTAATCTCAGTGCGTGAACGGATCCCAATAATATTTACATCCTTTATTTTGGAAATGAGTGTATTATCATCAAGCGAACCGGAAAGGGATTCTATATTGGTATAGCCATTTGCGGAGAAGAAGTCTACAGCGCTTTTATGAATTCCCTCAAGCAACAAAACCTTAATCTTTCTTTTATCAAGTGAGTATTTTGGCAACATCGATTAATGAAATTAAGATAAATACCCGTCCGGATTAATAATTAAAAACAAGCAGACAATATATATGAAATAAATCACTATAGCTGTTATAGTTGATCGAATGTTGATAAATTAGCAGAGTGACAGTCTTAAGTTACCGGCAATAAAAGCGCCTGTTAACAGGAATTTACAGTCACATTTTAAACCTGGCTATTGGGCACTGCAAAGAATATAATATCTCTGGCTTGAAATATGTTTGAATGGCTCAGACACTGGCGATACGGTAACCAGTATGGTTATGAAACTTTCTTCAAACAGCAGGACAAAAGAACTGTTGGCAAGCCAGGTATTATTCTGGCTGACCTGGGAATGCCCGAAGCCTATGATCCGGAATTCTATACCAAATTCATGGACCATGTTTTTAATTATTCACTGCCTGTTTTTCTCCATCGGCTTATACTGGCTGACAGGGGTATAGCATTGATTGATCCGTCGAATCCTCTGGCCAGGGAACCGTTCAGTCCCAGCCAACTGATTGACATGAATGGCTCATTTGTCAATCAGGCAGGCATACCGTATGTAAATTGCAAAGTAAAATGGTGTCCTCCCGGGATGAAGAAGAACCCTTCAGACCATGGATATTTTCTTTATACCGCAGACGGCAAGGGTGGTGCCCCTGATGTGTGCCAGAAGACAGCTGCCAAAGTTGTCGGCTGGTACTACGGACATCTCATTCCTGAGAAAAAAGTAGCATGGGAGCATCAATGCAGGTGCATCTATGATGAAACCGTTGCTGCACTCAGGAGCGAATTTCCTGGGGCAGAATTTTGCCATGCCCGTTATACGTACGAAGAATCAGTACGGCAGGCGGTGGAAGAGCTGCTGTCAAAAGGATGCGAGACTATTATTTATCAATGTTTCTGTAATCCGGTTTACTCTGACTTCGAGGACTATGCTTATGCCCTGCCGATGGTTCACCGTCTAGTCGGTAAAAGAGCAAAAGTAATCTGTGCCGATCAGCCAGGCAGTCAGCCGGCGATGCGTGAGGCTTATGTACAGATCGTGCGTGACCGGCTGATGCAGATACCTGACAATCAAAGCGTCCTGCTTATACTTTCAAAGCACGGTCATCCTTTTAGAAAAGATACTCATGGATACAAGGGGACCCGAGTACCGTGTGCCCCTTGAGGCAGAGATGAAGCGTGCACTTGAAGAATGGGGAGGCAGATGGAATTTGATCTGGAGCCAGGATGAATATGCAGATGAATACTGGGATCCGCGTAACAGAAAAGTTTCAACCTATTCAGCTTACCGTAAAGCTATCGACGAAGGATACGATTATGCAATTGAGGTGCCAACAGATTTCATAGCAGAGAACACTGACCTGATGATCCTGCATGCTTTGAAAAAGTTCCCTGCGTTTAAAGAGAATGACCCCTTTGCTCCTATTCATTACACAGATTGGGAAAAGCCACTTGTAAGTACTTTCAAGGAAGGAAAAACAACGGGAATCTATACTGGCTGCCCTGTTGGCAAATACCGCAAATATGTGGTCGAAGCAGTCAGGACTTCCATATCAGAAATTCTGAAAAGTGATAAATAAATCCAGAAAATATATGACATGTAATATTATAAAACAGCCGAAATGGAAATAATTACATTCGTTAACCGGAGTCGTACCGGGGTAACATTGCTAAAAGACTTCTGCCGGTGCTGCTTGCAGAGGGTCATAATGTTGTGTGCTGCGTCAGGGACGCCAAAAGATTTAACACATCAGGATTAAGAACTGATAACCTGAAAGTAATTGAGGTTAACTTCCTCGAAAGGTCAACACTTGAACGGATCCCTGAAGATATTGATGCCGCATACTATCTCATACATTCCATGTCAGCATCGACAGGCGATTTTGATTCAATGGAAAAGACATCTGCAATAAATTTCAGGGACAGAATGAATAAGACACAGTGTCAGACAGGTTATTTATCTGAGCGGAATAGTCAACACCGACAAGTTGTCAAAGCATCTTGCATCACGCAAGGCTGTGGAGGAGGAACTGGCCGGGGGCGCCTATCATCTCACAACCCTCAGAGCGGGAATAATTCTTGGCTCCGGAAGCGCCTCCTTTGAAATAATCAGGGATCTTGTTGAAAAACTTCCTGTCATGGTTGCCCCTCGGTGGCTGAATACCAAATCACAGCCTATTGCCATTCAGAACGTCATTGAATTTCTCAGCGGCGTGTTGCTCAGGGAAAGCACATTTGATAAAAGCTTTGATATCGGCGGTCCTGATATTATGACTTACAAAGAGATGCTTCTGAGGTTTGCGGCAGTAAGAAATCTCAGAAGCAGGGTTTATGTTGTTCCGGTAATGACACCCAAGCTTTCTTCATACTGGCTGTATTTCGTTACCTCAACTTCTTACAAGCTTGCCGTCAATCTTGTTGACAGTATGAAGGTAGAGGTCATTTGCCGCGAAAATGATCTTCCCGCAACAACTTAATATCAAGCTGATGGGTTATGACGCAGCTGTTCGCATGGCATTTGAAAAAATCGAAAATCACAATGTAGTTTCAAGCTGGACAGATGCACTATCAACGTCATTCTTGAAGAAGGTATATCAGATCTGATCAAAGTTCCTGAGTACGGGTGCCTGTATGATAAAAGGACAAAAAAAATTACTGATGAGGAGATGGTTTTAAACAGGCTCTGGTCAATAGGCGGTAAGAATGGCTGGTATTATGCCAACTGGTTATGGGGGATCAGAGGTTTTATTGATAAACTATCGGGTGGAGTAGGCCTCCGAAGAGGAAGAAAAAACAGAACCAAATATCACCCGGCGATTCGCTCGACTTCTGGCGTGTGCTCGATGCAGACAGGAACAGCAAAGAGACTCTGCTATATGCGGAGATGAAACTTCCGGGAGAGGCATGGCTTGAGTTTAAAATCGAAAATGGCACGCTTATACAGACAGCCACGTTCAGGCCGCTTGGACTGAAGGGCAGATTATACTGGTACTCTGTAATGCCCTTCCATGAGATTGTCTTCAGGGGTATGATAAACCGTATTGCGTCTTGAGATTGTCCTTTAAAATATTATTTTTGTTTCATGCGGAGGCAGTCATGCATCCATGTGATTACTCCAGCTTAATAGGTGAGAAAGGAACAATCCGGGACCTTTACTGGCAGGCAGTATGAAGCATCATCCATTAATTAAGAAGCTTAAGGCAGGGCTCAAGGCCGACGAGACCGGCAACAAGGCTAATTCCCTGATCTTCCTTCATCACTACGGTTTCAACATTCCATTGACATTCCTCGTTACCACTTATGCACACAGCAGGTATCTCAGCGAAGGGATTGCGGTACTTGATGATCTCGCAAAGGAGATTAGCGCTCTTCCGGAAAAAATCTATGCTGTCCGTTCCTCGACAACGGCAGAAGATTCAGGAGAGTACAGTTTTGCAGGCCAGTTTCAGACCCTGATCAACATAAGCGGCACTGAAAACATATTAAAGGCAATTCAAGACTGTCTGGGAATCTGCCGCATTATTGAATGACAATGAATATCTGAAGACGAACAAGCGTATTACAGAAATCAAATGCGGTGTCATAATCCAGGAGATGATTCCCTCCGAACTCGCCGGCGTAAGCTTCAGCCGCAATCCCGTTACAAACCAGAATGAAATTGTCATTGAAGCCGTTGAGGGTGCCGGTGAGGACCTGGTACAGAAGGGCTTCACTCCGCTGCGCTGGAGGATCAGAAAGAATTTAATTTTTGAAGGGAATGAACAATACCGTCTCTTTTCAGTCATCAGGCAAGTGGCAACAGACACAGCCAGGCTCAGACGGTACTATGGCAATCATATTGATATAGAATGGGTGTATGACGGGAAGCAGCTCTACTATCTGCAGCTGCGCCAGATAACCGGCAGGAAGGAAATGCAGATATACTCCAATAAGATGGCCAAGGAGATGCTGCCGGGCCAGATCAAGCCACTGGTATGGTCAGTGAACATCCCAATGGTAAACGGCACATGGATACAACTGCTTGCAGAGATTACCGGACCACTTAGTGTTAAGCCTGAAGATCTGGTAAAACAATTCTATTATCAGATGTACCTCAACACTGCTGCTCTGGGAAAAATCTTTAGTGAATTCGGAATGTCGGCTGACAGCCTTGAGCAGCTTATGATCAGGGATGACAATTCAAGCCATTCATTTAAGCCCGGACTGAAAACCCTCAGGCATACATTCAGGATAATTAAGTTTCTGGCTGCAAAGATGAATTTTGAAAAGACCTTCCGTACTGAATATGCTGAACTTAAAACAAAATGCAGGCATATTGACGAGATGTTGAGAAAAGATTTGTCCCTTGACTCATATCCTGAAATCTTTTCGATGCTTTTCAATGTCGGAATGAGGCTGGCATATCTCAATATAGTGGCGCCAATGCTGATGACTATGCACCACAAGAGACTGAAGAACAAACTGAAAAAGCTTAATCTTGATTATGACAAAATTGATTTCAGGCCTGATTTCCCTGAGTTGGCAGCCTTTTCCCCTGTTACGTCAATTGACAGTATCAGGAAAGAAATTGAGAAGCTTCCGCCTTTAATAAGAGATCAATGCACAACTCTTGAAAAACTCAGAACATTCAGAGAAACAGATAGCATAAGCAGGAGTATTGACTGATTAATAAATGATTTCGGCCATCTCAGCGAAAGTGGCAATGATTTTTCATATCCCAAATGGGAAGAGGATCAGGAAATGGTTTTCAATTTAATCAAGTCATCTTCTGAACATGAATCAAAATCAGAACTCGACACCCTGGAAAAAATCCGCGGAAAAGGTATAAAAGTCACTCCTTCATTGTGTAAAGCATATATGAAAGCCGGCAGATACAAAGTGTATCGTGAACAGATAAGCTCTTTATATATTTACGGTTACGGCCTTTTCCGCAGGCTATTTCTCTATCTGGGAAAGGAAATTGCAGGGAAGACGGATTATCGGAACGAAAATGACATCTTTTACCTGAGCAAAGAGGAAATAGACAGCATCCTTGAGCATATTGACAAGCCTGACATAAGCAGGTATCATGAAGTGATACGAAAAACGGAAGGTCGAAATGGAAGAGACAAAAGACATCATACTTCCTCCGGTTATCTATGGTGAAGACCCTCCTACTCCCTGCAAAAGACAAGACTAAAAATCATTCCGGGACAGGCACTTCCTCCGGACCTACACTGGAAAGACCAGGGTTGTGAGAAGATTCAGGAGTTCGGCACTGTGATTAATGGGGATGTTTTACTGATACCCTTTTCCGATGTCAGCTGGACACCTGTTCTGGTCAGGGCCGGAGCAATCGTTTCCGAGACCGGGGGCATGCTTTCTCACTGTTCGATCATTGCCAGGGAGATGGGAATACCGGCTCTTGTGTCAGTACCAAACGCCTGCTCTATTGGAAACGGGCTATCAGTAACAGTAAACGGATCAAACGGAATTTTAACAGTTCATGATCATGAGTGATGCCATCGTATTTCTGGAGGGCAAACCGGTGATTCTGGCATTAATATGCAGTATTACCGGGTATCTCATCGGATCAGTATCATTTGCCAGGGTAGTTTATTTTCTTGTCACAAAAAAAAGCAAGATTGAAGCTTTTGCTGAACCTGTTCCACATTCTGATGAAACTTTTGAATCAGACCTGGTCAGCGCTACACTGGTTGCAAAAAGATTGGTGCCAGATATGGCTGTATGACATCTATCGCCGATATGCTTAAAGTAGCTCTTCCGACTCTTAATAGCTAAACTGCTTTTCACATCGGAGCCATATTTTCTTATTGTTGCACTTTTCGGGGTGATCGGCCATAATTTCTCTGTTTATTATGGTTTTACAGGGGGGCGTGGAGAATCTGCCATTCTCGGAATTATACTGGTGATAAACTGGTTTGGCCTTCTTCTGGCAAATGCCGCCTCAATTCTTGGTTTTATCACAGGAAGCGTACTGGTTGTCCGCTGGGGTGCATACGTTATTCTAATCTTCTGGCTGTGGTATTACTTTCGTGACTGGCGTTATGCACTCTTCATGATCTTGGTGAATTTCTTCTTCTGGCTTTCCATGAGGAAGGATCTTGCTCGTTTTACCGAGTTAAAAAAGAAGAAAGGTCTTGCTTTTACGGAAGAAGAAGTATCTGAGTTCATCCTTATGGGAAAAGGGCTTGGCAGGGCACTTGATAGATACGGTCTGCCAGCCTTGTTTAAGAAAATTAAGAACAAAACCGGGCAAAAGAAGGCCAGATGAAAGCCAGGCTTACGTATAAGTTTGGTTTTGACTTTCCTGTACGCATTGAATAATGTGACTGGACAGAAGGCTGATCTGAGTTTTGAGAACCAGATAAGTACATGGCTTGGAATGAACTATACTGATAAGCTCTACTGGCAGGCAGGTGCCAGATACATCCCGACATTAAGTCCGGTCTGGAACATTAATTCAACCAGTAAACTTGATGCTGAACTATCGCTGAATACTTACGGGAACCTGCTATTCACCGGAGGAAAATATGATACGGTAAATTACAGCCTTAAACCATATCGCCTGTGGGTCAGGTACTCGGCCTCCAATCTCGAAATCAGGGCCGGCCTGCAGAAAATAACTTTTGGTTCTGCAAGCACCCTGCGCCCCCTGATGTGGTTTGACAATATCGACGTAAGGGACCCGCTCCAGCTGACTGAAGGAGTCTATTCCCTGCTCGGGCGCTATTATTTCAACAATAATATAAATATCTGGCTGTGGACCCTTTACGGAAACAAAAGCAAAAAAGGTTGGGAAGTTGCTCCTTCTGTTTATGAAATACCGGAGTTCGGGGGAAGGCTTCAGATTCCTGTGCCTAAAGGTGAGATGGGGTTAAGTTACCACCACCGGATTGCTGATTATTCAGAATTGTACGCGGGCAATCCCCTTATCACCGAAACAGATTTTTCAGAACAGCTGATCGGCCTTGACGGTAAATGGGATATCGGGCCCGGTTTATGGTTTGAGGGTGTAATAAAACTGAATGACAAGGATAATCAGCCTCTCAACGGGTGGGAGACATATTACACATTAGGCATCGACTATACCTTTGCTATCGGCAACGGCCTTAATATAGCTTCCGAGTTTTTTCATTATTCAAACAACATTGAAGATGAACAGCTAAGGACCACACAAAACTTTTCAATACTGACGCTGAATTACCCTCTCTTTCTCTCACATAGTCTGTCATGTCTTGTCTATTACAACTGGGACACGGAGGAATGGTACCGGATGTTGAATTTTCAGCTTAAATATGATTATATCAGTGTAAACGTTACGACATTCTGGAATCCGGATAAATTCACAATCTTCGCAGGGGAAGGTAACAGCAACACATTCGCAGGAAAAGGATTTCAGCTGATGCTTGTGGTTGACATATAAATAAAACACAGATGGATAATGAAAAGATAATCGCAATCGAAGGCCTTAAAAAGCATTTCCCCATGGGCAGCGGGAAATTCACTGCTCTTAACGGTATCGATCTCTCTTTCGGTAAAGGAGAGTTTGCCGGGATCATCGGTCCGAGCGGTTCCGGGAAGACAACCCTTCTGAATATTATCGGTTCTCTTGATGTGCCGTCAGAGGGAAAAGCCGTGATCCTGGGACAGTCAGTAGGAAGCCTGAGCCCAGCGGCCTCAGCCTCGCTGCGCAAGTCGCAGCTGGGTTTTATTTTTCAGACATACAACCTGTTCCAGGTATACACTGTTTATGAAAATGTGGAGTTTCCTCTCCTCCTCCAGGGAATAGAGACTTCAAAACGAAGACAGATGGTTCTGGATGCACTTGAATGGGTTGGCCTGACGGATAAAATAAATTCCCGTCCGGCCCAGCTCTCCGGCGGAGAATGTCAGAGGGTTGCAATTGCCCGTGCCATGGTAAAGAGACCTGTCATTGTACTGGCTGATGAGCCAACCGCGAACCTTGATGCTGCCAACTCACATCATATCCTTCAGACAATGGAGAAGCTGAACCGGGAGCTTAATACAACTTTCATCTTTGCAACGCATGATGATAAGGTCATTGGCTATGTCAGAAGGAAGATCTATCTCTCCGACGGAAGAGTGGTAAAAGACGAGATAATAGAAAAAAACTGACAGGAGGACAAAATTATGCTCGCTTTCAAACTTGCATTAAGGAACCTCCTGGGAGCAGGATTACGGACATGGTTGAACGTAATTGTGCTCTCATTCTCATTTATCATTATCATCTGGACCAAGGGGCTTCTTGAAGGATGGGACCGCCAGGCTAAGAATGATATGATAAAATGGGAAGTGGCAGGTGGTCAGTACTGGCACAAGGACTATGATCCTTATGATCCTTTCACTCTCTCCGACAGCCATGGACCGGTGCCGCAGGAGTTGTCTGCCAGGGTAAGTGAATTTCAGTTATCCCGGTACTTATAACCCAGGGAACCATTTACCCTCAGGGAAGAATGCATTCCGTAATTATAAAGGGTATTGCGCCGGGACAAAAGGTTACAGAGCTGCCGACTGCAAAGCTGAAGGCTGATGAAGGAGAGATACCAGCAATTATAGGCAAAGCAATGGCAGTAAGCACCGGGCTGAAGGAGGGTGATTATGTTACCCTCAGATGGAGAGACAGGAACGGCACTTTTGATGCAACAGAGATCAGGATAACATCAGTTTTCGAAACAACTGTACCTACCGTTGATGTCGGACAGGTGTGGCTTCCGCTTGAGGAATTGCGTAAAATGATGCTTCTGCCAGGTGAGGCGACAATGATGATAACCGCTGGTGATTTAAGCAACGTACCTGTAACAGAAGAATGGATCTATAAGGATCAGAAAACACTTCTGTCTGACATTGATGAAATAATAAAAGCAAAAAGTTCCGTTGGAGTAATTATATGGGGTATTATGCTTCTGATGTCAATGCTTGCAGTATTCGACACCCAGGTTTTGTCAATATTCAGAAGGCAGAAAGAGATAGGGACATATGTTGCTCTGGGGATGACAAGAGGCCAGGTGGTGAGATTATTCACGCTGGAAGGCGCCATGCATTCAGTACTTGCGGCTCTGGTAGGAGCTGTATACGGGATCCCTCTGCTGATGCTCCAGTCTGCCAGGGGTGTAAAAATACCCCTTAGCAGCAGCGACTTCGGAATATCGATGGCCGAGCGGCTTTACCCCGTGTACAGCCTGACGCTTATAGCAGGAACGGTCGCCATCGTTTTCGTGGTAACAACAATTGTCAGTTACTGGCCGTCACGGAGAATTGCTAAAATGAATCCAACAGAAGCACTGAGGGGGAGGATACAATGATCAGATTTCTCTTTAAAGGCCTGATCAGGGATAAGCACAGAAGCCTTATACCTTTTCTTGTTACCGCCTCGGGTGTAATGCTTACTGTCGTATTTCATGCCTGGATTACGGGAGTTATTGGTAACAGTATTGAGTTTAATGCACGCTTTTCGGCAGGGCATGTCAAAATCATGACCAGGGCTTATGCCGAAAATGCCACTCAGTCTCCCAACGATCTGGCTATACTTGGTACTGACACTCTCACCCGCATTATTGCATCACAATGGCCCGAAATGGAGTTTGCCGGGCGTATTTACTTTGCAGGTATTGTTGATGTTCCGGATAGTTCAGGTGAAACAAAAGAGCAGGGAATGGCGATGGGCTTCGCAATTGACATGCTGTCAGGAAATAAGGCTGAAATTGAGCGCCTTAATATTCCTTCTTCACTTAAAAGCGGTAAACTGCCGGAGAAAAGAGATGAAATCCTTCTGAGCAAACAGTTCGCAGATAAGCTGGGTCTGAAACCCGGAGACAAAATGACCCTTGTCGGTTCAAGCATGTACGGTGAGCTCACATTACATAATTTCATACTGAGTGGCACTGTGGAATTCGGAACCACTGCTCTTGACAGAGGGACGATCATCGCAGACATTGAAGATGTCAGGGAGGTTCTGAATATGCATGACGCTACCGGAGAAATACTGGGTTTCTTCCGGACAGGTACTTATGACAATGACCGGGCAATGGCAATAACAGAACAGTTCAACCAGCAGTATTCTTCTGAAGAAGATGAATTCTCTCCGGTTATGAGGAGCCTGGCCCAGGACAAAACAATGGGATTCCTGGTTGAGTATTCCGGCAAGCTTCAGACATTGCTGGTTACCGTTTTTATAATCGCCATGTCTCTCATACTGTGGAACACAGGTCTGCTGGGAGGACTGCGCAGGTACGGGGAATTTGGCATGCGCCTGGCCATAGGTGAAGAAAAGGGGCATGTGTACAGAACAATGATGATGGAATCATTTTTAATCGGACTGTTCGGTTCACTTGCCGGTGTCGCCGCCGGAATGGTTATATCATTATACCTTCAAAATCAAGGCGTTGATCTGGGTTTTATGATGAAGAATGCTTCTATAATGATGCCAAGCATCTTCAGAGCTCATATAACTCCGGCAACCTGGTATGTTGGTTTCATTCCGGGTTTCATTTCAACACAGCTTGGCACTATGCTTGCAGGGATAGGTATATATAAGCGCCAGACCGCACAACTCTTTAAAGAACTTGAAGCATGAAGAAACTGATTATCACTTTCATACTGATCCTGACCGCCTTAAGCTCAGTTAATGCACAATATCCGGACGGGAAAGAGATACTGCTGAAGATAGATCAGAACCTTTCATCGGAGAACCGGATCTTTCATTTCATCCATGATCATTCACGGCCGCAGGAGCTCACAGACAGTGAAAATGAAAACATGGACTGCAGGTGAGAAGAAATCGTTCACTGAATACCTTTTCCCCGTGCGTGAGCAGGGAACCAAGATGCTGAAGCTTGAAGACCAGCTGTGGATATATTCACCGGATGCTGACCGCATTATTCAGATAGCCGGGCATATGCTGCGCCAGTCAGTGATGGGCTCCGATCTTTCTTATGAGGACCTGATGGAAGACAGCAGGCTGACAGACCGGTACAGCGCAAAAGTGACCGGAACAGAAATTGTCGACGGACGCAATTGCTGGGTTATTGACCTCAAGGCTTTCGTGCCTGAGATTGCATACCAGGGTATGAAACTATGGGTCGACCAGGATCGGAATATCCCTATTCGCGAAGAAATGTATGCCAAAAGCGGCACACTCCTCAAGCGGACTGAACTTTCAAATGTTGAACTCATAAACAGGCGATGGTACCCGAAAAAGATTCTCTTCAAGGATATGCTTAAAGAAGGGATGGGTACAGAGCTGATTGTTGAAGATATTCAATTCAATGTGCCTATCGCTGACTATATCTTTTCCAAGGCCAGCCTGAAGAAATAGCATGGTGGTTGGGGCATTATTGTGTTTTGTCAGCCGATGCTGATAGTGGCTTAGACTGCATATAGGTAACCGTATTGTCAGCACTCAGGGTCAAGTCAAAGCATACACCTTCCTCCCTTTCACCTTTAAGAAAATATCCCAGCCATGGCACAAGATACCTGGCAAGGACCGCATACTGATCACTCCTGCTGATAGCCGGTTTGCATCCTGCCATTTTTTCCCCTGTGGTGCATTTTGAACTGGTGACACCCATCTGACAATGTGTTCCACCTGAAATCAGAATATATGTCTTGTAATGGCTGGCGGAGAAATTATAGATCGGAACCTGATGCTCCCCGGGCGGAGTAATACAGTCATTGCTGCCGGCAATAATCAGAGTTGGGATTTCCACTGAAGATGCTGCCTGCACAGATGATGGCTTTGTTTTTAAAGGGGACAGAGCCACAATGGCGTCGACATTATTCTTTAGATTTGCTGTGATGAATATTGAGCCTCCCCCCATGCTGTGACCCATCAGACATTTTTTTGAATCTGTCTTGTCAAACAAAATGAATGATCTTTTCAGGGAAAGCCTTGTAATTTCATCTACAGCAAAGCTCACATCTTCTGCAAGAACTTTATGAGAAGGAAACAATCCGGTTTCACTGTTCAGAAAAACCAGAATAAACCCTTCCGGAACGAGTATATCACAAATAGGTTTGTAGTCTGACCCCTTCATAAGATAACCATGTGCGAAAAAGATCAGCGGATATCTCTGATTATCCTGCACTGCAATTGCATTATGGTCATTAATATTCATTTCCGGATAAAATATTTCCACGGGTATTTTCCTGTTACCGCGAAGAGTATCCTTAAGAATAACCGGGCAGTGGGCTATCTTGCACTCCTGGGCGGCAATATCTGCACAGAAAAGTACCGCAACAATTAAAAATAATCCTCTCATAGGTTCATTTACATGCCTAATTTAGCCAATAAATAACCTGCTTACCAGGTTTCATAATATATTTTGAACTTTCATATTTCAAAATGATAATTACATTTGACTGAATTTCCTAGTTACCATGAAAATTGCTGTTACCGGCGCTTCAGGGCATGTGGGCGCCAACCTTTGCAGAATGCTGATTGATCAGGGTCATGAGGTTAAAGCCCTGATACACAATAGCACAAAAGGCATTGAGGACCTTGGTACCGAATTTGTGTACGGTGAAATTAACAGTGAAGCTGATCTAAGAAAACTCTCTTCCGGCTGTGAGATAGTATTTCATCTTGCAGCTTGCATAAGCATCCGGAAAAACGATAAAAAATGCCGGACAATAAATACGGACAGTTGTGTTACCCTGCTCAAAGCAGCAAAGGCTGAAGGGGTCAGAAAAATAATTCATTTCAGTTCAATACATGCGTTTGAACAGGAGCCCCTTGACATTGAACTGGATGAAACGCGAAGCCTTGCCCTGGAAGGCGGGGCATCATATGAAAGATCGAAGGCTATGGGTCAGAAGATAATGATGGAAGCGTCATCACCCAAACTAGAGGTAGTTGTGCTAAATCCGACAGCAATTATAGGACCTAATGATTTTCAGCCATCACTGTTGGGTAATGCAATCATCAGATTCTTCAAAGGCCAGAACCCAAGCCTGCTGCCCGGAGGGTATAACTGGGTTGATGTAAGAGATGTCTGCTCTGCCGCAATTAATGCCATAGAACTCGGTGTACCAGGTGAATGTTATTTACTTGGCGGAAACTGGCAAAGCCTGAAAACTATGGCTGCCACTATAGAAAATCTTGGAGGTCATAAAGCTCCATGGCTCTTTCTGCCTATGTCAATAGCATATCTTGGCGCGTTTTTTCTGAACCTCCATGCCACCATCACTAAAAGTATCCCGTTGTATACTGCGATGTCACTTGAAACACTTAAGCACGGCCATAAGAATATCTCAAGCAGAAAGGCGGCCAAGGCTCTTGGATTCAATCCCCGTCCGTTTGAAGAGACTATGGCTGACACAATTACCTGGTTTAAAGAAAACAAATACATCTGATGGATAAACCGACATTTGACCTTTTAGTCTGGCTCTGGACGGTCATCGCCCTGATAGTTTTCCTCGTTCTTTTGTTCGTGACCGCCCCCTATGGCAGGCACTCTAACAGAAACTGGGGAGTGACCATCCCCGACAGGATTGGGTGGTTCATCATGGAGGTTCCGGCACTGATCGTATTTCTTTCTTTTATTTTTACCGGGACAGCTGAGAAAACAGTGACAGTTTGGATTATTGCCTCCTTATATGTCGCTCACTACCTCAACAGGGCTGTGATCTTTCCCTGGCGGATACGGGTCAGTGGCAAGCAGATGCCGCTGATGATAGCACTCATGGCCGTCTTCTTCAATTTAATGAATGCCGGCTTCCTGGGTTATTATGCAGGTTCACTGCATACGCATTTTACAAATGGATGGCTTAAAGATCCGAGGTTCATCGCCGGCCTGATTATCTTCATAACAGGAATGGCAATAAACATCTCCTCCGATGAAAAGCTGATCCACCTGAGGAGGAAAAGCAGCGGCGACTACCAGATACCGCGCGGCGGGTACTTCGAAAAGGTTTCATGCCCCAACTTCTTCGGCGAGATAATCGAATGGGGTGGCTACGCCATCTTATGCTGGTCGCTGCCGGCGTTTTCCTTTTTCATCTGGACCTTCTGCAACCTTGTGCCCCGTGCACTTGCGCATCACAAATGGTACAGGAGCCATTTTGCCGATTATCCTCCGGAACGAAAAGCAGTTTTTCCATATATTTTGTAATTTAACGGCACATAATTTCTGTCGTGAAAAACTTTGATCCAAGTTACCGGTCCAGGCTTGTCTGGCTGGTTGTTTTCGCTGTGGCGATGGGCTTCCTGGAAGGCATTGTTGTCATTTACCTCCGGGAACTGTACTATCCTCAGGGTTTTGATTTTCCGCTGAAGCTGATGGCGCCTGAGCTGGTCAGCATTGAATGGATCAGGGAAATCACTACACTGATAATGCTGGCAGCAGTTGGTATCATTGCAGGCAGAAACAATCTCCAGAGGCTGATGTATTTTCTGTTTACGTTCGGGGTGTGGGACATCTTTTATTATGTCGCCCTGAAACTTCTCATAGGCTGGCCGGCTTCTCTCCTCACCTGGGATCTTCTGTTCCTGATACCTGTATCATGGCTTAGCCCTGTCCTTGCCCCGGTAATATGCTCCGTGACAATGATCGTGATGGCCCTGCTGATAACAGGAAAGCAGGAAAAAGGGTTTGCGGTTGATCCACGGCCGGTTGACTGGGTACTGATCGCCGGAGGTGCAGTAATTATTCTGTACACCTTCATGGTTGACTATATGAAACTTGTTTTCAGCAGCGGCATACTTGCCTCAAAAAGCACATCCGATGCCAGGGGACAGTTGCTTAATATGATTACAAATTATTTTCCTGGCACCTACAACTGGTTTCTCTTCATAATCGGAGAATTGATGATAATAGCCGCTACTGTGAAAATACTAATTCAAACATATAAAAGATGAAAAAACTATTTACCCTGACTTCTGTGATAACCTTAATACTCGCCCTGTCAGGCTGCGGAGCAGATAGGAGCAATTCGGCAGAGAAAGCAGATCCTTATCTCTGGCTTGAGGAGGTTGAGGGAGAAAAGGCTCTCGACTGGGCAAGAGCACAGAACAAGATCTCTGATGAGGCCTTCACCGGCCTGCCTCTGTTTAATGAACTCAGGGACAGATTCCTGACAGTTTTTAATGACAAGGAAAGAGTGATCTATCCTGACTATGGTCGGTAACTAATGTATATAATCTATGGCAGGACGAAAAGAATGAGCGCGGTCTCTGGAGGCGGATGTCAAAAGAAGATTATCTGGGTGGGAAAAATGACTGGGAGGTAGTGCTTGATCTCGACAAGCTTTCAGCAGAGGAAAACAGAAAATGGGTTTTTGGCGGAGCTAACTGGCTTGGCCCGGAGAATAAGATCTGCCTGCTTAAACTGTCCGATGGCGGCAAGGACGAAAGCGTGATAAGAGAATTCGATGCCTCAGAAAAAAAATTCGTGAGCGGTGGTTTCTCAGTCAGTGAGAGCAAAGGCAGTGTTACCTGGGTTGATAAAGACAATATCCTCGTTGCAACAAATTACGGTCCCGGTACCATGACCACCTCAGGATATCCTTCAATGGTAAAACTGTGGGAAAGAGGCGCTGATCCGGCCGGGGCAGAAATGCTGCTTAAAACAGATACTGCACACATGGGTATTTTCGTCAATGGCATGAATATCGACGGTAAACAATATGCTTTCATAAATGAAGGAATAGGTTTCTTTGAGACAAAAATGTACCTGTATAACTCCGAAAACCTAAGCAGCATTGACATTCCGCCTGACATGGAGTTTAAAGGAATGCATGGAAGCAACCTGCTGCTTTATCTTCAGTCAGACTGGAGCCTTGAAAATGCAACTTACAGATCAGGATCACTGATAAGCTTTGATCTTCCAGGTTTTCTGGCAGGGAAAACAGCAGTAAGAACGATCTATCAGCCAGGAAGAGAGGGGAAGCTTCGTCTCACTTCTGTCGGCGAAGGATTTTATTGTCGTTTCAACATTGGAGAATGTGCAAAGCAAACTGAAGATCTTCCGTTCTGAGGGTGATAAATGGGTCGAAGAGGCTGTACCTGTCCCTGAATTCGGGACAGTATCAGTTGTCAGTTCAGACGATCAGTCGGATGATTACTTCTTTTCTTTCAGCAATCCCGTGACTCCCTCAACTCTCTATTACGGTGATGGCAAAAAAATCATCGCATTAAAGAAACAGAAGGATTACTTTGATGCTTCCGGGCTGGAAGTAAATCAATATGAGGCAGTTTCGAAGGACGGCACTATAATTCCGTACTTCATTGTTCACCCGAAAGATCTGGTCTATAATGGCAAAAATCCGACACTCATTTATGGTTATGGAGGATTCAATGTTTCCGAGCAACCATGGTACAGCTCCGTCTGTGGAATAGGCTGGCTGGAGAAGGGAGGTGTTTATGTCATTGCAAACATCCGTGGCGGAGGAGAATTTGGCCCTGCATGGCACCATGCAGCACTGAAAGAAAAACGTCAGAATGCTTACGACGATTTCTTTGCCGTTGCTGAAGATATTATCAGGAAAAAGATTACTTCTCCTGATTACCTGGGTGCTTACGGATGGAGTAACGGAGGGCTGCTTGCAGGTGTGGCACTGACCCAGAGACCTGATCTGTACAGCGCCGTTGTGATAGGTGCTCCCCTGCTTGACATGAAACGCTACTCTCACATGCTTGCGGGAGCCAGCTGGATGGATGAGTTCGGCAATCCTGACAAGCCTGAGGACTGGGCATTTATAAGCAAGTATTCACCATACCAGAATCTGAGTAAAAAAACCAAATACCCGGAGCCCCTCTTTATAACCTCTACAAAGGATGACAGGGTTCATCCCGGTCATGCTCGCAAAATGGCCGCGAAGATGATTGATATGGAGCATAAGGTATATTACCATGAGACGATAGAAGGTGGCCACGGGGCTGCTTCTACCAATGCACAGGCGGCTGAGATGGAGGCTATTACATATACCTATTTGAATAATAAGTTGATTAAAAAGTAAAAGCCATTAAAAAAGAAGACAGCCGGATTGGGGGCCCGGCAGTCTTCGGCAATAAAACGGACTTATGTAAAGAAAGAAGGTTTCGTATCCTGAAGCCTGCTTGCACCATGCCAGGTAAAAATATTCTACAATTATGAAGATTTAATGAAGACAAAGACAATTGTGATACTGTCATTGCCCCCAAATACCTGAACGGTCTAAATACTTTTTATTGAAATTTGAGATATTTCCCAAGGTGAAATAAAATTTTATACATTTATGGAGCCTGATATTGATTGATTAGGATAACCTAACCTAAATATCTGAATTATGACCAGTTCAAAACTAACAGCAGGTTTCATCCTTGGTTTGTTGCTGCTCATTGCTTCGTGCGGCGGTGGCAAGACAAAGGAACCCAAGACTACACCTGCAGCAACAACAACCATTGAATTGTCAATCGGAGGGATGACCTGCACGGGATGTGAGAATACCATTCAGACGAATCTCGGCAAGGTGCCCGGTATAATATCAGTTACTGCCTCACACCTTAAGGGGAATGCTATTATTGAGTATGAGCCCGGCAAAGTTGACACTCTCAAAATAAAAGAGGTGGTTGACGGCGTGGGTTATACTGCCCTGAAAGTTTCTCCTGCAGAAACTAAGGTGCCGACTGATTTAAATATAATCACTCTTTAGTTCCACCTCAATTAATCCGTTATGTCGAAAGAGAAGACAGGAGAAGGATGATGGAAAGCCTGACCTGGATAAGGTAATCGAAACGTCGAGACGCGATTTTATCCGTAAGGTCACCATCGCCGGAGCAGTGACAGTCACAGGGGCTGCAGCCGTATACTCCGGTCACCGTTTTGAAAAAGGGAAACACCGCGAAGGCATGGTCAGGGTTCTTACCGAGGACAACCGGCTTGTCGAGATACCCATTGAGCAGATGAAGGATTTCAAGCCTGATCTGAAGATGCTGCAGAGCAGGGGCCGTGAGGGCATCAGCGGCCGGAAGTGGGTCATGGTGATCGATCTTTCAAGATGCAGGAATGCCAGGAAATGCGTGGAGGCATGCCAGCATGCACATCACCTGCGCCCTTATGAATACCACCTCAACACGCTGGTCATGCAGGAGTCTGTCAACACACCTGCCTATTTTATGCCCAAGCAATGCCAGCATTGCGACAACCCGCCATGTGTCTCTGTCTGCCCGGTTGATGCCACCTTCAAGAGACAGGACGGCATTGTGCTGATCGACAACGAGCGCTGCATCGGGTGCCGCTTCTGCATTGCAGCCTGCCCCTACTCGGCCAGGATCTTTCACTGGCAGGAACCATCAATGGCAGAGGCTGACAAGGACCTGGAGTACGATGTGGAGCTGAACGTGCCCCATAAGAAGGGAACGGTCACCAAGTGCCTCTTCAGTGCCGACAGGCTGCGTGAAGGAATACTCCCCTACTGTGTCACGGCCTGCCCCAACGGGGTGTATTACTTCGGTGATGAGAACGAAAATGCCGTCACCAACGGCACCACTAAAGAAACGGTAAGGCTGAGCGAGTTGCTGGAGAAGAACGGGGCATACAGGCTCATGCCCGAGCTTGGCACAAAACCGAGGATATATTACCTGCCTCCCAAGAACAGGCTGTTCGACTTTGAAAGGGGTGAGAGCAAAGAGTTTAAGGAAGAAACGATCTAAACAAGCAACATTATGGAGGAAACCCGTTTCAACAATCCTGAAGAACAGAGGAAAATTGATTCCATAGCTGCGGATGTATTAAGAAATGTAAGAATAAACAAGGGGTTTATACTCTGGATGGGATTTCTTCTCACCCTTCTGGCCCTGTGCCTCCTGGCTTATACCATTCAGCTGAGGAAGGGGCTTGGGGTTACAGGCCTGCGTGACTTCACCAGCTGGGGAATGTACATCGCCAACTTCGTCTTCTTTGTGGCGACCAGCCTCGTGGGTATGCTAATCAGCTCCGTCCTCGGACTGATTGGCTACCAGTGGGTCAAACCAATCTCACGTATTGCCGAAATAATTGCCATTGCTTTTGCCGCCGTAGCCGGGCTGGTGATCATATCTGACATGGGCCGGCCTGACAGGCTGCCATATGTGTTTATGTACGGACGTGTACAGTCTCCTATTCTATGGGATGTGACCGTAGTGACTACATATTTTGTTCTGAGCCTGCTGCTCTGGTTCTTTCCGCTCATACCCGACCTTGCCATATCAAAGAGCCGGATGGAAGGAAGGCCTGCATTCCTTGTGAAAGCCTATGAGATTCTTTCATTCAGGTGGGAGCACCATGAGGCACAGTACAAAATAATGAAACAGGCTGTACGGATACTTCTGATACTCATCATCCCGACGGCATTTGCCATTCACACGGTGACATCATGGCTCTTTGCCGTTACACCCAGGACAGGATGGGACAGCACGATCTTCGGGCCCTACTTCATCTCAGGCGCCTTTGTATCCGGAACGGCAGCAGTGATCATTGCCATGTATTTCTTCAGGGTAAATTACAGGCTCGAAAAGTACCTTACGGAAGATCATTTCGAAAAGATCGGCAGGGTCCTGGTACTGGTGTCTATAGTTTATCTGTATTTTAATCTGAACGAGTTCCTTGTACCCGGTTACAAGCTTAAAACAGGTGATGCCATCCATCTCCGTGAACTGTTCACCGGACACTTTGCTCCGCTCTTCTGGGGCATACAGATCCTGGGATTGATAGTACCCATTATCCTGCTGCTGTTCAGGAGAATGCGCAGGCCGTTGCCAATGCTCGTCATATCCCTGATCGTGCTTTGCGCCTCATGGCTCAAGCGGCTTATCATCGTTATCCCTCCGCAGGCTCATCCGAACCTGCCGATACAGAACGTTCCGCCCGAATGGATCGTTTACAGGCCAACACTTATTGAATCCGCCGTAACCCTGGCTTCAATACTGCTTGTGCTGATCATCATAACCGTTCTTTCAAAGCTGTTCCCGGTGATACCTATCTGGGAGATGGCTGAAGACGATAATAAAAAATCCATTAACATCGAAAACCAGTAACAACACGTGAATATGAAGAGCGTCATTGCGGTCATCTGGTGCCTGATCCTGTTCCCGTCATTTACGAGGGGCCAGGAGTGGATCGTACCGGAAGAAAAAAGAGGCAGGCTGAGTACTTTCCCGTTCTCCGAAGAGACAAGAAAGGAGGGTGAGAAACTCTATACCGTCAATTGTATGTCATGCCACGGCAACCCGGGAAAGGGAAACTACCTGGCCCTGGTTCCCGTGCCCGGCGACCCTGCCACAGAGAAGATCCAGAGAAACAGCGACGGAGAGATCTTCCATAAAGTTTCTGTGGGAAAAGGACAGATGCCTTCATTCCGGAGTGTTCTCACTACGGATGACATCTGGAAGACAGTCTCATATATCAGAAGCTTCAATAAAAGCTATGTTCAGCAGGTCATGCAGGTCATCACCTCATCAGCTTATCCGGGAGCAGTGATAAGCATGAAGATAGCTTATAACGCCGCGGAAAATGCTCTGACCGTTATGGCCCGGGCGGCGGATGAAGAGAAGACTGTCCCTGTCACCGGTGCCGGCGTAAGACTTTTTGCTTCACGCTATTTCGGCATGCTGCCCGTTGATGAGGAGAAAATCACCGACAGTAAGGGCAATGCAGTCTTCTTTATCCCGGCTGACTTGCCCGGTGATACGGCCGGCAACGTCAGCATCAGTGCAAGATTTACAGATGAGGAGGTATTTGGTGTCGTTTCAAAAGATACCGTCATTAAAGCCGGTGTAGTGACCGTTCCGGTAAGCCTGGTGGCGGAAAGAGCCATGTGGAACAATGTAAGAAAAGCCCCTGTCTGGATCATCCTTTCTTATACCCTGGGCGTTCTTGCTGTATGGGGATTTATTTTCCTTGTTATGATGAAACTGCGTGATATATATACTATCGGCAGTGCTCTCAGGGGTAAACTAAGCAACAGTACGGAACCGGAAACAAATCACAAACAAGCAGAAATATGAAAAACCTAACTCCTGTCGGCAGGATCCTCTTCGCACTGCCATTTGCGATATTCGGGATCAACCACTTCCTGATGATGGATTACTATGTCGGAATGCTGACCTCATTCATCCCTTTGGGAGGATATACAATAATTCTGACGGGGCTGATACTCATTGCAGTGAGCATAAGTATCATCACCAAAAAGTTCGTCAAGCTGTCAACACTGGTCCTTGCAGGGCTTCTGCTCATCTTTATTCTTACTATCCATATCCCTCATCTCATTGACGGGACCGACAGACCAATGGTTCTTATCGCCCTGCTTAAGGATATCTCGCTGATGGGCGGATCACTGATGATAGCAGGCATGTATTCAGACGATGAAAAACAAATAACGAAAAAATGAAAATAAAACATCTGGTTGCAGCAACCCTGTTGCTTTTTATCCTGCCGGTTATAGCCGCACAGGATATTAAAAAAGCTGACTATAAGTTCAAAGATGTGGAAATAGGTGTTGTTGAACACCTCGGTGACACCATCCCGCTGGACCTCTGGTTTTTCAATGAGGAAAACGAAAAGGTTACCCTGAGAGAGCTGATTGACAAACCGGTAATATTGTGTCTGGTCTATTTTGACTGTCCTAACATTTGCAGCCCGCTGATGGACGGTGTTGCCGATGTGGTAAGCAAAATGGATATGACCATCGGCGATGATTACAAGATCATCACCATCAGCTTCAACACAAGCGACACGCCGGAAAAAGCCAGGGAAAAGAAAGTGAATTTTGTGCAGCGTATCAGCAAGGAGCATCAGAAAGACTGGATCTACCTTACAGGGGAACAGGAGAACATCAATGCCATAACCGAAGCTGTCGGGTTTAAGTACATACCTCAGGGCCTTGACTTCGCGCATCCTGCAGTGATAACGATACTCAGTCCTGCCGGAAAGATAACACGGTACCTCTACGGCATCACCTATCTTCCCTTTGATGTCAAGATGGCAATCATCGAGGCACAGAAAGGGATAGCCCGGCCGACATCCAACAAGATCCTGGAATATTGTTTCGGATATAATCCTGCCAGCAAGACATATACTCTCCAGGTCACAAGGATAATAGGGGTAATAATCATTTTCCTGGCTGTGGTGATACTGGGATTTCTGCTGATCAGACGAAGGAAAAAATAAAAAGAGGCAAATATGGCAAGTGAAACACAGGTAAGCTACCTGGAATACCAGGGCAGGCACAAAGGGATATGGTCATGGCTGCTGAGCACCGATCACAAGCGTATCGGGCTGATGTACCTCTATGCCGTCATCGTATTCTTTTTTATTGCTGCCTTTCTCGGAGTGCTGATGCGCATAGAACTGATAGCTCCGGGACGCACTATCATGGAGCCGCAGACATACAACGGGCTCTTCACGATCCACGGCATCATCATGATCTTTGTGATCGTCATTCCGGGTCTGGCAACCGTTTTCGGCAACTTTTTCCTGCCTTTACTCATCGGGGCAAAAGACGTGGCCTTTCCCAAACTGAATCTGTTCTCATGGTACCTTTATATCATCGGGTGCCCTACTGGGAGTGCTTTCACAGTTCATGGGCAATGGTCCGCCGGATACAGGCTGGACCTTCTATGTACCTTACAGCGTGGAATCGTCAACAAGTGTCATCTGGGCCCTCACTGCCGCTTTCATTCTGGGCTTTTCCTCCATTCTTACAGGCCTTAACTTCATCGTCACTATTCACCGGATGCGCGCACCCGGTATGAAATGGATGAGGATGCCTCTCTTTCCCTGGGCAATCTATGCCACGGCATGGATACAGGTTCTCGCTACCCCGATAATAGGGATAACCCTTCTTATGGTTATAGCAGAGAGAGTGCTGAATATCGGTTTCTTCGACCCTGCACTCGGAGGTGACCCGGTGCTGTTCCAGCATCTTTTCTGGATATATTCGCACCCTGCAGTATACATTATGATATTGCCTGCCATGGGTGTCGTCACTGAGATATTCCCCACCTTCAGCCAGAAACCGGTGTTCGGCTACGGAGCTATAGTACTCTCAAGCCTTGCCATTGCCTTTGTCGGATACTTCGTATGGGGACACCACATGTTCACCGCAGGCATGAGCTACAGCGCCAGGTGGTTCTTCTCATTCCTCACATTCATTGTGGCAATACCCAGCGCCATAAAAGTATTTAATTGGATATCAACAATGTATGGAGGATCAATAGATCTTAAGCCTCCCCTGCTGTACGCCATATCATTTATTTTTCTTTTTATGATAGGCGGTTTCACAGGACTGGTTCTGGGATCTCTTGCAACCAATATTCAGACCCACGACACTGCATTTGTGGTAGCCCACTTTCACTATATTATCTTCGGGGGCATGGGCTTTGCCTTCTTCGCTGCAATACACTACTGGTTTCCCAAGATGTACGGGAGGATGTACAATAACAAGGTGGCAAACATTGCATGGGGCTTCAACTTCGTTGGGTTTAACCTTCTCTACTTCCCTCAGTTTATCATCGGGTTACAGGGAATGCCAAGACGCTCGTATGACTACCTTCCCCAGTTCCATACCGGACACTTCCTTTCAACCATCGGGGCTTTCATACTGTTTGCCGGGCTGATCCTCATGGTATTAAACCTTCTCGTTGCTCAGGCGGCGGGGAGCTATAGCTCCGGCCAATCCCTGGCATGGCGTCACCCTGGAATGGACGATACCATCACCCCCGCCCCATGAGAACTTTGAAGAGATACCCGAGATAACATCGAGGCCTTATTTTTTCGGCAAAAAGGAAGAAACCAAATAGAAGATTATCCATGGCAGTTCATCAAACCCATACGGAGCATACTGACAGCGAGACAGGCAAGCTGGGAATGTGGATATTCCTGTTCACCGAGCTTTTCCTTTTCGGGGGACTGTTCCTTGTATATGCCATTTTCAGGGCGAAGTACTCTGCTGATTTTCATACTGCAGCCGGCGAGCTGAACGCCTTTATAGGCACCATGAACACCGTCTTCCTGCTTGTCAGCAGTATGACTGTGGCTATGGCCCTGGCTGCAATGCAGAAAGGTGACAGGCGGCTGACCCTCTTCCTGTTAACGGTGACCATTATTCTGGCTGCTCTGTTTATGTTAAACAAGTACTTTGAGTGGTCGCATAAGTTTGAGTACGGCATCTATCCGGGATCACCGGTACTGAAGAACATGTCACACGGTGAGCTCCTGTTCTTCGGCCTCTACTACATGATGACCGGCCTCCATGCGCTGCACGTGCTGATAGGGATGGTGCTGCTGTCTATTACCATGGTGAGGGTACGGGCACGCAGGGTAAACAGTACGAAGTACCTGATGCTTGAGAACAGCGCCCTTTACTGGCACCTTGTAGACCTGATATGGATTTTCCTGTTTCCTCTCCTTTACCTGATAACCTGAGAAAGCCATGAAACACGACGAGAAACATATATCATCATATTCATCCCTGGCTGTTGTACTGGTCATTCTGCTGGTTCTCACCACTATTTCAGTCCTGGCAACCGGATTTCACCTCGGACCTTTTACCGTTGTCCTGGCGCTTGTAATTGCAAGTACAAAGGTTTTCATAGTGCTTACCCAGTTTATGCATCTCAGGTTTGAGAACATGTTTCTCAGACTGGCAGTAACAGGAGTGTTCGTGCTGTTTGCGCTGGTTGTCATCATTACATTCGTTGATTATTACTTCAGATAAAAAGGATAATTATGTTTACAGGGGCATCAAATATGGCAGAAGGGGTAGACAAGGCATTCCTGTTCATCTTTATTATAGCCTTCATTTTCATAATAGGGATAACTGCCTTCATGATCTACACTGTTATTCATTTTTCCCGGAAAAAGGGAAAAGAAGCGAAGCAGTTCAGTAGCAACATGAAGCTGGAAATCTTATGGACAGTGGTTCCCCTGGTTCTGGTGCTGTTAATGTTCTGGGTGGGATGGAAAGCCTTTGCGCCGATGCGCAAGGTGCCGGCTGATGCAATGGTCATTAAAGCCATTGGCCGTATGTGGGAGTGGGAATTCATTTACAGTGACAGCCTGAAGTCGAAGGAACTGGTGCTGCCCATCAACAAACCGGTAAAGCTTGAACTGGTGGCGGAAGATGTAAATCACAGCCTCTTTATTCCGGCATTCAGGGTCAAGGAGGATGCGATTCCCGGATATGACAATTACCTGTGGTTCACTCCCAATTATATCGGTAACTATGAGATCCTTTGTACAGAGTATTGCGGGCTGTTGCATTCAGCCATGACATCGAAGACCCGTATTGTTGAACAGGAGGAATTTGACAGGTGGTATAAAGAGCTTGCTGCTGCAGCATTTATTCCTGAGCCTGAAGGACTGAAGCTGCTCAGGAATACAGGGTGCCTGGCATGTCACTCGCTTGACGCCACGAAGCTGGTCGGTCCGTCATTCGCGGGTTTGTACGGCTCACAGCGTACCGTTATTTCCGGAAATGCAGAAAAAACAGTAACAGCTGATGATGCGTATATAATCAGTTCCATTTATAATCCCAATGATGAGATAGTTGCCGGATTTGCAAAGAACCTTATGCAATCATACCGTGAGTTACTCACAGAGGCTGACATAGCTGTCATAACCGGATATCTGAAGACACTCAGCCAGGATGCCAAATAACAAGTCAATGGCAGCGATGATTGCGGAGCTCACAAAATGGAAGCTCTCGCTGGCTGTCGCTTTCTCGTCAGTGACAGGCTACCTCATTTCTCCGGAGGAGCTGACAGTGGCCTCACGGTGGTGGCAGCAGGGGTCTTTCTTCTGTCATCAGGTGCCTCAGCTCTCAACCAGTACACTGAGAGAGGCAGTGATGCCCTTATGCCCAGGACTGCAGGCAGGCCTCTTCCCTCGGGCCGCATGACCCCCCTCACTGCCATTGCTGTGGCTGTTGTGCTGCTTGTCTCTGGCAGCCTCCTGCTCGGTTTCAGCGGCCGGATGCCATTCTTCCTTGGTCTGATCAATGTGTTTCTTTATAATGGCATCTATACGGGACTAAAGAAACGGACTACGCTGGCTATTGTGCCCGGTGCACTTGTGGGAGCCATCCCTCCTGTTATAGGATATACAGCGGCGGGAGGTGCAGTGACGGACACTCTTATCTTGCTTTTCGCCCTCTTCATGTTTCTCTGGCAAATGCCCCACTTCTGGCTGCTCCTGATCAGATACGGCAGTGAATACGAAAAAGCAGGCATTAAAACCCTGTACAGCACAATGAACGGCGAGAAGATAAAACGTCTGGTAATGGTATGGATCATCGCATCATCACTGGCGCTATGGGTACTGACCGGAATATTTATGCCCTTGCCGGCCATTGCAGGTGCATTGTTGCTAATTTTTAATATTGCATTTATTCTTTTGTTCCGGAAGATCATAAACCTTCCCGAAACGTGGGAAGTCCAAATATGCCTTTATCCTGATAAATTCTTTTTCCATCCTGGTTATGATTGTTCTTATTGTCGTTTCTACAATAATTTGATGGCCTACGGCCATCGACAATAGTTTGATGATCTACGATCATCACATTTACGAATGAAATTTCATTTTCAAATCAGCATGTGATATATTAATTCATAGATCTTCGTAGAAGATCAAATTTTTGTAGGACCAATGATTAGATTTGCATTTTGACCCTCGTAGAGGGTCGAATTATTGTAGGGTTGAATTTTCAAAAAGAATCAGAAATTTATAATCCACGCGATCTTCGTAGAAGATTAAGTTATTGTAGGACAATTGATTAGAATTTGTTTTGACCCTCGTAGAGAGTCCAATTATTGTAGATTGAATAAAATAAATGTCTCGTTTAATTCTAATCAATTGTGTTTGCATCATAAAAGAATTCAAAAAGAAACCTTTCATCAAATTCAATCCCCTCCTGCCCCAGGTTTTCAATATATTCTTTTTTAAAATTGGTCGATTTATGATGTTGTTCCTGGTTAAGGATATAATTATAAACTTCGCCCACCTGATTCCTGCTGTATGTAAACGCCCCATAGCCGTCCTGCCATTGAAATGTGCCTGGAAACCACCCTTTTTCATTAATATAAAATGCAGATGATTTTTTTATTGCTGACACGGTGTCTGATATCGAAACAGGCGGATTAAGTCCGAAAAATATATGGACATGGTCAGAATATCCATTGACAATAATTGATTTATGCCCAAGTTTTGTCACGATTCCGCTTATATATGAAAATACCTCTTTGCGTTGGGCTGAACGAAAAAGGCATTCCCGGTGTTTTACGGCGAATACCAATTGGACATGAAGCTGGGTAAATGTTCCTGGTTTCATAGCGATAATAATTAGTTCCACAGAGGCTAATTTACAATAATCTATGGTCTACGACCATCTGGTTTGGTTCATTTTGCTATATTTTCTTCAATAATTTGATGATCTACGATCATCATTTATTCTACCATGGCGATCTCCAACAATAATTTGATGATCTACCATGGCCATTCCAACAATAATTTGATGATCTACGATCATTATTCTATTCTTCCATGTCGTTTTTCTACAATATTTTGATGGCCTACGGCCATCTATCTGAATAATATAATGATTACAGATGAACCAATTTATCTCCATTGATCTCGTACAATAAATTATTGCCTACGGCCACTAAAATAATTTGATGGTCTAGGACCATCAATAATTCTTCCATGTAGATCTTCAGAATAATTTTATCGCCTCGGTCACCTACAATTATTTGATGGTCTACGACCATTCCATATTATTCTTCCATGTCGATTTCCTACAATAATTTGATGGTCTACGGCCATCTACAATAATTCGATCGTTCTATAGCTAACATATTGTTCTTTCATTTCGGTTATCTTTATTCGGTATTTATCTTTTAATTCTGAAATCATGAAAAAAATTATCTCGGCTGCGCTGGCGCTGCTGCTGGTTTTTTCGTCATATTCACAGCCTATTACTTCTACCGCAATCGACAGTCTTGTTGAACGGACAATGAAGGTCTTTAATGTACCGGGGATTGCCGTAGCGGTAGTGAAAGACGATAAGGTGATCCATACGAAAGGCTACGGTGTCAGCTCAATAGCCACCGGAAAGAAGACGGATGAGAACACCCTGTTTGCAATCGCCTCCAATTCCAAAGCCTTCACCTCGGCTGCACTGGGCATCCTTGTCGATGAAGGCAAAATCACATGGAACACGAAGGTCATAGACATCATTCCCGAATTCAGGCTTTATGATTCTTATGTGACAGAGGATTTCAACATCAAGGACCTGCTGACCCACCGCAGCGGCATGGGCCTCGGGGCCGGAGACCTGATGATGTGGCCCGATTCGGCATCATTCACAAGACAGGATATCATAAATAATCTCCGTTATCTCAAACAGACATCATCATTCAGGACGAAATACGATTATGATAATCTTCTTTACATTGTTGCGGGCGTTGTTGTTGAAAGAGTATCCGGGACCACATGGGAGGAATTCATTGAGGAGAGGATCATGCAGCCTCTGGGCATGACAATGTCAGCCGCATCGATCAACAGGATTAAGGACAGAAGCAATATCATCGATGCTCATGTGCCTGTCAACGGGGTCCTGCAGGTTGTCGCAAAACATGAAAGTGATGTGCATAATCCTGCCGGTGGAATATTCAGCTCCGTGGCTGATATGAGCAAATGGGTCATCATGCAGATGAACAACGGCAAATACGGGAAAGACCTTGAGAAACAGATCTTCTCAGAGGAGGTGCATAATGAGATGTGGACACCTCAGACAATCATTCCCGTAAGAGGCCACACAACCTATAACACGCATTTCTCTGGTTATGGCCTCGGATGGGGACTGACAGATGTAAGTGGTTACCTGCAGGCATCCCACACCGGAGGACTGATGGGTATAGTGACACAGGTGACGCTGATCCCCGAGCTCAAACTTGGAATAATTGTATTTACCAACCAGCAGGAAGGCGCTGCCTTTACCGCCATTACCAACACCATCAAGGACAGTTACTTCGGAATAAAGGGCACCGACAGGGTCAAAGAACTGCACGAACGGGTTCTGCGGAACCAGGCTGATGCAAAGAAAGTCACTGACGAGATGTGGGCAAAGATCGATGGGCAGAAGAAGAAAGGAACACCAAGCCGGAATCCGGCTATATATACCGGCACCTACACTGACAAATGGTTTGGTGACATCATAATAACAGCAGTTAACGGCAAGCTCAGGTTCAAATCGTGAATTCGCCCAAGCTGCGCGGTGACATGATATATTATACGGGAAATACTTTCATTGTCAAATGGGATGACAGAACCCTCGACGCAGATGCGTTTGTGGTTTTCGCACTTGATAAAGATGGTAAGCCATCTTCGATAACTATGGAAGCCATCTCTCCGCTGACAGATTTCAGCTTTGACTTCCATGACCTGAGTTTCAGTAAAAAAGAAGGAAAAGTATAAAACGATCCGCACCTGAAAAGGCATGACAATGAAGCAGCAAAATCAGTCAGAATAAAAAATCTTTCTGATCGTTGATTCCATGCTCATTAAGGCATTCATAAAATAACTGAAAGCGCAATGAAAAAGAAATTCCTGATTATGGTATTTTTTCTGGCTGGTTCGTCATTTATTGTGAACAGCCAGTCCTTTTTCACTCCTGATGACCACATGCTGAACGGCTTTGCAAGGAAGATATCAGGTCTCGATTTTGAGTATCATTCATGCATCCCCGGTCTTCGTGAGAGCATTCTTGTCAGAGCTACCAGCGGCAGGGACATGATGGAGTGGGAAACATCGGGTGTGCCAGAACAGATAACTGAGAAGTACGCCACGTTTGTCTGGATAGCAGCCCTCGGATCAGGAGCGGGCTCCGCAAGGATGGATCTTGCTGTTAATGGCAGGCAGACCTTCTCTTTTTACACTGATGCCCGTGCTGCATGGGATGAAACCGGTGAGGACGGCGCATCATTAAGCTTCAGGTCCATAATGACTGACCAGCATGGTGACCACCACGGATACATGATACTGCGCATCCCTTCCGGAACGGTTCCAAAAGGTAAGCCATTGAGGCTAAAAGTGACAGGGAGTGCTGCAAACCTCAGCTCCTGGTACATGACCTTCAGGAAACCTGTCGAGACAGGTGTGACACTGAATGCGTTCCCGGCAATATTGAAAAACAATGGTAATCCTCTTCAGCTTGTTGAAGCAGCGATATTCTACTTCGGCGACCAGACAAGGGCTCAGGTTTACGCCAACGGAAAGCTGATTGAGAATACCACACTCAATTTCGGATATAATGCTGTCAACCTAGGGCTGCCGGAAGTGAAGAGACCATCTAAAGTCAGGCTGAAGGTCGTTGCCGGCGACTTTACTCTTTCCAACACTGTAACACTTGAACCGGTAAGGAAATGGAAGATCCGATTCATCCAGCATGCTCACACTGATATTGGCTATACCCGGTCACAGACAGAGATCCTTGCAGAGCACCTCCGTTACATTGATTATGCCCTTGATTACTGCGATGCTACTGACAATTATCCGGACAACGCCAGGTTTCGATGGACATGCGAGGCATCATGGCCTGTTGATGAATATCTTAAGTGCAGGCCGGAAGAGCAGACAGAGCGACTGATCAGCCGTATAAAAGAAGGACGCATTGAAGTTACCGGTATGTATTTCAATTTTGACGAAATACCTGATGAACAGATACTTGCCGCCTCACTGCAGTCTTTGGGCAGGATCAAAGCGCAGGGTATACCTGTCACTCTGGCAATGCAGAATGATGTAAATGGCATCGGCTGGTGCCTGAATGATTACTATGATAAGCTGGGCGTAAAGTATCTTAACATGGGTACGCACGGGCACCGGGCTCTTATTTGTTTTGACAAACCGACGATGTTCTGGTGGGAATCTCCCTCAGGAAAACGCATGCTTACATTCAGGGCAGAACATTACATGACCGGTAACACCGTAATGGAGGTGCAATCAGGTGATCTTGACAAGTTTAAGAACAACCTGCTTAACTACCTCATCAGCCTCAGTTCAAAGGGTTATCCCATATGATGAGATGGCAATCCAGCACTCAGGTTACCTGACAGATAACTCCCCTCCCTCGACCTTCATGAGTGAAATGATACTGAAGTGGAATGAAATATTCGAATGGCCCCAGCTGAAAACTTCCACTGCTGAAAGTTTCTTTTCAGAAATGGAAAGAGATCACGGAAACGAATTCGCGGTGATACGCGGAGCCTGGCCTGACTGGTGGACTGATGGCTTCGGGGCATCAGCCCGCGAGGTAGCTGTTACAAGAACCAGTGCAGCATCGCTGCTGGCGAACATGACAGGACTGTCAATGGCTGCCATTGCAGGTCTCAGTCTCCCTGAGGAGACAGGGAGAGACATAGATCTGGCAAATGAGGCACTGCTCTTCTACACTGAGCATACTACTGGCTATTCGGAGAGTGTTCGTGAGCCATACAGCCAGCCCACAATGGAACAGAGAGCACTTAAAGAGTCCTATGCCTGGGAGGCTTCCCGGAGGACGGCTTCGCTTGGAGAATCAGCTATGGGACTGTTGCAGAGCATGTTCAAAAAAGAACAGGAGCCATCTCTGATCGTTTTTAATACCCTGAACTGGAAGAGATCAGGTGTAGCAACTGTCTATATCGATCACCAGATTATTCCCCGCGGCAAAAAAGCAGGGATTTATGATAATGACGGAAAGCGCCTCGCATCCCAACCTGTATCTTCCAGGTCTGACGGCACTTACTGGGCAGTCTGGTTTGATGATATCCCGGCATTCGGATATAAGAAATTCCTGATAAGACCGGAAGATGAGACTGTAAAGTCAGTTCCGTCTCACCCGGCTGACATTCTGGAAAACGAATGGTACAGGATACAAACAGACAACACCCGGGGTACGGTAAAATCGCTGTATGATAAGGAGCTTTCTCTGGAACTGGTTGATCAGGACGCACAGTATGAAATGGGCGAGTTTATCCTTGAACAGCTTGGTAACAGGTCACAGATGGAAAGCAAAATGCTTAACGATTTTAAAAGACTACCGCTTGATACCGTCTGGTTTGATTCAGTAACCATGGGTGAAGTATGGAACAGCATCAGGTTTTACGGTGAATCAGAAACAGCCATTAGTCCGCGTGGCTTCTCAATTGAAATAAGGCTTTACAACACGGAAAAACGGATCGACCTGGCATGTTCGATCATCAAAAAGAGCATAACAGACCCTGAAAGCTTTTATATTGCTTTCCCATTTGCAGTCAGGAACGGCAAGCACTACACGGAAGTCGCGGGGGGTGTGATCGAAACCGGCAGGGATCAGATCAGGGGGTCATCGAACGACTGGTATACAGTGCAGAATTTTACGGCTGTACGCAACGATGAGATGCAGGTCGTTTTTGGATGCGGTGAGATGCCCCTGATGCAGTTCGGCGCCATAAATACCGGCAGGTATGTGGCAGGCGCTATGCCCCAGACAACCCATCTTTTTTCATGGCCTATGAACAATTACTGGGTGACCAATTTCAATGCCGACCAGCGCGGAGGACATTCATGGACCTACTACCTGACCTCGGTCTCTGATAATACTGACAACACAGCTGCACGCTTCGGATGGAGCGCGAGGGTTCCCCTGTTGACAAGAATAATTCCGGGCGACGGACCCGGTGACAGCCTCCGGAAAGGATCATTTATTACAGGGTGGCCATCAAATGTAATATTGATAAATGCCAGGCCTGATGAAGAGGGCAAAACTGTGATCATCCATCTGAGAGAAACAGGAGGAGAAGACACGATACTGGCACTTACAAACGGCATTACCGGTCAACCACTTACCGTAACTGAAGTTGATGTTACCGGCAACCCTGTGTCTGATCCATCAACAAAAATAGGCCGGCTTGAGTCAAAGTTTTACAGAGTTACACTACGTTAAATCATTGTTTAACAGTCAGGTAACAGTAACCCCGTAATAAAGCAATCAGGCAGTCAGGAAATCGTTCGGTATGCTTTTCAGCCTGCAGATATCCCGGATTTTTTCTCTGATATCAAATCCTGCAGTGCATTTCACACTGCATGATGAGCAACTCTCACAGCAGCTTCCGTCAAAACCGGCATCATCAAGGTTTGCTTTTGCAAGCCTGGTATTACGGTAACCATAGGCGTACATATAGCTCCGCATGGCGGCAGGTATCTCGAGGTTATAGGGGCATTGTGGCACGCATTGTCTGCATTGGTGGCAATAAAGGCCCGGATCAGGGCCTGATACTGCAAGCTCAAGGTCTTTCAGTTCATCCGGGGTCATCCTGAGATCGTTGATCATTGCCACGTTCTTCCGCAGCTGCTCCAGAGAGCTCATACCCGACACAATAGTTGCAATATTTCTATTCTTAAGAACCCACTTTAACGCTGCATTGGTATTAAGGGGCTGAGTGCGGTTTTTGTCACTGAATCCGCCAGCAGTTGTCTTCATGGCGAGTATGCCAATTCCCTTATTTGCAGCATACATCATTGCCTCATGCATTGCCTCCTGGTTCTGTGTCCTGAAGTTATAAGATACCATCACGATGTCATAAACTCCGCTGTCTGCAGCCAACCGTAGGGTTTCCTCGCAGTTGTTATGAGTTGCTACTCCCAGAAATCGGGTCTTACCATCTGCCCGGAGTTTTTTAAGGGCCTTCAGCAATGGCTCATGCATCAGGGACTCTCGCTTGCCGCTGAACGGAAACATAAAGACATCAACATAATCCAGTCCAAAACGTGCCAGGCTGGCGTTCGATTTTCTTATGTAAGCATCTGCATCAAGATTGGAGCTAAAAATTCCCAGTCTGTTGTCAAACCCTTCAGCCGGAACCGCCGTTCCGACAATGAAAGAATCCCTGGGGAGACCTTTCAGGCCTTCGCCAACCATTTTTTCATTATTCCCTTCACCGTAATAAGTTGCGGAAAAGAAAAGTTTGACGCCGGCATCATAGGCAGCACGGACAAAATTCGGATCATAGGCGCCCCCGGCACCAAGACTGATAAGAGGTGTACTGATACCTGTCCTGCCGAGCACCCGGGAAGGAAGTTCAGGAATCTTTATCCTGCCTGATATCCATGGATCCTGTTGATCTGACATTTCCCTGCAGAAGTGTTGCTCCGGTTATCCCGAGGACACTCTTCTTAAGGAATTCCCTGCGCTTGCTGTTTCCCATGGTGAGTTTATTTATACGCGGATATTGTTAAAAGAGATTACAATTTACACAAAATTATCACGACGGGAAAATTATATCTTTGGAGGGCGGTTGAAACTTATTTTACAAGCCGCACACCAGGATGCACACAGCCTTAACAAATGCAACCTTCTTCACCGGCAGTGAAATGATAAGTGACAGGGCGCTCCTTATCTCCGGTGGCAGGATCACAGGATTTGCTGATCCTTCATCATTGCCTCCCGATTTAACAACTATTGACTGCAAGGGCTTTCTGGTTGCGCCCGGTCATACCGATCTGCAGATTGCAGGAGGCGGAGGGTATCTTTTTTCGGCCAATCCCTCACCTGAGGCACTGAAAGCCATCACTGCAGGCTATCCTCAGCAGCGGTACGACCGGTTTCCTCCTGGCTCTTCCGACAAACACCGATGAAGTTATAAGCAGTGCATTCAAAACCATCCGTGAGAATCCTCACCCGGCAGTCATGGGGCTTCATCTCGAAGGTCCGTACATAAGTATTGCAAAGAGAGGGGCTCATGTCAGAGAGCTTATCAGGCGCCCTACAGTTATCCGGGTTAACCGCACTGCTTAAAGAGGCTGACGGCATCATTAAAATGATGACCGTGGCTCCGGAAGTATGCACACCTGAGATAATCAGCATACTCAGGGATCATGGTGTGACCGTTGCCGCAGGCCACAGTAATGCCACGTTCAGGGAGGCCACTGACGGATTTCGCCTGGGGCATCGCGACAGCCACGCATCTCTTTAATGCCATGTCACCGCTTCATCACCGCGACCCAGGTCTCCCGGGTGCGGTGTTCAGCTCCGATAAAGCCTGTGCAAGCATCATTGCTGACGGTATTCATGTGGACTTCACCGTGCTTACAATGGCCAAGAAGATCATGAAGGAAAGGCTCTTCCTGATCTCGGATGCTGTTGAAGAAAATGATCACGGCGCCTATCAGCATGTAAGACAACATGATCGCTACACCTTGCCTGACGGCACGCTCTCAGGCTCCAGGCTGACAATGCACACAGCAGTAAAAAACTGCGTCACCCACGCCGGCATCTCATCTGAAGAGGCGTTAAGGATGGCCTCCTTCTACCCTGCACAGCTGATTAAGGCAACTGACCGCGGTGTCATCGCTCCCGGAGCCAGAGCCGATCTCATCGTGATGAACAACGATCTTGAACTGAAAGGGATATTTTTTAATGAAAAAATGACAATAACAAACTGATATTATGGCACTTTTAGGAATTGACATTGGTGGAACAAAAATTGCTTTTGCGCTATTTGACGACGCTGGAAACATAAGTGCAAAAGAGACGCTTGCCATTGGCAACCGCAGGGGAACGGAGGTTGGCAACCTTATTACAGTCACCGCAGCCCTGATGATGGCGCAAGCAGGAAGCAATAATGATCCGGTAGAAGCAATCGGCATATCCGTTCCGGGGATTAGCCGCCAGGAAAAGGGAACAGTGTGGGCTCCAAATATTCCAGGATGGGATGATTATCCTCTCATGAAAGAAGTAAGAACCGTGGCTGAGCAGTTACCTGTTGTCATTGTAAGCGACAGGGCATGCTATATATCGGGTGAGGTATGGAAAGGAAATGCCCGCGGATGCAAGGATGTGATCTTTCTGGCCATCGGCACGGGAATAGGCGCTGGTATTTTAGTCAACGGGGAGATACTCCGCGGAGCCGACAGTATTTCAGGCGCCATAGGATGGATGGCACTGAGCAGGCCTTTTAAAAGCAGGTATGCCATCTGCGGCTGCTTTGAATATTATGCCTCAGGTGAGGGTATTGCCAGACAGGCTGCCGAATACCTCTCGAAACATATTGCATACGATGGTGATTTGCGGGCAGACGATGCCGGGAAGGTAACGACCCAGGATGTCTTCTCCGCCTACCATAACGGTGATTCCGTAGCTGCCGAAATAATACAGCAGGCTGTTGAATACTGGGGTATGGCTGCAGCCAATCTTGTCAGCCTGTTCAATCCTGAAAAGATCATTTTCGGCGGAGGCGTGTTCGGGCCAGCGACAGAGCTTATACCCGACATTAAGCGTGAAGCAGAGAAATGGGCGCAGCCGATAAGCATGAAACAGGTGAGCTTCGAGGCATCTGCACTGGCAGGTGATGCCGGCGTGTACGGGGCCGGTTTTCTCGCAAAGAAATTTCTTGACGATCTGAAGCACAATAAATGACCAGGGTATATAACCGTAAACCGGTCTTCTGGTCAGCATGCCTGGGCATGCTTCTCTTTGGCATCAGCCTGCTTACCCTGGGCTCCGTACTGCCTGACCTGATGATCAAACATTCACTTGACGCCGTTGAAGCAGGTACGCTGTTCTCAATAATGCCCCTGGGCATAATCGGGGGTTCACTCCTCTTCGGGCCGGTATGCGACAGGTACGGATACAAACCGCTGCTGGTCATCTCCTCCCTGCTGATGTTTGCCGGTTTTGAGGGACTGGCTCTTACCGGGACAACAGGTCTTCTAATCATTTCTGTACTGATGATAGGTCTGGGTGGCGGAGCGATAAACGGAGCCACCAATGCTGTCGTCGCTGACATAAGCACTACAGGCAAGGGCGCTGACCTGAGCCTGCTCGGAGTGTTCTTCGGGATAGGTGCCCTGGGCATGCCGCTATTGCTGAGCATCCTTGAGAAATCAGTTGATTTTGAAGTTATTATATCTGCAACCGGTTTCCTTACCCTGGTGGCTGCGCTCATCTTCTTCGCAGTTATCTTCCCTCCTGCAAAGCAGTCCGGAGGCATCTCCATGAAAATGATTAAAGGGCTTGTCAGGGACGGGGCGATCCTGCTGATTGCCTTCTTCCTCTTCTTCCAGAGCGCATTCGAAGGCCTCATCAACAACTGGACGACAACCTATCTTATAGATCAGCTCTCTGTTCCCCAGGGCAGCGCCCTTATCGCCCTGTCATCATATGTTGCCGGGATGACTCTCACGAGATTGCTTATCGGCAGTGTTTTCAGGAATGTGTCGGAGAGGACACTGCTTTTCTCATCCTTCCTGATAATATTCGCAGCGCTGATCCTGATAATATTCAGCGGTTCAATAGTAGTGGCAGTAGCGGCGTTTGCCCTGCTCGGGACCGGACTAGCCGCCGGCTTCCCGACCATGCTCGGGATCGTAGGAAACAGGTATCCTGATATCTCCGGGACAGCTTTCAGCTTCGTTATGGCCGTCGCTCTCATCGGGAATATCCTGGTAAACTATTCAATGGGACAGGTGGCTGAAAACTACGGGATAAAGCACCTCACTACATTTACGTTTGTTGAGCTGGCCGTGCTGGTCATCCTCGCCCTGTTGATATTCAGAAAATTAAGGCATAATCATAAGAAATTGTAAAACGAAGAAAAGATGTTGGCAAATGAATGGCTGAAGAATACCCGGGAGGTAATGTCCCGTATTGAAGAAACGCAGATGGATAATATTCAAAAGGCGGCTGTCGTGATGGCTGACACGATTGAGTGCGGCAGGTGGGTCCATACCTTCGGCTGCGGTCATGCCACACTGCCTATCGAAGAGATGTATCCCAGGATCGGAGGTTTTGTCGGGTTTCATCCGATGATTGAGATCCCGCTTAGTTTCTTCACACACATCACGGGTGAGATGGGAGTACACCAGTTCGTTTTCCTTGAGAGGGTTGAAGGTTACGGTGTAGAGATCATGAAGGGTTACACTTTCGACAGCCGTGATACCATGTGGCTTTTCTCCCATTCCGGAATCAACAACGTGAATATTGACATAGCCCTTGAATCAAAGAAAAAAGGGATGAAGGTTGTCGTATTCGGTTCCGCGGCATGCTGCAAAGGGAAAGAAGACAAGGCACTCCTCAGGCAAGACTATTTTTGACATTGCGGATATTGTGGTGGACACCTGTGCTCCTGCGGAAGATGCCTCAGTAAGGCTTAAGAATCATTTTGACAAGATAGGGCCCGTTTCGACCATGGCCTTCGTCACCTGCGTCTGGATGACGATAACAACAGTGGCTGAGATACTCGCCGACAGGGGAGTGAAACTTTATATTCATCCTTCACATAATGTGCCGGGAGACACCACGGCAAGGGAGAGGCTTGACGAGGCGCTGGCGGAGTACAAGCGGAGAATTGCAGGCGTATAATTACCAGCCAGAACAATGAACTCACTCAACAGGACTATTGATTTCATCGAAGGCAGAAAAGCAGACAGGGTGCCCTTCCACCCTATCATGATGCGTTTTGCAGCCGCATATGCTGGAGTGAGATACAGGGACTTCTGCCTCAGCGCCAGGCATAAATGCAGTGCCAATATTCTCTGCGCCACCGATTTTCAGTCAGACTGGGTAAATACAATGTCTGACGCTTATGCCGAAGCTGAAGCCTTTGGCACCGTGCTCTCTTACCCTGAAGATGACCTGCCCAAGGTGCAGCAATATGCTGTAAGAGAGATAACCGACATTGACCACCTTACTGTCAGGAGGACGTCAGAACACGGCCGGATGAAAGAGCGCATCCTGGAGATCGGAGAGTACAGGCAAACCGTCTCCGGCAGTTTCTTCATCTGCGGATGGGTGGAGGGCCCCCTGGCAGAGTACTGCGACATAAGGGATATCAATCTTGCCCTCACAGATCTCTACGAGTATCCGGAAAGGGTACACAAAGCCCTCGATATCATAACGGAAAGCGCTGCCGGCTTTATAACCCAACAGGTGAAGGCCGGAGCTCACTGCATCGGTATAGGCGATTCAGTATGCTCGCTTATATCACCGGAGCTTTACAGGGAGTTCTGCTTCAGTCGTGAGAAGTCCCTTGTCGACCATATACATTCCTGCGGAGCTTATGCAAAGATTCATATTTGCGGAAATATTTCGGCAATACTTAATGATGTCATCAGGACAGGCACTGATATCATTGACATTGATCACCGGACAGGTTCTGTCGCTGAGTCTCTGGCACTGCTTTCAGAAAAGCAGGTATTTTCAGGCAAGAGCGACCCTGTGTCCGTCATCCAGGACGGCGATGAGGAGATGATACGCGAAAGCACCCGTTCATTCTTTGAAGAAGCCGGCAGACGTGCAATCGTATCTGCAGGCTGTGAGATAACTCCCGGAACAGGCATTGAGAATATGAAAATCTTCAGTGCCGTTGCAGGGGAACTGAAAGCAAGGACTTTAATCTGAAATAACCGGCACAGTCATGAAAAAGAACATTGCTTTGGTTCTTTCCAGCGGTGGAGCAAGGGGGTTTGCCCATATAGGTGCAATTAAAATGCTCGAACAGCAGGGTTATAATATTACTTCTGTAGCCGGTACATCAATGGGTGCACTGGTCGGTGGCATTTATGCATCAGGACTGTTGCCGCAATTCGAAGAATGGGTATCCACCCTCGATAAGATGGAAGTACTCAGGCTGACGGATGTGACCCTCAGCAGCAGAGGGCTGATCAAGGGAAAGAAGATAATTGAAAAGATTAAAGAAATTGTTCCGGACAGGAACATTGAAGATCTCCGGATACCTTTCTGTGCAGTGGCGACAGACATTCTCAAAAGAAAAGAGAAAGTCTTCACTGAAGGGAATCTTTATGATGCCATCAGGGCTTCCATCTCGATCCCGACTGTTTTCCAGCCCTTCCGGATAGGAGAAGACTTTTATGTTGACGGCGGGCTCGTAAATCCTGTACCCATCAACAGGGTAAAACGACATGAAAATGACCTCCTGGCAATTGTCAACGTCAATGCAGATATACCTCCTGAACCCAATAAGGAACCGGAAGAAAAACCTGCTGACAACAAATATATCAGAAAGATAAGAAGTATTCAGGCAAAGCTGGCCAAAGAGATACCCGGAAACAACAAGGACAGCATTGGCCTCTTAAACCTGAGTAACCGAAGCATCGGCATTATGCTAAGGCAGATTGCCTATCTTACCCTGTTGAACCACGAGATAGACATAACGGTAAATATCTCAAGGGATTCTTTCGAAATTTATGACTTTTACAAAGCCGGAGAGATCATAAAAGCAGGTGAAAATGCCACTCTTAAAGCGCTCGGTCTTATCAGGCATTAAAAGAGGGTGGAAATCAAAGATTGTGAGCGCTGTATTTGCAGATCTTCAGGAATAATTGTACCTTTATCGGTGTACCTAAACTAAATTTTGTGATGAAGAATTTCTACCTAATATTTTGTCTGGTATTTATGCTTCCGGCGCTGACTATGAGAGCTCAGAAGCCTATAACCATAATGGAAGACAGCCTTCTTGTCGGCAAGTACATGCACCCGGGAATAAGCGTAACAATCCCGGAGGTTAACTACGAGAAGACATTGAAGAACTGGATAAAGCAGATAGAGGCCGGCACCAAATCTAAAGTCGTCACAGAAGACGGGATGATGACATTATTCGGGGCTATGCTGAAAAAAGTATCACCGAATCCCGTGAATTTATACAGCAAGCTGGTCAACCAGGATACGCTTAATAAGTTAATGGTTTGCATCGAGATTAAAAAGGACGAGTACCTTGAGCCGGCTCTTGGCGATGCACAGATGATGGTAGCCAAAGATTACCTCAAAGCGTTTGCAAAGGATCAGTACATAGAGTTCATCAAGGATGAGGTAGCCGCTGAAGAAAAGAAACTCAAAGACCTGACCGGTCAGTTAAGCAGCCTGGAGAATGACTATTCGAAAACCCAGAAGAAGGCTGAGTCAAGCAGAACCACAATTTCCAAAGAACAGGAAACACTTGCAACGATGAACGGCCAGTTCAGCCAGCTTTCAACAGATATAAACAGGGAAAACTCTGTCATGATTGGCATGGATACAGGGCCGGAAAAAGAGGCTCAGGCAGCCCGGATCAAGGAAATGAACAACACTAAAAAGAAATTGCAGAAAGATATCAGCAAAGCGGAAAAAAATATAAAGGAAGCTGAATCATCAATCGCACAGGCAGACGATGCGATACCACTTAACAAGAATGAGCAGGCTGTTATGCAGCAGAAGATCGATGAACAAACAGTTGTAGTTCAGAAATTCAATGATAAACTCAATACTGTCAAATTATATTAATTACGTACATTAATAAATACTTAGGATCATGGAAAACCAGGAACAGAAAGAAAATTATCAGCAGAAAATTGAATCTCAGCTTAACGAGTGGAGGGATGATATTGACAGGCTAAGAGAAAAAGCTAAAAGTGCAACAGCTGAAACCAAATTAAAATACCAGGAAAGCATCGATAAACTAGAGCTCAAACTGGATGAGGGGAAATCGAAGCTTAAAGACCTGAAAGAATCAGGAGGAGAGGCATGGGATTTCGGTTAAGCAAGGCGCAGACTCTATCTGGGACACGATGAAAGCCACATTTAAGGAGGTGAAAGAAAAATTCAAAGACGACGACAAAGACGAGGTCAAAGACTGACAAAAAAAATAAACTGCCAACTATGAAAAAAGGACTTAAGATCGGCTTTTTCTTATTACTGATTGTAGCTGCCGGACTCTTCTGGTGGAGGCATTACTTTGTATTCGGTGAAGGAGTAAAAGCGGGCGATCTGAATTACCTCGTCAGGAAAGGATACATATTCAAGACCTGGGAAGGAAAGCTTATTCAGACAGGATTCAAGACACCTTCACCGGGTGCGATACAAAGCAATGAATTTGAGTTCAGTATTGTTAATGACAGCATTGCCTCAACACTTGAGAGAGCCAGCGGTAAATTTATTGAAGTCCGTTACAAGGAATACATCAAACCGCTGCCCTGGAGAGGCATGAGCAAATATGTTGTCATTGAGATACTCGAGATAAAGGACCCCGGGACCGAATCTGTTTTGCCTTATCAATCCCTGTGATTTATCTTTTATACGAGATCTTTTGAACATGAAATACAGAATAGCTGCTATTATTCTGTCAGTATTCCTGTTAACGGGCTGTGCCGAGCTGACACAGGTCCTGCAGACGGCGTCAACAGTACAGGAACTGACCGAGGCTGACGTTATCAGCGGATTGAAAGAAGCCCTGATCGTGGGTGCAAAAAATGCCGCCGGGAGACTGTCATCGGAAGGGGGTTATTACAATGACATGGCTGTGAAGATACCCCTTCCTGACGAAGCAAAGGCGATAGTCGAAAATATCAGCAAGATACCTGGCGGCGAAAAGCTGCTTGAGGATGTTGTGCTTAGCATAAACAGGGCAGCGGAGGACGCTGCGAAAGAAGTCGCTCCTATTTTCGTCAACTCTGTGACACAGATGACAGTTACCGATGCTTTCGGCATACTCAGGGGCGCTGACAATGCAGCAACTCAATATCTTGTAAAGACCACTTATAATGAGCTTTACAACCTGTACAGGCCAAAGATAAGCATCTCTACCAACAAAGAGATCGTTGCCGGAATTTCAGCACAGGAATCCTGGACAACACTTACAGGCAAATGGAATACCGTTGCCAATAGTATTGCAGGCAGGCTTGCAGGATTTAAGCCGGTAACGACCGATCTTGACGACTTCCTGACAAAAAAGGCTCTCGACGGGATGTTCCTGAAAGTAGAGGGCGAGGAACTGAAGATAAGAAAAGAGGTCTCGGCGAGGGTCACTCCCATCCTTCAGAAAGTGTTCGGTAGTCTTGATAACAAATAAACTAGCCAAATTACCTAATACTGATATCGATGAAAAAAACGATAATTGTAATTCTGACTGGTCTGATCATGTCCGGTTTCAACTGCCTGGCACAGGATCAGGCCGCAGACACAGTGTGGCGCACGGGCGGGATCTTTTCAATTAACCTGGGTCAGAGCTCGTTCACCAACTGGGCTGCCGGTGGACAAAATTCCTACAGTTTAAGCGGACTGATCAATCTGACCGCCAACTACAAGAAGGATAAGTCAGCATGGGACAATGCACTTATTCTTGGCCGCGGCATGATGTTTCTAAAGAAGGGTACACCTGAGTGGACAAAGACCGATGACAGGATTGACCTCCAGTCGAAGTACGGCAGGAAGGCCTCAGAAAAGTGGTACTATTCTGCACTGATGAGCTTCAAGACACAGATGTCTGACGGTTATAACTATCCCGACACCGAGAACAAGATTTCTGGTTTACTCTCCCCGGGTTATCTGGTGTTCGCCCTTGGTATGGACTGGAAGCCCATACCTGAATTCTCCGCTTTCCTGTCGCCGGTGACATCAAAGAATACTATTGTCATTGACCAGGATCTTTCTGACGCCGGAGCCTTTGGTGTTGACCCTGGCAAAAACTTCAGGGGTGAATTAGGTGCATATGCCAACCTGTTATATAAGAAAGACGAGATATTCAAGAATACAAGCTTTGCGACAAGGCTTGACCTGTTCTCAAATTATCTCCATAACCCGCAGAATATTGATGTCAACTGGGAGACCATGTTGATACTGAAGGTCAATGAGTTCATATCAGCAACTGTAAATACCCTTCTGATCTATGATGACGACATTCTTATTAAGGTTGACGAAGGCAGTGAGGGCGAAGCAATTATGGGCAAACGTACCCAATTCAAGGAAGTTATCGGAGTAGGATTTACTTACAAGTTTGTAAAATTTAAATAAAGGAATGAGGCCAAATACGGTAGTCATTCATTCTTAAACGCAATTTCTGCTTTTCAATAACAACGGAGGTTAACAAAATAAAGAACAATGGTCAGACTATGCTGAAGCTTATCAATCATCCCCTTATTACTCACAAGCTGTCGCTTATCAGGAGGAAGGAGACCGGGACCAGGGATTTCAGGGAAAATATAAGTGAGATTGCGGGTCTGATGGCTTACGAGATCACAAGGGATCTGCCTATGCACCAGGTCATTATAGACACGCCTGTTTCTTCCTGCACCACATCGGAGCTGTCAAAGGACATCGTTCTTGTTCCTGTGCTGCGGGCAGGACTTGGAATGGTTGACGGGATCACCAGTCTCATCCCTACGGCGAAGGTAGGTCATATCGGACTTTACCGTGACCATGAGACCTTGGCTCCTACTGAGTACTTTGCCAAATTCCCCTCCAATCTTGCTGAAGCCGTGGTTATGGTTCTTGATCCCATGCTCGCCACCGGAGGAAGCGCCAGTGCAGCTATCACGGCAATCAAAAACAGAGGTGCAACAACAATCAGGCTGGTTTGTATCGTAGGTGCTCCCGAAGGGGTGGCGCGGGTTGAGAAAGACCACCCTGACGTGGATATATACCTGGCAGCCCTCGACAGTCACCTCAACAGCCAGGGATACATTGTGCCCGGCCTCGGTGATGCCGGTGACAGACTTTTCGGAACCAAATAACTGACATACAAATATTAAGAAGATGGGGCTCAAGAACCGGTTAATCATTATGAACTTCCTCCAGTTCTTTATCTGGGGATCATGGCTGCTCACCATTGGCGCCTACTGGTTTCAGAATAAGAACTGGTCAGGGACAGAGTTCGGAGCTATTTTTTCGACCATGGGCCTTGCATCGCTGTTCATGCCCGCCATAGCAGGTATCATTGCTGACAGGTGGGTCAATGCCGAGAGACTTTACGGTATCTTCCATATCTGCGGTGCAGTGATGCTCTCAATCCTGCCAGCGGTAAAAAGTCCTGACACCTTTTTCTGGGTAATGCTCCTCACCATGATGTTCTACATGCCCACCATCGCACTTGCAATTACAGTGGCATACAGTTCAATGAAGAACAAGGGCATGGACATTATCAAGGATTATCCCCCGATCAGGGTCTGGGGCACCATAGGATTTATAGTGGCATTATGGGTTGTGAGCCTCTCTGGCTTCGAGACCTCGTCACTGCAGTTCTATGTTGCTGCAGTTGCATCACTGGGGCTTGGCATTTATGCGTTCACCCTGCCCAAGTGCCCGCCGCTCGGAGGCGGTCACAAGAAGAGCCTGGTTGAAACGATGGGGCTTAATGCCTTTAAGCTCTTCAGGAGCACCAAGATGGCGCTGTTCTTCATTTTTGCCATGCTGCTGGGCGCAGCACTGCAGCTGACAAACGCCTACGGCGACACCTTCCTCCACGATTTTGCAGACATTCCTGCATACAAGGATCTCATTGCCGTGAAATACCCTGCAATTATAATGTCAATATCACAGATATCCGAAACCCTTTTCATACTGACAATACCGTTTTTCCTCAAACGGTTCGGGATAAAGAAAGTCATGCTCATGAGCATGGTTGCGTGGATCCTTCGTTTCGGACTTTTCGGTCTTGGCAATCCCGCCGAAGGACTGTGGATGATAGTCCTCTCATGCATAATCTACGGCATGGCATTCGATTTCTTCAATATTTCAGGTTCACTCTTCGTGGAGACGCAGAGTGCTCCGGAGATCAGGGCCAGTGCCCAGGGGCTGTTCATGATGATGACCAACGGCTTCGGTGCATTCCTGGGAAGCCGTATCAGCGGAATAGTCATCGATAAGTTCTTTGTGCTTGAGAGCGGCGTATTTGACTGGAAGGGTATCTGGTTTGCATTTGCCGCTTACTCACTTGTCGTGGCAATTCTCTTTGCCATCCTTTTCAGGCATAAGCATGAACCTGAGGCTGTTAAAAACTTTCAGCACTAACTTCCTCTCGCGCTGATTAGATAACTGATAACTGATCCGGCCTTATCTCAGGAGGATAAGGCTCATACCTATAACTATAATGCCACTTATAAGACCATAAATGGCCACATGGTGCTTTCCGTACTTGTGGGCTGCCGGTAAAAGTTCGTCGAATGAAATATAAATCATTATCCCGGCCACCATCGCAAAGACAAATCCCAGGATGATATCACTCCCGAACATTGTCAGGATGAAATAACCGGCCAATGCTCCCACCGGTTCTGCAAACCCCGAAAGAACTGACCAGAGCAATGCTTTTCGCTTTGAACCGGTGGCATAATAGACAGGCACTGAGACGGCGATGCCTTCAGGTATGTTATGAATGGCCACAGCGATAGCGATGCTGATACCCACTGTTACGTCAGACATGGCAGACATGAATGTCGCAATCCCCTCAGGGAAGTTATGCACACCGATTGCAATGGCAGTGAAGGTGCCAATTCGCATCAGCTTATGGTCCCTTGACCGGTGATGGCCCGGCTGCTGCTGACCGCTGCTTTTACACTCGGGTTTGTCAGGGTTACGGCTTCCCGGATTTATTTGCTCAACCCTTTTCAGTTCATGCGGATTGCCCTCCGAAGGAAGGATCTTATCTATTGCTGCTGATAATGCTATTCCGGCTATGAATGCTGTGAAAGTAAGCCATGCAGCCTTATCCTGACTGTAGGATATCTGCAGCATTTCACCCGCTTTTGTAAGAATTTCTGTGAAAGAGATAAATATCATCACCCCGGCTGAAAAGCCAAGTGAAAAAGCCAGAAACGTCGTTTTTGTCCTCTTGGCAAAGAAGGCGATCATGCCCCCTATTCCGGTGGCAAGTCCGGCAAAAAGCGTTAATCCAAAAGCAAATAGTAAATGAGAATTGGCCATTAAAAGGCTTATTTAGATTCATTATAAACTGCAAAAATAGAATAATAAGGAAAAAAACAAAGCATTAAAATGATTCTGTAAATAAAAAATCCTTATTTAGTAATTCCAACCGGGCATATGAATCTATGGGATTATTACAAAGTTCTTGGCGTCAGACAGGGAGCTTCCGATGACGAGATCAGGAAGGCTTACCGGCGCAAGGCCATGGAATACCATCCTGACCGCAATCATTCGGAAGAGGCCCAGGAGATGTTTATCGGGATCACCGAGGCTTACGAGTATCTAACCTCACATCCGCACGGCCGCAATATAACACAGGAAGAGGTCAGGAAGAATTACGAGGCATGGGTTACATACAGGCAGGCTGAGGCGAGGAAGAGAGCTGAAGAGTATGCAAAGACCACATACAGGAATTTCACGAAAAGTCCATTGTACCAAAGCACCACTGTGATTGACGGTACGATGGTTTTTCTTGGCCTGGGGCTTGCCGTCACTGTAATCTTTATGACCATATTCGGTTACTTTTACCGGTACAGGATGGCTACTACGCCGGACGAGGAACCATCGGTCTCTCTCGCCATCGTTACACTTGCTGTCGGTATAAGTTACCTGGTGATATCGTTATTATACATGAGCTCCTGGCTGGCCCGGAGGGAAAAAAGAAAGAAAAGAAATGATGCTGCAGAGAAGAAAAATCAGGAATCCATTTGATCCGGGGCAGAATTTATGTTTCGGGTGCGGACCGGCAAATCCGGCAGGACTGAAGCTCACCTTTGAGGAAGATGATGCAAAACTTTATGCTGAGTGGCAGCCGTCAGTTCATTTCCAGGGGTATACCAACGTACTTCACGGAGGAATAATTGCCACCCTGCTTGATGAAGCAGGGGCCTGGTGCATCAATGTCAAAGCAGGCACATCCGGAGTAACATCCTCAATGACAGTGAAGTATCTTAAACCTGTGTATATCAGTAAGGGAGCGGTCCGTGTTGAAGCTTCCATCATCAGCCGTGAAGAGAAGAGTGCCAGGCTGCTCTGCTGGCTGTTTGACGGTGAAGGCAAGAAGTGCGCTGAGGCAGACCTTGACTATTTCATTTATCCGGAAGATATTGCAAGGAAACGTTACTTCTACCCGGGAAGGGAGGCCTTTTACAGCACACCCTGAAAGCTACATTTCCATGCGTGCCTGGGGCACCACGCTGTGGTCAGCGAATTCAGACCTTAGGTATTTGTAATAGGCTGTCACACCTATCATTGCTGCATTATCTGTGGTGTAGCGCAGCTCAGGCAGAAACAGGTCCCACCCCCGCTTTGCTGCTTCCTTCTGTACGGCTTTTCTTAGTCCTGTGTTCGCCGATACGCCCCCTGCAAGTCCGATCTGCGTTATGCCCGTCTCTTTTGAGGCTCTCACAAGTTTTGCGACAAGTATTTCAATGATTGTGTTTTGCAGTGAGGCTGCTATGTCATTCATATTCCCGGTAATGAAGTTCTCATCTTCCCTGACCCTGTCACGCAGAAAATAGAGGAAACTTGTCTTGAGGCCCGAGAAGCTGAAGTCCAAACCTTTGATACGCGGCTTGGCAAAAAGAAAAGCATGAGGATCTCCCGTGGCGGCCAGCCTGTCTATTATCGGGCCACCGGGGTATGGCAGCCCGGTTACCTTGGCGCATTTATCGAAAGCCTCACCGGCAGCATCATCAATAGTATTTCCGATAACTTCCATAGACAGGTGGTCATGCATTACTATCAGCTGTGTATGTCCGCCTGATACCAGCAGACAGAGGAACGGAAATCCTGGTATACGGTTATCCCTGCCATGTTCAAGGGCAAAATGAGACATCACATGCGCCTGCAGATGGTTGACTTCGATAAGCGGCAAATTGCGTACGAGAGCAAAACCCTTGGCAAAGGAGGTACCTACAAGCAATGATCCCAGCAAGCCCGGTCCACGGGTGAACGCCACTGCACTGATGTCATCACGGCTTTTACCCGCTTTCGTCAATGCCTGATCGACAACGGGGATGATGTTGGCCTGGTGAGCCCTTGACGCCAGCTCAGGAACAACCCCGCCATATGCTTTATGTATATCCTGGTTGGCAATAAGGTTTGACAGCACATAACCATCGCTGATAACGGCGGCAGAGGTATCATCACAGGATGATTCTATCGCAAGTATCGTTATGCCAGGCACCATTTTTGATATATCCTTTTTTATTAACTTCGCCTGCGGCGGGAATTTTCACAGGAATGGCCAAAATTATTAAAAAAATCGGCAAGATACTTCTTATAATTATAACGGTTGCTTATTATGATACCGGCCGTTTCTTTATTATTGGCACAAACCCCCAGGGTCCAGGACTTTATTGTAAATTTGCTTACCGAGACACTGTCAAAAAAGACAGGGGCTGAGATCCGCATCGGAAAAGCCTCCTACACCATTTTCAACAAGATCGTGCTTAATGATGTACTCTTTGAGGATCACAACGGCGATACCCTCCTTGCCGTACGGAAGCTTGATCTGAGGATAAGGGAATTCAATCCATCGGCAAAAGTGTTCAGGTTTGGCAGGGCTGATCTGTACGAACCTGACTTCAGGATTATAACGGATACCACAGGATCACTGAATCTTTCCCGTTATATCGATGCGATCAGGAGCAACAAGGCAGGTGACACTACAAAGAACCTGGAAATAAGCTTTTCAGATATTGAAATTATTAATGGCTCCTTTTCACTTCTAAACAGAAATGACACCATTGGTTCACAGCACGGATACATAAACTTTAAAGATCTGAGAGTAAGTTCTCTCAACACAAAGATCAGGGACCTGAACATTGTATCTGATTCAGTAAGCATGAACATAAGGAACATGGTTTTCACCGAATCCGGCGGCTTCAATTGCAGAAGCCTTAATATGAATACTACAATCGTTGGTAACGGCTTAGCATTCAGACAGGTCGACATTCTTACAGATTCCAGTTCCATTGTGGCGGAGAAAATAATTTTGCGTCCTCAGGGCGAAGAAGGATGGTCTGATTTCGTCAATAAGGTCAGGTTCGATATCGTCCTTGAAGATTCATGGCTCCATTCAGGCGATCTTGCACAGTTTGTCCGGCCCCTGGCAGGCGTCACCGAAGCTGTCAGCCTTTCAGGAAGGGTAAACGGCACCGTGGCAGAGATGAAAGGACGGAACATCAACATTGAGTATGCCGGCTCAACAAGAATGGGATTCGATTTCGATATTTCAGGCCTTCCGTCTGTCAGTGACAGCTATCTCCATATAGTATTCCATGAAATGCAGACCAGGGCGGATGATATTGAAAATATAGGTCTGCCAGGTGCCAAATTGATAAAGTTACCTGTGATAGCGCATGATCTTGGCATGATATCATACGAAGGCAGCTTTACGGGCTTCACCACCGATTTCGTAAGTTTCGGTACCCTGACAACCGAAATAGGGACCTTCAATACTGACCTGTCATTCAGGCCTGGCGGAAAGGAAATGTTCGACTTCAAGGGCCTTCTTAAAGCCAGAGACGTAGACCTTGCCCATATTACCCATAACAGCGAGATGTTCGGAGGCCTTTGGCTGCATGGCAACGTTGAAGGTTCCATGAAGTCTTTCAAGCACCTTTCAGCGAATATCAGCGGTATCATCGACAGTGTAGAGATAAACAGTTACCTCTACCGTAATGTCTCTCTCGAAGGAACTTATATCAACAGGATCTGGGACGGCTCCGTTACTGTAAGGGACAAAAATATTAATATGGACATCCTTGGAAGGTTTGACCTTGAGAAGAGCATGCCGGAGTTTGATTTCACAATGAACATCGCCCATGCTGACCTCTTCAGGCTTAATATAATCGAAAGTGATACTGTATTCAGGGCGACAGCGCTTCTCACTGCCTCATTCACAGGCACCGCGATTGATAATATGGACGGCGATCTGAGGCTGATAAACTCAAGTATTCAGAATTCGAATGGCCTGATAAACATTTATGATTTCCTTATCAGTTCAGTAAGGGACAAAGGTGTTCCGTTGCTTACCCTGAAATCAGACTTTGCTGATGCAGAGGTGAGGGGAGAATTCTCATTTGATGATATTCAGAATACTGCCAGTCTGATACTCGCGGAACTGTTTCCGTCGAAGTTTCCGGGTCCGCTAAAGAAACAGCCAGATGATGTGCCTGCCAGTGATTTCACTTATGATGCGCGTATCAAAAAAATTGATAAGCTGAATGAATTTTTTGCTACCGGGTTGAGTATCGCAGATGGAAGCCGTCTCAGCGGTCACTTTAGTTCTGACCCTGCGGAGACCGTTGCACAGTTCAGGTCAGGGGCTGTTGAGTATGCCGGAACAAGGATGGGAAATATGCAGCTTAACAGTTCGGTCAGCAGTGACAAAATGTCTCTTACAGTAACAGCAGACACTGTTCTCCTGCCCGACAAGTCAGAGATGGAGAACTTCATTCTTGAAGCAAATGGCTACCGTGATACGATTGATCTCGGTATTAAATGGGATAATAAAGACGATGACCGGACGCTGGGTGACATCAGGGCCAAGGGATTCTTCAGCATTAACGACCTTAACAAGCCAGTCCTCATAATAGGGGTTCTCCCGGCATATTTCAATATCAATCATGTTAGATGGGCGATAAGCCCTGCACGTATTGTGATTGATTCGACCAGCGCTTATTTCGACAATATCCTTATAAACAGTAAAACCAACTATATCAGGCTTGACGGCAGGCTTTCCCCAGATCAGGATGACAAACTGACCCTTAGCTTTGAAGGGCTTAACCTGTCATATCTTAACAATATCATTAAGAAACCCAGGCCGGGTAAGGAACAGATTTCAATGGATATGACCTTCGGGGGTACAATGAAAGGGAACATCATTGTGTCTGATGTTTATGACGAGATGCTCTTCGAAAGCAGCATTGATGTCATTAACTTCATGATGAATAATAACCGGTACGGCATTGTAAACGTAAGAAGTGAATGGGATCCCAGGCGGAAAGTGGCTGTAATAAATGTCTCCAACGATTATGAAGGTTCGAAGTTCTTTGATATCAGGGGTACTTATTCCCCTTCCTCAAAAATAGCTGACATGTCTGTCTCCACTTTCAGGATGCCGCTCGATATAATTAATCCTTTTGTCGGATCTTTCGCCTCCGGACTTCGGGGTGTCGGTACAGGGACCGTAGGAATTCACGGGAGGTTCAGACAGCTGCTGCTAAGCGGCTCAATAATGGCAGAGGACGCTTCAATGAAAGTCGACTTCCTTCAGACGAGATACAACTTCTCTGACAGTGTAAGGTTTAATCCGCGGGGAATTGAGTTCAGGAACATTAAGATTTATGATGAAAAGAAGAACCAGGGGATAGTCAACGGTACCCTCTATCATAATTCCTTTAAGGATTTCAGGATAAACCTCGATTTTTCTGTTGACAAGATGCAGATCCTTAACACCAGACCCAAGGATAATGAGTATTTCTACGGTACGGCATATGCGAGCGGTTATGCAGGCATACGGGGCACACCCGAAAAGATTACCTTCAATGTCTCTGCCAAAACGGAAGACAATACTGAGTTTTTTGTTCCCCTGAACTCATCCGCAAGCGTCAGTGATTATCCCTATATCATTTTTGTCAACACAAAAAAGGAAGAAGAAGCTGCCAGGGAGAAGGAGAATATCTTCCTGAAAAAGGATGAAAGCAGCAAAATAGAGCTGAATTTTGATCTCGAGGTCACGCCTGCGGCAGAGGTGCAGCTGATCATGGATGCCACCGCCGGTGATGTGATACGTGGTACAGGGGCAGGGAACCTGAATATCAGCATGAACACAAAAGGAGATCTGAAGATGGCAGGAGAGTATGTCATCGAGGATGGCGATTACCTGTTTACCCTGGGTGACATACTGAACAAGCGGTTCTCAGTTGAGGAAGGAGGAACAATAACATGGAACGGCGATATTGACGATGCCAATATCAATATCAGGGCCATATACAGACTTAAGGCTTCACTGTACGATATTTATCCGGATGATGCCTTAAAAGAAAGGATACCCGTCGAATGCCTCCTAAGTCTCTCAGAGAAGCTGATGAATCCGGTCATTAAATTTGACATTAATCTCCCGACAGCTGATGAGGAGACTAAAGAGTACCTGAAGCTGGCTATAAACACTGAGGAAGAGCTCAGCCGGCAGTTCCTTTACCTTCTTGTAATGAACAGTTTCTATCCTGACCCCGGCATGTACGGTCAATCCTGGCATGGTCAGGGCACGCCGCTGACTGATCCACTATAGGAGCTCGACATAGGTGGACAACCATCGGAAATGCTTTCAAACCAGCTGAGCAAGTGGCTCTCACAATTAAGCAACGACTTCGATATTGGATTTAATTACAGGCCCGGCAACGAGATCACGCCGCAGGAGGTCGAGGTTGCCCTTTCAACCCAGCTGCTCAATGATAAGGTTACGCTTAATGGTAACATTGGCGTGGGAAAGCTGTCGAACCCACAGGACAGCAATATCAGCGGTGACTTCAACATCGATTTTAAAATAACAGAAAAACTTCGCTTCAAGGTGTTCAACCGATCAAATAATGACCTGTTTTACGAGACTGCCGCCCAATATACCCAGGGGATTGGCATATTCTTCAGGCGCGATTTCGACAAATTTAAGGATCTTTTCGTCCCTCCTGAAAACCGGAAGAAAAAGCCTCCAGAAGTTCCTGAAGACACTGAAGGGCAATAACATTTCAACAACGCATCCATTTTTTCCACCGTCAGTATAATTCGGGGAGTGAATGGCCGTTTTTTATATATATTCGCGGCGAAACGCCCCGAGGCGAAATTATTGTATCAAGGTAACAATTTTACATAATCAATAAGGAAATGATATTAGCGAACATTTTACTGCAAGGAACTGTAGCAACCGGAGTTGAAAAAGAGATGACAATGTCACTGATTGATCTCTATTTTGCCGGCGGGTGGGTTATGCACGTGATAAGCGTGCTCTCCCTTGTAGCCCTGTACATATTTACCGAGAGGTTCCTGGTGATCGGGAAAGCAACAATGGTTGATAATAACTTCATGAACCGCATTAAGGATTATATGTACGAAGGCAAGGTCGATGCCGCCCTGCAGCTCTGCAAATCGACCAACACTCCCCAGGCCAGGATGATCGAGAAAGGCATCACCCGGCTGGGAAGACCTCTGGCCGATGTCTCTGAGGCAATTGAGAATGTCGGTAAAATGGAGATTTATAAACTTGAGAAGAGCTTCCCGACCCTGGCAACCATAGCGGGTGCCGCACCGCTGCTTGGCTTCTTCGGAACGGTTATCGGTATGGTCCAGGCATTCTATGAAATGTCACAGGCGGGCAACAGCCTGGATATCAGCACTCTAAGCGGAGGTATTTATGTTGCCCTGCTGACCACTGTATGGGGTCTTATAGTGAGTATCATCAGCTACTTTGCATATAATGCCCTGGTGGTAAGGGTTGAACATGTGGTGTTCCGCCTGCAGTCTACATCTGAAGAATTCATGGACATTCTGAATGAACCGGTTAAGTAAAGTTCAATGGCAATAAGTAATAGAAACAAGGTAGGGATTGCCTTCAGCAATGCAGGAATGTCAGATATTGTCTTCCTGCTGCTGTTGTTCTTCATGCTTACCTCGACGCTTGTGCAGCCCACGGCGCTAAAGGTGTTGTTACCCAAGGGAACGACGCAGTCGAATGCCCGGCCGATGACAACTGTATCGATAACTAAGGATCATCAATACTTTATTGAAGATCAACCCATTGCCCTTGAAAATCTCGAGGCTGCCCTTCAGGCGAAGGTAGGTGCGGATCCGGAAATATACATTTCGGTTCATGCTGACAGGTCTGTTCCGCTTGAATTTGTGGTTAATGTTATGAATATTGCGGCAAAGAACCAATATAAACTGATACTTGCCACAACACCAAAATAAGAAGCAATCGACCCTGACAAAAGAAAAGAAACAGGGGATGGCAGTAAGTGTGGTGGTACACTTGCTGTTAATACTGTTTCTTATACTTGCTTCATTCAAGGTCAGACCTACAATGCCTGTTGAAGTTGAGGAAGGTCTGCTTGTGAATTTCGGGTTTGATGAGACCGGCGAGGGGCTTTTTGAGCCTGCGCCTGTGGCAGAAGCTTTGCCTTCTCCGCCTGCAGCAGGAGAAACTGTTGAGGATGACGCTATTCTGACCCAGGAATTTGAGGAAGCACCGGAGGTCAAGAAAAAAGAACCAAGCGCTGAAGAGCTCAGGAGGATCGAAGAGGCGCGCACGGCAGAGGTGAAAAGACGCCAGGAGGCTGAAGCAGAGCGCAGGCGAATAGAAGAGGAAAAAACAGAAAGGATAAGGCGCGAGGAGGAGCAGCGCAGGCTGAACCAGATTAATGACCGCACACGAAACGCTTTTGGAAATGCCGGTAATGTAGGAGAATCAGGGGCCAGTCAGGGTGTAGCCGGAGGTGAAGGCAACCAGGGTACGGAAACAGGCGCTCCAGGCGCTCCTCAGTACGGTCCTGGCGGAGGAATAGGTGACGGGGCTCCTTCATACAGGCTTGGAGACAGGAGAGTCCAGTCGCTGCCCGTTCCCAAATATGATAACCAGACTGAGGGCGTTGTCGTAGTGGAGATCTCCGTCGACAGAAAAGGAAACGTCACAAAAGCTGTTGCCGGGAGTCAAGGGATCTACCACATTGGATGAGTATCTGCTCAGGGAAGCGCGCGATGCTGCGATGAAAGCAAAGTTCGACAGTAATGATACTGCTCCCTTGCTGCAGAAAGGGACTATTACCTATATTTTCAAACTGAATTGACCGGAAGGGTCGCTTTCAGAACAACCCAATCAGAAAATCTATTGCGCCGGTCAGCTTAAGGGCTGAAGCCATCACTGCCACGAGCAGGATAATGCGGACCACTTTTGGTCCCCAGCTGACTGCAACTTTTGAGGCGAGCCATCCGCCGGCGCCCTGCCCTACGGCCAGGAGTTATCCCGTACAGGTAGTTCACCTGTCCGCTGATGATAAAGACGATGAGAGCCATGAGGGTCAGCGTTGCCACTATGACCACCTTAAGTGCATTGGCCTTTGTCAGACCCAATCCTGCACCCAGTACAAGGGCTGCGAGCAGAAAGAAACCAACTCCTGCCTGAATGAATCCGCCATATATGCCGATAAAGAAAAAGATAACCGAGACCCACCACTTTTGCCTGCCGCTTAATGCATCAGCGTGTTCACGCACCCATTTTTCGGGTTTCCAGAGGATAACAAAAAACATGAAAATAAGCAGTCCGCCTATGAGCAGCTCCATGATCCTTTCGTTGATCCTTACGGCCGCCAGTGATCCGAGAAAGGATCCCGCGACGGCAGGAATTACCATCCAGATACTTTCTCTGGCAGTGTACAGTTTTTGTTTTTTAAAGCTCCAGCTGCTGACGGCGCTCTGAACAAAAACACCGATCCTGTTGGTACCATTGGCGATGTTGGCCGGCAAGCCGAGAAACATAAGCAAAGGCAGGGTGATAAGAGAACCGCTGCCGGCAAGAGTGTTTACAAAACCTGCAAACAGGCCGGCAGCCACTACAGCCGGAAACATATACCATTCCATCAGAGGCCGGGGTTATAAATGCAGGATCTCTTTGATTGCATTCAGAAGGTTACCTATAAGGTTTGAATCTTTTATCACATAATCAGCAATACCTTTGCGGGCAAGCTCGAGTACCAGCTCACCGCTCTCCTGTGCAGAAAGCATTATAACCGGAAGGCCGGGAGCAATTCTGTTGATATCCTCGAACACTGCCATCCCGTTCTTTGGCAGGGAACCCTCCCTGATGAACCAGTAATCAAGTATTACCAGGTCAGGTCTTGCATCAAGTGCAGCTACACACTCCTCTCCATAGGCAAATGTTCTCACGTCAAAGCCAGCTGCCCCCAGTCGCTTTTCTACCAGGGTGGTGACCAGGGGATCATCATCAACAACAAAGATCAGTTTCTCGTTCATGTGTTACCTGGCACAGATTCCAATGGTTACGATATTCATCAGTATTTTCTATAATGTGAACAGAGGGTAGTCTTTCATCATCCTCTTCACGCGCTCTCCTACGGAAGTTATTACTGTCTCATCATCAATATTGCAAATCACCTCATCGATAAGGCTCACAACGATGTCCATATCACTCTCCTTCAGTCCACGGGTTGTGACAGCCGGGGTGCCGACCCTTATGCCTGATGTCAGGAATGGTGAGCGTGTATCAAACGGCACCATATTCTTATTGACGGTAATATGAGCTCTTACAAGCGTATTTTCAACTTTTTTGCCTGATATATCGGGGAATTTTGTTCTCAGGTCAATCAGCATCGAATGATTGTCAGTTCCGCCTGATATCACCTTATAGCCGTGACTGATAAAAGCGTCGGCCATCACGGAGGCATTCTTTTTCACCTGTTGCTGATAAAGGCGGAACTCCGGGGTGAGTGCTTCGCCGAATGAGACTGCCTTGGAAGCAATCACATGTTCGAGAGGGCCTCCCTGTATGCCCGGGAATACTGCCGAATTTATCATTGCCGACATCATCTTCACTTCGCCTTTCGGTGTTGTCACTCCCCACGGATTGACGAAATCCTTACCCATGAGGATGATTCCCCCGCGGGGACCTCTAAGCGTTTTATGTGTTGTGGATGTAACTATATGAGCAAACTTAAGAGGATTATCAAGAAGGCCGGCTGCTATAAGTCCTGCAGGGTGAGCCATGTCTATCATCAGTAGTGCACCGGTTCTGTCAGCTATCTCCCTCATCCGCCTGTAATCCCATTCCCTTGAATATGCCGAAGCGCCGCCTACAATAAGTTTAGGTTTCTCTTTCAGTGCCACCTCTTCCATCATATCATAATCAACTCTTCCTGTCTCCTCCTTCACTCCGTAAGAAACCGGTCTGTAGAGGATTCCTGAAGAGTTGACAGGAGAACCGTGTGAGAGGTGTCCTCCGTGTGACAGGTTGAGCCCCATGAATGTATCTCCGGGTTTCAGGACCGTCAGAAACACTGCCATGTTTGCCTGAGCGCCCGAATGCGGCTGCACGTTGGCATATTCAGCGCCAAAAAGCTGTTTCAGCCTGTCAATAGCCAGCTGTTCAACCTGGTCCACAACCTCGCATCCGCCGTAATACCTTGCTCCGGGATAACCTTCAGCATACTTGTTTGTCAACACTGAACCCATAGCTTCAAGGACCTGGGGGCTGACAAAATTCTCGGAAGCGATCAGTTCTATGCCGTCGGTCTGGCGTTCACGTTCACGGTCGATCAAATCGAATATGGCGCTGTCTCTTTTCATCTTTACTGTTTAAGTTCTGTTTTTTTAGCTGTTCCTGAAAAGGAAATTCCGGCAGGGATAATGGCAAATATACTTAAATATTAACAGAAGTTCATCACTCGTCCGAGAACTGCTTAAGCAGTTCCCGGTAAGCAGAAAAGATCCTTGATTTGGAAATAAAACCGACATACTCTCCCCTGTCAAGCACTGGCAGGTTCCATGCTCCCGTACGTTCAAAAGCCTGAAGGACAGCATCGCCTCTGTCACGGATATCAACATAGGAAGGTGGTATGGTCATGACCTCCCTGATGGAAATCTTTTCGTACAGCTGAGGGTCAAACATCTTGTCGCGCACATCATCAAGCAGCACCACTCCTTCGAGGACATTGAATTCATCAACCACCGGGAAGATGTTACGCTTTGACAGGGCTATCTGCTTCACCAGGTCGCCGAGGTTACCGTCAGGACTGACTGTCAGGAGATCTTTCTCCACTTCTTTGGTCCAGTCGAGAAGGGTCCCGGCTGCCTTGTCCTTATCGTGGGTGATCAGCTCCCCGCTTGCAGCCAGCTGTTTGTGATATATCGAGTGCTTCTGAAAGGTTCTCGCGGTTACATATCCTGCAGTGGAGACTACGATGAGAGGTACCAGGAGCCCGTAACCTTCCGTAATTTCCGCGATAAGGAAAATGGCAGTGAGGGGGGCATGAAGGACAGCAGCGAATACCCCGGCCATACCTGCCAGGGTGAAGCTGCTGTCAGGGAGTGACAGTCCGAATAGTTGGTTAAACAGGTTGCTGAAAAGAAATCCGGCCACACCACCAGTAAAGAGAGCTGGTGCAACAATCCCTCCCACTCCGCCGGCGCCGTTGGTGGCAGCAGTCGCAACAACCTTGAACAGAATCAGGGCTGCAAGAAGAGCCATGAAGGCCCATGAACCGGAGGCAATATCGCCGAACATGGTTACTCCGGTGTCACTTCCGGGCTGAGCATTGAGAAGAGCCATAACCGTACCGTATCCTTCACCGTACAATGCCGGGAAGAGGTATATAAGTATCCCGAGGATGATTCCGCCGGTAAGCATTCTGACCCAGATATTACTGATCTTCTTAAAGAGTTTCTCAATACCCATTGTTACCCTGGTGAAATATATTCCAGCAAATCCGCAGAAAATCCCCAGGATGAGATAATAAGGCAGGTTCCGCAGAAGAAAACTCTCCCTCACCTGGAATGAAAACAGCACGTCGTTGCCCATGAAGAAATAGGCCACCGTGGCGGCTGTGACCGATGAAATAAGCAGAGGCACTATGGATGACATCGTCAGGTCAAGCATCAGAACCTCAAGTGTGAAAAGGATCCCGCCTATAGGAGCCTTGAAAATGCCTGAGATGGCGCCTGCAGCGCCACAGCCCAGCAGCAGGGTCACATTCTTATAGTTCAGCCCGAAGTAACGGCCTATATTTGATCCTATGGACGCGCCTGTAAGCACTATAGGAGCCTCCGCACCAACGGATCCGCCAAAACCTATTGTCAGTGAGCTGGCAAGTATCGATGACCAGTTATTATGTTTTTTAATGTAGCTTTTGCGTTTTGAGATAGCAGAGAGCACACGGCTTATACCATGCGAGATATGATCATGAACAAGATATTTGACAACCACCACGGTAAGGAATATCCCGACCAGCGGGTAAGCAAGTGAGAGAATACCTCCCGCTCCTTTCATGATTCCCTGTGTAAAAAGAACATGCGTATAATGAATGGCATTCTTCATCACGACCGCAGCCACGGCACTGGCGAGACCAACCGCAAAACTCAGCAGATAAAGAAGGGTTTGCTGTTCAGCAAAGAAAGACTGGAGCTGTTTTAGTTTCCTTGTTATCAGAGTGTTCAACCTTGACATACTTAAATTGCCCCGATGATGACACTCACAAATATAGAATAAAATGAGGAGCAGCTATTTATTTTGGTAAGTTTGAAATATTTTGTGCTCATGATTGAATTCGAAAGACACACCCTTTCTAACGGCCTGAAGGTGATCGTACATAACGATGACAGCACCCCGATGGTCACAACAAATCTCCTGTACGATGCCGGGTCAAGGGACGAGGATCCGGAGGCGACCGGCTTCGCTCATCTTTTTGAACATCTTATGTTTGAGGGTTCCGATAATGTTCCTGTCTTTGACACGCCGGTGATGCTTGCCGGAGGTGAGAACAACGCCTTCACAAACAATGACATTACCAATTATTATATAACCCTTCCTGCAAACAATCTTGAGATCGCGCTATGGCTTGAGTCAGACAGGATGGTCAGCCTCGATCTGTCTGAAAGCAGGCTGGCAACACAAAAGAGCGTGGTCACTGAAGAATTCAGGCAACGATACCTGAACCAGCCGTACGGGGATATTTTCCTGCTGCTGAGGCCACTTGCCTACAGAGTGCATCCCTACAAGTGGGCTGCCATAGGCAAGGATATCGGTCATATTGAAAAGGCTGACAGTAAAAGTGCCATACAGTTTTACCGCAGGCACTATTCTCCCTCATCGGCAATCCTGAGCGTTGCCGGAACCGCTAAACCTGATGTTGTCTTCAGGATGGCAGAAAAATGGTTCGGTGATATACCGTCATCAGAAAAAATTGCCAGGGTGCTGCCTGAGGAGCCACAGCAGAAAGAACGCCGTGAAATCACCGTTTACCGTGATGTTCCGGCCACCCAGTTAATAATGGCCTTTCATACAGGAGGACGGGAGAGCCGCGACTTTTATATACTCGATCTTCTGACTGACATCCTCTCAGGCTGTGACTCGGGTCGTTTTCCAAGCTCTGCTGGTGAGAAAAAAAGAGCTGTTCAGTGATGCTGACATCTACCTCTCCGGTGAGATTGACCCGGGACTGGTTATCTTCAGCGGCAGGCTGAAAAGCGGCATTGACATAAAAAAAGCCGAAGCTGCAGTAATGCATGAGCTGAACACACTGGCATCTGAGCCGGTGACTGCAGCTGAGCTTGAAAAAGCACGGAACCGATATGAGTCCCTCAGGCTGATGTCATATCTCAGCGCGGCCAACAAAGCTTTCAGCCTGGCTTTCCATGAGCTGCTGGGTGACGCTGACGGAATTAATACGGAAATTGACAGATATATGAGTGTAACTGCTGAGGAGATCATTGACAGCTCTGCACGCACTTTCACTTCTGACAATTGCAGTGTAATCCATTATCTTCCGGTACTGAAATGAAAAGACATAACGTACATCAACCACCCGTTATCATCACCCCTTCTGCCGGTGATACTGCGTTTCCTGTGACGGTAAGCCTGAGCAATGGTGTACCTGTGTATCTTTTAGGTAAAGGTACCGTCGACCTGCTCAGGATAGAGTTTGTCGCGGATGCAGGACAGCGGAGGGAGAAAGTGCATATGGCATCTTCCACCGCCAACGCCATGCTGACTGAGGGCACCGGAAATCACGACGCAATAACCCTCAACGATCTAATCGACAGTACCGGTGCCGTATTCAATCATTCAGCTGACAAGGAGACTGCCAGCCTGATTATGATCACACTTTCAAGGAAACTTGAAGAAGTGACGGCTCTCGCCGAGGAAGTGCTTTTTCATCCCTCTTTCCCTGAGACAGAATTCAGGATGCTGATCGACAAAAGAATTCAGGCTTTCCTGACAGGCAGACAAAAGACATCCGTAATAGGGAGGGAAGAGTTTTACCGGGCGCTGTGCGGAAATGACAATCCATATGGAAGGGTCACGAAACTGGAGGATTACCAATCCATTACAACTGAGGCCATCCGTGAATTCCATTCTCTTCATTACAGGCCTGATAATATGTATATTACAGTTGCGGGACGTGACCCGGAAAAGGCATTGCCTGTACTTGAGAAGTATTTCTCAGGAAACGGCACAGGCCTGTGGCATGAGCCGGATATGCCTGAACTTGCGTTTGAGACAGCAAAAACCGGGCGTATTTTTGCAGAAGTCGGTAACTCGGTGCAGAGTGCGGTAAGAATGGGATGGAAAGGTATCTCACGTGACCACCCGGACTACCAGGGGCTTCAGGTTGCCAATATGATACTGGGCGGATATTTCGGTTCGAGGCTCATGCGAAACATAAGGGAAGAGAAAGGGTATACTTACGGGATAAACTCTGTTGTCGGAGCTTTTCACGGCCTGGGATATATTGCCATCATGACCGAGGTCGCCAACAACTATCGCGAAGATACGATCATGGAAATCAAGAAGGAAATAATAAAACTGTGCAGAGATGAGGTCGGCCAGGATGAGCTGAGTATCGTCCGAAACCATTTCATGGGCGAGATTGCGCGTATGTTCGACGGCCCGTTCAACAGTGCCGAGACTATCAGAGGAATCATTGATTATAATACCGGCCATGACTATTTTGCCCGGTTTGTTGAGACGGTGAGGACAATTACCCCGGCTAAAATAAAAGAGCTGTTTAATACGTATTTTAATATTGATAATTCCTTTGAGATCATAGCCGGGGCAAAATGAATTCGGTGAAACTCATATTACTGACTCTTTTTCTTGTCTGGCTGTTGCCATCCGCCTCAGGGCAGGATGTCACTCAGCCTCTTTCACCTCAGCTTGATAATGTCACAGTTGATCCGTATACCGGTTACGCTACGATCATGTGGCTGCCTTCACTTTCCGGCGACGTTAGCAGTTATGTTGTGTACACCTTCAGCAGCGGCACCGCAAACTCCGTCGACACAATCAGGTCGCCATATATCCTTGAATATACCCATACGCTTTCTGCCGCCCGTTATATGAGTATCACCTATGTAGTTGCGGCAATGGACTCTTCAAGGAATATCAGCCCGCTAAGCAATCCTCTGAGCACCATTTACCTGGCAGTTAAAAATGATTCCTGCAAACAACGGATCGAACTGGGATGGACACCTTACATTAATCAGGCTCATCCTGCTGACAGGTATGAGTTATGGTTGAGTGCAGGCGGGGCTCCGGCAGTACTATACGGGACTGTTGCAATAACAGATACCTCATATTTCTTTGACGACTACATTCCTGCCACCCGTTACTGTTTCTACATAACAGCCTCAGGTAACGCCGGAAGTCTCTCCTCTTCCAACATGCAGTGTGTGACATCAGGAAGTGAGACGGCACCCTCATGGATCAGGACGGATGCCATTGCCGTTGAAGATGGCGCTCTCAGGGTCACAGGCAGTTACGACCAGGCAACCGATATGCTGGGTTATATTGCTGAGCGTTACAAACCCGAATCACAGGGATGGACCATGGCAGGCACAGCAGCCGGATTAAATGGTGCAGTAACCATCACTGTCACCGCCGGAGACACGAACAGCATCAACCTGTACCGTATTTCAGCCCTGAACAACTGCGGAAGAGAGGTCGCTTCATCACCTCCGGCAAGAAATATTGTCCTTAACTCATCAACAACAAACACCCGTATAGATCTTAAATGGAACGATCCGCTGCCAGCCGGTGATGCTGTGTTTTCCGTCTGGCGTGACATCGGGCAGGGTTGGGAAGAAGTGGCTCTTCTGCTTTCTGACACCCTCTGGTCAGAGGATTACTCACTGTTTGCCTCCGCAGTTTCATCAGCATCAGTGGCCTATTATGTCACTGCCGCTGATTCTGAGGCTCCGGCCAGTGTCCCTCTATTCCGTTCAAATATCACTCTTATCGGGGCTACCGAGAATATATTTATGCCAAATGCATTTACTCCTGACGATGATGGCATGAATGATATATTTTCCCCTGTAATTACGTTCACACCCTCAATATATGAGTTCAGAATTTACAATCGTACGGGGGTTCTTCTCTTTCATACCAGCAGCCACGGCACAGGATGGGATGGCCGGTATAATGACAAGCCAATGCCTTCAGGCGTTTACCTGTGGAGCCTCAAGTTAACCACGCCGTCAGGCCGTTCAGAACAGAGAACCGGCACCGTAACCATCCTGCCCTGAAATGACACAAAAAGAAATAATCCGATTTTAGTATCTTTGAATTTCCGTTGCGGAAAATGACTGATGGCTAAAAAAAAGGTTAACATATTCACTGCAGATGATGTCAGTCGTATCGAATCTGAGTTTAACCTGCTGAGAGACAACTTATACAGGTGCGATAAACCCGGGGACAAGGAGCTTATTGACAAGGCTTTCAAATTTGCCAACGAGGCTCACCGCGACATGTACCGCAACTCCGGCGAGCCATATATCATTCATCCGATCAATGTTGCGCGTATCGTTAACCAGGAGATGGGCCTTGGTGCCAGGTCTGTTGCAGCTGCCCTGCTGCATGATGTCGTTGAAGACACCGGTGTGCTGCTGGAGGAGATCTCGAAAGAGTTCGGGCCGAAGATAGCGACGCTGATAGACGGTCTGACAAAGATCTCGGGAACCTACAACCAGGAAACCAATTCACTTCAGGCTGAGAACTTCCGCAAGATGCTGATGACCCTGTCAGATGATATCAGGGTCATTCTGGTCAAGATAGCTGACAGGTTGCATAACATGCGCACACTTGATTCAATGCCTGAGCACAAGAGGATGAAGGTTGCCGGAGAGACCGTTTACCTGTATGCACCCCTGGCTCACAGATTGGGTTTATTCGCCATCAAGACAGAACTGGAGGACCTGAGTTTCAAGTTCAGGCACCCGCGTATCTATGAAGAGATAGCGAAAAAAGTCAAAATGGACGAGAAGAAGAACCTTTCTCTTATAAACAGGTTCAGCCTCCCCATCATTGACAGACTTAATAGCAACAACATTATCTTTGATATTTCCGGAAGGTTCAAGTCCATTTATTCCATCTGGAAGAAGATGCAGTCAAAGAACATCCCCTTCGAGGAAGTGTTTGACCTTCTGGCGGTCAGGGTAGTCTTTGAGCCCGGCCCCGAAATGAGTGAGAGGGCTCAGTGCTGGCAGATCTATTCACTTATAACAGATATTTATACTCCCAAGCCTGACAGGCTGCGCGACTGGGTGAGCAGGCCCAAATCAAACGGTTATGAAGCCCTGCACCTTACCGTTATGGGGCCTGAGGGGCGCTGGGTAGAAGTGCAGATACGCAGCCAGCGTATGGACGACATAGCCGAGCGGGGATTTGCTGCGCACTGGAAATATAAGGGCGATACCACGCTGTCAGAGAATGAACTGGATAAGTGGCTGAAACATATCCGTGAGATGCTTGCCAACCCGATGTCGGACCCGCTCACCTTCCTCGATGAGTTCAAGCTGAGCCTCTTCTCTTCGGAAATAATGGTGTTTACGCCAAAGGGGCTCCTGGTAAATCTGCCCAAAGGAGCGTCGGCACTTGATTTTGCATACGAAATTCACACCGATATAGGCAATAAGGCCATTGGCGCCAAGGTCAATTACAAGCTGTCACCCCTGTCGACGACATTGCAGAGCGGCGACCAGGTTGAGATCATAACCTCGAACATAGGCAAGCCTGAGAAGGATTGGCTTGAATATGTCCACACTGCAAAAGCCAGGAATGCAATAAAAGATGTGCTCAAGGATGAATCCACTGACCGTATCCAGAAGGGCATAAATATGCTTGAACAGAAGCTCAGCGAACTTGGCATCCTGCCGGACTCGGATATCATCAAGAAACTGCTCGACTACTATGACCTGCTGTACAAGGATGAGCTTTATTCGCGTATCAGCCTGGGACTTATTAATCTTAACGATATTCGCAAGGTGCTTAAAAAGGCACCTGAAGGCAGCCTGAGAAAATACTGGAAGCTTGCTGTCGGTACCGTCGTCAAAAGAGCACCTGTGGAAAAAGAGACGACAGTCGCGACAGCTCCGATTGACAAGAACCACCCGTACCTGCTGCGCGAAAATATTGACAGTACCGGAGATTCGTATGCAATAGCACAGTGCTGTAATCCCATTCCCGGAGACGAAGTTGTGGGATATATCGACCGGAATAATTCGATAGTCGTGCATAAACCCAAATGTCCTGCTGCCGTCAAGCTGATGTCGAGCGAGGGTAACAGGATAATTCCGGTCAGGTGGACTATACATAAGCTGGCCTCATTTCTGGCCAGGATAAGCATCAACGGCATTGACAGAATCGGACTGATCAATGAGACAACAAATCTTATCTCGACGGAGCTCAATGTAAACATCCGTAATATCAACGTTTCTGTTTACAATGGAATATTTGAAGGTACTATCGACTTGTATGTGCATCATACCCGTGACCTGAACAATCTCATCATGCAGCTTTCAAACGTCAAGGGTATTTCCAGCGTGAAGAGAGTTGAAGAATTTGTTGAATAATGGATCATCAGGAGGACACCAGGACATCAAATCACAGGGACTAATGGTCAGTGAAGACGCCAGGGCAATTGTAAAGCAGATCTTTACAGAGTATCTCGGCAGTCATTCGATGAGAAAGACGCCAGAGCGATTTGCTATCCTTGATGAAATATATTCCAGGGACGGACATTTCGACATTGAGCTGCTTTTCAATTTCATGAATGACAAGCACTACCGCGTATCGAGGGCTACTTTATACAACACCATTGAACTGCTGATCGACTGCAAGCTGGTTGTCAGACATAAATTCGGCCGCAGCCAGGCGCAATACGAGAAGACATACCAGGCCGGACAGCATGATCACCTGATAGACACTGAAACCGGTGCCCTGCTCGAGTTTCATGACCCCAGGATCAATGAGATAATTAAAAGCGCCTGCGCAGAGAATGATTTCATACCTCATCATTACTCGCTTTACATTTTCGGAAAACAATCCGGCAGGTAATCGGTATCTGTTGATAATTCAATTTACGGGGAACTTAAAAGTTAATAATATTTCCAATCCGTAAACGTTTATTGAATAAATTGTGCTTTACTGATTTGGAAATCTTAATCTTAAGAAACATGAAAAGTACAGAAATTGGTTTTAAAAGTATCTCCAGGGCTTTTCTGATTATTTTCGCGATAATGATGTTAATAACCGTTGATGCCATTGCCCAGCAGATTATTACAGGTGAAGTGTCCAAGACCTACATGGTCACTCTGAATGACGGATCGACGATATCCGGCACATTAGTATCGATAACTGACAATGAAGTTGTTATTCAGTCAGGTACGATTGGAGAGGTCCGCTTGCAGAAGGCAAACATTAAAACGATGACTGAGGTCTCATCCTTTAATGAGAAAAAATCCGGAATCTGGTTCACAAATCCAAACCCGACCAAGTATCTATTAGGCAACTCAGCCATTCCACTGGAAAAGAAAAGCGGGTACTACCAGAATACATGGATCTTCGTAAGTACTTTCAGCTACGGTATAACTAAGAATATCAGTATTTCAGCCGGTTTTGAAATACTCTCGATTCTGGCAGGAGGTGAAGGCCCATATGCATTCTTTATCAACCCAAAAGCATCATTTAAAATAGCCAATAATTTTTATGCGGGGGCCAATATCCTGTATGCAAATACAATCAGAACTGTTGAGGAATTCGGAGGTCTTGCAACAATGAACGGATTCGCAACATATGGCAATAAAAATAACAATGTTACATGCGGTATTGGCTTTGGGTGGGCAGATGGAGAATTTAGCACCAAACCGGTAATTGTCGTTAGCGGTATGGCAAGAGCATCAAAAAGGATCGGGTTTGTAAGTGAAAACTGGATTGTCCCTGGTGTGAACGAAGATGGTGGTTATTACGGAATTTATTCATATGGCATCAGATTCCTTGGAGAAAAAACATCTATAGATCTGGCATTCCTTAATAACCCTGATATAGCATCAGAAATAATAATTGGAATACCATGGCTTGATTTTGTTATCAATTTCTGAGCTGACAGTATTTAGACAAATTGAAAACTGTTTTACAAAGAAAGACCCTTATCGGGTCTTTTTTTGAGCAATGATTTTAATGCAGAAGATTTAAAAAAGATTATGTATCTTGATGAGCATTTTTAAATTACATGACACTTCTGTAAGATGAACATTGACATATTGTTAGGACTTCAGTGGGGAGATGAGGGGAAAGGAAAGATAGTTGACGCGTTAGCACCGGAGTATGATATTGTTGCGCGTTTCCAGGGAGGCCCCAATGCCGGACATACTATAGAGTTTAATAACACCAAACATGTGCTTCATCTGATCCCCTCAGGTATATTCCACGAGGATAAGATCAACGTGATAGGCAACGGGCTCGTGATTGACCCGGTGGTGTTCCGGCATGAGGTTGAGAGCCTCGGCATCGACGTCAGGAAAGTGATTGAGAGACTGCTTATATCTGTCAGGGCACACCTGATACTGCCGACACACAAGCTGCTCGATGCTGCCCACGAGACTTCGCTGGGAGATTCAAAGATAGGTTCCACCCTCAGGGGTATTGGTCCCGCTTATACTGACAAGGCTGCGCGAAGTGGCATGAGAGTGGGTGATTTATTCAGGAAAGATTTTTCCGACCTGTACAAGACGCTTGTCAGCGAACATCTCAGGAGGCTTAAAGGGTACGGCTCCAGTCAAAGTCTGAAGGAGCTTGAAGAGGAATGGTTTGATGCGACGGAGTACCTGAAGCAGTTTAAAACGATAAACGCAGATTACTACCTCGACAAAAGTCTAAGCAATGGCATGCGTGTCCTGGCGGAGGGTGCACAGGGGACGATGCTCGACATTGATTTCGGCACTTATCCTTATGTCACTTCTTCAAATACAGTTGCTGCAGGAGCGTGTACAGGCCTCGGGGTGGCGCCCGGGCGCACGGGAGGGGTCTTTGGTATCTTCAAGGCCTATTGCACCAGGGTAGGCAGCGGTCCGTTCCCGACCGAACTGAATGATGAGTACGGTCAGATGATGCGTGACCTCGGCAATGAGTACGGTGCCACCACGGGCCGGCCCCGCCGCTGCGGATGGCTTGACCTGCCGGCGTTGAAATATGCCATCATGGTCAACGGTGTGACCCGCCTTTTCATGATGAAGGCTGATGTGCTGTCAGGCTTCAGTGAGGTAAAGGTCTGTACTTCCTACACCGTCAACGGTAACACAGTCTCAGAGCTTCCTTACTGTCTGGCAGACATCGAATCACTTAACTACCGAAGTATGCCCGGGTGGAAGTGTGATATCAAGGGATTTCACAAATGGGATGAACTGCCTGCCGAGCTCAGGAACTATATTGAATATATTGAAAAAGAAACAGGGGTGCCTATAACAATTGTCTCTGTCGGGCCTGACAGGTCTGCAACTATTTACCGGTAGTCTTTACTCTTTTTTATAAACCCAGGCCTCCCCGTTAATATTCTCCTGGATACTCCCAACCGAGTTCCATGCTTCGCGCAGGGTGGCAAATGATTTTGCCGAGACAAGACGCCACCTTCCACCGTTCATTTCGACCAGCTGCGCATCATAACCAAGATCTTTTATGTGACCAAGCCACTCGTCAGCATAAGCAGGTGTCAGGAAACTGCCAACAATGATATGATACTTCGTAAGCTCCAGGGCTTCCTGTTCTGCAATTCTGTTCTGCTCATCCTGCCGCGCCTTCTCAGCTGCTGCAGCCTGTTCAGTGGCAACACGTATAGAATCAGCGACCCGGTATTCCTCCTGTTGCTTCTGCAGGGCTTCTGTCTGCCGTTTCTTCTTTCCGAAAGGATTAATGCTTTTCATGAAATCACATGAAGGTGTAAGGAGCATAATCATGGCCAGTAGTACGAGGATCAGTCTCTTCATAAATGATAGTATTTCAAGATTATAAAAGATAAAGATAGAAGAATCGGCTTAACAAAGCAATGAATTTACGATAAAGGTAACCTTGCTTATGAATTCTTTCTTAAATTTAGGTTGCTTTTTCAGAACCATAAAATAGAGTAATCGGATGAAATCACTGATCAGGTTTTTCGAAGAGAATGTTGAGAAGTATGCGAACAACATATATTTATGGGAAAAGCCTCAGGAAAAATATGAGGGGACCACATATCAGGAAGTCAAACGCCAGGTTCATGAGTTCGGAGCCGGACTGATGCGGCTGGGCATTAAAAAAGGAGACCATATCAGTCTTCTGGCCGAAGGAAGGAACAACTGGGTGATAGGCGAATTGGGGATTCTGTATGCCGGTGGTGTCAATATACCCTTGTCAGTGAAACTGAACCCTGAAGAGATAAAGTTCAGGCTGATTCACTCAGAATCAAAGATGGTGATCACTTCCAGCGGCCAGGCACCCAAAATACTTGAGGTCATTGACAAGTGCCCCGACATCGGCAAGGTTATCTTTATGGATCCGAGGGAGGAATATTCTGACAGCCAGATACATTTTAATGAAGTAAGAAAAATAGGGCGGGAATGGCTTGATAACCCGGTCAACAGAAAGACCTTTGAAGAGTTTACGGCATCCATTGTTCCATCCGACCCTGCAAACATATGCTATACATCAGGCACTACTGCCGATCCCAAGGGTATCATCCTGACCCACAGCAATTATGTCACCAACGTTTACCAGGCATATACTCTGATGGATATCCCGCAGCATTTCAAGACCCTGCTTATCCTGCCGTGGGATCACTCTTTTGCCCATACGGCAGGCATATATGCCTTCATGGGCAAGGGAGCCAGCATCGCCTCGGTGAAGACAGGCAAAACACCCATGGAGAACCTGCGTAATATACCCATCTGCATGAAGGAGATCAAGCCCAACCTTCTCCTGAGTGTACCTGCGCTGGCCAAGAACTTCAGGAAGAACATAGAAAAGGGTATCAGGGAAAAAGGTAAAATGACCGAGACGCTCTTCAATACGGCGCTGAAGATTGCCTATTCTTACAACAAGGAAGGATATAATAAAGGAAAGGGATTACAGAAGATCAAAAAGCCTCTGCTTGACCTGTTTGACAGGATACTCTTCTCAAAAGTGCGTGAGGCTTTTGGCGGCGAGCTTGAATTCTTTATAGGCGGCGGAGCACTGCTGGATATTGAACTGCAGCGATTCTATTATGCCATTGGCGTCCCAATGTTCCAGGGATACGGGCTGTCGGAAGCATCACCCATTATCTCATCCAACGGTCAGAAAAGGCATAAGCTGGGATCATCAGGTTATCTGGTAAACAATATGGAGCTTAAGATATGTGATGACCACGGCAATGCGCTGCCCGCGGGTGAAAAGGGAGAAATAGTCCTCAAGGGAGGAAATGTCATGCTGGGCTACTGGAAGAACGAAACAGCAACCAGGGAGGCGATACGCGACGGATGGCTCTATACGGGAGATATGGGATACATGAGTGAAGATGGGTTCCTGTATGTCCTGGGACGCTTCAAGAGCCTCCTTATTTCTGATGACGGAGAGAAATTCAGTCCGGAGGGTATTGAAGAAGCAATGACAGAACAGTCCAGGTACATAGACCAGTGCATGCTCTACAACAACCAGAAACCTTACACGGTTGCACTGATAGTCCCCAACCAGCATGCGCTCAAGCTGTATCTTGAAGAGCGCAACCTGTCAGCCACCACTGAGGAAGGCAAGCGTGCCGTGCTGAACCTCATAGAGAGTGAGATCAATGAGTACCGCATCAACGGAAAATACGGGTACATGTTCCCTCACCGCTGGCTGCCGGTAGCACTTGGCATCCTCAATGAGAGCTTTAACGAAGAAAACGGCATGATGAACTCAGTGATGAAAATCGTGCGCGGTAAAATAACGGCAAGGTACCAGGATCTTATTGACTGGCTTTACACACCAATGGGTAAGGTCGTTAACCATGAGCGCAATATGGAAGAGGTCGAGAAGATGAAGCTCGGCTGAACATTATAAATCTTGTTTCCACATGAAGTTTAAAGTGTTGCTGGCTGTTTCGGTTACAGCTGTATTGATGACTTTCTGTACCGGTGATAAAAGCCCCGTATGGCATCCGGCTGAAAATCCGCTTTTCACTGTCTGGGGTGAAAATGTTGACCCCTCTGCCCCATGGCCCGAATATCCTCGTCCCGGACTGGTAAGGGAAGAGTGGATGAGTCTCAACGGACTGTGGGACTATGCCATCTGCGGAAAGGAAGAATCCCGTCCTTCCCCCGAAGGGAAAATACTCGTACCCTTCCCAGTTGAATCGGCGCTCTCAGGAGTAAGGCTGAGAATGACAGATTCACTGGCACTATGGTACTCACGTGAGTTCGAGCTGCCCAAAGCGTGGCGAAGCAAACAGATTATACTGAATTTTGAGGCGTCCGACTGGGAGACATCCGTATGGATCGATGATAATTTCGCGATGAATCACCGTGGAGGTTATGATCCCTTTCTCATGCAATATCTCACCGTTCCTTTCAGACAGCAGGAAACACAGTATTGTTGTCAGGGTAACTGACCCTACTGATAAAGGGAGACAGCCAAGAGGAAAGCAGGTCTCCAAACCGGGCGGTATATGGTATACTCCTTCTACGGGCATATGGCAGAGTGTATGGCTTGAGCCTGCAGGCATTTCATGGATAAGTGACCTGCGTATTATTCCTGATATTGACAACGGTAAGCTGTCGGTCACAGTACTGGAAGAGCGCTGCCAGGGTCCCGAGGGATGCCCTCCCATAGATATGGCGCTCTTCGCTTGCCGAGGTGACTGTTTCTCTTGAGGGAACAACAATCGGAACCGCCTCGGGAGAGGCAGGCATGCCTGTAACAATTGGTATCGCTGATCCGAAACTGTGGAACCCTGACAATCCTGTTCTGTATGACCTGAAGATCAGGCTCATTACCGGTGGTAATGTGACCGATGAGGTTAGCTCTTACGCAGGGATGAGGAAAGTATCACTAGGTGTCACCGAAGACGGCTTCACACGTATAATGCTGAATAACAGCTTTGTATGGCAAAACGGTCCGCTTGACCAGGGCTTCTGGCCTGACGGCATCTACACTCCTCCCTCTGATGAGGCGATGAAATATGACATTGAGATGCTGAAGAAGATGGGTTTCAATATGATGCGCAAGCATGTCAAGGTTGAGAACAGGAGGTTTTACTATCACACTGACCGTCTTGGTATGCTGGTCTGGCAGGATATGCCAAGCGGTGATGATTATATAGGGGGTGATGAGCCTGATATAGAAAAGAGTGCGGGTGATTCTGCCCAGTTCATAACAGAACTTACCAGGATGATTGACACGAAGTTCAATAATCCCTCCGTCATCATGTGGGTAATCTATAATGAGGGGTGGGGTCAGTACAACACACCGGCTGTCACAGGATATGTTTCTGATTACGACACAACGCGCCTGGTAAACAGCGCTTCAGGATGGACTGACCGTGGAACAGGTCATGTACGTGATGTACACAACTATCCCGATCCGGTTGCTCCCGCCGCTGAGTCCCGGCAGAGCCATTGTTCTTGGCGAATTCGGCGGGCTTGGTCTCCCGGTGCAGGGCCATACCTGGGAGCAGAAGAACTGGGGTTACCAGAAAATGAGTGACAGTACTGACCTGCTGAGGAGATATGAGCAGTTCTATGCCATCGTCAGGGATCTTGTTACTGTAAATGGATTAAGCGCTTCAGTGTACACGCAAACCACGGATGTTGAGACAGAGACAAACGGTCTCATGACCTATGACCGCAAGGTTGATAAAATGGGCTTCGTAAACGTGCGTAATGCTATGGCAGCCCGGCGAACAGGCAGGAGGCAACAGGCAATAGGCAGTAGTCTGCAGTATTCAGTTAATCAATGATTTACAGAATTGCTATTGCCTAATGCCTACTGCCTATTGCCTAGATTATCAGCCGGCTTTTAAAAGGCAGGAAGGTCATGAAGTCAGCATGATGCACGATATATGCTTCCGTAGTGCGCTTGACAAGATCACCTTCATGTGCGTGGGCGGCAATTATATGACACACCTCGGGCGGCACGCCGCATTCCTCTGCCAGGCTGACGCCTGAGAACGGATGCCTCAGATACTGCCCATAGCTGCCCTGCACAGCCTTGCCCTGACCGTCAAGCTCGTATTCAAGCATCTTTCCGACATCAGCGAGGATAGCTCCGGCAATCAGCACATCCATGTTCACCGGAAGTTCATCGCCGAAGAACCGGTTCATCTTCTCCCCGGCCTCGCGGGCAACATGCACAACGCACCTCTTGTGATCCATGAAGGTCACTTTAAGGTCAGGTCCGCAAAGCAGGGTGAAGGGTATGCGGTTCAGGTCATCAGCCGTCAGCACACTGCGTTCAAGGGCCAGCTCCCATGTCCGGGCTGCTTTCTCCCTGAGGCCGGGATCTTTGATCCACTCCAGCTCAGGCCACAGTTTTTTTATCTCTTCTGTCATGGCCGATATCTATAGGTGTGCAATAATTGCATCAGTCATCTGTATTGTGGAGGCTGCACCCATGGTAACCACCTCAGGCTTGCCTGAAAGCTTCATCATATCATAGGTTCTGACTTTGCCTTCCTCAATCACTCGCGGCTATAGCCTTCCTGATGCGGGCCGCAATATCCTTTTCATCGATATAATCAAGCATCATACATGCTGATTCGATCATAGCGATCGGGTTGATAATAGGTATATTGAATCCGGCATATTTCGGTGCTGATCCGTGAGTGGGTTCAAAGACGCCGATACCATCCTCCGAGAACTGGGCGCTGCAGGCAAAGCCGAGGCCGCCAATCAGCCCTGCAAAGGCATCGGAGGCAATATCACCAAACATGTTGCCGGCAACGATAACTCCATAGTCCTCAGGGTTTTTCGTAAGCCACATCATCTGCGCATCGATGTTGGTATTATGCAGCTGAATGGCCGGGAACTCGTTCTTCTGCATATCCTTTGCTATCTTCCACATAAGTCCTGATGTTTCCCGTATCACATTCGGCTTTTCACAAACCGTCACTGATTTATACCCATATTTTACGGCATGTTCAAAGGCAGCTCTCACAATGCGTTCAGTATACTTCTTTGTGAAGATACGTGTTGACACCGCCAGCTCTTCTTTCGGGCACCATCCAAAATTCTCCCGGAATTTAGGGTGTGTCATCAGGGCATCATACACCTGCTGAGGAGGATTTGACCATTCGACACCTCCGTAAAGTCCTTCGGTGTTCTGGCGGAATATTACCACGTCAACCATCGGTTCTTCGGGGTTGCCATCCTTGCCGCGGCGAATGAAGTTGAGGGGGTTACCCTTATAACTCCGGCATGGCCTCACGCAGATATCAAGGCCAAAATGCTGTCTGAGGCCCACGATGGGGCTGCTGTAGGTAAAGCCCTTACCCTGAAGGGCCGGAGAGAGTTCGGCAGCTGCTTCATCCTTTGGCTTGGAGGTTATTGCTCCAAAAAGCGCTATCTTATGTTCAGCAATCAGATCGATCGTCCGCTGAGGCAGGGGATTGCCTTCCCTGCACCAGAGATCCCATCCGATGTCACCATAGATATATTCTGCATCAAATCCTGCCGCATCGAGAACGCGTACGGCTTCTTTAAGTACCACGGCACCTATTCCGTCACCCGGCAGTGCCACAATCATGCGTTTAGCCATATTCTGTGAGATTTATATTTGTTTTATTCCTTATCGCGTAAAAATATAGTTTTTATTGTGTTAAAAAAAAGACTTATGCAGATAAAAACTCATGATGGTTACACAGGAAAAAAACTATATTTGCCGCTTCACAGGATTCTGTGAAGTTTTAATACGAATAATGCATGGTTCAACTGTGGGAAATAAAACCAAGGAAGCTGTGGGGGTACTTTGAAGAGATCTGCAGGATACCGAGGCTATCCAAGAACGAAGGAAAGATAAGGGCATACCTGCTTGATTTTGCGAGGAAGCATAACCTTGAGGCCAGGGAAGACGGTGTTGGCAATATTCTTATAATCAGGGAAGCCTATCCGGGCAAGGAGAATGTCAGGACGGTGGTCCTGCAGAGTCATCTTGACATGGTAGGAGAGAAAAATGCTTCGCACCCTCATGACTGGACTAAGGATCC
>CAVRBS010000019.1:0-11332 GCA_963719235.1 uncultured Bacteroidales bacterium
CCCACTCGTTTCAGCCGAACAACAGATCGTCTTTTTCGTTAATATTGTAATGAAATTAAATCAGTGATGATTAATAAAACAGCAGCATTCTTTTTCATTCTGATCGCCAACATGCTCTTATTGGCCCATGCTGTTGTGCCACATCATCATCATGGCAAGCAGGTTTGCCTTGTAAGATCGCACTGCGAATGCGGTCGTGACTCAGACATACAAGACGCCGGAGGAGAACTGCCGCACCATCACGATGATGAAAATAACCCGGATAACTGTATTTTAAAGGAACTTATCGCAGTTCCGTCCAATGAATGGAATCAGGAAATTAAATTCACCACCGGGTGCAATTACCTGAACGATTATTATGCTTTTCTATATGGCTTGCCGGTTACAGAAGAAAAAGCGTTTATTCCTGTTGCCCGGCGCTCTATTAATGCACTTAACATAGATTCATCATATACCCTTTACGCATCCACATCGCTTGGATTGCGTGCCCCGCCAGTCGTTTAAGTCTTTAGTTTCTCATTATCGCTGTATTTGCATCAGGCAATGATGTTTAAGTGCAGTTACTTATCTCTTTCATTACTAAATATTTAAATGACATCGCAATGTATTTTAAGATAATATTAGGGGCAACAATAGCTTTTATTCTGGCAGGTTGCAACAATAATCACGAAACTGCCGATCAGTCTGAAAAGGAAGAAGTCAAATTTCAATACACTGCCTACGGTAATGAGTTTGAACTCTTTGCCGAAGCTGACCCTTTTGTTGTCGGGGACACAGCAAATATTCTGTCACATTTATCCAGCCTGCCTGATTTTACTGCTCTGGAGAAAGGCTCGGTTACATTGAAAATTACTGTTGACGGTCAAACAGCTGAACAGACCCTTGACAGCCCTGTCAGAAAGGGAATATATAGTTTTGACATAGTGCCACGGGTCCAGGGCAGGGGCATCCTTGAATATTTCATTACAACTGAAAAAGGCGATTTTAAGATAACTGTACCGGAAGTTACTGTATTTGGCTCTCTGCAGGAAGCAGCCGAAGCGGCCGGGAAGACAGCTTTGTCAAAAACCAACACTGTCGTTTTTACAAAGGAGCAATCGTGGAAAATAGAATTCTCGACTGACAAACCCGCCAGGGAACCATTCGGCTATGTAATAAAAACAACTGCTCAGGTTCGGTCGGCCCAGGCTGACGAGATACTGGTGACGGCAAAAGCAACCGGTATCGTTTCGATGACCGGAAACAGCATTTTGGAAGGTAATGGTGTAACAAACAGTCAGGTACTGTTTACGATTTCCGGCAGCGGGCTTGCTGACAACAATTCAGCTGTTCGCTACTCTGAAGCAAAAAACAATTATGAGAAGGCAAAGGCGGATTATGACAGGGCAACAGTGCTGGCTGAAGACAAAATAGTGTCAGAGAAGGAATTGCTGCAAGCGAGGAATCAATATGAAAACACCAAATCTATATATGATAACCTCAGAGAGAATTTTAACGCTTCAGGACAGTCTGTAATCAGTCCTATGACAGGTTTCATTAAGAAACTGTTTGTAACAAACGGGCAATATGTTGAGGTTGGTCAGCCCCTTGTGACGGTTTCACAAAACAAAACCCTGGTTCTCAGAGCCGAAGTTCAGCAGAAATACCTCCCCTATCTCGAAGCCATTTCAACTGCCACTATCAGAAATACCGGTGAAGAAAAGACATACTCGCTTGAAGAATTAAACGGCAAGGTATTGTCTTTTGCCAAGTCCGCTACAGATGACAGTTATTTGATACCTGTCAGTCTCCAGATAAGCAATAACGGCAGCTTTGTTCCGGGCAGTTTTGTAGAGGTATATCTGATGACGGTAACAAACTCAGAGGCGCTTACTTTACCAAACAGTGCCATCATTGAAGAGCAGGGCAACTATTTCCTGTTTGTGCAGGTTACACCTGAACTGTTTGAAAAGCGGGAGATAAGAACCGGAGCAACGGATGGTCTCAAAACGGAAATTGTACAGGGAATAACCGAGAATGACCGCGTTGTCACAAAAGGGGCAATCCTTGTCAGGCTTGCTCAGGCGACCGGCGCACTTGATGCACACTCAGGGCATGTTCATTGATAATCTGTAAAATCATGATCAATAATATTATTAAGTTTTCCCTGAATAACAAGTATTTTATAATACTGTGTTCGGTGGTGTTAGTGGTTTTCGGTGTGACCACTGCAGTAAATATGGACGTGGATGTTTTTCCCGACCTCACCGCGCCCACCGTGGTGGTGATGACAGATGCCCACGGCATGGCTTCGGAGGAGGTCGAACGGATGGTTACCTTTCCCATCGAGACTTCGGTGAACGGGGCAACGGGGGTTCGCAGGGTGCGCTCTGCCTCATCCCAGGGCTTTTCTTTTGTCTGGGTAGAATTTGACTGGGGAACGGATATCTTCAAGGCCCGTCAGATAGTAAGCGAAAAACTGATAACAGTGTCATCTCAGATGCCACTGGGTGTGGGACAGCCTTTACTGGCACCTCAGTCGAGCGTGATGGGTGAAATATTTTTTATCGGGATACAGGCTGACAGTACAAGTCTGATGGATCTCAGAACCATTGCAGAATGGAATATCAAACCACTGCTGCTGGCGACCGGCGGCGTCTCGCAGGTAACCATCATCGGAGGAGACTACAAACAATATCAGGTCCTGGCCAATCCGCATAAAATGAACTACTATAATGTTTCATTTGCTGAACTGGCGGATGTCTGTAAAGGGATGAGCAATAACTCGACCGGCGGAGTGGTGAGGCAATATGGGAATGAGTTTGTTGTCAGAGGCATTGCAAGAACTTCAGACCTGGAACTGCTGGGAAGTACTTACGTCAAGTCAGTCAACGGTAAACCTGTCAGAATAAATGATGTTGCCGAGGTTAAGATCGGCAGCGGTGTCAAGATGGGCTATGCTTCAGAAAATGCCAGTCCGGCTGTAATAATTTCCGTCTCCAAGCAACCAAATACAAACACACTTGATGTAACACGGAGAATTGAGGCTAACCTGAACACGTTGCAGAAGACAATGCCACCGGATGTAAGGCTGGATACAAAAATATTCCGCCAGGCAGACTTCATTGAAACCTCTGTCAGCAATGTGCAAATGGCATTGCTGGAAGGGGGAATTTTCGTGGTTATAATACTGTTCATCTTTCTGGGCAGCTTCAGAACCACTGTCATTTCACTTCTCGCCATACCACTGTCGCTGCTTGGTGCCATTATCGTCCTGAAAATACTCGGATTAAACATCAATACCATGAGCCTGGGCGGAATGGCCATTGCCATCGGGGCCCTTGTTGACGATGCAATCATTGACGTAGAGAACGTTTACAAGCGCCTGCGGCAGAACAGACAGAAACCGGCAGAGCAGCGTCAGACATCATTTACGGTAGTGTTTGAGGCATCGAAGGAAATACGGGCATCTATACTCAATGCAACAATGATCATCATAGTTGCTTTTATCCCGCTGTTTTTTCTTTCCGGCATGGAAGGAAGAATGCTGAAGCCACTGGGAATATCCTTCATCGTTTCCCTGTTTGTTTCACTTATAGTTGCGATGACCCTCACCCCATTGCTTTCAAAGATGCTGTTGTCAAATGAAAAATACCTGGCGAAGAACGAGAAGGAGAAATGGCTGGTTCGCAATCTTGCGCATAATTATGAAAAATCGCTCGTCTGGTCGCTGAAACACAAAAAAACAATTGTGTTCTCAACAATGGGATTGTTTCTTATCTCATTAATTGCAATGTTTACTATGGGACGCAGTTTCCTGCCTGAGTTTAACGAGGGATCACTGACACTTTCCGTTATAACAAAACCGGGGACATCACTTGAAGAGAGCAACAGGCTGGGAAATATTGTGGAATCGGAGTTATTATCCATTAAGGAAATATCAAGCACGGCACGAAGAACAGGTCGCGGGGAACTGGATGAACATTCCCAGACCACCAACAGCGCCGAAATAGATGTAAACTTCACTCTGAACGACCGTGACAGGGAGGAATTTCTGGCAGATGTACGCAATACACTGTCGCGTATCCCCGGGATTGCCTTCACTGTCGGCCAGCCACTCGGACACCGCATAGACCACATGCTTTCTGGAACAAGAGCGAATATTGCCATAAAACTTTTTGGTACAGACCTTGGCAAAATGTACACTGTTGGAAACGAGATTAAAAGTTCAATAGTCGATATTGAAGGCCTGGTGGATGTTAATGTTGACCAGCAGATCGAGATCCCGCAGATTCAAATAAGGGCAAACAGGGATATGATGGCTCAGTACGGCATTACAATAAACGAATTCAACGATTTTATCGATGTTGCATTTGGCGGAGAAAAATTATCCGAAATTTATGAAGGGCAACGCAGTTTCGACCTCGTACTGAAACTCGACAGAGACCACACGGAAACTATTGAAGGATTGCGCTCGGCGCTCATTGATACTCACGACGGGAAAAAAGTTCCGCTTGAACAGGTGGCAGATATTGTTTCAGTCTCGGGACCCAGCTCGATCAGCCGCGAAAATGTGCAGAGAAAAGTTGTAATCTCAGCAAATGTTGCCGGTCGTGATCTGCGGGGCGCTGTTCAGGAGATTCAGAAAAACATCAACGAAACAATTTCTTTACCTGAAGGGTACAGGATTGAGTATGGCGGTCAGTTCGAGAGCGAGGCCAAAGCATCGCAAACCCTGATGCTTACATCACTGATTGCATTATTGATCATATTTTTGCTGTTGTTCCAGGAGTTTAAAAACATCAGACTGGCGGGCATCATACTGCTTAACCTTCCGTTAGCTCTGATCGGAGGCGTGTTTGCCATTTATTTCACTTCCGGTATTCTGAGCATCCCCGCAATCATTGGATTCATTACGCTTTTCGGGATAGCTACCCGAAACGGTATTTTACTTGTTTCGCACTATCAGCACCTGCAGGAGAACGGAGTAACACTGATTGATACTATCACCAGAGGCTCGGCAGACAGGCTTAATCCAATTTTAATGACTGCCCTGACGGCTGCTCTCGCGCTCATTCCACTGGCTCTCAGAGGAGATCTTGCAGGAAATGAGATTCAAAGTCCAATGGCAAAGGTAATCCTGGGCGGATTGATAACTTCCACCCTGCTGAATATATACATCGTTCCAATCGTTTACAGCTCACTCAGTAAACGCGGATTATTAAAAAATGACAATTTATGAAACCATCGATAGTACTTGCTGCCGTTTTTATATTGCATGGATCACTGCTATTATCTCAAACCAGTGTAGACAATGTAATTACTGAAGTGGAAGAAAACAACACGACGCTTTCAGCCCTCAGGAAGAATGCAGACGCAGAACTGATAGGTAACAAGACAGGGTTATACCTTGAAAATCCTGAGTTTGCCTTTAATTATCTGTGGGGAAACCCGACCGACATAGGAAACCGGACAGATATCAGTGTTTTGCAGTCATTTGATTTTCCGTCAGCCTACTCATACAGGAATCAAATTTCGGAATACCAGAACGAGCAGGTTGAGCTTGAATACCAGAGGCAAAGAAAAGCGATATTGTTTCACACACGCCTTATCTGCAATGACCTGATTTTTCACAATGCACTGAAATCAGAAATGAACACAAGGATTGCAAATGCACGATCTGTTGCTGACTCATATAAATCAAAGTACGATATCGGTGAAGCCAGTATCCTTGAGTATAATAAGGCCCGGGTAAACTTGCTTAATATTACAAAAGATGCAGAGTCCGCAGAGATAGAACGCGATGCGTTGCTGTCTGAGTTGAAAAGCCTGAATGGAGGTGTATTTATTGAATTTACAGACAGCGTTTTTCAGCCGCAACCCCTTGACGAGGACTTTGAACAGTGGTACCTCCAGGCAGAACAGAACAATCCTGTCCTGCAGTGGCTGAAACAGGAAGTTGCAATTAGACAGAAGCAGGAAAAACTTAATTCTGCACTGTCGTTGCCAAAGTTTCAGGCGGGCTACATGAGCGAAGATATTCCGGGACAACAGTTTCAGGGAATTACAGTCGGACTGTCGGTTCCGCTGCTCGAGAATAAAAATGCCGTGAAATACGCAAAGGCTAAGACCATAGCCATGCAGAGCGCTGAATCTGATACAAGACTTCAATTCTACAACAATTTAAAAGCATTGCATAACAAGGCGATAAGCCAGCAAAACAGTCTGAATGATTATCGGTCGATGCTGGATATGTTCAGCAGCTCGGCGTTGCTTCAGAAAGCATTTGAGAAAGGAGAGCTTTCTCTGACTGAATATATCTATGAGCTTTCAATCTATTACGAGACGTTTAATAAATTGCTGGCACTGGAAAGAGATCTGAACATGACTGTCCTGGAACTGAATAAGTACCAGTAAACAGAGAGTGCTGACATGCAAACTTAAGTCAACCAGGCAGCAGTAATCAATGATAATAAAATTAACCAATGAAGAAATTTTATTTTACCCTCGGCTCTCTTCAGGCTGTCACAGCCATAGGGGCTATCCCTGCAGGAATAGGATACCTCATGGACACCTCCGGAGCAGGAATGGGTGCATCTCCCGAATTACTCGCAAATTCACCGCTGGATTCCTTCCTCCTGCCGGGATTGTTTCTGCTTGTTGTCAATGGCATCGCAAATGGGGCAGGTGCCTTTCTGTCATTCACACGGAACAGATATGCCGGTTACACAGGATTAATTCTGGGGATAGTGCTCAGCATCTGGATAATCATACAGGTAGCATGGATATCCCTGATAAGCCCCCTTCAGCCTGTATTCCTGGTTATCGGGCTGATCAATACTTTCCTGGGCTGGAAAATAATCAGGGCAGACTGATGCCTTTTGCAGTTATGGAGCCCTGTTCGGTCTGCTCTACGGATCAGCAATAGCATTTTCATACTGGTCAATGAGCACAATGTACCTTAACGCGGGAGCCATGGTCACAGACATCCTGGTTTCAACGGTTGTCATGGCCCTACTGGGACTGGTCATTGTTCTGACCTGGGGAAAAGAGAATTGAGTTCAGTGTGATCAGGCTGAATTCCTGGTCGCAAGCACGTCTTTACCAATAGTGCGGCATGAATAACCTCGTTTTTCGAGGTATGAACGGCATTCATCCGCCGTTTTCTGATCAAAATTTGCGACCTCATAGATCACCACCTCAGGGGAGATGCGGTCAAGATCGAGCATCTTGATTATCTCATAATCAAATCCCTCCGTGTCTACCGCCAGCAGGTTGATCCTTTCGTTCCCAAACCTGCCCAGGAGGGTTGTGGGACTGATTGTGGCAATCTCCTGGCCGACGATCATCTCTTCCAAGTTCTCAGGCAGCTTTATCCCCCTCTTCCTGGCCTTGTGCTGAACGACCCCTCTCTTTATGCTGTTCACAAGAACCTCCCTGTTGAAGCTTGAAAGGCCTGTCGCCCACCGCTCATTGCTGATCCCGATCTTATACAGCGTCTTTGTGCCGTCTTCAGTATCAAGGGCAGCATTCAGGGGGGTGATCTCAGCCCTTTTGCGGTGCAGTCTGGCCAGGTATTCATTGAAGACATCAGGCTGTGGCTCAAGCATGATTCCCCTCCAGTGATCTCTCTTGATGAACTTGTGAAGCGGGTCATGCACAAACCCGTCATTGGCTCCCACCTGGAGAAAGGTGACCGGGGCATGCTTCGCCGAGTAGCCGTCAAGGAACTCTGCCAGTGACCCTTTGGGGGGCTTATAGATGTATTTATAATATGCAAGAAAGAGAGGGTTCTCGCCGGAACTCATCCGGAATAACAGCCCGGTGTATGCCTTCTTGATCCTGTACTTGAGATTCATGGCGCTTCAGCTTTTAATAAATCAGACTACAGTTCTGAACCGTTCCGGTATTTTTATAATTGGCTTTTCAGCAAGCATCCCGGGCTTATTCAGTGCAAACAACGGGCGTATCAGGGTCTGTCTCCTGCGTGCCTTTTTAAAAAATTCATCACCGTCAACAGCCTCGTTCTTCGCGATCAGCTCAAAGAGCTGGTAGCGTCTGTCGAGATGCCCCGTCCAGCCTGCATTGTGAAGCGACTGGTTATCGAGTTTTCCTTTCGACTGATCATAGTCAACCATCCCGAAATGAAAAAGATAAAGATTCGGATCGATGTGAAAGTTCCTCCCCTTCACGCGATGAAATCCCGAACCCCATGTAAGCGGCGCAGCAGCAACTACAGGCTTGGTATACCTGGCTGACACATGTGCATAGCTCCTCTGCTCCAGGAACGGACGGCCGGGGTCAACAGGCGATTCAAGTCCGGTATGCTGCCCCACATCGAGCCCCAGGGCTGAGAGAGAAGCTGACCTTATTGGCCGCTGGAGGTATTCCGCAAGGGTCTCATTCCTGTCTGGATCAACAACAAGAAACTCATCGATGTCATTTGCAATGATGAGATCATACCTGAGGAACAGCGCCCTGGCAAAGTAAGAGACAAGCCGTGCCCTGTTACGGTCGCCCTCTGCCCTGCCAAGCTCCTGGTGAGGCAGCCTGATCACATTGACCTTACCGTGATCATGCGGAAGAGGCTGATCATGACCATCAAGCAAAAGAAACAGGTTCTCATGGCCAATCTGCGCTCCATAGTAATTTATCCACTTCGGAATGAAAAACTCATCGTAGCGGACCATCGATATCGCTGCTATTCTTTTTTGGCTTAGACCTGTCATCTGTCTGTCATATCCGTAAAACAAAAGTGCGCAAAATCATAGAAAAAGGGACACTTTTCAAGTAAATAAATATAGCATTTCTTGCCCGAAGAACGACCCGATCGACAGATTCCTCCTTTTTACCGCTCAAATAACAACAGATCAATCACCCGGCTGCAACCGGCAAATATGTGAATTATATAAATAATTGATGGAATTGTGTAACGCCCGAACGAACCAAAAGGATGACCTTAGTATATGGCAATTCATGCCGTAATTAACCCAATCACCAATGAATACAACGGTTCTGTTTTACAGGATTCTTGTACACGAGGCACTGAAACGTACCTGTACAAAAGAAAAAATCAACGGATCAAAATATGGTCCCTTTCCGGAGTTTCAGGATACTGAGATTTCATTGCTCATCCACGACATCTTTGGCTGCGAGATATTAAAAACCCGTAAAGACAATGGCTGGCATTTCTATAACCGTATCGACGGTGAACGGATAGATTTTGCAAACCACATCATCATTAAACCGGCTGATGACATTAACCTTGAAGATATTCCCGTCTCCCCGGCGGAGACCAGTGAATACCTTGGAAAAGAGGACTACTTCGCTTTTTTTTACCGGTTCATCAGTGCATTTGAAGAGTTGGTAGGTCTCCGCAGACGCCGCCTGGCATAAATCGTTGCATCAATTCACTCCTCTCTTTGATTCCTGATCAAAAAGATGTATTTTCGGGCCTTTTTTAACAGAAGCCTGCAGAGAGTACATATGGAGAAGATGTTCGGAATTATATTGAGGGTCAGATGGATGATCGTCCTTCTGGTTTCGGCTGTTACTGTTTTTCTTGCTATTCAGATCCCGGGCATCAGGATCAACTCTGATGTGGTGAGCTCACTGCCTGATGATGACCCTCATGCTGCACTCTTCAGGAAAATCGGCACCACCTACGGCGCCAACAACACAGGGATGGTAATCCTGGAGACTGAGAATGTCTTCACCCCTGAGTTGATTGAGCATGTAAGGCAAGCCACAGACTCACTCAGAGTTATCGAAGGTATCTCATCGGTGACCAGCCTAACAAACATCATGTATATCAACGAGAGTGAGAACGGAATGGAGGTCGGACCTCTTGTCGATGAGTATGATCTGCCTGACACCCCGGACGAGCTGGCGCTGCTGAGGGAGAGGGTCTATTCAAACAAAAACGTGAGGGGAATCATTGTTTCAGAGGATGCGACATCCACAATAATTGTCTTCTCTCTTTTTGATGATACCAATATTCACTCCCTTGCCAGTACGGTCAAGGCAAAGATGGAATCGCTGAACCTTCCCGAGAAGATCTATTATGCCGGATCGCCAATGATGGTTTCATCGATTTCCCATCTGATAGCATCCGACCTTACCAGGCTGCTCCCCATCGCATTCCTGCTGATTACCATTGTTCTCTTCCTGGGATTCCGTTCCCTGAGGGGAGTGGTAGTACCATTGCTCACGGCTATCCTCTCAATAATATGGGTCATAGGCATAATGTCATTGACCGGATCGGATATGAGCATGGTTTCAAACAATATCCCTATTGTCCTTCTGGCTGTCGCAACCGCCTACACCATTCATGTACTTAACCGGATTGATCAGGAAAAGGGGGATATGAATCAGGCAATCATTACAGCCATGAGCTACGTCTTTGTTCCGGTCATACTGGCTGCACTGACCACCATGACCGGTTTCTTTTCCTTTATTCTCGGCTCCTACCTGACAATGATACGTGATTTCGGGATATTTACAGCCCTGGGAACCTTCATTGCACTGCTTCTATCCATCTTCTTCGTCCCGGCACTTATATCAGCCACCGGATGGAAAAACAGGGACAAGGAAAATGAAAGATGGGAGGCCGGGAAAACATTCTTCTATGATTACTTCCAGAATCCCCTGCAAAACCTGCTTTATAACCACCCGAAGGCCATACTTGTTACATGGATACTTATAACGGTGGTCAATACCGGCGGCATTTTTCTAATACAAAGAAGCGTTGACGTGAAAGAATACTTCCGAAAGGGAGATCCCACAAGGCTGGCAGAGGAGATTATGACCAGCAAATTCGGAGGGACCAAGCCTGTCTTTGTACTGTTCAGGGGAGATGTGCAGAACCCTGATTTTCTTAAGACAATGCTCCGTGCCGAAGAACATATGGCAAAGAATCCCGGAGTCGCCGGGACGCAGTCGGTCGCTGATCTGATCCTTGACATTAATGAAGCATTCGGACAGGAAAGAGCAATACCCGATGACAGGGCTCTGATAGAGCAGATATGGTTCCTGCTGGAAGGGAATGAGAATCTTCAAAGGCTTGTGTCAGATGATCTCGATGAGGCTATTATCATATCCAGGTTTACATCTTCTGACATGAAAGCCAAAAGGGAATTCGAGAATTATATGAACATTTTTATCAGTGAGAATTCGAAGGCGGACTGTTCCATAGAGATAACAGGGATGCCCTTTATTGAAGCCAAAATGGACAGAAGCCTGATCAACGGCCAGCTGGCCAGCCTGGCAATTGCCGTTATCGTCGTTATAGCAATAGTAAGTGCCGTCTTACGTTCTTTCATCTCAGGTCTCATTGCCGCCATCCCTGTTATCT
>CAVRBS010000020.1:0-33735 GCA_963719235.1 uncultured Bacteroidales bacterium
CTAGCCCTCCGAACCTGTTTCAAATTTTAAAAGTATAGCAGGGCGATGAAACAGGATTTATTCATTCTGCATTCACAGAGAGAAAGTTTTGGTCCTTCAGAAATCCGGAAGCAACTAAGTTTCATTATTAGATGCCAAAGTTGACTTGTGGTGTTTTTCAAAAATTAAATCCAAATCTTACTACCGGTCCAAATGTATCCATATTGTAGATGAACCGTTCTGCATCAACTCCTTTATCGTAATCGATGCTTAAGATCCTGTATCCGGCGGTCAGCTGGAACACTTTTCCGAAACGGTAGCCGGCATAAGCCTGCAGTTGCCATGTAAAGTCAGATCCAAGTCCGAAACCACCGACATCGCCCCTGAACTGAAACAGCCATTTGTCATTAATGTCCGCGCTCAGGCGGGTTATGATTATCGGATCGAACCATGTTTTTGATCCGCTTGCGGTAACTTCTTCTGTTCCGCCAGGAAATACATTCCGGCGGGCATCAATTTCTGTTGAGAGGCTTGTCAGCCGTCCGCCGGCACCGACTTCCAGGAAAGGCACGATTCTGTAAAAGCCGGCTGGTTCCCAGATAAATTCATTTGCTGTTACCTCTCCCGAATGAAACAATGTACCGGGAGTTACCTCCTGGTTCAGCCTCATGTAAACAAGATCTGAAGTTATTGCCCATTTCTCAGTCTTAGCTTCAGCATACAGCATGGCAGCCATCTTAAGTTTACTGAAAATGTCGCCCGGGCTGGCATCAACCGGTACGGAGAGGAGGTCTCCCTTGCCGGTTTCCCCATTCATATACGGAAACATAAGGTATACATCCGTAAGAAAATGCCATTTTTTATCAGCTGGTCCGGTTTGTGCTGAGAGCGGAAAATAATTACATGCTGAAATAAATGTGATGAAGACAAGGATCAGCAGAGATTGCCCGGAGAATTTCTGAAATAAACTGCCTTGTTTTATCAATTTCATAGTTTAGCTTTTTATGTTAGTCACCTGAGAATTTACTGAAAGCATGTATAAACTGATTCCCGTTTACTTTCAGAGAATGAGTTTTTTCAATCATCAATATCGGGGTTGTACATTGTCCCCAGGATTCCCTTATTGATTCCCAGTTTAATATTTAAACGGAAAATATTATCGGTATACTTTAATCCGCTGCCATCCGGATTTGTGTATTGCATATGGTAAATAAGCTCCACCCTCAATGGGGCAGATTTCATTATATAACCTATACCTCCGCGAATGCGAAGGGGATCTACCAAACCCTTGTCGAACCGGATATAAGGTTCAACATCGACCAGCCCGTAGAAATTTCCGGGTGTCCAGGCTTTCTCTCCTTTTGAGAAGGGCATCTCAACTCCAAACCTGACACGCAGCCGGCTGTAATTATTCCAGTCTTTGGTCTCCTGATCCTGCAATGCCCTGTATTCATAACGGGTAAAATTATAGATGTTCCAATTGATACTGTTGGGAAGAAAAAACTTCGCACCGGTGAAGGGGCGTAACTCAAGCAGGTTTGCTTTGGTTTCATTATCAGTATAAGCTCCGATAAGACCCCCCCAGATCTGAACCCATTTTTTTGGTGTATAGGTTGCACACGGCCAGCCAAGGTAATATGTCTGGTAACCTTTTACCGGGTTCCACACGTATCCCAGGTATCCGAAGCCGCCAATCCTTTCTGTTACCCTATGGCTTGGGAAAAGAGTGATCCTGTATTCGTTTCCTATGTCTTCCTGTGCCAGTGATTTCAATGAAGTAACCACAGACAGCAGCAAAATTAATACAGGTAACAGGGTTGTTTTTTTCATCCTTATATATGGAATCATTTTGTCCTCAGGAATACGTTTAATTTCAATAACTGCCCGGTAATTCTATAAAGCCTCAAAATCTTCTTTCAGCACCGGCTTTATTTCTCCTGGTTGCCAGGGATGGTCAGTCATTGGCCCGGCTATGCCGTAAAGGCGCAGGATCATAAACCATTTCTCTCCCGGAATAGTTTTAATCCAGTTTTTTTTCTTGCTGTGACAGTCTGTCGGAGCAAACCAGATATCAACCGATCCGTCGCTGTCAACAACAAGCTTAGTGCAATTGGAATGTACTGAAGGCCATGACTGGTCAGTGGTGATTATAAACCCCGTTCCGCTGTCATAGACAATCACTGACCAGAAAACGCATGAAGGCATTCCCAGGGGTAAAGCCAGCCTGTAGAAATTTTCTCCGCTCAGTATTTTCCCGTCTGCGTCTGTTGTTACTTTGTAGTCCAGTTCATCCTCCATTATTCAGTAATAATCATAGTAGATAATTCAGGAAGTATAATCATTTTCAAGTATCAGGTCTTTTAGGTGCGCCGGACCATTGATTGCCCGGCGCCCATAAAATACCTGGTCATCATAACACTGTAACAAACTTTTACCGGTTTTCAATAATATTGCCGGTGATTTATCCGAGCCTGCCGCCATCTTTCAGCGGTGCTGCAGCATCGGGAAGCTTCGCAATGGTACGTTTCTTCCACTCCAGTTCAAGCAGCTCCCGTGCTGCCTGCTCAAGAAATTCGGGGCGGGCCCACTTGTAAACATCGAAGTCATTTTTGATATAGCCGTGGCTCAGCATAAAGTCCTTTCCTATCTCCACTGACCTGAGGTTCTGGAGTGAAAGGTTCGGAACCATGTCAATATGCTTTATGCCTTCATATGTGTGCTCAACATCGAGGTAGAATGTCTGTTTGTCGAGGATAGCGGCGGCGGCATGCTTGTGCTCATTGGCCCAGCGGCCTGCCTTTATCATGCCTTTGAGGAATGTCACAGCAAGTTCAGGGTGCTTTTCGGCCATTTCGACTGTGCACGTTATTGCGGCAGGTATATTTGCCACCTGAAGTGTCCAGTCTGGATACCTTGAAAGATCTTCTATAGCCTTGAAGTTACCCGTGGCCTCTGAAAGTTGCTGCAGCGGTCCGCTTTGTATGTACATTGCATCAATCAGACCTTTTTCAAGGGCAGCTTCAAGCGGGCGGAATGCGAGGTCATGCTTATGGTCACGGCGGAGCCACAGCTCTGACGGATTTTCCATTTCCGGTCCCATCATTTCAGGATTGTCATACCAGTCATCCGCATAGGGGAATTCGACAATCTCCACATCATTCCTTGTCATGCCGTTCACCCTGAGCATAAGCTCAATACCCTGCTCCTCCTGTATTCCCCACCAGTCGGTCTTGATCTTGTTCTGGCTCCGTGAAAGCCCTATCTTCTTTCCTTTAAGCTCGGCCATCCTGTAGATGTCATCGCGCGAACGCACCATCATTGCACCACCTTCGTGGGGTGCGTGGGTAACCCCCAGAAGAACAGTCCTGCGGATATCTGCATGCACATGAATCGGCGGAAAGAGACCCCCGAACCGGATAATATTGTCGAGATTATGAATGTAATGAGGATACCAGTCATTCTCCTTACGTGCACGGAGGTAAAGGTAGCTTATGCCGATCTTCTTATACTCCTCCTTGGTCCAGCCCAGTTCCTGGTCTACATTACTGGCGGAAACAAGCGGACAGTTCGTATAGTACACCTCTTTCCAGTTCAGGGGCACTGTTTTCAGCTTGCCCTCTTTTTTTGCCTGTGCAATAATAGCATCCATGTCAGGAGCTGTTCTTTTCACTTCACTTGCCATAATCTTTTGATTTTAAGGTTATTTATAAATAAATTACATGAATATGCCTGGAATGTCAATCAGATGATAAAAATACGTCAGGTTAAAGGTATAGTCCATACTCACCAGTGAGTATTTTTTCCTAAGCGTCATACTCAGCAATGAGTATTTTTCATACATTTGATCTTATTTTTAAGCCAAATAAAGAACTCAGACTTAATATTACCCTCTGAACCTCAAGATTATAGGTTGTTTCTCAGGTTCATTGAAGCCTATTTACCTGGCGGTTTCAAGGATGTTGACCGTGCTGACCCCCTGGTGCAGCAGCTTGAAACGAATACTGAGATCAATAATCAGTTTTTTCATGTCGCCGACCTGATCCAGGCGAAGGTCATCTGGGCCAGCCAGCGAAGCGCCCAGATGATAGGTGTGAAGCCTGATGAGCTGAACGCCTATCATTTTTTTGAAGCCACCCACCCTGATGATGTTGAAAAGCATACACTCGGCAGATCGAAGATGTTCAACCTGGCAAACGATCTTTACAAGTCAGAGAAGGGGAAAGCTTATTTATCTATTAATTTAAGGATACGAAATGCACAGGGAGATTACCCTGACCTGTTGTTCCAGTTATACTTTTTTTATACCACGATACCTTACAGGACAGTATTTCTCCTACAGGTCCATACCAATATAGATACATTCAAAAAGCGAAAGCACGGTTATCATTATTATGTAGGAACCGACCTTTCCTTATTCAGGTTTCCGGACGATGAAATGCTAATGACAGGAAATCCCTTATCAAACCGGGAATTCGAGATTGTCAAACTGATCGGAGAGGGACTGAACAGTACCCAGATAGCTGATAAACTTTTCCTGAGCGTAAATACAGTCAATACCCATCGCAGAAACATACTTGAAAAAACAGGAAAAGCCTCAATTTCTGAACTGATCTACGATTTTCAGGTGCGAAGAATACTCTGAAGATTCCTATTTCCAATTTCTGAATCGTCTTATTCAGAACCGGCACCCCGGTAAATATTTTTTGTTAATTTTGCTTTAGCATTAAATTCAACTGATGAGCACTGATTATCAGGACTATAGTTTGTTTTTCAGGTTTATTGAAGCTTATTCCCCTTCCGGTTTTAAAGGAATTAACCGGAATGATCCGTTGATTGCTGAGATTGAGGATATGATGGAAAGAAACAATCAGTTCTTCTATGTCGGCGATATTCTACAAATGCATATCATCTTTTCAAGCGCAAGGTGCTATCATATGCTGGGGATTGCTCCTGAAGAACTTACACCTTACCATTTTTTTGAAGCTACCCACCCTGATGATATGTTCCGTCACACCCTGGGAAGGGCCAAAATGTTTAAAATTGCACATGAACTTTTCACGGCTGAAAAAGGAGAAGCGCTGTTATCTACCAACATAAGATTACGAAATCCGCAGGGAAAATATTCAGATACACTTTTACAGTTATACTTTTATTATAGTACGATCCCTTATAAATCTGTTTTCGTTATTAAAGTTCATACCAATATAGACTGGTTCACCGGCAGAAAGCATGGTTATCATTATTATGTGGGTAACGACATGTCTTATTTCAGGTATCCTGATGAGAAATTACTGTTGACAGGTGTTCCTTTTTCCGATCGTGAATTTGAGATCATAAAGCTGATCGAAACGGGGCTGGGCAGTGATCAGATAGCAAATAAACTGTTCCTGAGTGTACACACTGTAAATACTCACAGGAGAAATATCCTTGAGAAGGCGAACAAGCAAAACATGTCGGATGTGATTTACGATCTCATGCAGCGGGGAGTGCTTTGAGAATCAGAGAATCACTTATGCTTACGGTAACGCCGGATAAGGTTGTTCGTTGAAGTATCATGTGAGGATTCAGGCTCCGTTTTGCTCTCCAGTTCCGGGATGATACGCTGAGCCAGTACCTTACCCAGTTCCACGCCCCACTGGTCGAAAGCATCAATATTCCATATGACACTTTGTGTGTAGGTGCTGTGCTCGTAAAGGGCTACCAACTTGCCAAGGATACCGGGGGTAAGCCGGTCTGCCAGGATCATGCTTGATGGCCGGTTCCCGTTAAAGACACGGTGTGGCACAAGCCTCTCTTCTGTGTCCTCAGCCCTGACCTGTCCGGCAGTCTTGCCGAAAGCAAGGGCTTCAGCCTGGGCAAAAACATTGGCCAGAAGGATGTCATGATGACGGCCGACAGGAATTAAGGGGTTGACAAAAGCAATGAAATCACACGGGATCAGACGTGTCCCCTGGTGGATCAGCTGATAAAATGAGTGCTGTCCGTTGGTACCGGGTTCGCCCCAGTAGATCGGACCTGTATTATAGTTTACTTTCTTTCCGTCAACCGTTACCTGTTTGCCGTTGCTTTCCATTGTCAGTTGCTGAAGGTATGCAGGAAAGCGTTTGAGGTAATTTTCATACGGCAGAACCGCAACGGTCTGAGCTCCGAAAAAATTATTGTACCACAGAGACAGAAGTCCCATCAGAACCGGCATATTGCGTTCAAACGGAGTATTCCGGAAATGTTCATCCATCTCATGAAAGCCATTGAGCATGGTGCGGAAATTCTCCGGCCCGATGGCAACCATGGTAGATAGTCCGATTGCCGAATCCATCGAGTAGCGTCCGCCAACCCAGTCCCAGAAACCGAACATATTGGCTGTGTCGATGCCGAACTCCGAGACTTTTTTGGCATTTGTAGAGACAGCGACAAAGTGCCTGGCAACGGCCCGGGCATCGTTGCCCAGTCCATTCAGCAACCATTCCCTGGCAGTCTGTGCGTTGGTCATCGTCTCCATCGTGGTAAATGTTTTTGAAGAGATGATGAACAATGTTTCCTCAGGGTTCAGATCGCGGGTTGCCTCTGCAAAATCAATTCCGTCAATATTTGACACGAACCGGAATGTCATGCTTCTTTCGCTGTAAAACCGCAGCGCCTCGTAAGCCATGACCGGGCCAAGATCGGAACCCCCGATGCCGATGTTTATAATATTTCGGATGCGTTTTCCGGTATGCCCTTTCCACTGACCGCTGCGCACGCGGTTTGAGAAATCAGTCATCCTGTCCAGAACTTCATGGACCTCCGGGACGACATTTTTCCCGTCGGCCATGATCTTTGATCCTTTGGGAGCACGCAGGGCAACGTGCAATACTGCCCGGCCTTCGGTGACATTGATCTTTTCCCCGCTGAACATTGCCTCAATGCGGTTCTTCAGTCGTGCCTGGTTTGCCAGTTGAATGAGAAGCTTCAGCGTCTGACCCGTGATCCTGTTTTTTGAATAGTCAAGGAAGAGGCCTATGTCTTCGGTAGTCATTCGCTCGCCGCGTTTCGGATCATCCTCAAACATTTTACGCAGATGTTGCCTTCCGATGCTTTTTTTATGGTCAAGGAGAGCCATCCAGGCCCTGCTTTTGGTTAAAGGTCTGAGGGTCTGAGGGTCTGAGGGTCTGAGGGTCTGGGATCGAGGGTCTTTCATTGATTCCGATTTTATGCTATAAGGCTTCTAACTTTTAACTTTTGACTTTTAACTTTTGACTTCAAAAACATGATACCCCCATGGCGGCAGATTCAAAAACAGGCCTCTGGATAAGATTTCATCTCCATTACGATCATAAAGGGCGGAGCTCATCAGGTCAGCCAGCCGGGCTGATTTGTCAGCCAGGTCAGCAAACGGCAGACGAACGAAACACTGGCTGTCTTGAGGAGAATAGTTAACAGTAACCAGTGCTCGCCTGCCATCAGTTCCCTCCCAGGAAAATGCCAGGAAAGAATCCCAGGTATTATTCCACTCCCAGGCAGGCATACATTCGAGCAGACGCCAGCGGCCATCACGGAAGAGCGTATTCTTTAACGTGGAAAGTAACGCCGCATAAAACTTTTGAATGGCTTCGTTCACAGGTTCCTCAGGGGCCCTGATCAGATGAGGTGATATGCGCTTCAGTCTTCCTTCAAACTGTCCCTGGTGAAAAAACCTTAAGCCAGGCGAGAAGAATGTTATCACCGCTGCAGCCTCATGGTTTTTCTGATCAAATGTTGCTGCTGCTCTTGGTTCGTCATGATTCTCAAGGAACCGGGCAAGCTTGTCCTGGTAATCAGGAGATGCATAAAAATGTTCACGCACGGGTCTGGCATGGCCTTCATGCAGACGGTCATAAAGTCTCTTGTCATAGGCATAATCAAACCCCTGCTGCTGCATGGTCCACTCCATATCCCAGTAAACTTCAGCCATGAAGCAAAAACCGGGGTTTTTATCATGAATGGTTTTTGTGACCAGTGACCAGAAGGGTTGGGCTCTGCGTCCCCATGTCTTTTCAAAAACATCAGGCAGGATGAGCATTGCCATATCGCATCTGACCCCGTCGCACTGGCCAGAGATACGAAGCAGCTCATTGGTCATAGCCGCTGCTGTGGCAGGATTGCTGTAGTCGAGCTGCACGGTGTCAGGCCATCCGGCAAAGTAAGGATCACGCCCGTAAGCCATAATCAGATCACCATGATTACGTTTAACCCTTGTATAGTTCTGAGGATAATTTAACAGGTCATCTTCGGTGCCGGATACAAAATATTCAGGGTGATCCTCAACCCAGGGTGGTCGGGTCCCATGTGGTTAGGGACAAAATCGAGCATGAGTTTCAGTCCGCGTGCACGGAGCCTTGCATGGAGGCGCCTAAGGGCCTCGTCGCCGCCAAGATCAGGATGCACATTGTAACCGGTGATGGCAAACCCCGAACCGGCGATGTCCTGTTCCTGCAGATCCGGTAACGTCGCTTCGAAATCACGCCTGAACTCAGCATTCTCCCGTGAGACTTTCCGCGCGAGTTCACCTGTGCACCACACGCTCAGGAACCAGATCCAGTTAAAACCCAGGTCTGAAAGGTTATCCAGTTCTGCATCCGGGATATCATCCAGTGTAGCCGGCCGGCCGATGTTCCGGGACAGCTCTGTGAGCCATACCCTTGTGTTTATCTGATAAAGTGACGGATAATGTGAGCTCATGAGGATTTATATTTAGGGATTTACAGTGGTAAAGTTAATGCATAACATCATCACGGGCCATACTGACTGATAAGTATTTGATATTTTGATTAATCAGGCCGCTGGCTCAGGCTGATGCAGGGCAATATTTCCATTGCAAGAGAATAAATGATCACTACGCTTATTATAAAAGTAATTACCTTTGGCTGTCAAGGACATTCAAATATTTTATAATTATGGGAAATCTTTACCGGTTAACTCTGAAGCCGGCCATTAAGGCAGCGATTGTATTAATTATTATTGCCGGACTATCTATACTGCCCTGCCACGGGCAGGAAGACAGTGTGAAAAATTTCAAAAACACCATTCGTTTTAACATTACTAATCCCATGCTCTTTTCATATAAATTTAACGTTATAGGATATGAACGTGTGATAAAGGAGTACCAAACTGCTTCAATCAATATAGGCAGGACTGCTTTTGGCGACTTTTTATTCAACAGCGATTCTCTGGAAGTGATTGACCAGAAAAATGACAAGGGCTTTAATCTGTCGCTCGATTATCGCTTTTATCTGCAGAAGGAGAATAAATTCAGGGCGCCGCGAGGTATTTATATCGGGCCCTATTATTCGTACAATCATTTTTCACGGGATATTACCTGGGATCTGAGCACCGGCACTTATGACGGGGAGGTCCTTACAGGAATGAAACTAAATGCTCATTTCATCGGTGCCCAGCTTGGTTATCAGTTTGTTTTCTGGGACCGTCTTTCAGTCGACATGGTTCTGATGGGACCCGGGCTGTGGTTCTTTAAAGTTAATTCATCGTTTGACACAACCTTACTTCCTGAGGATGAAACCATGCTGCTGGAACAGTTAAACGAGATGCTGCAGGAGAAATTCCCGGGGAGCGATTTTGTGATAAAGGGAGGAGATTTTGAGGCCAAAAGAAACAGCACCACATCTACCGTAGGCTTTCGTTATATGATTAACATTGGTTTCAGGTTTTAGAGGAGGGGGCAGTGTCAGAAGATAACTGGCGTGAACAAACAGGATTATTAATTGTTTTTGAGTTAAATTGCTTTTTTTAACCATTTCTTTTCTCCCATATATAACTAATGTAGTAATTCAGGGCAATTGAGATCGTGGATGTTCCGCATTAGAAACGCCCCGTAAACGGGCAATCGAAAATACTCAGCAATAAGTATTGACAGGATTTTAATGTAAGTGTAATTTTACAGAATCATTATTCATAAACAAATAATAACTAAAGGCACATGAAAAAAAGGATTTCAATTGTATTAATATTAGCCAGCGTGCTTCTGCTGGCGGGATGTTATCCACAGGGGCCGGAATATATTGAAGAGACGGATATAGTCCTGACCACCCATAATGAATCGTATGACTTCACGGCAAAGGCCACCTATGCCATGCCCGGCAGGATTGTTAAAATTACCGGCGATGTAGCTGAGGGCGAGGAGCCGTCATTTATTCCCGATGTTACCGCTACTGCTATACTTGCGATGATTGCAACCAACATGCAGGAACTTGGCTGGCAGAGAGTAGACCTTGAGGATGATCCTGATGTGATCTTGCTTCCTGCAGCATGGGAAACGACCACTGTCTACTACTGGTATGATTACTGGTACTGGTGGTATGGCGGCTATTACGGAGGGTATTGGCCATACTATCCCCCGGTCTATGCCAGCTCATATACAACCGGCACTATGCTGATGAGTATTATTGATCCTAGCCTGACATCAACTGACGGCAACCCGATAAATCAATGGAGAGGAGCAATCAGCGGCCTCCTTACAGGCAGCTACGATGCAAACCGAATACAGAAAGGTATTGATAAAGCGTTCAGTATTTCGGATTATCTGCAAACCAACTAATAAATCAATCGTTATGAAAAAGATATTAATTGTTGCTGTTTTCTCTCTGCTTGTTGGCACGGCTTTCTCACAGTCAAACTTTACATCCCTTCAGTATTCGGTCGGTTTCGGAACCGGCGATATGAAAGACTATATCGGTGCGGTAAGCTGGAGAGGATTTACTTTTGATTACAGGAGCTATGTCCGTTCAGACATTGGTGTAGGCCTTGAATTGGGCTGGAATGTGTTCTATGAGGAGATGCCTGATGATGTTTACACTAACGGGAACGTTACCTATGCCGGTAAACAATGGCGCTACAGTAATCACTGGCCCGTACTTTTTGCGGCTGATTATTTTCTGGAATCGGATGGGAGAATTACTCCCTATGCAGGACTTGGGATAGGCACCATGTATTCACTTCAGAATACCGATATGGGTATATATACCTTTGAGAAAGATGCCTGGCATTTTGCCCTCAGACCAGAGCTCGGACTGATGATAGAACCAGCACCCGGTGTAGGTCTGAACATTGTCACAAAGTACTATTATGGAGTAAAGGCAGGCGACCTGCCGGCACAGGGCTATTTCACAATCAACTTTGGATTTGTTTTTGTAAATTAATAAATACGAGATATGAAAAAGCTATTCTTTTTATCACTGATCATGATCGTTGCGGTTTCCTGCAGTACGGTTAAAGTATCATCAGATTTTGACAAGACAGCAAATTTTGCTGCCTATAAAACCTTTACATATACGGATGAGACTTTGGCTATGCCGATCGATGACATCAACAGGAACAGGATCCTGAATATCGTAACAGCTGAAATGCTTGCCAAGGGTTTCACCAAATCGGAAACTGATCCTGATGTGTGGGTTGATATTAATATCAAGACCGAAACGCAGCAGACTGCTACTGCCACAACCAGTGGCGGGGGCGGATACGGTTATGGTTACAGGTATGGCGGATACGGTTATGGAGGAGGTTTCTCAACCACCACCATTAATTATGATACCTACACCGATGGCACGATGTTCATCGACATTATTGATTCATCGACAAAGATGCTTGTATGGCAGGGCAGGGGTACGAAAACCTTTGAAGAAAATGCAAGCCAGACGAGAAGAGAAGAGAATCTTACTTATGCAATCAAGCAGATTTTCATGCAGTATCCCCCTAAACTTTAAAATAAAACAGATTGTCTTTAATAAACAGCCAGCACGGATTCATCCCTGCTGGCTGTTTTATTACATACCAAAGAAAAGTAACTGTATTTTTCCCGGCAGATCAAACAATATGAAACGAAAAGGAATTTGCCTGCTTTTACTGCTTCTTATGGCTGCAGGAAAAGGTCTGGCACAGGAGACTGCGGAGCAAAAGGTTCTCGAAATTTATGGCTTCATCATGACCGATGCGGGTTATAATGCCAACCAGATTCATCCTGACTGGTTTGATGTAGTCCGCCCGACCAAACTTCCTGCTTATGAAGGTGAGTATGGTACGGATGGAAATGCCTTTTTCAGTGTCAGGCAGACACGTTTCGGAACCAGGGGTTATATACAAACCCCGCTGGGCGAACTTAAAACAACCTTCGAGTTCGAGCTCTTCGGAACAGGCGTTGATGCAGGCCAGACGACCTTCCGGTTACGGCATGCTTATGCTGAACTTGGTCATTTTGGCGTGGGGCAGTATTGGAGCCCGTTTATGGATATAGATGTTTTTCCCAATACCCTGGAATACTGGGGACCCACGGGCATGGTATTTTTCAGGAACATCCAGGTCCGGTATATGCCCATCATGGGAGATACACGGCTTACCTTCGCCCTTGAGCGTCCGGGAGCAAGCGCTGACCAGGGCGTGTATTCGGGCCGTATTGAACTTGAGGATGTTAATGGCCGCTTTCCTTTGCCTGACCTCTCAGCCGAATACCGGCATGCATTTAATTTTGGCTATATAGAGCTGGCAGGTATGCTGCGTTACATGGCATGGGAAGACATGAACGATGACGAAATAGACTTCAGTGGTAATGCAGTAGGCTGGGGATTAAACCTCAGTTCGAATCTCAACTTTACAAAATCAACCGTTGGAAGATTTCAAGTGGTATACGGCCAGGGCATCCAAAACTACATGAACGATGCACCGGTTGATGTCGGAATTACCAATGATATCTCAAATCCAGGTGTTGCTCTTCCGGTACTGGGCATAGTTGCGTTCGTTGACCAGCAATGGAACGATAAATTCAGCAGCTCCGTCGGCTATTCCATGGTGAGCATTAACAACTCGGAGGGAATGGCAGATGATGCATTTGCCAAAGGAAATTACGCATTGGCCAACCTGCTTTACTATCCGGCGGAGAAGTCAATGGTGGGAATTGAATTGCAGTATGGTACCCGTGAAAATTTCAACGATGGATGGAATACGAGCATCTTCAAGGTACAGTTCTCGTTCAAGTATAATTTCGGACATACTTTTTTCAGGCAATAGCCAATAGGCAATAGGCAGTAGTGATGGTCTGAAGAAAATGAACATTTAATAAAGAGAAAAATATTATGAAAAACAAAAATTACAGAATGAAATGGCTGTTTGTTGCAGCCATGGCCATTTGCCTGGTAGCCGGTACGGCCGTCAGTCAGGCACAGAAGACAAGCGGTAAGACTGCCGGCAAAGCAACGGTAGCCACGACGGCTGTCACCCCGGTGCAGACAAGCAATAACTTAACTGCTGAGAAGATCAACGCGGCGCTGGATGAGGCTTATACCAAATTCAAAGATGTAGCAGAAGGTAAGAATGCAGATTATATCAAGGAACTTGCGCGTGTCGACCCGAAGATCTTCGGGATTGCTCTTGTAACAACAGACGGACAGGTCTTTACGAAAGGTGACATAGCCTCCATGGTTTCGATCCAGAGTATTTCAAAAGCATTTGTAATGGCCCAGGTAATTGAGGAACAGGGTCACCAGGCAATTCAGGACAAAATAGGCGTTGATGCAACCGGACTGAGATTCAATTCAATAGTTGCGGTTGAGGAGCACAGGGGCAAGGAGATCAATCCGCTTGTGAACCCGGGCGCCATTGCTGCCACCAGTCTTGTGAACGGAGCCGATTCAGCTGCAAAATGGAAGAGTATTCTTCAGTTCCAGAGCGACTTTGCCGGCCGTCAGCTTTCTCTCAACATACCCGTTTACATCAGCGAGGCTGGAGACAACCTGCGCAACCAGGCCATTGCACACCTTTTACTGGCTTACGGCAGGATGTATTTTGATCCGGCACAGGCAACCGATATTTACACCAAGCAGTGCGCAATCAACGTCAGTGCCAAAGACCTTGCAGTTATGGGTGCCACCCTCGCTAACGGAGGCGTAAATCCTGTCACAAAGAAAAAGGTTGTTTCACCTCAGACGGTGATGTACACTCTGCCGGTTATGGCTACTGCAGGTCTCTATGATGACAGCGGTATCTGGTTTTATAATTCAGGTTTACCGGCCAAGAGCGGTGTGGGAGGCGGTATTGTGGCTGTCTGTCCCGGTAAATTCGGCATAGCTGTCGTTTCTCCTCCGCTTGACGAAGCTGGAAACAGTGTCAAGGCACAGCTTGCTATCAAGTATATAGTTGAAAAGCTGGGAGTCAACCCCTATCTGATACAGCCTAAATAGTTTGAAACGGATATTTTTTACAATCCGGACAAAAGAAACGAAGCAAACCTGATGGTGCTGATGCACAACGATATTGATAATCCTTACCCAAAGTCAGGGAAAAGAAACTGAAAGGAAATGACGAGAGGCTTTTTGATAAAGCACGAAAGGATGTCAGAGTTTGGGAGCAGGCGCATGTGAAAAAATAGTATTTTCGCTGTATGACCATGGCAGTAAAGAAGGTAATTATCCTGATTTGTCTTACTATTTTGTTTAGTTTTCCGGCGCAGGCACAGAAAACCGACACCGTATATCTGCAAAACGGTGACCGCCTTACCGGGGAGCTGAAGAAATTTGAAAACGGTTTGCTCTTCCTGAGCACAGATGCAATGGAAACCGTTGAAATCGAGTTTGACAGGATCTTCACGGTTTATTCGGCAAAATTCTTTGAAATCCGGACCACGTCAGGGTACAGGTATTACGGCACGTTACTGAATTCTCCTGACACGGGCTCGATAAACATAGTCCTCATCAATGATACTGTTCCAAAACCACTCTGGGATATTGTCCAGATAACCTCCATTAAGAACCGGTTCTGGCAAAAAATAGACGGGTCAGCAGATGTAGGGCTGAACTATACAAAAGCAAGCGATGTCTTCCAGTTCAGCTTTATTGCTTCGGCAACACATCGCACAGCCGATTATGCGACTAAGTTTGACCTGAGCAGCATTGTCTCTGATCAGGAAGGTGGTCTGTCTAAAAATAACGAAATAAGCCTTGGAGTCACACGCTATTTCGAGGGAAAAGGGTTTGCAGGTGCTCTAACCAAAGGACAGCAAAATACTGAACTTGACCTTGATTACCGTATTCTTATCGGGCTGGGAGGCGGCTATGATTTTGTGAGGACAAATTCACAAAGGCTTTATGCCATGGGTGGTGCGCAAGCCAACCGCGAACGTACAATTGAAGAAGGCCTCCAGTCAACCAATATCGAGTTATTTGCAGGAGTAAGTTATAAATGGTTCAGGTACCGGCAACCTAAACTGGATATCACCAGCGGTTTTAACATTTTTCCAAGCGTGACTACCTGGGGCCGTGTTCGTATGGAATATGATCTTGCTGCCAAAATTGAAATAATAAAGGATGTATTTTTCGGCCTGACACTTTACGATAATTTTGACAATAACTCTTCCTCCAGTAGCACCACAAAAAATGACTGGGGAATAATTACCTCCCTGGGGTACTCATTCTGACATTGTAACTACTGTTCTGGTTGTTTCAGACTCCGGACTCCCTTTAAAGAGAGCGGAAGGCAACGTTTATGCTATTTTTCATCTATGAGCGCTTGTCTGATTGCCCTTAGCTCTGCGAGCTTCTCCTTGCTTACCTTTGGATAAGCCAGGTTCAATTCATCCATTGCATTGACAATAGCCGAAACAATTACTATGCGGGCATACGATTTATTGTCAGCAGGCACAACATACCACGGTGATTCTTTGGTTGACGTATACCTGATCATTTCTTCGTAAGCTTTCATGTAATCTTCCCAGAAGGTTCGCTCTTTAGCATCTGCCGTGCTGAATTTCCAGTTTTTCTCTGGATTGTCAATGCGCTCAATGAAGCGCTTTTTTTGCTCCTTGCCGGAGACATTAAGGAAGAACTTGATAATCTTCGTTCCGTTCCTGTACATGTATTTTTCATAATTCCGGATCTCCTTAAAGCGGTTCTTCCATATGTCTGATGTCACGAGCTTTTCAGGCAGCTTCTGTGCTTTCAGGATCGGTTCATGAACACGCACCACAAGTACATCTTCATAGTATGAACGGTTAAAGATACCTATACGGCCACGTTCGGGCATGTTCTTCTGACAGCGCCACAGGTAATCATGGTCCATCTCTTCAGCACTGGGGACCTTGAAGGCTGTCACCTGGCAACCCTGGGGATTTACTCCCGACATAACATGTTTTATAGCCCCGTCTTTTCCTGCTGCATCCATCGCCTGAAAGATCAGAAGCAGTGACCACTTGTCCTGGGCATACATTTTATCCTGCAGTTCTGCAAGCGTCTCCACACCGACCTCCAGGGTCCGTTTCATCACAGGTTTATCTTCAGGGCCCAGATCAATATCCGGATCAGTGCGGTACTTTTTAAGCTGAAAATTATCTCCGTCGCCAACACAGAATCGTTTAGAGAATTTTCTGGAACGTTCTGACAGTTCTTTTCTGTTTAAAGAGCCAATATCCTCCAGCTTTGAAACGGCAGCAGACTGTTTCTTAACGGAGGATTTCTTTTCGGGTGTTTTTTTCTTCGGTGCCATAGTATTTCCACGATAGGAAATAAATATACAAAAATAGTCCTGCATATGAGTGGATAAATGATATAATATTGAGACGGGGCATAAAGAAATTACCATACCTACAGGTGCTTACATGAACCAAACTGTCTTTTTTATGTTTATATTTGTATTTAACATGGTCTGTGTATAATTGTTGTGATTAACCACAGGCCTGTTTTGTAACCTAAAAAAACAATTTAAATCCTGGATTTATGAAAAAGTTGCTCGTTGTTCTTCTCTGTCTAACCGGAGGCTATCTTTATGCTCAGACAGGTCCGTCTGTACGTCTCAATGGCTATGCAACCTACGCATTTGATGATAACAGTGTGGATTCTTATTACTCGAACAGTTCGTATTTTAATGGCTCCCTGAATGGTGGATTTCAATATGGCGGGGGGCTGGAAGTAATGGTTAATCCGGCCTATGGTGTTGAAGTTATGTACCTTCGTCTTGATTCAGATGCCCCTATGTATTACTGGGGTGCAGTTGCTGAAGAATTTCAAACATTCAATATAGCGCATAACTATATAATGCTGGGCTTCAACCGTTATATGCAGGTGAATCCCAAACTCGAGCCATATGGCGGGTTTCTGCTTGGCATGGGTGTTTACAATGTTGAAAATCCCGATAACGGGGAAACAGGCGGTTCCACCAAATTTGCCTGGGGCTTAAGGCTGGGGTCAAATATCTGGTTAAGTGAGAAGATAGGTCTTAAGCTGCAGGCTCAGTTGATTTCAGCAACACAGTCCATGGGGGGTGGCTTGTATTTCGGCACCGGTGGTGCAGGTGCAGGTGTATCAACATACTCATCATATTATCAGTTTAACCTGGGGGGCGGGTTAGTTTTTAAACTGAAGTAAAAGGCAAGCTGGAGGAGTCAGCGCAGCAACGGCGTGAGGCTCAGTCCTATCTAATTTACCGCTGCTTATTTGCCCTTCCGGAATTGGCAGAGCTTTTTCTACAGAATACAGGCTGGTATCCATCCAGCCTTTTTTATTAATTTTAAAGACCAGATGGAGCTTTTGCCTCTAGTACTAATGTCCTATAGACAGGAACCATCGCAGATTGTACATTTGATCAAAGTAAATAACAGTTCTGGCTTTTTGTCGTTGACCCAAACGGCTGGTGATTTATTTTATTGACGACGATAACACTGAAAAACGTGCATTTAAGTTTCTGCTCAGATCAGCAGGCCTTAATAGGCAGAGTTCAGAAAACTATGCTAATAATAGTATAAATTACACATATAAAAGAAGACAAAATCTATGAGAGACATGACCAATTTTAAAAATGACCATGAAAATGATTGCGACAGTTGCAGCTCAAGAGCATGTGACAACTGCGGAACGGCATTCCATGGTAATTTGCATCGTCCTGTATTTTCACGGCGGAATTTTGGCCACACGGTACTTGCAGCCTCTGCAGGGGCGCTTCTTGTCGGTTGCGGAAAATCAGGAAGACAAGCCGGAGAAGCGGTTGTCAAAGCTGATTCCCTGGCTGCCGGTATCACACCCGACCCGGTCCTGGTACAGAAATCAAAGGGACCAATCCTTACTATGCTGAACGAGTTTTATAAGATGGGTCCGGGTCCGTCCAGTTCCCACACCATGGGCCCAATGAGGATTACATACGATTTTTATCAGAGGGTATCCAAGCTGCCTGCAGAACAGCTTGGCAAGGCTACCGGACTGAAGGTTCATCTCTTTGGGAGCCTGAGCGCCACCGGCAAAGGTCATGGCACTGACAGAGCTTCTCTTGCCGGTCTTTTAGGCAAATCTCCTGCGGAATGTCCCCCGCAGTTCCTTGACGACCTGGCCGCCAATCCCGATAAAAGCTACCCGCTGACGCTTGGTCCGAAAACCCTCAATCTTACTCTTAAGGATATAATATTTGATGCAACCAAGGGTGATTTCTACCATCCCAACACAATGACCTGCAGGCTTATGGCGGGAACTGAGATATTATATGAACTTGAATACTACTCTGTTGGTGGAGGATTTATCGAGTGGAAGGGATATGTGATTCCTGAAAAGGGTCAGCCAAAATACCCCTATCAACATGCAAAAGAGCTGCAGAAATATCTTATCGATGATCAGGTCCCGTTAGGCAGGCTTTTGCTGGAAAATGAGATGGCTATCTCAGGCAAAGGCGAGAAAGAGATATGGGAGTTCCTCGATCAGGTTGCCGAAGTAATGATCCGTGGTGTTGAAACCGGATTGACGGTGGAAAGTATTCTGCCCGGACCGATCAAATTGCACAGCAAAGCAGCGGGGATGCAACTGATGAAAGTCAACAAAGGTGACGCCGGCAGAGCGATCACAACGGTGGCATCTTACGGTTTTGCAATGGGAGAGGAAAACGCCCGTGGCCATATCATTGTGACAGCGCCCACAGCAGGTTCTGCGGGCATCATTCCTGCAGTGCTCAAGTCGCTGCGTGATAAAAATATATCAACACAAAAAATCCGTGAAGGTTTTCTTGCAGCAGCAGCAATAGGATATCTCTGCAAGCATAATGCAACCCTTTCGGGCGCAGAAGGTGGATGTCAGGCAGAGGTCGGGGTAGGCTCTTCAATGGGTGCTGCAATGATCGCTCAGGCTTGTGGAGAAGGTCCGAAAGTAGTCGCCAACGCTGCTGAATCTGCTCTTGAGGCTCACCTTGGCATGACATGTGACCCGGTTGCCGGATACGTTCAGGTTCCGTGTATCGAACGCTGTGCTTACGGAGCAGTAAAAGCATGGACAGCATACTGTATTGCCAGTGAAGAGAACCCTCAGCTACGCCGTGTTGACCTTGATACAACCATTGCTGCTATGGCTTTGACAGCCAGGGAAATGAACTCAAAGTACAAGGAAACATCAGAAGGAGGACTTGCAGTATCGGTTGTGCTTTGTTAATACCGTTAGCTTACTGTAAAACAAATATATTATGGGCAAGAACACCAGGTTAGCTGCTGTTGCCTGGTTGATGGCAGCTGTCTATTACTTCTATCAGTATGTGATGCGCTCATCTCCGTCTGTAATGATAGACCAGCTGTCAGAGGGTTTTGGGCTCAGTGCGCTTGGTGTGGCTTCGATGGTGGGGCTGTTCTATTACGGCTATTCACCGTTCAGCCTTGTCGCTGGTGCGGCAATGGATCGTCTGGGGCCCAGAAAAGTTATCCCTGTAGGAGCTGTTGTTGTAGGATTGGGTGCACTTCTTTTCAGCACAGGCAATCATGCTATTGGAGGTATAGGAAGATTTCTGCAGGGTGCCGGAGGTGTCTTCGCGCTTATCGGCGCCATTTATATAGCTTCAAAACATTTCCCGGCATCGAAGGCAGCAACACTGATCGGGGCTACCCAGATGTTTGGCATGGCAGGCGGGTCTGCCGGCCAGTTTGCAGTAGGGCCCCTGATCAGCAGGGGTGTTGCCTGGCACAGCTTCTGGCTTTGGATGGGTATTGCCGGCCTTGTCCTTGGTGTTGTGCTCTGGCTTCTGCTGCCGAAAGAGGAGATGCCAATGCAGAAGGAAAACTGGATGAAGAGCGCTGCAGGAGCATTTAAAGTCGTTTTTAAAAATCCCCAGTCAATTCTTTGTGGTATAATAGCAGGATTACTGTTTATTCCTACCACAATTTTTGATATGGTTTGGGGAGTACGCTTCCTTCAGGATGCACACGGACTGGACTATGGTAGTGCTGTTCTGAGATCGGCAAGTGTTCCGTTCGGGTGGATAATAGGGTGCCCCCTGCTCGGTTTTATCTCTGACCGGATAGGACGCAGGAAGCCTGTTATCTTTGGAGGGGCAACATTGTTGCTCCTTTGCCTGACATTTATATTGTTCGGGCGACCGGGAATTCTGCCTCCCTTCGTCCCCGGGTTGATTGCCGGGATTGCTTCCGGAGCAGCCATGCTGACCTATACCGTCATCAAGGAGGCTAACCCGCCTCACCTGAGCGGTACAGCAACAGGAGTTATTAATTTTATCAATTTCACATTCAGCGCTTTGCTTGGACCTGCCTTTGCGTGGTTCCTTGCAAAAACTTCCGGAGATGTATCGCAGCTGGAGCATCATAATTACCAGGTTGCATTCCTTCCCTTGCTTCTTGGTGTTGCATTAGCTTTAATTCTCACTTTTAAGTTGAAGGAGACAGGTACAGCAATTAGAAAGACATAAGGGATAAATATGGAAACAGAAAAACCGTCACATCTGTGCTCCGACGGTCCTTTTACTTGCCGGGACTGCGCTCGCACTGAGTGTGGAGCGGCGTGTAGCTAAAGGTCTGAGTTGCCCCTAAGCTATTACTTCTTGTTTCCGGTATTGTGTTGCTGGTGCAAATCGAACCATTAGTGGGCGTCCTGCCAAATGGTCCGATCCTTGTGTTCGGGCAGACTGCAATGTTCTTTTACATAGTTCATCGCCTGGCTCTTGAAATTCCGGCCCCTACCCAGAATACAAGACCATGAGGACTGATATCCCCGTTTTTTTCAGGAACATGTGCCTGTACTCAGCCAGGGCTATCAGCAGTCCGATCATGCCCATTACACCCAGCCCAATGCCGGACATGCGTGCACCTATAAAGATGCAGCTTAACAGAACAGCCAGCTGAAGAAAAATCATCGCGGTAATTTTAAGGTCAGGAACAAATTGATCTATTTCGAATCAACAGAAACTACATATCACGATCAAAGGCACTCTGATCGCAAATGCATTGAAATAGTATCTTAGTACTATCCGGCAGGACCAATTTTAAAAGTGGATCTTCAGACCGTCGTGTCTGCAGGTAATGAGGATTTGTCCACCATTCCGCCCTGAAGCCAGGTTGATACCAGCCTGTAGCCGATAGAGAGGACTATAGCCCCTGTAAAGAGCCCGATAAACCCTGACATCATCATGCCCCCTATTGCTCCCAAAAAAATGACCAGCATCGGCACCGGGGCTCCTTTTCCCATCAGCCATGGCTTGAGAAAATTGTCGCTCAGCGAAAAAGCGAGGATCAGCACTGACCACAGTGTCGCCGGCAGAGGTGCCATGGCTGAATAAAAATAAATCACCAACGGAATTGCCACGATACCAACCGGGAGTTGCACTATGGCAAGGAGAAGAGCAGCCAGTGCCCATAGACCGGCAAAGGGTACTTTGGCAAGGATTAGTGTGCCGCCTATTAAAACAAACTGTATGAAAGCGACCCCGAGTATGCCCTTGGCAACGTTACGGATGGTGAGTATGATCATTGATACAAGCTCATCGCCCGTACTGCCGCTTATTCTGGTGAAAAAGCCGATGGCCGATTTTTCAGATTTTTCAGCAGTGACTATCAAAAATCCTGAAATAATCACTGAGAGGATGAACATGAGTAAACCTGATCCTACACTTTTAATCATATCGAGAAATTTATCCCCGATTTTGAGAATTTGTTCACGGTAGGTCACGAGGGCATCTTCCATGTTTGTAGAAAGTGCCAGCCAAGCGGCATGTATCGGTTTCCCAATCAATGGCCATTCAGAAACCTTTGGATCCGGAGGCGGTACTGTCAGTGTCTGATCACGGACCGATGTTACCAGCTCTTTCCCGTTTTCCACGATTGAGGAAATCAGGAATGCGGAAGGAACAATTATCAGGGCAAGCAATATCAGAGTTATGATGGTGCTTGCAAGTCCCTTTTTCCCTTTAAGCAGTTTAAGTAACCTGCTGTACAGGGGAAACAGGGTAATAGCCAGGATAACTCCCCACAGAACTGGCATGACAAACGGAAGGATGATCATGATGCACCATGCTACAAGCAAGGCTATCAGTGACAGTTTTATGACCAGGTCGATACTCTTCTTTTCGCGGTCAAATCCATTTTCACCGGTCATTTTCATACTTCTTTTTTTACAGAATTACATCTGCAATTTATTCTGTTGCCGGTTCAGCTTTTTGCACCCCAATCGGAATAGAAAAATAAATATAGAATGAAGAAAAATACTGGGGATCACCCGTATTCCCAATTAAGGGATCCACAAATCCGTGATAGTACCGGACTCCGATCTGGGAACTTTTTGGAATTTTTTTGTTAAGTTTCATACCTGCACCACACATTATGCCGGCGTCAATGCGCTTGTAATTATCCTGAATGGCCAGTGAGTAGGTTAAATCGTCTTCATCAACCACGGTGTTTTTAAATTCATCGTATCCTTTGGTTCTGAGTGCCAGCATCGGACCTGCCTCAATATGAAATCTCCCGGCAAAGCGGTATTTCAAAAGAATGGGTACACTGAAATTATTTATTTTCCTTGTTACATAACCATCGGAAAACTGCTCATCCAGACCCGGGTTATCCAAAGAATAAGTATTGAGTTTGTCAGCTCCCTGGTTTGATTTAACAATCACACCGGTGTGGAGCATAAGCTGATTTTTGAGTTTGATATCAAAATAAAATCCCAGATTAAAAATCGAAAGAGACTTACTTGTTTCAAGGTTCGAAATGTTTGCAAAGTTCACCCCTCCATCCAGTCCGAATTCAACGTTCGGGCTGTTCAGTGCGTCACCGAATATCAGCGAAATCAGCACCTGAGAATTTGCAGTATAAGCTGTCAGCAGGAAGGCAACAAGCAGAATAGTTCTTTTCATGATTTACTCCTTATTAAAGGCCAAAACGATATTGCAGCATTGCGATAGCCTGTGTACGGCTTCCCAGGAACCCGGCTTCTGCCCGGATCATGAAATGTTTATTAATCTGGTACTGAGAACCGAGGACAAAGTTCCACATGTCCTTGGGTCGCTTGTTAAGTGAATACTGTACGGTGGCAAATTCTTCATCATTAAGGGCAGCGTCAATGCCGTTCAGTGTTTCACCGGCAGTGTCGAGCGCCCGGTTTGCTGTTTCATACTTTGCTTCGTTGACAGGGTTGGCCTGCTCAACAGTGGTCAGTCCTGCCCACCAATCATCAATGGCTATCTGTTTTTCAGCTACATTTTCAATGCTCTCATCTACCTTCGCCTGCAGTCCCTCGATAGGCAGAACTTCGCTCAGCGGCAAAGAACCGCTGGTTTCTGACTTGAGATGGAGCCTGAAACCGCCTACCCATATTGCGATATTGCTCTGCGGATTATTCCTGAACTTGAAAGATTTCCCGAAACGGGGTCCGAATACAAATGTCATTACAGGCTTGTCAAGGGCGCTGATACTCTGCCAGGTGACGTTCATGTCAAGTGCCATCCAGCCTCCGCCAACTCCAATGGTGGGAGTCATGCCGATACCCAATCCTGTAGCCTCAAATTCAGCTTTTGAGGAAAAGGAAGCAACCTCGCTCCAGACATTGTCCGCATCGGGGAGGAAAACTCCGGCAAGTATTTCCGTCGAGGTCCTTGCTTTTGAAAACAGGCCGTAGACATTCAGGAAAGGAAGCAACCAGATGTCAGGTCTGATATTGATTGCATTGGCGGTCGCTATGGCATCATCAAAACGGATTATTTCATCGAGGTCATACATCGGGCCGTTGTTGAAACCGACAAAAAGATTCTCAATTATCAGTGATGATTCCGTCCATAAATAATTAACGCCTATACCAGCCGAGTAAGGCAGATCATAGCCGCGCGCAGTAGCCTTGGCCCCAAGGATCGGCAGGGCATAAGGGTATTCCGTTGTCTTCAGACTGTCAATCAATGTCTCATTTTTTGCACCTACAACTTTATTGGTGTAAACCTGGGCATTTACCTGGACAGTTATAAAAAGGAGAGTAATGACGATGCTAATTAGCGTTTTCATGATACAATCGATTTATTGAAATGTCAAAGTTACTTAAACTCCTGTCTTTGAACAATACCCATCTATGAGTATTTTGGGAATTCATATTTAAATTAAATGCTTATGTCAGCACCCTTTAATCAGCTTGTTTCAAGAAATCAAAAACAAACCCGAAATAAGCTGAGAGAGCCCAATACCTGACCTGAACCTGGTTGGTTGTCATGCCTGTCAGGGGCATTTGGTCTTCGCCTGTATACTCCACAGGTTCAGTGAGGTTGAACAACTGCTCCTGATCGTTGGCACGTCCGTGTGAAAACTGCATTCCCAGGGTAATTGAACCTCTTTTAAAGCTGTAGTTCAGACCGCTGTTAAGATGGTATACATCGAAGATATAGAATGTATTGTTGTTGGAATATGGAAATTCAGGGTCATCAGCAGGATCAAGGTAATTAAAATCAGTTCTGAATCCTCCGGAATATACCATCCTGTCGCTGATTACCGTTTTGAAAGCCACACCTGCATTAAGCACCGGTTTGTGAGCGGCTGTAAATGACAGCCAGGCCTCAGGTTCTGTTGGGCTGTAATTATAACCATCCTCACCCGGATCACGGTCAGCCTCAATGTAATCAAAAGCTTTCAGCCTGAAAAAATACTCAGCAGTAAAAAGTATTACTGTATTACCTGAATTTGTCCTGTAATTAACCCCGGCAGCTACTGACAAAGGATCCCTGAAATGTGTCTGGCATTTCTTCTGCCGGCCGCTGTAATAGAGGCTTGATCCTTCTAAGTTGCCGGCTTCCTTATGAATATTTGAATACTCATATTGTTTTACCACAGTGCCATCTCCGAAAAGCTTCAGTGACGGAAGATTGATGTTGGCTCCAAAAGTCCATGAATTCTGCCTGAGCTGCAGGCCCAGCTTTGTGATGAGCCGCACATCGTACATATTATATTTGATGTGATAACTGGCTTCTGACAGGTATTGAGGCGCTTCTTCCTGATCAGCGGCCGTAAATGCGTTTACCGTCACCAGGTTGTAATACTGGTCATCCTTATATGAGATCAGGCCGGAGAAACCCAGGGCAAGGTGATCGGATAAGTTATAGCCAAATCCGGCGCCTCCGTAAAAATCCTGAAATTTTGTACGAAGATAATAGTCAGCCGTATACTCCTCATCGCCGGGGTTGGAGGCAATGATATCCCCGGTAAGCGAGGTGCCCTGATTGATCTGCATATAATTACTTGCCTTTGTAAAATAAGCAAGCTCAATCGTAAGGTCTGGATTATTTTTCGGGTTAAGTGTCAGGGTGACAATTCTCGGATAGATATCAACCTGCAACCTGTTGGGTGAAAAATCTGTACCAAGGGCATTTTTAGCATTGAAAAAATATGCGGAAGCCAGGTTGGCTGACAGTGACAGGTTGTTTTTAGTCATTTCAGAGATAGTGGCCGGGTTGTAAAAGATCGCGGCAATCCCGCTTTCACCGGCTACAACGGCACCTGACAGGAGGGCAGCCCCGGAGTTCAGGTTCTGATCCCAGTACCTGCCTGCCTGTGCTGCCAGGGTATTTGTCAGACATACAAACACGCAGGAACTAGCAAGTGCCTTGAAAATCACAGAGCGCATTTCAGTCCTGGTTTCCCGTGTCTGTACTCCTGAATGAGATCTCAAGTTCAGCATTCTTTTTGATGAGGTCAATTTTCTTTATTTCGACTTTTTCGACCTTTTTACTTGAACGCGAAGATATGTCGCTGAGCAGCTCCTGATTTTTGTCGGGAGCCAGCAATTCAAGCCTGTCGTAAACCAGTGTGGCCGTGCTGTAGGCTCTTTTATTAAAGAAGATCTCCAGCATCAAAGTTGACAGGATAATTACCGCGTTAATAACAATCATACCGCGTACCGGTTTATAGAAAGTTGCCATGGCGTTTATCACAGAAATCCCTATTACGGTAAAGAAATAAGTCATGTCTCTCATTGACAGGTTTCTTGATCTGAACCTCAGGATGGCAAAGATGGCAAAAAGTCCCAGGGCTATTCCCAGCTGGATCTCCACTGTTTTGAGCAGGATGCAGACCAGAAAGATCATTATGCCCATCTGGAAAAAGGAAAATACCCTCCGCTCATTCCTGGAGTATCTGAAGTAGATAAGCCTGATGACGATAAAGAGTACCAGGAGTGTTACAAGGAGACTCACCAGCACACTCCATATGGGATCCTTGTCGAAAATAAAAGATGATGTCATAGCTTATGATATTTAAATTGTCAGAAATCTTTGCATTCATTTTTAAGGGAATACAAAATACTGTTTCTTTTATCAAACATACTGAAGAATTCGTCAAGAAACCTGACCATATCCTTTTTGGAACGTTCATCCAGGTACTGGAACTCCCTGATAACAGTATAAAAAGCCTCCTTTTTTGCAGTAAATTCCTGCAGGGCATTCATGAAAGTTGCTTCATCCCTGCACACTCCCTGATAAATGCGCTGACGGACTGATTCTATGCCCAGTGCCTCAACAGGAACAGCATAACTTGCATTTACAAATCCGCTGTAGTCAAAATCATAGGGTACTATCAATCCAAGGTTCTGTCGTGCCGAATTCGGGTCCGACAGAACCTTGCAGTTATGCTGATTTGGCACTGACCAGTCTGTATTGCCGATCATATAATTAAAAATTGCCATCCTGTCCATCATTTCCGGGATTATATTCTTCTGATTTAGAGGTTGTCACCTCAACCGGTATGGCATTGATGCGTTCCGCAACCAGATCGAGGGGTTCGATAAAGAAAGCATATGTGCTGACCGGCTTGCTTTCCTTGACATGTGTTGATATAGGTTATATTAACCAGTCTGACCCTGAAGCTGGTATCAGTAAGAACACTGTAAAGCTTATAAACAAGATATTCCCTGAAGAGATAATTCTTCATTCCCTGTCATGCAATGGGTTACCATTTTGACTTTTCCTATCTTGCCCAGGTCTGCCTTTTCGAATTCAGTTTTCTTGAAATTCAGAACGATAGGAGGATAGGTGCAATGGCCGTTACGGAATTCACCCCGTGTTTTAAGCCTTATATTTTTGTTTATGGAGTCATCCTTGCTGATGTGATAGGTCATGATGGCGTCCATGTATTCATCCTTCGGTTTCTTTCTTTTGTATGTGGTGACATCAAACCTGAGGGATAAATTAAGTATATCGTCCCCTGTAAAAAGCCCGAAGTCTTCTATTGTATCAGTGACGGAATATCTTTCAGTCAGATCGTCCTGGGCATTCACCTGACTAATAGATAATACTGTCAGTAAAATCACAAAACAGTAAATTTTCTTCATCTTAGTCTGCTTTTTGATTATCAGTCTGGTGAAAATTGCTAATTCAAATATAAGAATATTTGTTTTCGCCTATCTTTGTTAAACTGATGGTCGGTGCAAACTGATTGAAATAAATAATTCAGGCAGATTTGGATACAAATTCTTAAATATTTTCCTATGAAAATTAAAATTAAGTATCTGCAGCTGGCGGGGCTTTTTATTTTTTTGTGCCTGAATATAAACGCCCAGGAAAAGGTAAAATCATTTTCCTCTTTCCGTGACAGCCTTGATCATGCAATTGATATAAGCGACTGGCTGGTAAACAAGAAAGGGGTTCTGGTTGTACCGACCATAATTACTGAGCCGGCGGTAGGTTATGGAATTGCTCTGGCAGCCGTGATGTTTCATTCGTCATATTCAGAAAAGAACGGGCCGCCAAGTATGACCGGAGTTATGGGTGCAGGAACGCTCAACGGAACATGGGCAGCCGGTCTGTTTCATTCCGGTTACTGGAAGCAGGACAGGATCAGGTACATGGGAGCTATCGCCCGAACCAATGCGAATTTAGGCTTTTACGGTTCCGGGAATATCGACTTTCTGAATGGCGAGGCAGTAAATCTAAATCTGGATGCCTGGCTCCTGCTCCAACAGATCAAATTCAGAATATCGGAATCTAATTTCTTCATAGGCGGCAGGTACCTGTTGCTGGATACGGATAACACTTTCGATATCCCCATTGACACTGTATATGAAGGGACTGCATTCAGTTCAACACTAAGTGAAGTCTCATTAAAAGTCGAGCTGGATTCAAGGAACAATGTCCTGACACCTACGAAGGGGTTGTTTTTCAGTTTATCAGGCACATACAGTGATGACTGGTTTGGCGGTGACGGATTATACGGCAGGATTGGCCTGACATTGATCGGATATGTTCCTGCAGGCAAAAAGGTTTACATCGGGCTCAGGCATGAAAGCACATATTCGCTGGGCGATGTTCCCTATTACGCCCGGCCGATTATTAGTCTGCGCGGTGCACCGCTGATGAAATACCAGAATGAAAATATAACGGTCATGGAGGCTGAGGTGGACTGGAATGTTTATAAGCGATGGACTGTGTCAGGCTTTACCGGCATGGGAAATGCATTTGCAAATTTCGCCGAATTCGAAGAGGGAAAGAGCGTCACCACCCTCGGTACGGGGTTCAGGTATATGATTGCCCGCAAACTGGGTACCAACGCGGGAATGGACTTTGCCGTCAGCAATGATGATTTTGCCTTCTATATAGTTTTCGGAACCGCCTGGTTACGATAAACATTTTCCGGCGCCATCCTCAGATTTTTTCTGAAATACTTTTATATTTGGTATCTAATGTTCCTTAATTATTATCAGGAACTTTTTAAAACAGTTTTGCTTTGACCTGAATGCAGGATAGTACCAAAGTACTATTTCAGCACGCTTAAGTGATAATATATTTGAATCTTTATAACCGTAACCAGTCAGAACCTTAATGAAAACCACAGACATGAAAAATTTATGCTTAGTTTCTTTGATCATTATTGCAGCGCTTGGTTTTTCTTCCTGCAAAGGCAAGAAGGAAGTTCAGGCAGCTGTACCTCTGGAAGTGCCTGTTGTGCAGGTCATGCAGCAGGATGTCGCACTTGAGTCAGAATATACCGGTCAGACATACGGGGAGTCTGATATAGAGATAAGAACAAGGGTTGAGGGTTGGGTTCTGAGTATGAATTTCAAGGAAGGATCAATGGTTTCAAAGGGACAGCTTTTATATACAATTGACCCGTTACCTTATCAGAACATGGTCGACGAAGCAAGCGCTGCCCTGGCTGAGGCTAATACAGGTCTTATTAAGGCCAAAAATGACCTCGACCGTATTGAACCGCTGGCTGCAATAGGTGCGGTTAGCCAGAGGGAGCTGGTTGCGGCTCAAGCCCAGAGTGATGCGAGCAAGTCGAAGGTGGAGTCATGCGAAGCTGCCCTGCGGAATGCCAGGATACAGCTCGGATATTGCCGGGTCGTGGCTCCTATAAGCGGAATTATAGGTATATCATCCGTCAAAACAGGTGATTATGTCAGCCTTGGTCCACAATTCATTGTAAATACGGTATCAAGCATCGGCAACATCAGGGTACGTTTTACCATCAGTGAAAAGGAATATCTGCGGATTACACGACTTATACAGGCAATGGGATTTTCCATCGGTGAGCGGGGAGATGTGGTTAAAATGATACTGTCAGATGGAACTCCCTACCCTCTGAAAGGAAAGATGAATTTTGCCGACAGGCAGGTTGATCCGTCAACCGGGGCAATGACCCTGGAGGCCCAGTTCAGGAATACCGATAACCTTCTGCGGCCCGGGCAATATGTCAAACTGAAACTCGTAACGGATTTCAGGGACGATGCCATTCTTATCCCACAGAGAGCGGTGATTGAAATGCAGGGGCTGTTCCGGGTCTTCGCTCTGGCTGACAGCAATAAAGCAGAAATAAGGAATATTAAGATCGGACCCGCTTACAATATCAGTTATATTGTTGAAGCGGGTCTCACAACTGAAGACAGGATTGTGCTCGGGGGCACACAATTGCTGAGAGAGGGCAGTGTTGTCAAACCCATTGAAACGGTGTGGTCACCCGACAGCACCACCTTTTCTTCCTTCAAATAACAAGCAACAAAAACTACTGCTATGGGAGAATTCTTTGTAAGACGGCCGATTGTTGCAATGGTGCTGTCTATCGTAATTGTAATTATCGGGTTTCTGGCCCTCAGGAGTGTCCCTATCAGTCAGTATCCCGACATAACCCCTCCTACAATTAAGATCAATACGAGCTTTGTAGGCGCCAATGCCGTAAATGTAGAACAGGGAGTTGCTGCCGTAATCGAACAGAAGGTTAACGGAGTGGAGGATATGATTTACATGAGAAGTACCAATGCCTCTGACGGTAACCTGAGTTTGGATGTATCCTTTAAAGTCGGCACCAATCTCGATAATGCCAATATGCTGACCCAGAACAGGGTGAGCCAGGCCCAGCCTTTTATGCCGCCTTCCGTAAAGCAATTCGGGATAACGACCAAAAAATCGCTGACGTTTCCCCTGATGGTGATTTCGCTTACTTCTGAAAACCCTGCTTTTGATGCAAGGTTCCTGGCGAACTACGCTTCCATTAACCTGGTTGATGCACTTTCACGCATCAGCGGAGTGGGGGAGGTTAAGATGCTGGGTTCGAGTGACTATGCCATGAGGATCTGGCTTAAGCCAGATATCATGTCAAAGCTTGATATCACTGTTGAGGATGTTACCAAAGCCCTGCAGGAGCAGAACGTGATAAGCCCCGGCGGTAAATTCGGAGCTGAACCAGCGCCTTCGGGAACAGAGTTTACCTACGGGGTGGTTCTTCAGGACAGACTTATCCAGGAAGGGCAGTTTGCAGAAGTAATTATTAAGACCAGGGAGGATGGTTCAACTGTCCGGCTCAGCGATATTTCATCAATTAACCTTGGCACTGAGAATTACAACTCTCTCTCGCGAATGAACAGGAAGCAGGCAGCAACAATAGCCATATATCAGACTCCGGGCACCAATGCTCTCGATGTGGCTGAAAAGATCAAGGCAACTGCAGCTGAGCTTGCAGTGAGTTTTCCCGAAGGCATTGAATATGATGTTTCCCTCGATACCACCCTCGCAGTTTCAGAAGGTATCACCGAGATAGTGCACACGTTGTTCGAAGCGCTGATCCTTGTTATCCTGGTAGTGTTCATTTTTCTTCAGAATTTCAAGGCTACGCTAATTCCCCTGGTTACAGTTCCTGTATCGCTTATCGGTACTTTCATAGTCTTTCCTATCCTCGGATTCTCTGTAAACGTACTTTCACTGCTTGGACTGGTGCTTGCCATCGGAATTGTAGTTGACGATTCAATTGTTGTGGTTGAGGCCGTCATGCATCATATTGAACATGGCAAAACGCCACGCGAAGCCACAATACAGGCCATGAAGGAGGTTTCCGGCCCCGTGGTGGCCATTGCACTTATTCTCTGTGCGGTCTTTATACCGGTAGCCATGGTGCCGGGAATTACCGGAAGACTGTATCAGCAATTTGCCATCACCATAGCAGTTTCAGTTTTATTCTCGGCATTTTCCGCGCTTTCTCTGAGCCCTGCCCTCTGCTCGCTCCTGCTTAAGCCAACCAAACCGATGAAGGACCGTAAAGGCCTGGTAGCAAAGTTCTTTAACGGTTTTAACCGCATGTTTGATAGAGTGACCGGAGGTTATGTGGGTTTTGCCGGTTTCCTTTCGCGAAAAGCATTCAGGATAGTGATTATCCTGGCAGTAGTAATCGGCCTTGCCGGGCTGCTTGGCAAAAGCCTTCCCGGAGGGTTTGTGCCTGATGAGGATCAGGGTTATTTTATGATGAATGTAGCTTTACCGCCAGCCTCCTCCCTGCAACGTACAGATGAGGTGTGCAGGCAGGTGGAAACAATTCTGTCAGGATATGAATCGATTGAATTCATTACCGCTATTCCGGGATTTAGTCAGCTTACCTTTGCCTATCAGCCTAACGTCGCCACCTTTTTTGTTATGGCAAAAGAATGGTCTCATCGTGAACAGACTGTTGAAGAAATGATAGCTGAGCTTAATAAGGTATTTGCCCTGAAGATAACAAGCGGAACGGTTCTTGCATTCGGACCGCCTCCGATACCCGGGCTGGGTAATGCATCAGGATTCACTATGATGATCCAGGACAGGGCGGGCGATACACCGGAGTACCTGCAGGAGCAGACAAACGCTTTTCTGGCTGCCGCCCGCAAGCGTCCGGAAATAGGACGTATAATGACCACTTTCAATGCCAGTTCGCCCCAGATAAAGCTGGATATTGACAGGCAGAAAGCCATGAAACTGGGGGTTCCGCTCTCCTCTGTGAACACGACCCTCGGCGCATTTCTCGGAGGAGCCTATGTTAACGACTTCAACAGGTTCGGACGTCAGTATAAAGTATATGTTCAGGCTGATGCTGCCTACAGGGTAAAGCCCGAAGACCTGAGCATGGCATATGTGAGGAACAATAAGGGTGAAATGGTGCCCATTACCACAATTGTTACAGCAAGTAAAGTCAGTGCACCTGAGTTTACAAACCGTTTTAACCTGTACCGTTCGGCTGAAGTCAGCGGCGCTCCTGCACCGGGTTACAGTTCCGGGCAGGCCCTGGCAGCTCTGGAAGAAACAGCCAATGAGGTGCTTCCACAGACAATGGGATTTGCATGGGCAAATATGTCTTACCAGGAAAAGAAATCCTCAGGCTCGGCGGGTCCGATTTTCATAATGGCTATTCTGTTTGTATTTCTCATTCTGGCAGCCCAGTATGAAAGCTGGAGACTACCTTTCAGTGTGCTTCTGGGAATACCGTTCTCACTGTTCGGGGCATTTCTGGGTCTCTTTCTTGCCAGGCTGACAGACGCGGGATATCTGAATAATGTCTTTGCACAGATCGGTCTCGTGATGCTCATCGGGCTGGTGGCCAAAAATGCAATTCTTATTGTAGAGTTTGCGAAAGCAGAACATGAAAAAGGAAAACCGCTTTTTGAGTCGGCTATGGAAGCTGCCAGGCTTCGCTTCAGACCGATCCTCATGACAGCCTTTGCATTTATCCTTGGAGTAACTCCATTGCTCACGGCATCAGGGGCCGGCGCTGAGGCCAGGAAAGTGATGGGGATGACTGTCTTCAGCGGAATGCTCGTTGCAACCATACTGGGGGTACTGATCGTTCCTGCCCTGTTTGTTATAATTGAAGGCATCGGGAAAAAGAAGAAACCCGCACCGGTAGTTGAAAAAAAATCGGAGGAGGCTTAATATGAAGAAGTTAATACTGCTTTTCCTGACAATTGCGTTGCTGATGTCTTCCTGCCTGGTGGGCAAAAAATACACCAGACCGGACATGGCCCCCCCGGAAAATTATATATCCCGGGATACAACTGTTGCCGTGGCTGATACGGTGTCTCCGTTTGTGGCTGCTGATTTAACAATAAACCTTCAATGGTTTCAGCTTTTCGGTGACACGGTCCTGAACGATCTGATCTCACAGGCTCTTGACACAAACACAAACCTGAGGATAGCTGCTCTGCGGATACAACAGTCAAGGTCGGCTTTCCAGAACTCAAAGGCCAGCCTGTTGCCTTCTTTTGGTTATTCGGCAAGTGCTGAAATTAATGAACCGGC
>CAVRBS010000021.1:0-24026 GCA_963719235.1 uncultured Bacteroidales bacterium
ACCTCGGAACATATTTATCAGGGGTGCTTCGGAGAGTGAGGCTTCGGCCTCACTCTCTCTGTTTTGGCACAAATAGAACAAAGTTTGGTACAAATAGAACAATGAGTTATCAGACTGCTGCCTAACTTGCATGTGCAGAATAATACCTAAATCCAATCAATCATGAAAAAAGAACTTTTACTCAGTCTGATTTTTGTTCTCTTATGCGGATTGCTCAGCGGACAACACCTCAAACGGGTGAACAACAACCCCGGAGCAGATCCGGATTACGCTACCCTGCAGGCTGCCAACGACGCGGCCAGCAACGGCGATACCATCTATGTCGAAGGTTCACCTACAAATTATGACGGAGCAGATATCTCAAAGAAACTTGTCATAATAGGCCCGGGCTATTTCCTGACAGACAATGGCCAGCGCCCAGAGCTTTGGGATTGCAGCTACATTTAATGATAACATCAGTTTCAACGCTGGCTCCGCAGGCAGCACTATCACAGGATGCAAAGTAAATAATTCTATTCATCTTAGTGTCAATGATATTAGTATTATCAGATGCTATGTGGGAAATATATCGGGCTCAGCGGAAATCAATAATGTACTTATCCTTCAAAGCTACGTTGGCTCGATTTATAACTCTTATAATGATGTAACCAATTCGGTTATCTCAAATAATATTGTTACCGGAGGTATAACTTTCACTGCAGGCAGTGGAAATTTGCAAATTGTAAACAATGTATGCACTTATGGTTACGGTTATGCTATCAATGTTTATAATGCAAGCATTGCAAACAACATCATTACCAATCCAACTTATGGTGTAATGGTAAACACAGGAAACGCCATCAATAACAACATTTTTGCTGGTGCCGGCACAAATGCCAATGGCAACCAGTACAGTGTTGTAATGGCCAATGTTTTTGTCGATTTCAGCGGCTCACTGAATTACAGTGATGACGCGAAGTGGAAGCTGAAAACAGGTTCACCTGCCATAGGCGCCGGTGTCAGCGGGGTAGACTGCGGTGCTTTTGGCGGCCCTACACCATATGTTCTGTCAGGCGTTCCCAACCTGCCGCATATCTATGAAGCCACAATACCTGGCACTGCTTATTCCAACCTGGGACTGGCGTGCACCATTAAGATAAAATCAGGGAAATAGGCTTTCAATCGCTCAGCGATGAATAGATTAGTTTTCATACTGGCATTTCTGACTGCTGCATTAGTGTGCACAGGGCAGAAGATAAACAAGGCAGAATATTTCGTCGACACTGACCCTGGCTTCGGGAAGGCTAATAATATACCAATAGCTGTCGCGGCCAATGATTTGTCATTGAGCTATTCTGTGAACATAAGTGCGCTCACTCAGGGATTTCATATGCTGGTTTACAGGGCTCGTGACGACATGGGCCGGTGGAGCGTGGGTCTCAGGCAGGTCTTCTATGTCTTCCGGTCTCAGGGCATGGCAGACAGCAAGATTGCCAGGGCCGAATACTTTATTGACACTGACCCGGGTTTCGGTTCTGCAGTAAATATTCCCATATCCACACCGTCAGACAAACTGGAACTGAGCTTCAATGTCAATATCAGTTCCCTGTCGCAGGGATTTCACATGATAATTATCAGGACCCGAGACAATCTTGGTCGCTGGAGCTCTTCCTTTGAGCAGGTATTTTATGTTTTCAGGTCTCAGGGCGCTGCTGCAACTCAGATAACCAGGGCGGAGTATTTCATTGACACCGACCCCGGCTTCGGTTCTGCAGTAAACATTCCCATAGCAACTCCTGCAAACAAACTGGAACTTGCCTTCAATGTTGATATCAGTTCACTCGATCAGGCATTTCACATGATTATGCTGAGGACGCGTGACAACACTGGCCGGTGGAGTCCTGCCAGCCAGCAGGTATTCTATGTATTCAAGGCCGAGCCGGCAGCAACCGCCAATGTGACCGCCATAGAATATTTTCTTGACACTGATCCTGGTTTCGGAAAGGGAACGATATACAACATTCCTGCACCTGGCAAAAAAGTGGAGGCAACCTTTACGGTCAGCCTTACAGGCGTAACCGCCGGCAGTCATGTTGTTTACTTCAGGGCCAGGGATGCCGCAGGCCGGTGGGGACAAATGTATTCGCATGCTTTTACTTCAAGCACAACGGATATAGGCGACATGGAGGTCAGATCATGGTTCAGGATGTACCCTAATCCTGGTGCCGGCGATTTCATCATCGATTTTTCTGATATGCCGGACAGGCCGGTCAGGCTTACCATTTCTGACCTGAACGGGAGGGTCGTTTATACCGATGCCCTTGAGGGTGAAAGAATTCAGCTGAATGTTGATCTTCCTTCAGGGATTTATATGGTGACGGTTGAGGCAGGAAACAAGTCCTTCATACAGAAATTATTAATAAACAGATAATTTATACAGGTATTAATTCATACCTTAATTCTAACCAAAAGAACCTTTATATGAAACAGTTGAAAACACTCCTTTTTCTGACGGTAACCACCTGCCTTATCATCTCATGCGGAAGATCTGACAATACCTCCAAAGGGGATTCACTTAAAAAGGGTAAAGCTAAAATGGTAACTCTGCCGTTCGATGTGACTGCCACGGGCAACTACACCTATGTCGGGCCTGACACTATGCCTGTCGCGAAATGTGTTGCACCGTTAAATATCTGGCGTGCCATTGTTGACGGTAAGGGAACGGGTACCCCTGTCGGGGACTTTACAATGCACTTTGATTTCTGCGGAGACTCCCTTAGCTTTTATGGAAATGCCCAAGCCTATTTGGCTCTCAGTGACGGAGATACATTGTTTGTCTCTGGCGCCGGGAGGGTTTTTGATGGAAGACTCGATGACCATCCTGCTTTTGTTGTTTCGTACTGGCGAGATCCGTTTGTTGTCCTGGGAGGCACCGGGAAGTACGAAGGAGCTACAGGGGAGATTATCACTGATGATTACAACAGTTCCGAGGACCCATATTCCCACCATCACTGGAAAGGAACCATCACAATGAAGAAAGGGAAACTATAATAAAATTATAAAAAGGGTTTCTCAAAAGTCTTTTTACCACCCCGTCCCTGACGGTACCGTCAGGGATACCCCTCCTTGAAAAAGGAAGGGGAAATATTTGATATTAAATATATTAGCTTTCTCCTCCTTAATAAGGAGGAGTACCCCGACCGAAGTGTTAGGGGGAGGAGGTGACTTTTGAGACGGCCCCTTTTTCTACTTCACCTTTTCCTTCAGCTGATCGGAGATCTTTACCTTGATCTCCTCGGCGAGTTCGGGATTGTCTTCAAGGAGCTTCTTCACCGCATCACGTCCCTGGGCGAGCTTCGTATCGCCATAGGAGAACCATGACCCGCTCTTCTTGATGATATTGAAATCCGTACCCAGGTCAACGATCTCACCCGTGCGTGAGATGCCCTGGCCAAACATAATATCAAACTCGGCTTTCCTGAACGGCGGAGCCAGCTTGTTCTTCACCACCTTGACTTTCACACGGTTACCAACAGCATCGTCGCCCTCCTTGATCTGGTTGGTACGCCTGATGTCAAGCCTTATGGAGGCATAGAACTTCAGTGCATTGCCGCCGGTGGTGGTCTCGGGATTGCCGAACATAACACCTATCTTTTCCCTGAGCTGGTTGATGAAGATGCATGTAGTATTGGTCTTGTTGATATTGGCCGTGAGCTTTCTCAGTGCCTGCGACATCAGCCTCGCCTGCAGTCCCATCTTTGAATCACCCATCTCCCCTTCAATCTCAGCCTTGGGAGTAAGGGCAGCCACAGAGTCGATGACTACAATGTCAAGGGCGCCTGATCTGATCAGGTGATCGACTATTTCGAGCGCCTGCTCGCCGTTATCCGGCTGAGAGATAAGGAGGTTTCCCACATCGACACCCAGCTTCTCGGCATAAAATCTGTCAAAAGCATGCTCTGCATCGATGAAAGCGGCTATGCCGCCTGCCTTCTGTGCCTCGGCAATGGCATGGATAGCCAGGGTGGTTTTACCTGAAGATTCAGGGCCGTATATCTCCACAACCCTGCCCCTTGGCAGTCCGCCAATGCCCAGTGCAGCATCAAGACCGATGGAACCGGTTGAAATGACCTGCACATTGTCAATGGCATGATCGCCCAGCTTCATGATGGTGCCGCGGCCAAAATCCTTTTCGATCTTGCCCAGCGTCACCTCAAGCGCCTTGAGCTTGTCCTTGTTTACTTCTTTTCTTTCCATAATTATTCCGTTGTCAGTTGTCAGTTTTCGGTTATTTGGTGTAAAGTTTGAAGATCTGCGGCGCATGCTCCTTCGTATCGACCTTCTTGATCACCTTTTCTATTTTCCCTTTTTCATCGATGATAAAGGTTGTACGGATCACACCCATGACTTTCTTCCCGTACATGACCTTTTCGCCGTAAGCTCCGTAAGCCGTCAGAATCTTCTTCTCAGGATCGGCTATCAGTGGGAAGGGCAGAGTGTACTTTTCAGCAAATTTCTTATGCGATTTTTCAGTGTCGGGACTGACGCCGAGCACCACAAAGCCCTTCTTAAGAAGTTCTTTATAGTTATCCCTGAGGCTGCATGCCTCTGCGGTGCAACCCGGAGTATCGTCCTTGGGGTAAAAATAGAGCACTACTTTTTTACCGGTATAATTGCTGAGCTTTATTGAATTTCCATTCTGATCCATGCCCTCGAACTTCGGAGCAAGCATCCCTTCTGTGAGTTGGGTCATGACTTTTTCGTATTTTTGTTCAGATGGGTAAAGGTATGAAGTTATCATTTATGGTAAAAAAATTCTTCTTCAGAGTTATTAACATGAAAGCCTGGCAGACATATATGGCTCTGGCCCTTACCCTTCACTTTTCTGTTCTGATTGTCAGCGGTCAGAACAACAATACCATGCTATCAAAGACTGAAGCTCAGGAAACTCAGGGCATAGAGCACGGAGCACAGAGCACGGAGCCCGGGGTTCAGAGCTCAGAGCCCGGAGCACTGAGTGAGGCATCTGAGGTTCCGGCGGAATTTGACAAAATGCTTGCAGAGGCGGTGAAACTTCAGTACAGCGCGGATTCTCTTACACGACTGGCACAGGGCGTCAGAAAAGAGATGGAGACGGCAGCACCGGAGAAGCAGGAGGTACTTCAGAGCATTGCTGAAGAGATTGAGGGCGGGGCAGCTGCTGTACAGGCAAAAGCCGACATGTCTTTTCTGGCTGCAGAGCAGGATGGCAAACCTGTACCGGAGATGCATTCCGGTTCTCCTCAACAGGAGCAGGGTCAGGTATACTCACAGTTTGCTGTACTGTCCAGCCCGGCCTACAACGACGCCAACCCCATACCTTTCGACATTAAGCTGCCACCCGGGCTTGTTTACACGATACAGCTTGCGGCATTTAAAAACCCCGTGCAGCCGTCGCTATTTAAAGGATTATTTCCTGTGTACGGCAGAAAGAAACCCGATAACGGAGTGAATTATTACTATACAGGATTATTCAGGATAAACGAGGATGCCAGGCAGGCCCTTTCAAAAGTCCGTGCTGAAGGTTTTTCTGACGCTTTCGTCGTTGCCATGATGGATGACGCTCAGGTATCAATGGAGAGAGCAACGATGCTTGAGAAGGAGTGGGCAGCAAAACCATTGCCCGTTCCCGAGGCAGGTGTCACGGATAAAGAAAATATTACGGCAACCGACACACTGCCTGTCGGAACACTGGCCTTCAGAGCCGAAGCGATGCGCTCAAAGAAACCCGTTAAACCCGAGGTTATTGAAAAGTTAGAACTGCTTGCAGGCACCCGGGGACTTGACATGATTAAAAACAACCAGGGTGAGACTGTTTTTCTCATCGGGAATTTTATTACTTTTGAAAGCGCCGACGAGTATGTCTCGCTGCTGATGCGCAACGGCTACAGTACAGCAAGGGTTGCTGCGTACGTAGGCTTGCAGGAGATACCAGTTGAGGCGGCAAAGGAACTGTTAAACAGAATTGAATGACACAAAGAGCACCATTCCCCTGGGGTAAAATGAGGGGGCAGGACGAGGAGAAATCCCTGCTGCTGATAAATGATGATGTTAACTCATTTGACCATGTCATCAAATCACTTGTCGATGTATGCGGTCATGATGAGCTGCAGGCTGAGCAGTGTGCCTACCTGACACACCACAAGGGAGGATGTGTGATAAAAATGGGTGATGCAGTCACGCTGGAGAAAATGAGCCTCCGGCTGAAGGAGTTTAACCTTGATACAATCGTAATTTAAAGAATTTCAGATGTCACTGGGGCTGATAATTTTTCTGATCTTTCTCGGACTGCTGCTTTTCATCGTCGAGTTCGTGCTCATACCTGGGGTGACCATTGCAGGTATAGGCGGAGCGGTATGCCTGATTACGGGTATCGTCTTCGCATTTATTTCCTTCGGCACAGCAACCGGTCTGACAGTGCTCGGGATAACCCTGGTTATAATGGTCGTTACCACTTACTTCATGCTCAAGGCTGAGACATGGAAGAAGTTCATGCTGAAGACCACCCTTGACAATAAGGTGGACAATGTTGGCGGTGCAGAGGGAATGATAAAGGTAAAGCCCGGTGATAAAGGCGTGACTGTGACACGGCTTGTTCCCGGAGGAAAGGTTCTGGTAAACGGTGAATACTACGAAGCCAAGTCGGTAGATATACTCATCGATCCGAAGCAGGAGATTGAGGTGATACGTATTGATGACAACAAACTGATTGTAAAACCAATAAACTAACAGATATGAGCGGACTAGCTATTTATGTGATTATAATTGTCGGGGCAATCATACTGCTCTGGATACTTCTTTATTTCATACCCATCGGGTTGTGGTTCCAGGCTCTTGTATCCGGCGTGCGGATAAGCCTGTTGCAGCTGATATTCATGCGCTGGCGCAAGGTCCCGCCGTCAATTCTTGTAGGAGCAATGATCGAAGCTGACAAGGCCGGCATAAAGCTTAACCGCGATGAGCTTGAGGCACATTACCTTGCAGGAGGTCACGTTCAACAGGTAGTTCATGCACTTGTCTCTGCCAATAAGGCTAATATTGACCTTTCATTCAAGATGGCCACCGCGATAGACCTGGCTGGCCGTGATGTTTTCCAGGCAGTGCAGATGTCAGTCAATCCAAAGGTCATTGACACACCGCCGGTAACGGCAGTGGCACGCGACGGCATCCAGCTGATTGCCAAAGCCAGGGTGACGGTAAGGGCTAACATCAAGCAGCTTGTCGGCGGCGCAGGCGAAGAGACCGTGCTGGCCCGCGTTGGAGAGGGTATTGTTTCTTCCATCGGCTCGGCACACAGCCATAAGGAGGTGCTTGAAAATCCTGACCGTATCAGCAAGACTGTGCTTGAAAAAGGTCTTGATGCAGGTACGGCATTTGAGATCCTCTCAATCGATATCGCTGATATCGACATTGGCAAGAACATCGGAGCAGTGCTGCAGATGGATCAGGCTAACGCAGACAAGAATATTGCGCAGGCAAAGGCTGAGGAACGCCGCGCCATGGCTGTCGCCCTTGAACAGGAGATGAAGGCCAAGGCACAGGAGGCCCGTGCAAAGGTCATCGAAGCCGAGGTGGAGATACCTCTGGCCATGGCTCATGCCTTCAAGATCGGCAACCTTGGTATCATGGATTATTACAGGATGAAAAATATCGAGGCTGACACCAATATGCGTGAATCGATCTCGAAACCGCCAACATCAGGCGGGGAGAAGAAGAAATAGTCTTCAGTCTCCAGTCTTCAGAATTAAGAATTCAGACTCCAGTCTTCAGCTCAATTCAATAAGTTACTGATCTGCCAACTGCCGACTGAGGACTGCCGTCTATTTCAAATAGAACAGTATCATCTCCTCGATTGCCGTCTGGCATACCTCGCAGAATGAATCTGCCTGGTTGCTCTTCATACGGCAGTCAAAAGATGGACGGTATATTCCTTTCGCAGCATAACCCCCGCCTTCAAAAAGGCCAGTGACGCCTGTGTACCTCTTGTCATTGGGCGTTGGAACGGGCACTGACCGGGCGATCATATCTTTCCATTTTGATTCGAAATTGACCCTGGTCGTGATGTTAGGCTCCCATGGCTCAACATCAAGAGGATAAAACTCTTCATAGGCAACTTCCGAATTGTAATACTCATCAGCCAGTCCTGCGAACCCGTGACCGAACTCATGTGTGAAAACCTGCGGGGTGAAATGATGGTCAGAGGTCACTGCGCTGTAATAGTTATATACACCGCCGCCGCCGTACCTCGGGCTGTTAATGAGCACAACGATCTGATCATGAGGCGCTGACGCGGCATAGTCGTTTACAGTCCCGATATCCTGGGTGGTGAGATACCGGTCAACATTAAATGTATAGTAGCTTGAGTTAAGTGCAGTATTCACATAAATGCCTTCTCCGGGAACATCAGTCCCCTGTTCCTGGGAGGGGGCCTCCACCGCCCAGATATTTATACGGTCCTTGTACTTGTCAAAGGGTGCTTCCAGGAATAGGATATCAGCAAGCCGTTTCACATCAGCCCTGAATTTCTCTGCTTCCCCTCTGGTATAACCCTCAGCAATAAATGCAATATCAAACGATGTATGAGGATCCCCCGTTCCGTATATTCTTGTGGCAAGCGCAGCATCAGGCTTCTCCCTGGTGATGAAATAGCTTGCAGGGTCAATACCTGTCTCGTACAGCTTGCTGAACTGGCCATCGCGACTGCGTATGCTCAGGACAAAATTCACCTTGTTCTTCGGGAAAGGAAAGGTAGCCACCTCGTGAAAGCTTCTTTCGATCTGTTTGGCCTCCGCTGTCGTCTGCCACTCCTGGTAAAGGGTGCAGAATCCCCGCGAATAGATCAGTGTTCCGGAAGCAGCATCAAAGACTTCGTACTTAAAACTGCCGTAATTGAATTTGTCAGTAAGATTGGTCAGTGAACCTCCCCATATGGGCTCTTCCCTGAATGAGACAGGAAAAACTTTTGTTGTGGCACTGTTCCCGGCCAGCATAAAATCAAATCTCATGGTCCGGTCAGTGAAATAATCATCAAACGCCAGCTGTGCCGGAGCTGTAAGAGACAACGCGAGCAGCAGGTAAACCGGTATTATTTTCATTATTTCAGTGTTTAGTAACGTAAAGATAATAAAGAGGAGGGCTTAAAAAAGATAATTTGTAATTTAACAGCCGATTATCAAAGAGTAGTCAGGATGTTCGACAGAGTTGATCCAGGTTTGTTTGTCAGAGAGTTCCTGGAGGATCTGGGGTTATCAGCCGGTTCAGTTTCATGGCTGAGTACCCTTATCATGGTGCTGGCAGTGTTTATAGTTGCGTGGCTCTCCCAGATATTCGCAAGAGTAATTATCATGCAGGTTGTCACCCGCGTGGTAAAAAGATCGAAATCGGATCTATGATGACAAGTTCCTTGAGACAAGGATGTTCCAGAGGCTCGCATGGATCGTGCCGGGTATCCTTGTTTACTATATAGCGTCCTGGCTTCTGCATGATAGTCCCGGCTGGCTCATTTTTGTGCATAAAATAACGGCAATTTATATTGTAATGTTTGCTGCCGGGGCCGTTACTGCATTTATAGAGGGCTGGCATAAGGTCTACCTCATGCACCCAATCGCAGGAGGCAGGTCAATTAAGCCATACGTCCAGGTTGTCAAGGTCATTGTGATCTTTATCGCAACCCTGGTAATAGCCTCGATCATCTTTAAGCAATCTCTTACAAGTGTCATTGCAGGACTTGGTGTCGCCACCGCAGTTTTGGCGGTGGTGTTCAAGGACACACTGCTCGGATTGGTGGCAAGTATTCAGCTGGCGTCAAATAATATGTTAAAGCTGGGCGACTGGATCACCATGCCCGGGAGGAATATCGACGGTACCGTGATCGACATGACCCTCTATACAATAAAAGTTGAGAATTTTGACAAGACGATACTTACAGTCCCGACATATGCTCTTATCTCCGAATCATTCCAGAACTGGAAAGGGATGCAGGATGCGGGAGTAAGACGCATAAAACGTGACATCCGTATCGATGTAAGGTCAATTACATTCCTTACCCCTGACCTTCTTGAACGGATCAGCAGGAGACCGTATATGGACATGTGGCTCAAAGCGAACAGCGAGGAGATCAGCGCGCTGAAGAACGGGGAGACTACATCGCTGACTAACCTGGGAGCCTTCAGGGCACACGTGCTCGGGTATCTTCTTAACCACAAAGACGTGGATAAAAAGATGACAGCCATGGTACGTGATCTGCCACCTACAGATACCGGCATGCCGGTAGAGATTTACTGTTTCAGCAGTATAAACGAATGGGTGCCCTATGAAGATATACAGTCAGGCATAGTGGACTATGTCTATGCTGTTGTTGGGCAGTTCGGACTGAAGACTTTCCAGAGCCCGGCAGGAAGCGACCTGGAGGCATTGAAAAAGTAACTTATAAAACAATTTAGAATGGATGCTAATTACAATCAGCGAATAAACAGGTTCGTAAAATCAGGAATAAATGACTCCCCTGTCACAGGCAAGCCTGATCCGTTCTGGCAGTCTCTGCGTGCCACAGGCACGGAGCTGTGGCTTGACACGGGCGACATGGCCGAGGCCGAGACCAACTGGAGCGCTGAAATGACTGCCCTCACGACCAACAACACCCTGCTGAATAATGTGATACAAAATGGTATATATGATGATTTTATCCCCTCGGCACTTGAGCTCGTGAAACACCTGCCTCTCAATGAGCAGGTAAAGGAGATAGCATTCATTCTGAACGCGCGCCATGGATTGCGGCTGGCCAGGAAATTCGGAGGCATGGTAAGCGTTGAACTGCACACTGACACTGCCTATGACATCGATGCCATAGTATCATACGGACTGCGCTTCAGGGAGATATGTCCTGAACAGTTCATTGTGAAGGTCCCGTACACCCCCGAGGGCTTTATAGGGGCGCGCCGGCTGCGAGAGAAGGGTGTCAGGATCAACTTTACCCTTGAGTTCAGCGCGCGGCAGAATGCCCTTGTGACTATTGTGGCCAAGCCCGACTACCTCAATGTCTTCCTCGGCAGGATAGGAGCTTTCATTGCAGATAATCAACTGGGCGACGGCAGCGGAGCGGGTGAAAATGCTGTTCTCTCATCACAGTCGTGGGTGAAACGGATGTCTGAATCTAATCATTGGCCGACAAAACAGATCGCTGCCAGTCTCAGGAACTATACGCAGCTTGACCTGCTGGCCGGCACTGATGTTTATACGATGCCTCCGAAGGTGGCAGCTGCCGGCCATAAAGCCCTCACCGGTATCTTTAACAGCCGGCTTGGAACGCATTATGATGTGCCTCTCAAGGAGACTGCGAAGAATCTCGGTATTGAAAAGTTCTGGGAGGTGCCGCAAAGCGTTATTGAGCTTGGTAAGTCACTTGACAGTTATATTCCTGCTACCGGTGAAGACCTGGTGGCCAGGGTTCATGCGGCAGGACTGGGAGATATGTTTCCCAGGCTGGGTAAGGCTGATAATGAGCGTCTTGCAGCTGAAGGCAAAATACCGGTGCTCTCTTCATGGCGTGACAGAATTTTATCCGGGGAGCTGGCTTGTGACACATTGCTGACGCTTGCCGGAATTGCATCATTCACTGCCGACCAACGGCAGCTGGACGATAGGATCAGGGGGATAATAGGGTAAAAATTTAGAAGGTCTGAGTTCCCAGGTCTGAGGGTCTGTCGCCCCGCGATGCGGGGCAGTCTCAAAAGTATATTTACCACCCCGTCCCGACCGAAGAGTTGGGACACCCCTCCTTAAAAAGGATGGGAAATGTCTGGATTTAAATATTTTAACTTTCTCCTCCTTGATAAGGAGGAGTACTCCCGCAGAGCGGGAGGGAGGAGGTAACTTTTGAGACACCGTCTACGCTGTCTGAGGGTCCAGAAAATTTGCGATTTACGATTTACGAATTGCGAATTGTGCTTTGCGAATTAGCTGATCCTCAAATTCTTAATTCTTAATTCTTAATTCTTCACTATTGCCTATTGCCTATTGCCTAATGCCTCTTTGTCTAATGATCTCATAGAGCAGTATCCCTGCCGAGACCGAGACGTTAAGTGATCCGATTGCACCTGATATCGGAACCGAAACATGCAGATCTGCCATGGCCAGCAGCTCGCGGCTGATCCCTTTCTCTTCAGAACCGAGGATGATCACCACGGGTCCGGTTAACGCCGAGTCTTGAATGCTGTTTCTTGCTTTCTCGTGCGCCGCAACAGCCCTTACACCTGATTCTTTCAGATAGGTAAGGCATTTTGTAATGCTCTTTACCCGGCATACCGGGAAGGTGCTGAGCGCCCCTGCCGAGGCTTTGACAGCATCAGCGGAGATGCGTGCCGAAGATTTCTCGGGAATGATCACGGCATGTGCCCCGAAGCATGATGCAGACCGTACTATCGCGCCGAAATTGCGCACATCATTGACGCCGTCAAGCATCAGCAGCAACGGCTCGTTGCCCTCTTCGAAGATATGCGGAAGCAGGTTTTCAATATCCTGAAACTCTATTGCCGAGATCCAGGCAATGACGCCCTGATGGTTCTTGCGTGTTATGTAATCAAGCTTTTCCGGAGGCACAACCTGCCATGGTACACCCATCTCGTTTACCACCTTCATCAGCTCGTGGTAAAGTTCTCCCCGCAGTCCCTGACGAACAAGGATGCGATCTATCTGCCTGCCCCCTTTTATCGCTTCCATAACAGGGTGCATTCCAAAAATGAATTCTTTTTCGCTGTATATCATTTGAGTTCACCGGGATTATCCAGCCTGAAAACCTTGCCTTCACGCCATCGCGCTACGGCAATATCCCAGTAACTGATGGGGGTAGCGGCTCTGTTCAGAATAAAATCATTGTCCGAGAAGACGCTTTTCTGCCTGCGGAAGTTAAACCACAGATACTCATCTTCGACTGTGTAACCTGATCCCCAACGGCTTTTCACGGGAGGTAACCTGTAGCCCCAGCTCTCGCCTTCGGTATTCTTGTAAACCTTGTCAGGCGGTCCGTACATAATGTACATCATGCCCCTGTCGGTCAGCCATCCTTCCTTATACGAGCTGAAGTAGTAATTGGAGAAAAGTGCCCGGTTATAATATATCCTTATCAGTTCCTTTGATCTCTCTATGCTGCCGGTGCGTGCGAGCCAGAACTCGTCAAGCGCAAGCTTTGGCTTCCCGGCGGTGAGCAGTGAGTCCATCTCTCCGGGTGTGGCGATATATGCAAGTATGGGGATCATTGCCTCCGGACTGGTCATCGAGGGATGGTCAGTGCCGAAATTGCACAGGATCAATCCTTCACGTATCAGACTGTCTGGCGAGAACAGGTAAATGCCCTCACGGGGGAACATCATAGGCAGGGTGTCTGAATACACCAGGGGAATTATCAGTTCAGGTTCAGGAGAGAGAGTGACCTCAGGCAGAACCGTTGATGGCGCTGCCGGGAGCTCCTTTACAGCCTTGTAATAGAACAGCCAGAGCGTGTCAGGCTGCAATGACGGCGCGAGAATATTTATGTACTGATCCCTTCTCACTACATTGCTGAGCAGTTCATTGTGACTGAAGTAGTCACGTATCCTGTAGTTCAGCCTGCTGTAGCGACCTGTCCGCTCAAATTCCGCAAAGGTCTGCACGGCCCTCTGCCTGACCAGATCAATGACCTTTATTTCTGCAGTATATGCCTTGCCTTCATAAGTTTTAAGCGGGACATGAAATACATACTCACCTTTAACCTCATCACGCGGAATATCGTACTTGAAAGTGGAGGTATCAGCAAGTACTCCTCCGAGGGTATTGTCAAAAAGCCTTACGGAGACCAGCATGGTGGCCATGGGCACCCCTTCGGGATTAGCCTCGCTGAAAAATAATTCGTTTTTGCGAATGCCGATGGAGAGAACGGTCGTCTCCTCATCCTCATTGTAGACATTTATTTCCGGCGTAAAGACATTTTTGGCGGGATTATAAATATATGACATGTCCTTGGTGTCGACAGGGGTCTTCTGTGTTGTGGCACATGAATAGCCGAGCGACATAATGATTACCGCGGTGATAATCTCAATTGCATTATTTGTAAATCGCCTTAACATGCTCTAAAGGTAATAAAGATTCTAAATTTTACTCTCTCTCCAGTGTATCCGAAGCCAAGATGGGAGGCGTGTCTTCCCGCCAGGTCCTGGAAATAATTGAACAGTGCTCCGGGACTGAGTTTTCCGGTGATATCTGTGTCGAAGACATTTACCGGGTATTTCCTTTCAAAGATTAGCATCGCCGTTCATATAATCTGACATGAAAACCTCAAGTTCATTATGCGCTGTCTCCCATCGCTGCATCAGGACATCAAGGTTTTTCTTCTTTTCTTCATAACTGCTGTAGAACGCCGGGTCACTCACCACCGAGCTGTCACCTGATGCCAGCCTTGCATTCATCTCTGCGATCTCCTTTTCCAGCAGGGTAATCTCTGCTTCACTCTCTTCTGCCTGCCTGCGTAGCCTGCGGTAAACACGCTCCGTCTCCTTCTTCTCGAGGTACCGCTCCTTGCTGTTTAGCGGCGGGACTACCTTCTGCGGCGTCGGAGAAGCTGCAGCAGTATTGGCCGACGCTGACGAGGCCAATGCTGATGAAGCCGACCCTGAAGAGACCGACACTGACGACGCTGACGAGGTCGATGCAGCATAGGCTGATCTCCCGGAGACTGATGCAGTTCCGGGTTGTGAAGCAGATGCCGGTGAAGCTTTAGCCGCTGCATCCGCAGGGGATTTTGCCGCCGGACTCTCCTTTTTCTCCAGCTCCTTCAGAGATTCAATTCTTCTCGACCTGAGGAACTCGGCGATACCGCCCAGGTGCGTCTTTATCTTTTTATCCCGGAACTCGTATACCTTGTCCACCAGACCGTCAAGAAAATCCCTGTCGTGTGAAACCACAATTAATGTGCCATCAAACTTTTTAAGAGCTTTCTTAAGGATTTCTTTTGAGCGTATATCGAGATGGTTGGTAGGCTCATCGAGCAGCAGCAGGTTATAAGGCTCCAGCAGGAGCTGTACCGTAGCAAGCCTCGACCGCTCGCCGCCGGAGAGCACCTTCACCTTCTTGTCGACATCCTCTCCGTGGAAGAGGAACGCCCCCAGGATATCACGCAGCCTGGTACGTATATCTCCCGTGGCTATTCTTTCCACAGTTTCCAGGACGGTCATCTCATCATTAAGCAACTCATCCTGGTTCTGGGCAAAATATCCGATGCTTACTTTATGTCCACGCTTTATAATTCCCTCAAAGTCAACCTGTCCGAGTATCATCCTCGACAGTGTTGTCTTGCCTTCGCCGTTACGCCCCACGAAAGCTACTTTCTCTCCTCTTTCGATCTTCAGAGATATTTTGTCAAGCACAAGATGGTCGCCATAGCGTTTTGAGGCTTCGTCGGCCTCGACTACCACAGTGCCTGAGCGCGGGGCAGGAGAGAAGCGTATGTTGATCGCAGACAGGTCTTCCTCTTCAATCTCGATACGGTCAAGCTTCTTCAGCTGCTTGATCTTGCTCTGCACCTGGACAGACTTTGTAGGTTTATACCGGAACCGTGCAATGAACTTCTCGGTGTCATCGATCATCTTCTGCTGGTTGCGGTATGCTGCTATCTGCTGTTCGCGGCGCTCACGCCTCAGCTCAGTATATTTGGTATAAGGTACTTTATAGTCATATATCTTGCCGAGGCTGATCTCGATGGTGCGCCTGGTGACGTTGTCAAGAAAGGTGCGGTCGTGGGAGACCAGTATGACTGCGCCGGCGTATGTCATCAGGAAATTTTCAAGCCACAGTATTGATTCTATGTCGAGGTGGTTGGTGGGCTCATCGAGCAGGATGAGGTCAGGTTTTCTCAGCAGTATCTTGGCCAGTTCCACGCGCATGCGCCAGCCGCCGCTCAGCTCACGGGTAGGCCTGTTAAAATCGGCCTGGCTGAAGCCCAGGCCGGTCAGCGTCTGTCCGGTCAGTGAGACATAGTCGTTTCCCCCAAGCATGCGGTATCTCTCACTGGCAGTATGGAGCCTGTCGCAGAGATTTCTGTAGCTTTCGGTTTCATAGTCAGTCCGTTCTGCCACCTCGCGTGTGCAGGCGATAGTCTCCTGCTCCAGCGCCCTCAGCTCGGTGAATGAGGTAAGAGCCTCCTCGAGCACCGTGGTGGTGTCGGACACCTTCATCTGCTGCTCGAGATATCCTGTCGTCAGTTCCCTGGGCCGCTCGATCGACCCGGAGGTAGGATCCTGCAGTCCTGCAATGATCTTCATCAGTGTCGATTTGCCGGCGCCGTTCCTCCCTGTCAGGCCGATGCGTTCCTGCCGGGTAATCAGGAATGACACCTCATCAAGAAGCACAAAACTGCCAAAGAGAAGCGATACGTTATTGACGGAAACCATCGGATAAATCTTTGAAGGGGCAAAGATAGGAAATTGCATGGAGCAATAGGCAGTAGGCAGTGGAGCAAGTAGCTCGGGCATAGTGCTCAGTGTTTTAGCTTGACTACTCCTAAGGCTGGAGGAGTACTCCGATCCTCAGGTCTGAATACGGAGGGTAGATAGTTTGTAGCATCAGAGATCGCAGGTCCTGAATTCATAATTTTTCATTCTTTATTGCCCAGTTGCCCTGATGCCATTTGCCCATGCTCTTAGCTTAGTGTTAACGCTACTGCCTATTGCCTAATGCCTACTGCCTTTCATGCAACCTTATTTGCAGTATCTTTGTCTTGTAGAAGGAAAGTCATGAGAAGCAAAATAAGAATATTAGCGCTGGTGCCTGTTTTTTTGCCGTTGCTGTTGATGCAATCGTGCTCCGAAAAGGAACCGGATCCGTTTGAAGATAATTTATTCCTTGTCTCCAGTGACCTGGAGTTTATGAGGACAAAGGAGAACATGGTCACTCTGCTCAATTATGCAGCGATCCTGTACCCTGAGGTTGCTGATTTAATTCCTGAAGTTAAAACCGGTGTGAATATTTACAGCATCACCTACAATACAACATTCATGGGTGAAGATGTCCTGGCCTCAGGATTGGTTATGGTACCGTCAGTTCCGGGTGCGTATCCTGTGCTTTCGTACCAGAACGGAACAAACACACTTAATGCAAATGCGCCTTCAGTGGATCCTGATTACCAGGCATATCAGTTTCTCCAGTGCGTAGCCTCGACGGGCTATGTGGTTGTGCTGGCTGACTATCTTGGTTTCGGTGTGTCTGATGATATGGCACACCCTTACCTTCATAAGGAATCAACCGTTCAGACCCTCGTTGACATGTTGTACTCGCTTGATGAGTTTGATAAAGATATTGCAAAAGACATCACTGTCAGCGATGAATACTTTCTGCTCGGATATTCACAGGGCGGATGGGCTACCCTGGCTCTCCTTGACGCCATGGAGAATGATTACGGCTCTGATTTTACGGTTAAGGCAGCCTCCTGCGGGGCGGGTCCTTACGATTTAAGTTATTTTAATTCCTATGTTCTTGGACTGACAGAGTATCCAATGCCAGTCTTCCTCGGATATATTTCCAACGCATACACTGAGTATGACCTGTTTGCCAATTCCCTCACCGATCTTTACAATGACCCCTATGCAGGCCGCATCCCTGGTTTGTATGACGGGATGCATTCATCAGGACAGATCAATGACCAGTTAACCGTCTCCATCGCAGGCCTTTTCAAGGCTGATTATATAAGCGGATATTCGACCTCGGCAGCGTACCAGGGAGTACGCGATGCCTTGACAGCGAACAGTATACAGGGTTGGAACAGTAGTGTACCGTTGCTTTTCCTCCATGGAACGGCTGACGATTACGTGTTTCCGGTACTGTCGGAAAGAATGCATGATGCCATGCTTGATGCAGGTACAAGCCCTCTGACTTGTCATTTACGAGCCTATGCAGGATCTCGATCACTCGGGAGGCATTGTTCCTGCAGGATTGGCAGGACTGACGTTCTTTAAAACATACAGGTAGCAAGGTGGGAAGAAAGAAGCAGCTGCCTCTGCTCAGGGGTGTGACGATCACAGATATCGGATCAGAGGGAAATGCTATTGCCAGGGTAAACGATATGGTGCTTTTTGTGCCGGGCATGATACCCGGTGACGTGGTTGATGTCAGGGTCACAAGAAAGAGAAAACGCTATATGGAAGGTATCGCTGTTGCCGTGACCAGCCCGTCGCCGGACCGCATAAAACCGCCCTGCAGGCACTTTGGCATCTGCGGCGGCTGCCGCTGGCAGCATCTGCCATATGAAAAGCAACTCTTCTATAAAGAAAAGCAGGTTAAGGATAACCTGACCCGCATCGGCCATACACCCATACCTGAGATTGATCCTATCATAGGGTCTGAAAACCAATATTTCTACCGCAACAAGCTTGAGTTCACTTTTTCTGCCAGACGGTGGATGACACGCGATGAGATTGCCGGAGGAGATGATATTGCATCCTCACCTGCCCTTGGGTTTCATATCCCGGGTATATACGACAAGGTCCTTGATATTCATGAGTGTCTCCTGCTGCCGGAACCTTCGAATGCCATCCGCAATGAAGTGCGGAATTATGCCCTGGCCAATGGTCTGCCTTTTCATGATCTGCGTGACCATAAAGGCCTGATGAGGAACCTGATAATACGCATCACTGGCGACGGAGAGGTTATGGCTATCGTGATAATGGCTGAGGATGAGCCTGATGCAAGAGAAAAGCTGTTAAGCCATATTGCCGGAAAATTTCCGGTGATAACCTCACTATGGTACATCATCAATACAAAACACAACGACAGCCTGGCGGATCAGCTTCCTGTTCATTACTCGGGCACTGAGTTTATAACTGAGACGATTGACGGGCTCAGGTTCAGGGTGGGACCCAAGTCGTTTTACCAGACCAACAGCCGCCAGGCAGCGAGGCTTTACAAGGTGGTAAGGGACTTTGCAGGACTGACCGGATCAGAGAATGTTTATGACCTTTACACCGGGACGGGCACCATTGCCTGTTATCTCGCTTCCGGAGCCTCCAGGGTGACAGCAATAGAATATATCCAGGAGGCTGTGGCAGATGCGACAGTAAACGCTTCCGTTAATAATATCAGCAATGTCTGCATTCATTGCCGGGGACATGAAGGATATTCTTGGTGAGGCACTCTTTGCCGAGAGGGGCAGGCCTGATGTCATTATCACTGACCCTCCGCGGGCAGGGATGCATGTTGATGTCGTAGGTGCTATCAGGAGATCCGGTGCCGGCAGGATAGTCTATGTCAGCTGTAATCCTGCCACCCAGGCCCGTGATATAGATCTTCTTTCAACGGCTTACACTGTAACGCGGGTGCAACCCGTGGATATGTTCCCGCAGACTTTCCACGTGGAGAATGTTGTGCTGCTGGAAAAAAAGTCCAACGATCTGAAGGTCTGATGCCTGAAGTCTGAGAGTTCAAGGTCTGATGTCTGAGGGTCCAGTTAATTTTCGATTTGTCGATCTTGCAATTCTGCGAATTGCCTGATTCTAAATTCTTAATTCTTAATTCCTCACTACTGCCTATTGCCTATTGCCTATTGCCTTCATGCAATGACTTTAACCTTTAACCTTTCTCCTTTAACCTTGCGTTAGTAGCGATCCAGCCACCTGTACTTCTTATTGCTGCTTCCCAGCTTGAGAGCCAGTACGAGCTCGTGCGATCCTCCCGTCACACTCTCGATCTCGCTCAGGGTATAATCATACGAATAGCCGATATACATATTTCCCCACCTTACCCTCATGCTTCCGATCAGGGCGCCATAACTTCCGTTGCCGTAGAATCCTCCGGTACGGTAAGCCATTCCGGCCCATAAGGTCTGGTCAAAGATAAAGGTGAGGCCGACATCCGCCTGGGGCAGGATCTGTTCCGACATCTTCAGCAGTGCCGAAGGTTCGATTTCAATATTCTTCGACGTCTGGAAGCTGTATGACCCGAACACGTAATAGTGTCTCGACATCCTGAACCTGTCATATGCCTGTAATGAATCTACAGAGCCGTCACCGATTTTTGCTGCTGCTCCAAGAAGTGATTCCGCGGAAAATCCGAGAGTATACCTGTCATTCATCAGATACAAGCCGAAGTTCAGATCGGGAACAAATACCCCTTTCCGCAGATTGTCAGTCAGCCACGGTTCAGCCGGATCCTTGAAGCTTTCGTCATCGGCATTGATAATATAATGATATCCGGTGGCGGCAAGGCCCATCGATAGCTGGGTATAATCCTGAACCCAGACATGATATGAATATGCTACCTGGAAACCTGTTCTCTGAACAAGTCCGTTCTTGTCGCTGATAAGGCCAATACCCAGTCCTGTCCTGCCTTCCGTCTTTGCCCTGTATTTATTGTTACCGAAAATGTTTTTATCAAGTGAATATTTCCTTTTTGTAAACCTTGTCTGGTAGCTGAGGGAGTAGGTCCTTGGTGCACCGGCATATCCAACCCACTGTTCCCTGGCAGTGATGTTGAAGCTGGTGTATCCTTCGCTTCCTGCGGCAGCAGGATTTATCAGGAACTTATTGTACATATACTGACTGTACAAGGGCATCTGCTGGGCAAATGAGAATTGTGCCCCGGCAACAGCAAAGAATAATATGATGATCAGCCTTTTCACGGTTCAGTTATTTACCTGTTTTATTCCCTTGATTTATATACTATCGTTATGTTTCCGATTATTAATCTTGATCCGTTGCCAAGATCAATAGTGTAATGGTACGAGTTGATCGGCAACTTGACACCGTTGCTTCTTCCGTCCCATGGCTCAGGATAGCCTGGCTCTGATTCCCATAACTTCTGTCCCCACCTGTTAAAGATCTTAATTACAATGTTCGGATAGAGGTTGCTGAGATCAATGTTTTCATTATAGGCAGCAATATCCCATGTATCATTTATTAAGTCTCCGTTTGGCGAGAAAGCTTCAGGAATGGTGAGGCATATCTCGTTCTTGGGTCTGACCAGCATGGACACTGTAATTGAGCAGTCGTTAAAGTCAGTGGCAGTCACAGTATAGGTTCCCGGGAGAATGCCTGAAAGATCTTCAGTAGTAGCTGTAAAGGCATTCGGACCGGTCCAGATGTAGTGATATTCACTGGCCGTTGATCCTCCTGTTACGGTCAGGTCGATCTCTGCATCAGGAGCGTCGGGACAATACGCGTGAGTAATGTCATACTCTGCCTCCAGTATCGGCGGTTCGATCAGGGTGGCGGTTCCGGTGGCCTGACACCTGTTGGCATCCGTTATCAATACAGCATATGACCCGGCACCGAGCTCATTCCTTGGGTTTCCAACGGCACCGTCGTACCAGCTGTAACTGACTGCACCGACATTATTGACAGGAATTACGGTAACGGACCCGGTGTGAGCGCCGTGGCAATTGATATTGTAAATACCATCGTTGCTCAACGACAGGTTAAATGTCATACCGAGTTCACCGGGTTCGCGCATATTGAATGTCTGTGTGACAGGGCAATCGTTTCTGTCGGTGATTATTACAGTATACTGCCCGGCAAACAGTCCTGATATGGAGCTGGTTGATGCTGTGAAGTTACGCGGGCCGGTCCAGCTGTAGGTGAACGGACCAAGGTCAACTGTCGGTGTGATCCTGATGTAGCCGTCTGACAGTCCGTAGCAGCTGATGTTATATCCGTTGTAATCAGATGTATCAACTGTGTAGGTCAGCCGCGGATGTACCAGTAATGTCACGGTTTCCGTCAACCCCGTGCAATCTGCACCTCCGTCTTCCGGGATGATGCGCGGGGTGAAGCTGTAGACTACCTGTCTCGTCTGTGTGGTGCTGTTGAACAGGGTTTCAGTAAGGTCTGTGGGTGAAGTATAAGTTCCGCCAGTGTTGTAGCCGGTTACACCTGACTCAGCTGCGACGGTCAGGTCATATACCCACTGGCCGCGGACAGATGGATTCTCGCTCCGTACGGAGATAGTGGCACTCTCTCCGTAACAAAGGATACTGTCCGCTGAGCTGACGTCTATCTGAGGCACTGGATTAACCCATATGTGAGCAGTAATAGGTTCAAGATTACATGCACCGTATACTCTCGGGGTAATGTTGTAGACGACCTGATGAGCTACATCAGCAGAGTTGGATATGGTCTGATTTATTGAAGTGCGCAGGCCGGTGTTATCGTCCGAGGTGCCTGATATGCCGTTTGGTGAATTCACGGTCCAGGTCCATGTTGTGTTCGGGAGGTTATTGGTCAGGGCAAGATTGATCGTCTCTCCGCTGCAGATAACATCCGACTGCGGTGTGACAACAGGTTGCGGTGCATTGGCATAATGTACAGTCACTATTGCGGTACATGTTCCGGTATTGCCGAAGTTGTCAGTGACAGTAAGTATCACATTGTTGGCACCAAGGTCTGAGCAGTCAAAGCTGGTTACGTCGATTGCCATAGATGCGATGCCGCAGTTGTCAAAGCTGCCGCCATCGATTTCAGCTGCAGTGATATTGGCGGTTCCTGTGTTAAGATCAAGATTGACATCAATGTTCCTGCATACTGCGGTTGGATTAATATTGTCCGTTACAGTTACGGTGAAGCTGCAGGAGGCTGATATTACCTAATGCATCGGTGACGGTGTAGGTAACGGTGGTGACTCCCAGGTTGAAAGTATAGCTGTTCAGATCATTGATGCCTGTTATCGGGGATACGGCATTGGTAGCACCCGTCATCACCCATGTGACAGTGGCAATGTTATTGTTTGGATCAGAATATGTGGCCAGCAGGCCTGTGGATATCAGGATATCACAGCTGGTGGCACTCGTATTGGTGACTATCGGAACCGGACAGCTGATTACCGGAGGCAGGTTCTGGAGCAGTACTGTTATAGTATTACTTGTTGCGGTTACAGTGCTTTATTGGGAGCTGATGCCGGCCACAGTTGCTGTGTTGGTAATGCTTCCTGCAGTGATATCAGCTGCTGTCACAGTATGAGTGGCGGTGCAGGTTGTGCTGGCGCCGGGGACAAGTGTATATGGTGCTCCGGTGCAGGTCACAATGGCATTCGGATCGCTCACCGTAATTCCGGTAATTGTGACATTACCTGTATTGGTTACTAGCAGGGTGTAGTTAATGATTTCGCCGGGGGCGATATAGGTTGCTCTGTCGGCTGACTTGACGATTTGCAGTTCAGGTAGCTGAGTGGCGAGGATTGTCTCATCATCTGATGCAGTCACGTTCACTGTGCCGAATGTAGTGCTGGCAGTTGCAGTATTGTAAACAGATCCTGTGTTAAGGTCATTTTGTGTTGCAGTGTAGCTGGCGGTCAGAGTTGTGCTGGCTCCCGGGGCGAGGGTGGCTATCGGGCTGCCGGTTACAGCTGCTATCGGGTCACTGACGATGATGTTGGTCAGGGTGACATTACCATCGTTGGTTACCACCAGATCATATGTCAGCACATCACCGGCTGCATCATAGGTATTCGGAGAAGTTGTGCTGGTCTTGGCTATTGTCAGTGAAGGACGCTGATCGGCTGGAACTGTTACACTTGCAGTGGCGTTTTCAGGATCGCAAGTTATTGATGAACCTGTTGCGGTAACGTTGTTGGTAAAGCCGCCGGCATTTATATCAGATTGTATTATAGTATGTTGTGCAGTGTAGGTCCATATTTCACCAACATCCAGAATATTATCATTATTGCCGGACTGATCGGCTCCCCGTACTACACCCGGCGTTGCATCTGCTCCGGGATCACTAACATTAACCGAACTTATTGATACGTTTCCTGTATTGGAAAGTACCATGGTGTAATGGATTACGTCTCCCACTGTGCTGTAGTTAGCTTCTGTTGCTGTTTTTGTTATTGCAAAGTCTGAATTCGCAACAAACACATCCATTGTAGCAGTTGTAGCACACTGGCCGGCATTAGGAGTAAATGTATAAGTCACAGTACCCGCGACAGTAGTATTAATAGCAGCGGGTGACCAGGTACCGGTAATGCCGTTGTTAGAAGTAGCAGGGAGAGCAGGAGCAGCG